>NZ_CP062252.1:2168571-2845357 GCF_014863605.1 Pseudomonas allokribbensis
ACGCGAACAACGCGGTGTACGTCTCCTGGCTCGAACGTTGCGCCTGGCGCCACTCGCAGCGGCTGGGTCTGGATCTGGTCGAGTACCGTCGTCTGGATCGGGCGATGGCGGTGGTGCGGCACGAAATCGACTACCTGGCGGCCGCCTACGAAGGTGATGAACTGCAATTGGCGACCTGGATCGTCGATTGGGATCAGCGCCTGAAAATGACCCGTCACTTCCAGCTGATTCGCCCCAGCGACAACACCACGCTGCTGCGTGCCCAGACCACCTTTGTCTGCATCGAGCTGTCCACCGGCAGGCCCAAGCGCATGCCCGCCGAGTTCATCGAAGGCTACGGCCCGGCCATCCAGACAGCGGACATGGGTTTAACCCGCGAAACCCAGTAAACTGCCGCACGTTTTTCCTTGAGTGTGTGTTTCCCATGCAAATTGCTCTGGCGCCGATGGAAGGGTTGGTCGATGACATCCTGCGCGATGTCCTGACCCGTGTCGGCGGTATCGACTGGTGCGTGACCGAGTTCATCCGGGTCAACGACCAGTTGCTGACTCCGGCCTATTTCCACAAGTTCGGCCCTGAATTGCTCAACGGTGCCCGCACAGCTTCCGGCGTACCGTTGCGCGTGCAATTACTGGGTTCCGATCCGGTGTGCCTGGCGGAAAACGCTGCGCTGGCCTGCGAACTGGGCTCTGAAGTGATTGATCTGAACTTCGGCTGCCCGGCCAAGACCGTCAACAAGTCTCGTGGCGGTGCGGTGCTGCTCAAGGAGCCGGAGCTGCTCAACCAGATCGTCGAACACGTGCGGCGTGCCGTGCCGGCACATATTCCGGTTACCGCCAAGATGCGCCTCGGTTTCGATAGCCCGGACGGCTCGCTGGTCTGCGCCACGGCGCTGGCCGAAGGCGGCGCCGAGCATATTGTGGTTCACGCCCGGACCAAGATGGACGGCTACAAGCCACCGGCTCATTGGGAGTGGATTCCGCGCGTGCAGGACGTGGTCAAGGTGCCGGTGTTCGCCAACGGTGACATCTGGAGCGTCGAAGACTGGCGCCGCTGCCGGGAAATCAGCGGCGTCGAGGACATCATGCTCGGTCGCGGCCTGGTTTCGCGTCCGGATCTGGCCCGTCAGATCGCTGCCGCCCGTGCCGGCGAGGAAGTCGTCGAGATGACCTGGGCCGAGCTGCTGCCGCTGATCCAGGACTTCTGGCTGCAAGCCAAGGCGCAGATGACAGCGCGCCAATCCCCGGGCCGCTTGAAGCAATGGCTGGCGATGCTGACCCGCAATTATCCTGAGGCTACCGAGCTGTTCACCGTGTTGCGCCGAGAAACCGAGCCGGACCACGTCTCGCGTTTGCTGGGCTTGCCGGTCGCCGAAGCCGCCTGAAAAAATCTCCGAACAATCTCTTGAAAACAAAACGCAGGTCCCTATCTAAGGGTTACGCGATGCCGAATTCGGGTCGCGGAGACAAAAACCTTGCTGATTATTTTCAGGAGATTTGAACCATGAGTACTGCATTTTCCCTCGCGCCACTGTTCCGTTCCTCGGTAGGCTTCGACCGTTTCAACGACCTGTTCGAAACCGCCCTGCGCAACGAGCCAGGCAGCAGCTATCCGCCTTACAACGTCGAAAAACACGGTGACGATCAATACCGCATCGTCGTGGCGGCGGCCGGTTTCCAGGAAGAAGACCTGGAACTGCAAGTCGAGAAAGGCGTGCTGACCATCAGTGGCGGCAAGCGTGACGCGAACGAAGGCGTCACTTTCCTGCACCAGGGCATTGCCCAGCGTGCATTCAAGCTGTCCTTCCGCCTGGCCGATCACATCGAGATCAAGGCCGCCGGCCTGAGCAACGGCCTGCTGAGCATCGATCTGCTGCGTGTGATCCCGGAAGAAGCGAAAGCCAAACGCATCCCGATCAACGGGACGCAAAAGCCGGCGCTGCAACACTGATTCACTTGCAGAAACAAGTCGTCTGAACGGGCGATAAGCCGCTGAATGAAGGCCCCGATACGTCGGGGCCTTTTTTGTGGGCGCAGGAAAACTGCAGTTCGGCTTTGCCGCCAGCGACGGTTTCTCTACAATCCGCCGCAGTTTTGCCGACCCCCATCCTTACCGGTCGGCCTGGAGCCTTTTTCATGGACGATATTCAACAGCGCTGGCTGTGCGCCCTCTCTGCGCCGATGGTGGCGCTCAATCCTCGCGCCGAATACGACGAGCCAGCGTTTTACGCCGATCCGCAATTCATCGACTTGCAATGCAGCTGGGGAATCAATGACCGCCCGCAATTATTGAGCATGTTCAAACGCATGACCGACAACGGTCATGCCAGACATCTCAATGGTGCCTATCAGGCCTGGCAGCGTTGTCTGCCCGGCGAATGGCACGCATTGATGGATACCCTCGAGCCGCGTGAGCGCGTTCTGCACGATTTTGCCAGTCGCACCTTTGGTGACTGCGGGCCTGGCGGCATTCTGGCCTGGGACTATGGTCGCATGGGGTTTCTGCTGCGCTGCGCGGTGCGCAACCAGTGGATTGATCCGACTGAAAGCGCCTGGTTGCACGGGCGGTTGGCGGTCAGGGCCCAGTATCACTACAGCAGCTGGAAATCGTATTTCAACGGATTCCTTTTCGGTCGCGGGTTCTGGGGATGTGAAAGCAAAGGTGATGACACCTTTGCTTTCGAGCTGGATCGGCAGGGCGAGCAATCGAACAGCGTGCAAGTGGCCCGTGGGCTTGCGCAGAACATGCCGGTTTTTCTGAACAACCTGCCTTGGCATCTGGAGCTCGACTTGCCCCAGCGTCCGGAATCTCTTGAGGAGTTCGACTGGTCATGAGTTGCTGGATACGTTTGGGTATCGAACCCACCGACGATGAATCGTTGATTCGAGATGCGTACCGCGCACGGCTGCCGGAACATCATCCGGAATCCGACCCTGAAGGATTCCAGGCACTGCGTCAGGCATACGAAAGTGCGATTCGCTTTGCTCGCGAAGAAGCACTTGAAGTGTCTGAAACCGTGGTTTCGGAAGTGCCTCAGGCCCTTGCCGACTTTGACAATCTGTTGAACGACCCGGCGCAGCGTTTTGATCCGCAGGCCTGGCAGAGCTTTGTCAAAACCCTGGATCAACTGCCGCTCGGCGTGCTCGACGACCTGCGCTGGGCGCTGTTTGGCCAGATGTTCAACGCCGATCTGTTGTCGCATCGTTGCGCCAGCGTACTCGTTGACCACATGGGCTGGCAGCATCAGTTGATGTCGCTGGGCTTCGAGCAGGCTCGGCAGGCGGAAGACTTTCTCGATCAGATCAATAAGCCCGACCCGTTCGATATGGCGTTGATGGGGGATTGGTCCGCCGCTGCGCAGACCGAAAGCCTTTGGTATTTGCACACCCTGGATATGATCTTCAATCAGCGCTCGCTGCAGGAGTTCGACCGCTTTGTCAGTCGGCACACCTGCCTGCCATTGCCGGATCACACGGCGTCGATCAAGCGTCTGGTCGTGCAGTTCACTCAGGCTGGCATTGGGGGCGAGGGGCTGCGGCAGTTCTGCGTCGAGCTACAGCGTGAAACGCCGAATGACGTGGATTCGCTGTACCTGCTGGCCTGTCAGAACAGCCTGCTGGGGCTGGAGGACGAGGCATTTGCGTGCTGGGTGCAACTCTGGCAGGAACACCGGCACCCGAAGGCCGAGAGCGAGTTGTTGGGCTTGTGCGCCAGGCGTCAGCCGGATTTTCTTCCTTTGTTGATTCAGGCCTTCGACCGTCTCGGTGATTTTCGCGATTGGGCCTTTGATCTGGGGGATGCCACTCAAGCCTACGGCAGTCCATCGCTCCGGCCCGAAACCCTGGCTCGCTGGATGGGCATTGGCCCGGACCAGGCTCAGGGCCTGGCCAAGGCGTTTTTGAACTGGCGGATGGCCGACGACGAATTGCCTTTGCTCGCGTTGCTGTTGGGCGCGCACGACGATGTTCGACTGCAGCAGCTTTATCGACACGCCTGGGCTCTGCATCGAGGCGATGTGCAACTGTTACAACAGTTGGTCGATCAGCCTCCGGCCATCGATGCACTTGAAGAACTGGTTCTGAGCGGGTTCAGGTCTCAAGCCCGACAGCATTTGCGTTGGTTGAGTCATGGGCCGATCCCGCTGACGATGGGCGCGTTTATCGATGAGGGTTCACAGCAAACGCACCTGCCCGAAGCGCTGGAGAAAGGCAGCGGCCACAAAGTCTGCCTTGCATGGCTGCGCAGGTTGCGAGCATACAGCCCGGTAGCGCTGGAGCGAATCGAGCAGGCGTTCTCCTTGGGCGACACGTACACGGCCGGCGAGCTGGCGGTGCTGAGTGTGCTGACCCAATTGAGTGATCGAGGCGTGGCATTGCCACCTGTCGGCTCGGGAGAAGCGGTGTGGCAATGGCACGCCAGCACCCTATATCTGTTGGCATTGCTCAGCGAGCCGGAACGCTGGCTGAGCTTGACGGGTGATCTGACGCTGGAACACCTGCCGTTCGATTCGGCCCAGCCAGCCAGTCGGTTGCAACCGCTGTTGCGGCGTCTTTATCGCGAGCAGGGAGATCTCAACGGTTTGCTTGGCTGGTTGCAGGTCGAAGACCCGGTGCATGCCGTTCTTGCCCGGCAATTGATGGGCGTCCAGCAAGCACTCGACAGCGTGCGATTACTGAGCAATGACCGCTTGTATGATTGTGTGCACAGCGACCTGCGTGCGTTCAGTGATGACGTGCTCGGACGCATGCTGCTGACCGGTGTGCTGTATCACGATCCATTGATGGATGCGCAGCAGCGCCGCTATTTGCTCGAAAGGACAACCGAGATCATCAACTCACAGGACTGGTTCGACGGTTTCCGTCACAGTCTGATCAAGGGCGAGCCGACGCACCCGCCATCACAGGCGTTGACGGAGTATGAAGGTATCCACAGCGAGACCTTTTACCTGGCCCTCGATGCGCTCAAAGGGTTGGTGCGCTACGGCAGCGCCGGGGTGCCGCGACAGAAAATTTTGCTGCGCATGCAGCGCGCCAAGGACAACCCGGACCATGGGGTCGGTCTGCGTCTGGCGTTCAGTGCATTGTTGTCGTGGTCGGAACGCTTGCTGCTGGCCCGGGCCGACAGTCGTCCGGCATCGCCTGTGGCCTTCTGGCGCCTGAATACTCGCCTGGCGCGTGGGCCGTTCTTCTGGCAGGTGCTCGGCTCGTTGTTGGTGACGCCGCTGGCGGCTTTGCTCAGCGGCACACCGTTGTCCGCAATTGCCGTATTGCTGCTGGGCGGTGTGTTCTTGCTTGGGGCCATACTGCGACGTTTGCATGACATGGGGCGGGGCATCCCGACGTTGTTGATCCTGCTCTGCCTGTCGCCGGTGTTGCCGTTTCTGCCGTTGATGCTGTTTGCGTTTCCCGGTGACAAGCTGCCCAACCGTTATGGTGTGCCGCCGGACAGCGCCGGTGAAGACATGCTGCCCGGCGGCTTGCAGGCTACGCTGCGTCGGCTCAACGGTTAGAGATGCAGTTCATCGAGCGCCTTCTCGAGCTGTGATCGATGGCTGGCAATCTCTCTGGGTTGCTGGCCGCCGAGCACGGCGTTGAAGGTGTCCATCCAGTCGGCAATGCGTTCGCGTTCATTGCCGAGGCTCTGCATCCAGGCGCGTTCAAGGCGTGCCAGCAATGTGCGGTTGGGCAGCGAATCGCGAGGGTGGACTTTCAGGGTAGAAAGTCGTTCACGGCTGTCTTGCCGAGCCTGCTCGTCGAGCCCGGTCGGACTGCGGTCGATACTGTGGCTGTGACGTTCGCCACTGTCGAGCAGGGTGACGTCCACTTCCAGCAGGCCATTGATGTCATAGCTGAAGCGTACATCCAGGCTCTGAATGTGTTCGCTGGGCTTGAACTGCACATCAAAGGAATCGATGAAGATGTTGTCGCGCACCCACGGGCGCTCACCCTGATAAACCGCAATGCGGATCTCGGTCTGTTGTGCAAACGTTGTGGAGTAGCGCTGTACCCGTGAGGTCGGAATAACGGTGTTGCGCTCGATAATCGGCGAAAAAGCACCACTGATACCTTCACCACGGTTGGTCGAAATCCCCAGGGTGTAAGGGCAGACATCGGTCAGAATCAACTCTTCAACTGCACCGTCCCGTGCCTTGCACGCCGCTTGCGTCGCCGCACCCAGTGCGACGATCGTGTCCGGATCGAGGTGTCGGTAAGGCAGGCGTCCGAAGAGCGTGGCCACCATTTGCTGCACCGCCGGCATCCGTGTGGCGCCGCCCACCAGCACCAGGCTGTCGAGGTCTCGGGGTTTGAGGCGGGCATCGCGCAGGGCTTGCTCGATCGGTGCGCGCAAGCGGGCCAGAAGAGGTTCCCAGATTTTTATCGCGCGGGTTTCGTCCAGCGACCATTCGAACGTCCTGTCGGTATATCGCCAGTTCAGGTGCCGGGTGCCTTCACCGAGTTTGCATTTGAGCTGTTCCAGCGCATCGCTCAAGCTGGCCATGCCCTGCGCGTCGATCATGGCGGGCGTCAGTTGCCATTCGCTGAGGCACGCCTGCAGCAAGGCCTCGGTAAAGTCTTCGCCACCCAGAAAGTTGTCACCAGTGGACGCATGCACCTCGATCAGCGGCAACGCATATTCCAGCACCGTGACATCGAAAGTCCCGCCGCCCAGATCGAAGATCAGCGTGCGTTCGAATTTCTGTTCATGCAGCCCGTAGGCCATGGCGGCGGCGGTCGGCTCGTTGATCAGTCGGGAGACTTTCAGCCCTGCCAGTTCGGCAGCGAACAGCGTGCGTTTGCGTTGCTCGTCACTGAAATACGCCGGCACGGAAATCACCGCTTCAGACACCGGATGACCGAGAAAGGCCTCGGCATCCTGTTTGAGCGAACCGATCACCAGCGCCGAGAGTTCTTCCGGGCTGAATGAGCGCCCACCCAGTTCCAGACGTTTTTCACTGCCCATGAATCGCTTGAACGCCGCCGCTGTGCGTTCCGGGTGGGTGGTCAGGCGTGCGCGGGCGGCTTTGCCGACCAGAATGCTGTCGTCTTCATCGAGGCTGACGACGGAAGGCGTGAGTACCTCGCCGAGGGCGTTGGGGATCAACCGGGCCTGACCGTCCTGCCAGACGGCGATCAAACTGTTGGTGGTACCAAGGTCAATGCCCAGCAGGGCCGGGCGGGGGAGGGTTGCATCCTGCATGATCGATCTCGAAACGGCGCGAAAAAACGCGACCCTACAGGTTGCCGCCAACCCTGGCAATTACCGGCCTGACGTCAATGCCTGCGGTCAGCAACCGCAGGCGTTCCGGTCAAGCCAGCAACCCTTTCAACACCTCCAGCGCCACCGGCCGACTGTGCAGATACCCCTGATACAAATGGCAACCCAGCCCTTGCAGGAACTCCAGTTGCTCCGGGGTTTCCACGCCTTCGGCGATCACTTCCAGCTCCAGGCTGCGGGCCATGGCGACGATGGCGCGAATGATCTCGGCGTCGTTGGGGTCGCTGGTGGCGTCGCGGATGAAGGATTGATCGATCTTCAGCGTGTCCACCGGTAGGCGTTTCAGATAGGTCAGTGATGAATAGCCAGTGCCGAAGTCGTCCATGGCGAAGCTCACGCCGAGTTTTTTCAGGCGGCGCATCTTGCTGATGGTGTCTTCCAGATTCTGGATGACGATGCCTTCGGTGATTTCCAGTTTCAGCAGCGAGCAGGGCAGGCCGTGGCTGGTCATGCTGTGTTCGATGCGTTCGACGAAGTCGTTCTGGCGGAACTGCCGGGGGCTGATGTTCACGCACAGGCTGAACGCCAGAGGATCGATCAGGCCTTCGGCGATCAGTTGTTTGAAGGCATCGCAGGCCTCATCGAGGATCCAGGTGCCGACCTCGAGGATCAGCCCGCTGTCCTCCAGGACCTTGATGAACTCGGTGGGTGATTGTGCGCCGAGTTCCGGGTGATTCCAGCGCACCAGCGCTTCGGCGCCGATGATGCGATTGTCCCGGGCGTCCACTTGCGGCTGGAAATGCACGTTGAATTCGCCACGGGACAGCGCCAGGCGCAGATCGGTCTCCATGCGCAGCCGTTCGCTGGCCGCTTTCTGCATGGTGTTGTGGTACATCTGCGTGGTGTTGCGCCCGGAATCCTTGGCCCGGTACAACGCAATGTCCGCGCGCTTGAGCAGGTCGGTCGGGGTCGAGCCGTGATCGGGAATCAGTGCGACGCCAATGCTCGGCGTCACTTGCAGGCGCTGGCCGTCGAGGAACATCGGCTCCGAGAGCAATTCGCGAATGGTGTCGGCCAGTTCACGCACCTGGCCGCTGACTTCGTTGCGGGTGCCTTCCAGGCCGCTGAGCAACACCACGAATTCATCGCCACCGAGCCGAGCCACGGTGTCTTCCATGCGCACACTGGCTTCGAGGCGCGCGGTGATGATTTTCAGCACCGTATCGCCGACCGGATGGCCGAGCGAGTCGTTGATGTGCTTGAAGTGATCCAGATCGAGAAACAACAGCGCGCCGCGCAGGTTGTGGCGTTTGAGCAGGGCGATCTGCTGGCTCAGGCGATCCATCAGCAGCGCACGGTTGGGCAGGTTGGTCAGCGGGTCGTGGTAGGCCAGATGACGGATCTGCGCTTCGGCGTTCTTCAGCAGGCTGACGTCCCGGGCGGTCATCAGCAGGCAGGCGGTTTCGTTGAGCGTGATCGGCTCGACCGAAACCTCCACCGTCAGCAATTCCCCGCGCTTGTTGCGCCCGAGCATTTCCTGATGGTGCACGCGGCCCTTGATCTGTAGCTCTGCGAGCAGCCCCGAGCGCTGTTTTTCCTCGGCCCAGATGCCGACCTGATACACGGTCTTACCGACCACTTCATCGGCACGGTAGCCGGTCAGGCGACAGAAGCCGTCGTTGACCTCCAGATAACGCCCGGTGTCTCGTTCGGTGATGGTGATGGCGTCGGGGCTGGAGTGAAACGCCTTGGCGAACTTCTCTTCACTGGCCTTGAGCGCCGCTTCCGAGCGCTGTTGCTGGGTGATGTCGCGCAGCGTGGTGACGATACACGGCTGGTTGCCGACGCTGATCTGGCGGCTGGAAATCACACAGGTCAGCGACTGACCGTCCTTGTGCTGGACGATGATCGCGACATTGCTCAGGCCCTGTTCGCGGATCACCCGTTCGATGCGCTGCAGGCTTTTCGCCGAGGCATCCCACAGACCGATTTCTTCGGCGGTATGGCCGATGACGTCAGTGGCGCTCCAGCCGAAAGTCTGGGTGAAACTGGAGTTGATCTCGATGAATTCCCCGGTTTCCTGGCGGGTCACGCAAATCGGGTCGGGGCTGACCTGGAACAGCGTGGCGAACTTCTCTTCTGAAGCCACCAGCCGTTGTTCGCGTTCGACCTGATCGGTGATGTCCAGCAGGGTGCCCGCCATGCGCAGCGGCGCGCCGTTTTCATCGCGATAGAGGCGGGCGCGGCTTTCCAGATAACGTGAGCTGCCGTCCGGCAGTTGCACGCGATACGTCAGCTGATAATTGCCCGCCGGACCTTCGCGCAGGCTGCGGTAGGCGTCGCGCATGCTGTCGCGTTCCTCGCCGGGCACGCCTTCGAAGAACTCGTCAAAAGATTCGTGAAACGGAATCGGCTCCAGCCCGTGCAATTGCGCGGCCCGGGCCGAGCCATAGAGCATGCCGCTGGGAATGTGCCAGTCCCAGGTGCCGAGCTGGGCAGAGTCCAGCGCCAGATCGAGGCGTTCCTGGCTGTCCTTGAGCGCGTGCTCGGCGGCTTTGCGTTCGGTGGTGTCGAGAAACGTGCTCAACAGATAAGGCTGGCCTTCGAGTTCGACCTTTTGCGCACTGAGAATGCCGTCATGGACTTGGCCATTGCTGGCGCGGAACTGCACTTCCATGCTGATCAGTTCGCCCTTGGCCTTGGTCTTCTTGACCAGCTCCGCCCGTTGCTCGGGATGCACCCACAGGCCCAATTCCAGGGTGGTGCGCCCGATCGCACTTTGCACCGGCCAGCCGAACAGACTTTCGAAATACTGGTTGGCCTCGCTGATCAGGCCGTCTTCCTGGCGGGTCAGCAGCACCATGTTCGGGCACAGATGAAACAGTGTGGCGAAACGTTTCTCCGAACTGCTGAGGGCCTGTTCCCGTTGCCGCTGGTGGGTGATTTCACGGATCACCCCGATCATTCGGGGCCGGCCATGCTTGTCCGGCAGCAGGCTGCCATTGATCTCCAGCCAGTGCAGGCTGCCATCGGGCCAGCGGATGCGGTGGTGCATCGCCTGTTCCAGCGGCGCGCCGGCTATTACCGCGTGGAAGGCGCGAACGGTTTTCGCCCGGTCTTCCGGCGGCAGCAGGTCGAGGTATTCCAGGTCTTCGGGCAACGGCTGCCGTGGATCGAAGCCGAACAAGGCCTGAGTGCCCCGCGACCAACTGATCTGCCCGCGTTCGATGTCCCAATACCAGGCGCCGAGCCGGGCGCCATTGAGCGCCGCGAGCAATTGCGGCGCGCTCTCCCAGCTCTGCTCGGAACGCCGTGGATCAATGGCCTGAATACGCGGCATCGGCGGAATACGGTCAACAGATTTCGGCATTGTTAAGGGGCCTTGAGCTGATTTGGGCATTAGGCACAGGGACGGCAGCTCTATAGGAGTAGCACAAGTCAGCCGTGATTCCCTGGCAGATCGATTTGAGCGTCCAGCAGGGCCATAAACGCCCGTGCAGCATTCGACAGCGTCCGTTCGGTGTGCAGGATATAGCCTAGCTGGCGACTGAGCTGTATGCCCGGCAAAGGTATGCGCGCCACCTGTTCATCGAGCATGGTGCGCGGCAAAACGCTCCACGCCAGGCCAATCGACACCATCATCTTGATGGTTTCCAGGTAGTTAGTGCTCATGGCGATGTTCGGCGTCAGCCCCTGTGCCTCGAACAGACGTTGGACAATATGGTGGGTAAAGGTGTTGCCGCCGGGGAAAACCGCCGGATGGCCGGCAATGTCCGCCAATGTGACAGCGCCGTTGCTGATCAGTGTGTGTTCCGGTGCAACTACGAAATCCAGCGGGTCATCCCAGACCGGCGTGGCCTTGACCAGTGTGTGCGGCTCCGGCGCCAGGGTGATGACCGCCAGTTCTGCACGGCCATGGAGAATTTCTTCGTAGGCCACTTCCGAATCGAGGAACTGAATATCCAGCGCCACCTGTGGGTAACGGCGGGTGTACTCCCTTAATAAGGGGGGCAAACGGTGCAGGCCGATGTGGTGACTGGTGGCCAGGGTCAGACGACCGGTCACTTCGCCGGTCAGGTTGGTCAGGGCGCGGCGCGTGTCATCGAGCACGTTGAGAATCTGATAAGCCCGTGGCAGCAAGGCCCGGCCGGCCTCGGTCAGACCCACTTCGCGGCCCAGTCGGTCGAACAGCCGCACATTCAGTTGCTGCTCCAGCCCGGCGATGCGTTTGCTGATCGCCGGTTGCGTCAGGTGCAGGCGTTCACCGGCGCCGGAGAAGCTCCCGGACTCGGCGATGGCGATAAAAGCATTGAGGTTGGCCAGATCCATGTTCGTATTCCAGTTGGTTATCCAAAGCATAAAAAATATGAATTTGAGTTATTCAATCTAACCCCATAGGATCGGCCTCACAAGCCAAAGGGTTATTGATAAGCCCAGGGCATAGAAACAAGCTGATGAGGAAACGTCTGATGGCCGGCAAAACGCTCTACGACAAGCTCTGGGATTCGCATTTGGTCAAGCAGCGCGACGATGGTTCGGCGCTGATCTACATCGATCGTCACATCATCCACGAAGTGACCTCGCCGCAAGCCTTCGAAGGCCTGCGTCTGGCCGGGCGCAAGCCATGGCGCATCGATGCCAACATCGCGACCCCGGACCACAACGTACCGACCACCCCGGAGCGCAAGGGCGGCATTGCGGCCATTGCCGACCAGGTCTCGCGTTTGCAGGTTCAGACCCTCGACGACAACTGCGATGAATACGGCATCGTCGAATTCAAGATGAACGACGTCCGTCAGGGCATCGTCCACGTGATCAGCCCGGAGCAGGGCGCGACCTTGCCGGGCATGACCGTGGTCTGCGGCGACTCGCACACCTCGACCCACGGCGCATTCGGCGCATTGGCCCACGGGATCGGCACTTCCGAGGTCGAGCACGTGCTCGCCACTCAGTGCCTGGTCGCCAAGAAAATGAAGAACATGCTGGTGCGCGTCGAAGGCCAGTTGCCGTTCGGTGTGACCGCCAAGGACATCGTTCTCGCCGTGATCGGCAAGATCGGCACCGCCGGCGGTAACGGCCACGCCATCGAATTCGCCGGCAGCGCCATCCGTGACTTGTCCGTCGAAGGTCGCATGACCATCTGCAACATGTCCATCGAAGCCGGCGCCCGTGTGGGTCTGGTGGCGGCTGACCAAAAGACTGTGGATTACGTCAAGGGCCGTCCGTTCGCACCGAAAGGCGCCGAGTGGGATCTGGCTGTCGAATCCTGGAAAGACCTGGTGTCCGACGCCGACGCGCATTTCGACACCGTGGTCGAGCTCGACGCTGCGCAGATCAAGCCGCAAGTCAGCTGGGGCACTTCGCCGGAAATGGTGTTGGCCGTTGATCAGAACGTGCCGGACCCGGCTAAAGAGATGGATCTGGTCAAGCGCGACTCGATCGTCCGCGCCTTGAAGTACATGGGTTTGACCGCCAATCAGGCGATCACCGACATTCAGCTCGACCGCGTATTCATCGGTTCCTGCACCAACTCGCGCATCGAAGATTTACGCGCTGCTGCGGTGATCGCCAAGGGCCGCAAGGTTGCTTCGACCATCAAGCAGGCCATCGTGGTGCCGGGTTCGGGTCTGGTGAAGGCGCAGGCTGAGGCCGAAGGTCTGGACAAGATCTTCCTCGAAGCCGGTTTCGAATGGCGTGAGCCGGGTTGCTCGATGTGCCTGGCGATGAACCCGGACCGTTTGGAGTCCGGCGAGCATTGCGCCTCGACGTCCAACCGTAACTTCGAAGGCCGTCAGGGCGCCGGTGGCCGTACCCACCTCGTCAGCCCGGCCATGGCCGCTGCGGCGGCGGTGAACGGTCGTTTCATCGACGTTCGTGAATTGATCTGAGGAGCGCAGCATGAAAGCTTTTACCCAGCACACTGGCCTTGTCGCACCTCTGGATCGTGCCAACGTCGACACCGACCAGATCATCCCGAAGCAGTTTCTGAAGTCGATCAAGCGCACCGGTTTCGGCCCGAACCTGTTCGACGAGTGGCGTTACCTGGATGTCGGTCAACCGTATCAGGACAACTCCAAGCGTCCGCTGAACAAGGAATTCGTGCTCAACGCCGAGCGTTATCAAGGCGCCAGCGTGTTGCTGGCCCGCGAAAACTTCGGTTGCGGCTCCAGCCGTGAGCACGCGCCATGGGCGCTGGAAGAATACGGTTTCCGCAGCATCATCGCGCCGAGCTACGCCGACATCTTCTTCAACAACAGCTTCAAGAACGGCTTGCTGCCGATCATCTTGAGCGACGCGGAAGTCGACGAACTGTTCAAACAGGTCGAGGCCGCGCCGGGCTATCAGTTGCAGATCGATCTGCACGAACAGACCGTGACCAGCCCGAACGGCAAGGTGTACCGCTTCGAGATCGACGCGTTCCGCAAGCACTGCCTGCTCAACGGTCTGGACGACATCGGCCTGACCTTGCAGGACGGCGATGCGATCGCGGCGTTTGAAAGCAAGCATCGCGCTAGTCAGCCGTGGTTGTTCCGCGACGCGTGAATTTGAAAGGTTGAAACCCCAATAAAAGGAAGTACCCATGACCAGCACCGCCCAGCACAGTCAGGTTGTACAAAAGCAATTCGGTGAACAGGCCGCCGCCTACCTGAGCAGCGCCGTTCACGCTCAAGGCACTGAATTTGCGCTGCTACAGGCTGAGCTGGCGGGGCAGGGCGAGGCTCGGGTGCTGGACCTGGGTTGCGGCGCCGGGCACGTGAGTTTTCACGTCGCTTCGCTGGTGAAAGAAGTGGTGGCCTACGACCTGTCGCAGCAGATGCTCGACGTGGTGGCCGCCGCTGCCGTTGATCGCGGTTTGAGCAATGTGTCCACGGTCAACGGCGCCGCCGAGCGCCTGCCGTTCGCCGATGGCGAGTTCGATTTCGTGTTCAGCCGTTACTCGGCGCACCACTGGAGTGACCTCGGCGTTGCGCTGCGCGAAGTGCGTCGGGTGCTGAAGCCGGGTGGCGTGGCGGCGTTCATCGATGTGCTGTCGCCGGGCAGCCCGTTGTTCGACACCTACCTGCAGAGCGTCGAAGTGCTGCGCGACACCAGTCATGTACGCGATTATTCTGCCGGTGAGTGGCTGCGCCAGGTCAGCGAGGCCGGTCTGCACACCCGCAGCACCACGCGTCAGCGCCTGCGTCTGGAGTACAACAGCTGGGTCGAGCGCATGCGCACACCTGAAGTGATGCGCGCCGCGATCCGCCAGTTGCAGCAGTCGATGGGCAACGAAGTGCGCGAATATTTTGAGATTGAGGCCGATGGTTCGTTCAGTACAGATGTACTGGTGCTCTGGGCTGAAAAGTAATCTTGGAACGATAAGTATTTTTCCGGGCGCGCCTGTCGATGGCGCACCGACTGAAGACACGAGGAAAGCATGAGCAAGCAGATTCTGATTCTCCCAGGCGACGGTATTGGTCCGGAAATCATGGCCGAAGCGGTCAAGGTGCTGGAGCTGGCCAACGACAAGTACAGCCTGGGCTTCGAGCTGAGCCATGACGTGATCGGTGGCGCCGCCATCGACAAGCACGGCGTACCGCTGGCCGACGAAACCCTCGACCGCGCTCGCGCTGCCGACGCCGTCCTGTTGGGCGCCGTGGGCGGCCCGAAATGGGACACCATCGAGCGTGACATCCGCCCTGAGCGCGGTCTGCTGAAAATTCGCGCGCAACTGGGCCTGTTCGGCAACCTGCGCCCGGCGATCCTGTACCCGCAGTTGGCTGACGCCTCGAGCCTGAAGCCGGAAATCGTTGCCGGCCTGGACATCCTGATCGTCCGTGAGCTGACCGGCGGTATCTATTTCGGCGCGCCGCGTGGCACCCGTACCTTGGAAAACGGCGAGCGTCAGTCCTACGACACGCTGCCGTACAGCGAAAGCGAAATCCGCCGCATCGCCCGCGTCGGTTTTGACATGGCCATGGTTCGTGGCAAGAAGCTGTGCTCGGTGGACAAGGCCAACGTGCTGGCGTCCAGCCAACTGTGGCGTGAAGTGGTCGAGCAGGTGGCCAAGGATTACCCTGAAGTCGAACTGAGCCACATGTACGTCGACAACGCCGCCATGCAACTGGTGCGTGCACCGAAGCAGTTCGACGTGATCGTCACCGACAACATGTTCGGCGACATCCTGTCCGACGAAGCGTCGATGCTCACCGGCTCCATCGGCATGCTGCCGTCGGCTTCGCTGGACGCCAACAACAAGGGCATGTACGAGCCTTGCCACGGTTCGGCGCCGGACATCGCGGGCAAAGGCATTGCCAACCCGCTGGCGACCATTCTGTCGGTGTCGATGATGCTGCGTTACAGCTTCAATCTGCACGAAGCGGCCGATGCCATCGAGAAAGCGGTCAGCGTGGTGCTGGATCAAGGGCTGCGCACCGGCGACATCTTTTCGACCGGTTGCACTAAAGTCGGTACGCAGGAAATGGGTGACGCAGTAGTCGCCGCGCTGCGGAATCTGTAATCTCTCGGGCCCGCTGCGAAATTCAAGACAAAGCAGCGGCCCACTTTTCAAGAAGGTGTAGTTGCGATGAAACGTGTAGGTCTGATCGGTTGGCGCGGCATGGTCGGTTCCGTGCTCATGCAGCGGATGCTGGAAGAGCAGGATTTCGATCTTATCGAGCCGGTGTTTTTCACCACTTCCAACGTCGGTGGCCAAGGCCCGTCCGTGGGCAAGGACATTGCTCCGCTCAAGGACGCTTACAGCATTGATGAGCTGAAGACCCTCGACGTGATCCTGACCTGCCAGGGCGGCGACTACACCAGCGAAGTGTTCCCGAAGCTGCGCGAAGCCGGCTGGCAGGGTTACTGGATCGACGCGGCCTCGAGCCTGCGGATGAACGACGACGCCGTCATCATCCTCGACCCGGTCAACCGCAAGGTCATCGACCAGCAGCTCGACGCGGGCACCAAGAACTACATCGGCGGCAACTGCACCGTCAGCCTGATGCTGATGGGCCTGGGCGGTCTGTTCGAGGCCGGTCTGGTCGAGTGGATGAGCGCCATGACCTATCAGGCGGCCTCCGGTGCCGGCGCGCAGAACATGCGTGAACTGATCAAGCAGATGGGCGCGACCCACGCCGCTGTCGCCGATCAACTGGCTGATCCGGCCAGCGCGATCCTCGACATCGACCGCCGTGTGGCCGAAGCCATGCGCAGCGACGCGTACCCGACCGAAAACTTCGGCGTACCGCTGGCCGGCAGCCTGATCCCGTGGATCGACAAGGAACTGCCGAACGGCCAGAGCCGCGAAGAGTGGAAGGCCCAGGCCGAGACCAACAAGATCCTCGGTCGCTTCAAGAGCCCGATCCCGGTCGACGGCATCTGCGTGCGCATCGGCGCCATGCGTTGCCACAGCCAGGCGCTGACCATCAAGCTGAACAAAGACGTGCCGATCGCCGACATCGAAGGGCTGATCAGCCAGCACAACCCTTGGGTCAAACTGGTGCCTAACCAGCGCGAAATCAGCATGCAGGAGCTGAGCCCGACGAAAGTCACCGGTACCCTGAACGTGCCGGTCGGTCGTCTGCGCAAGCTGAACATGGGTTCGCAGTTCGTCGGTGCCTTCACCGTCGGCGACCAACTGCTGTGGGGCGCGGCCGAACCGCTGCGTCGCATGCTGCGGATCCTGCTGGAGCGTTGATCGCGTGACGCAATGAAAGAACCCGCGCCTTGCAAGAGGCGCGGGTTTTTTTGTACCTGTTGATCGTTCCCACGCTCCGCGTGGGAATGCAGCCATGGACGCTCCGCGTCCGCTCTTCGCGGCGGGCGCGAATTGCCTGTGTGCGACTCACCCGGTAAAGTGCCGCTCCCCCCGTTTCGCCAGAGGCAGCACCATGACCCAGACCCTTGATATTGCCGTGATCGGCGCCACCGGTACTGTCGGCGAAACCCTTGTGCAGATTCTCGAAGAGCGCGACTTTCCGGTCGGCACCTTGCACCTGTTGGCCAGCAGCGAATCCGCCGGCAGCTCGGTGCTGTTTCGCAACAAGAACGTAAGAGTGCGCGAAGTCGACGAGTTCGATTTCAGCAAGGTCAAGCTGGCGTTCTTCGCCGCCGGCCCGGCCATCACCCTGAGTTACGCCGCCCGCGCTCACGCGGCGGGTTGCTCGTTGGTCGATCTGTCCGGCGCGTTGCCGGCGGATCAGGCGCCGCAAGTGGTGCCGGAAGCCAATGCCGAGGTGCTGGCCGGTTTGAAAATGCCGTTCCAGGTCAGCAGCCCAAGCCCGTCGGCCACGACGCTGGCTGTGGTGTTGGCACCGCTGCTCGATTTGATCGAGCTGCAATATGTGCATGTCACCGCCAATCTGGCGGTTTCCGCCCAAGGCCGCGAAGCGGTGACCGAGCTGGCTCGCCAGACCGCTGAGTTGCTGAACATGCGTCCGCTGGAGCCGACATTCTTCGACCGGCAGATGGCTTTCAACTTGCTGGCTCAGGTCGGTACGCCTGACGCTCAAGGCCACACGCTGCTGGAAAAACGTCTGGTGCGCGAACTGCGTCAGGTGCTGGCCAAGCCTTTATTAAAGATTTCCGCAACTTGCGTTCAAGCCCCGGTGTTTTTTGGCGATAGCTTTAGCGTGACCTTGCAGTCAGCGAGCGCGGTCGACCTGGAAAAGGTCAATGCCGCCCTTGAAGCCGCTGACGGCATCGAACTGGTTGAAGCTGGCGATTATCCGACCGCCGTCGGTGACGCGGTGGGCCAGGACGTGGTCTATGTCGGACGGGTGCGTAGCGGTGTCGACGAGCCGTCGGAACTAAATCTGTGGCTGACGTCAGATAACGTACGCAAAGGTGCGGCCCTCAACGCGGTGCAAGTGGCCGAGTTGTTGATAAAAGGCCTGCTGTAAAAGATACTTGGCAACAATTTGTCGACTGATTCTAGCCGGGCGCTATGCTTGGCCAGATCACTTGATGACGTAACACCCTCCGGGACTTTCCGGGGCATCAAAGAAATGATCGCGCGCGGCATGCTGTCGTCGTCGCGCGCAATGCCTTACGGCAGCGACAATCAACATCTTCTCGCTGGCCGAGGAACGTTCAAACAAAGGAAGAGGCTATGGTTCAAGTTCGCAAACTGGTGTTAGCAATAGCGGCCGCCTCGGCGCTGTCCTCCGGTATGGCGCATGCCCTCGGGCTCGGGGAGCTGACCCTGAAGTCGACCCTGAACCAGCCGCTGGTGGCGGAAATCGAGCTGCTCGATGTCAAGGATCTGACCGCTGCCGAAGTGGTGCCGAGCCTGGCCTCGCCGGAAGATTTCGCCAAGGCCGGTGTCGATCGCCAGGCCTTCCTCAATGATCTGACTTTCACCCCGGTGCTCAACGCCAGCGGCAAAAGCGTGCTGCGTATTACCTCGAGCAAGCCGCTGTCGGAACCGATGGTGAAATTCCTCGTGCAGGTGATGTGGCCTAACGGTCGACTGCTGCGCGATTACAGCGTGCTGCTGGATCCGTCGAAGTTCTCGCCGCAGACCGCCGATGCCGCTGCGCAGCCGGCGCCGACGCAAACCATCACCGCGCCGACCACGGGTGCAACGCATTCGACCCATACCACCACGCCACGCGACACCCTGTGGGAAATCGCAGCGAAGGCGCGTACTGGCGGTTCGGTCCAGCAGACCATGCTGGCGATTCAGGCCCTGAATCCGGATGCGTTCATCGGCGGCAACATCAACCGCTTGAAAACCGGTCAGGTGCTGCGTCTGCCGGATGAGGTGCAAAGCACTGCGCTGCCGCAGTCCAAAGCCATTGCCGAAGTGGCCGCGCAGAACGAGGCCTGGCGTCAGGGTCGTCGTTATGTGGCCAAGCCAGGCACCGGTCAGCAGCAGCTTGATGCGACCAACCGTGGCCGCGCCAACACCGGTTCTGCCAAGAATGCCAAGGACAACCTGAGCCTGGTCTCGGCTGAAGGTGCCAAGGGTCGCGGCAAGGGCCCGGCCGGCGACGCCAAGGCCTTGAGCAACAAACTGGCGGTGACCCAGGAAAGCCTCGACACGACCCGTCGTGACAATGCGGAACTGAAAAGCCGCATGACCGATCTGCAAAGTCAGCTGGACAAGCTGCAACGCCTGATCGAACTGAAGAACAATCAATTGGCGAAGTTGCAGGCCGAAGGGTCCGCTACTGCGCCAGCTCCCGCAGCCGCCGCACCTGCGGTTGCCCCGGTTCCGGCGATCACCGCCGAACTGGCCGCCACGCCACCGGCCACCCCGGCAGAAGCTGCACCTGTCGCGTCTGCGCCGGAAGCCGTTGCGCCAGCACCGGTTGAACCGGTAGTCGAGCCGAAGCCTGCCGCCGATGACGAGAAAACCTTCAACGAACTGCTGACCAACCCGATCCTGCTGGGTCTGGTCGGTGGTGGTGCGGTGGTGCTGTTGCTTCTGTTGTTGCTGCTGGCTCGCCGCCGCAAGGCTCAGCAGGAAGCTGAAAAGCATCTGCGCATGGCTCGGGCACTGGAGGAGCAATCGTTCGCGCCTGAACTCGATCTGCCGGAAAGCAGCTTCGAAGGCCTGGAAGTGCCGGCAGCGAGCGTCAAGCTCACGCCGGCACCAGCAGCGGCGCCTGTTGCCGCTGCGGTGGTGGCTCCGGTCGTGATGGCCGAGCCGATCGCCGCGCCGCTGGTGGCCCCGGCTGCCGAGCGTTCCGACGACGTGCTGGACAAGGCGCAGTCGCACATCGACGGCGGTCGTCTGAATCAGGCTGCCGCGTTGCTGGAAGAGGGCGTCAGCCTGGAGCCGCAGCGCAGTGACCTGCGTCTGAAGCTGATGGAAGTCTACGGTCGCCAGGGTGATCGTGATGCCTTCGTCGGTCAGGAGCGTCAACTGGTCGCCAACGGCGATAACTTCTCCAAGGTCGAAGAGCTGAAAAGCCGCTTCCCGGCCATGGCGGTCGTCGTTGCGAGTGGTCTGGCCGCTGCTGCCATTGCCGCCGAGCTGGACGCGGAATACGTCAAGGACCTGCTGCTCGACGAGCCTGAAGTGCCTGAAGCGCCTGCTGCCGCGGAAGATGATCTGGACAGCGCTTTCGACCTGAGCCTGGATGATCTCGACAACATCACACCGGTGGAGCCTGTTGCGCCGGTGGCGGCTGTCGAGCCTGAAGCGCCGGTTGAGCTGGACGAGTTCCCGGCGGATGACGATCTGAGCTTCGAGTCGGTTCTGCAACAGCAGACCGAGATCAAGGAAAACCTCGACGATCTGTCTGACTTCGACCTGGATCTGGATCTGGGTGCCGATCCTGCGCCTGTGCCGGTTGAACTGGCTGACGACGACTTCCTGCTGGATCTGGACGAAGGCGTGAAGGATCTTGCGCCGGTCGAGCCGCCGGTCGAGCCGCCGGTTGTGGTCGAGCCGCCACTGGATGATCTGGAACTGCCAGCCGATTTCGACCTGTCCCTGGCTGACGAAATGGACTCCGCGCCGGCCGAGCCGGATGCATTCGCGGCCGAGCTGGATGACGTCAACGCTGAGCTGGATCGCCTGTCGGGCAGCATCAACGAGCCAAGCTTCACTGAGGCCGATGCTGCGTTGGGTGGCGATCTGGGTGAGGATGACTTTGACTTCCTCGCTGGCACCGACGAAGCTGCCACCAAACTCGATCTGGCGCAGGCCTACATCGACATGGGCGACAACGACGGTGCGCGCGACATCCTCAAGGAAGTGCTCAGCGAAGGTGACGACAAGCAGAAGAGCGAAGCGAAGGAAATGCTTTCGCATCTGGCCTGAGTCAGCGTTCAGCGGTAAATAAAACGGCAGCCCTTCGAGGCTGCCGTTTTTGTTTGGGTCTGGTATCCCCGGTTCGCCGCCTTATAATGCCCGCCTTTGTAGATCAGCAGGCTGTCCCGACTTGGCAAACATAGATAACCCGGCCGCCGAAATGGCCCCCGAAGGCTTTTTCCGCGTCGCACTGGGCGTTGAATACAAGGGTTCGCGCTACAGCGGCTGGCAGCGCCAGTCCACAGGCGTGCTCACCGTGCAGGAAACCCTGGAAAAAGCCTTGTCGAAGGTCGCCAATTCGCCGATCTCGCTGCAATGCGCCGGGCGCACGGACGCCGGTGTGCATGCCTGCGGGCAAGTCGTGCATTTCGACACTCAGGTCGATCGTTCGCTGAAAGCCTGGGTCATGGGCGCCAACATCAATTTGCCCCATGACATCAGCGTCAGCTGGGCGAAGGTCATGCCAGCGCACTTTCATGCGCGATTCAAGGCCATTGCCCGGCGTTACCGCTACGTGATCTACAACGATCAGATCCGTCCGGCGCATCTCAATGAAGAAATCACCTGGAATCACCGTCCGCTGGACGTGGAGCGCATGGCTGAGGCCGCGCAGTACCTGATCGGTACCCATGATTTCAGCGCGTTCCGTGCCGGGCAGTGCCAGGCGAAGTCGCCGATCAAGAAGATGCATCACTTGCGCGTGACCCGTCACGGCAAAATGATCGTGCTGGACATCCGCGCCAACGCTTTCCTGCACCACATGGTGCGCAATATCGCCGGGGTGTTGATGACGATCGGTGCCGGCGAGCGTTCGCCGGAGTGGATGAAGGAAGTGCTGGAGAGCCGCGAGCGGCGCTCCGGCGGTGTCACGGCGCATCCGTTCGGGTTGTATCTGGTGCAGGTCGAGTACCACGACGAGTTCCCGTTGCCCGAGCGTTTCATCGGGCCACATTTCCTTACGGGTTTCTCGGAACTTGACGGCTGACGCCCTCGAATGCATTTGTTACCATCCGGGACTTTCCCGGATTTGCCTTGAGGTTTTTATCGACATGTCGGCCGTTCGCAGCAAGATTTGCGGGATTACCCGCATAGAAGATGCGTTGGCAGCCGTCGAGGCCGGGGCCGATGCCATCGGGTTTGTGTTCTACGCTAAGAGTCCACGGGCGGTAACCGCTCAGCAGGCGCGCGCGATCATCGCTGCATTGCCGCCGTTCGTGACCACGGTCGGGCTGTTCGTCAATGCCAGTCGCTGCGAGCTCGGGGAAATCCTCGATGCCGTGCCGCTGGATCTGCTGCAATTTCACGGTGATGAATCCGCCGCCGACTGCGAAGGCTGGCATCGGCCTTATATCAAGGCCCTGCGGGTCAAGGCGGGCGATGACATCGCCGCCGCCTGCGATGCCTACCCGAGCGCCAGTGGCGTGCTGCTCGATACGTATGTTGAGGGCGTGCCCGGTGGAACCGGCGAGGCGTTCGACTGGTCATTGATTCCGCAGGGTTTGAGCAAGCCGCTGATTCTGGCCGGCGGGCTGACACCGGAGAACGTCGCCGATGCCGTTGCCCGGGTGCGGCCATACGCAGTGGATGTCAGCGGTGGGGTAGAGGCGAGCAAGGGCATCAAGGATCATGCAAAGATTCGGGCGTTCATCAACGCCGTACGTTGATGTGACGGCTGGCAGACTGCCGCCGTCCACAGCTCTGTAGAAAAGAGGCTGAGGGTCTTTTCGGGTTGTACGCAGGTCAGTTCCGCTGACCCGGCAGCCCAGACGATCATCGCCACACATGAATTTAGCTGAAGGGCATACGCGGGGCCGCGAACCAGAGCGTTCGGGCCGCCGGTACTGGAGAAAGAAAGCATGAGCAACTGGTTGGTAGACAAGCTGATCCCTTCGATCATGCGTTCGGAGGTCAAGAAGAGCTCGGTGCCTGAAGGTCTGTGGCACAAATGCCCGTCCTGCGAGGCTGTGCTGTATCGTCCGGAGCTGGAAAAGACCCTGGACGTTTGCCCTAAATGCAACCACCACATGCGCATCGGCGCACGTGCGCGCATCGACATTTTCCTGGATGCCGAAGGCCGTGCCGAACTGGGTGCTGACCTGGAGCCGGTTGACCGTCTGAAGTTCCGCGACGGCAAGAAGTACAAGGATCGTCTGACCGCTGCCCAGAAGCAGACCGGCGAGAAAGACGCACTGATTTCCATGAGCGGCACCCTGCTGGGCATGCCGGTGGTGGTTTCGGCGTTCGAATTCAGCTTCATGGGCGGTTCCATGGGCGCCATCGTCGGTGAGCGCTTCGTGCGCGCCGCCAACTACGCCCTGGAAAACCGTTGCCCGATGATCTGCTTCTCCGCCTCCGGTGGCGCGCGAATGCAGGAAGCCCTGATCTCGCTGATGCAGATGGCCAAGACGTCGGCCGTACTGGCGCGTCTGCGTGAAGAAGGCATTCCGTTCATCTCCGTGCTGACCGATCCGGTCTACGGCGGCGTTTCCGCCAGTCTGGCAATGCTGGGCGACGTGATCGTCGGTGAGCCGAAAGCCCTGATCGGCTTCGCCGGTCCGCGCGTGATCGAGCAGACCGTTCGCGAAAAACTGCCGGAAGGTTTCCAGCGCAGCGAGTTCCTGCTGGAGCACGGTGCAATCGACCTGATCATCGACCGTCGTGAACTGCGTCCACGTCTGGGTAATCTGCTGGCGCAACTGACCGGCAAGCCGACCCCGACCTTCGTTGCTGCGCCGATCGAGCCGATCGTCGTTCCGCCGGTGCCTGCCAACGTATGACCGAGCGCACCCTTGGCGAGTGGCTCGCCTACCTTGAGCAGTTGCATCCCTCGGCCATCGACATGGGGCTGGAGCGTTCGCAACAGGTAGCGTCCCGCATGGGGCTGGGCCAGCCGGCGCCTCGGGTGATTACGGTCACCGGCACCAACGGCAAAGGTTCGACCTGCGCTTTCGTGGCTTCGTTGCTGCGGGCGCAGGGCCTGAGCGTTGGTGTCTACAATTCCCCGCACCTGCTGCGTTACAACGAGCGGGTGCAGCTCAATGGCGTCGAAGCCACTGATGCACAGTTGTGCGAAGCCTTCGCGGCGGTCGAGGCCGGGCGGGGCGAGACTTCCCTGACTTACTTCGAAATGGGCACCCTGGCGGCGTTCTGGCTGTTTCAACAGACCGGGCTCGATGCAGTGGTGCTTGAAGTCGGTCTGGGCGGGCGTCTGGACACGGTCAACGTGGTCGATGCCGACATCGCGCTGGTCACCAGCATCGGTGTCGACCATGCCGATTACCTGGGCAATACCCGCGAATCCGTGGCCTTCGAGAAGGCCGGGATTTTCCGTCAGGGCAAACCTGCACTGTGCGGCGATCTGAATCCTCCACAACCTTTGCTGGACAAGGCGCGCGAGCTTGCTTGCCCGTTTTTCCTGCGTGGGCGCGATTTCGATCTCGGCATCACTGATCAATTCTGGCAGTGGCGTGGCACTGATGCTGACGGTCAGGTCGTAGAGCTGCGTGATTTGCCGCTGCTTGACCTGCCGATGGAGAATGCCGCGCTGGCCTTGCAGGCTTATCTGTTGCTCGGGTTGCCTTGGGATGCTCAACAGATTGTTGCGGCCTTGCAGGCGACTCGCGTGGTCGGTCGTCTTGATCGCCGTTCGTTCGAATGGAATGGCAAGCGCCTGAACCTGTTGCTGGATGTCGGTCATAACCCGCATGCGGCGGAGTACCTGGCCCGGCGTCTGGCTGCTCGTCCACCGGTCGGCAAGCGCCTGGCTGTGTTCGGCCTGTTGGCGGACAAGGATCTGGACGGTGTGGTCGGTGAATTGAATGCCAGCGTCCAGCATTGGGCGGTGGCGCCGCTGGATTCGCCGCGTGCGCGTCCGGTGGCTGAATTGAATCAGGCATTGCAGAACCTTGGCGCCTCGGTCACGTCTTATGACAGCGTGGCGGCCGCTCTGGAAGGGCAGTGCGCAGTGGCCACCAGCGACGACGAGATCTTGCTGTTCGGATCATTTTATTGTGTCGCCGAGGCCCTTGAATGGCTGTCTCGGCGCTCCACGGAGGAAGCAGCAAATGGCTTTGCTGGATAAGGCGTATAAGCAACGCATGGTCGGTGCCCTGGTGCTGGTGGCGCTGGCGGTGATTTTCCTGCCGATGCTGTTTTCCCGTCAGGACGAACAACGTCAGGTGACCGTCGAGGCGCCGGCTGCACCGCAGGCACCCGCCGTGGCGCAGATCCAGATGGAGACAGTGGCAGTGCCTGAGCCGCAGGTTCTGCCGCAAGAGCCTGTGCCGAGCGATGACGAAGTTGCCGAGCAGACGGCGCCAGCGGCACCGATTGCGCCTGCGCCTGCAGCTCCGGCTCCTGCGCCCGTGGCCAAACCGGTTGCGGTCGCGCCGGCACCGGCTCCCGTGGCCAAACCTGCCGCAGCCCCGGCCCAGCCGATCGCTGCGCTTTCTGCCAAACCGGATACTACTCAGAGTCGCGTCGACGCCAATGGCTTGTCAGTGAGCTGGTCGGTGCAACTGGCCAGTCTGTCGAGCCGCGCCAGCGCCGAAAGCCTGCAGAAGACCCTGCGCAGTCAGGGCTACAACGCTTACATCCGTTCCGCCGATGGCAAGAACCGGGTGTTCGTCGGTCCGCTGATCGAGCGCGCCGAAGCCGATCGTTTGCGCGATTTGTTGAGTCGCCAGCAGAACCTCAAGGGGTTTGTGGTGCGCTTCCAGCCCGAGCGTGGCTGAAAACTATCACCTCGATTGAAATGCACTGACATTCGCAGCTTACCGACAGCCCTGCGCTCTGCTAAAATGCGCCGCCTTATCCGTCTGTAGGCTGCACTGTGCCATTTACCTGGGTTGACTGGGCGATCGTTGCAATCATCGCCATCTCCGCATTGATCAGTTTGAGCCGCGGCTTCGTCAAAGAAGCATTGTCGCTGGTGACCTGGATCATCGCAGGAGCTGTTGCCTGGATGTTCGGTGGCTCACTGTCCGAGTACCTCGCCGGATACATTCAAACGCCATCGGCTCGTGTGATCACGGGCTGTGCCATCATGTTTGTCGCCACACTGATCGTGGGCGCAATGATCAATTATCTTATCGGCGAGTTGGTTCGCGTCACCGGGTTGTCCGGGACCGATCGATTCCTCGGCATGGCCTTCGGCGCTGCGCGTGGCGTGTTGCTGGTGGTCGTGGCGGTCGGGCTGTTGAGCCTGGGGCCGGTACAGCAGGACGGGTGGTGGAAAGAATCACAGCTCGTGCCAAAGTTTCTATTGGTCGCAGACTGGTCCAAGAACCTGATTCTCGGGTGGAGCAGTCAGTGGCTTGCCAGCGGAATCAGCGTACCCGCTGATATTCCGTTCAAGGAGCAACTCTTGCCGTCGGCCAAAACGCCTCAGTGAGTGTTGTTCAGTTCAGATCCATTAAGTAGGGGTTGCGTCGCATGTGTGGCATCGTCGGTATCGTCGGTAAGTCGAACGTCAATCAGGCGCTGTATGACGCGCTAACCGTGCTCCAGCACCGCGGCCAGGACGCTGCCGGTATCGTGACCAGCCATGATGGCCGGTTGTTCTTGCGCAAGGACAATGGCCTGGTGCGTGACGTGTTTCAGCAGCGTCACATGCAGCGCCTGGTCGGCCACATGGGTATCGGTCACGTCCGTTACCCGACCGCCGGCAGCTCGACGTCGGCCGAGGCCCAGCCGTTCTACGTCAACTCGCCGTACGGCATCACCCTGGCGCACAACGGCAACCTGACCAACGTTGAACAGTTGGCCAAGGAAATCTACGAATCCGATCTGCGTCACGTCAACACCAGCTCCGACTCGGAAGTGCTGCTCAACGTGTTCGCTCACGAACTGGCCCAGCGCGGCAAGTTGCAGCCGACTGAAGAAGACGTGTTTGCTGCGGTGACCGACGTGCACAACCGTTGTGTCGGTGGTTACGCGGTCGTGGCGATGGTGACCGGTTACGGCATCGTCGGTTTCCGTGACCCGCACGGCATTCGTCCGATCGTGTTCGGCCAGCGTCACACCGACGAAGGCGTCGAGTACATGATCGCCTCCGAAAGCGTTTCACTCGACGTGCTCGGCTTCACCCTGATTCGCGACCTGGCACCGGGCGAAGCGGTCTACATCACTGAAGACGGCAAGCTGCACACCCGTCAGTGCGCGACCAACCCGTCCCTGACCCCGTGCATCTTCGAACACGTCTACCTGGCGCGTCCGGACTCGATCATCGACGGCGTGTCGGTCTACAAGGCCCGTCTGCGCATGGGTGAGAAGCTGGCCGAGAAGATTCTGCGCGAGCGTCCTGAGCACGACATCGACGTGGTCATCCCGATTCCGGACACCAGCCGTACTGCGGCTCTGGAACTGGCGAACCATCTGGGCGTGAAATTCCGCGAAGGCTTCGTCAAGAACCGTTACATCGGCCGTACCTTCATCATGCCAGGCCAGGCTGCACGCAAGAAATCGGTACGCCAGAAGCTCAATGCCATCGAGCTGGAATTCCGCGGCAAGAACGTGATGCTGGTGGACGACTCGATCGTTCGCGGCACCACCTGCAAGCAGATCATCCAGATGGCCCGCGAAGCCGGCGCGAAAAACGTCTACTTCTGCTCGGCCGCTCCGGCTGTGCGCTTCCCGAACGTGTACGGCATCGACATGCCGAGCGCTCACGAGCTGATCGCGCACAATCGTTCGACTCAGGATGTCGCTGACCTGATCGGCGCTGACTGGCTGATCTATCAGGACCTGCCTGACTTGATCGAAGCGGTCGGCGGCGGCAAGATCAAGATCGAAAACTTCGATTGCGCGGTGTTTGACGGCAAGTACGTCACCGGCGACGTCGATGAGGCTTACCTGAACAAGATCGAACAGGCACGCAACGATGCCTCGAAGGTCAAGACCCAGGCGGTCAGTGCGATCATCGATCTGTACAACAACTGAGTTTCAACCGGCCCTTAGGGGCCGGTTTTGTATCTGGCAAAAGACTTTTATTTATCGAGAACAGGGCAAGGAGTGACAGCATGAGTCAGGAATGGGATGCCGGTCGGCTGGACAGCGACCTTGAAGGCGTAGCGTTCGATACCCTGGCCGTACGTGCCGGTCAGCACCGTACGCCGGAAGGCGAGCACGGTGATCCGATGTTCTTCACTTCCAGCTACGTGTTCCGTACCGCCGCCGACGCCGCTGCGCGGTTTGCCGGGGAAGTGCCGGGCAACGTTTACTCGCGTTATACCAATCCGACCGTTCGCTCGTTCGAAGAGCGCATTGCTGCGCTGGAAGGCGCTGAGCAAGCCGTAGCGACGGCGACTGGCATGGCCGCGATCATGGCGGTGGTGATGAGCCTGTGCAGTGCCGGCGATCATGTGCTGGTGTCGCGCAGCGTGTTCGGTTCGACCATCAGCCTGTTCGAGAAGTACTTCAAGCGCTTCGGCGTGGAAGTCGATTACGTTCCGCTGGCCGATCTGTCGGCCTGGGATGCGGCGATCAAGTCCAACACCAAACTGCTGTTCGTCGAGTCGCCGTCCAACCCGCTGGCTGAGCTGGTGGATATCACCGCGCTGTCGGAAATCGCTCACGCCAAGGGCGCGATGCTGGTGGTCGACAACTGCTTCTGCACGCCGGCGTTGCAGCAGCCGCTGAAGTTGGGCGCAGACATCGTTGTGCATTCGGCCACCAAGTTCATCGACGGCCAGGGCCGTTGCATGGGCGGCGTGGTTGCCGGTCGCAGCGAGCAGATGAAAGAAATCGTCGGCTTCCTGCGTACCGCCGGGCCAACCCTGAGCCCGTTCAACGCCTGGATCTTCCTCAAGGGTCTGGAAACCCTGAATCTGCGGATGAAGGCGCACTGTGCCAACGCCCAGCAACTGGCCGAGTGGCTGGAGCAGCAGGACGGCATCGAAAAAGTGCATTACGCCGGTCTCAAGAGCCATCCGCAGCACGAACTGGCCCAGCGTCAGCAGAAGGGCTTCGGTGCGGTGGTCAGCTTCGAGGTGAAGGGCGGCAAAGAGGGCGCCTGGCGCTTTATCGATGCGACCCGGTTGATTTCGATCACCGCCAACCTGGGTGACAGCAAGACCACCATCACTCACCCGAGCACCACGTCCCACGGCCGTCTGGCGCCGCAGGAGCGTGAAGCGGCGGGGATTCGTGACAGCCTGATCCGCATCGCGGTCGGTCTGGAAGACGTCGCTGACCTGCAAGCCGACCTGGCGCGCGGTCTGGCGGCGTTGTGATCGAGTTGTCTACGCCAAATACGGGCACCCATGGCCGCGTTGCGCTGGTCACGGGTGCCGCTCGCGGTATCAGGCTGGGGATCGCGGCGTGGCTGATCAGCGAAGGCTGGCAGGTGGTGCTGTCGGATCTGGACCGGGTGCGTGGTTCCAAAGTGGCGAAAGTGCTGGGTGAGAACGCCTGGTTCATCGCCATGGACGTGGCGGATGAAAGCCAGGTGGCGCTTGGCGTCGCTGAAGTGTTGGGGCAATTCGGCCGTCTGGATGCGTTGGTGTGCAACGCGGCGGTGGCCGATCCGCACAACATCACGCTGGAAAGCCTGGATCTGGCCTACTGGAATCGGGTGCTGGCGGTGAATCTCAGTGGTCCGATGTTGCTGGCCAAGCATTGTGCGCCGTATCTGCGGGCGCACAACGGGGCGATCGTCAATCTGGCCTCGACCCGTGCGGCGCAGTCGGAACCTGATACCGAAGCCTATGCGGCGAGCAAGGGCGGCTTGCTGGCGTTGACTCACGCACTGGCGATCAGCCTCGGGCCGGAGATTCGCGTCAATGCGGTCAGTCCGGGCTGGATCGATGCGCGGGATCCCTCTGCGCGCCGCGCCGAGCCTCTGACCGATATCGACCATGCCCAGCATCCGGCGGGCAGGGTAGGGACGGTCGAGGACGTGGCGGCGATGGTGGCCTGGCTGCTGTCGAAGAATGCCGGGTTTGTGACAGGCCAAGAATTCGTGGTCGACGGCGGCATGACCAAGAAGATGATCTACTCGGAATGACATGTTTTTGTCTTTTTGAGAAAAACTTCAATCCTGCTATTGACTTAGGTTCGCTACCTGCGTAAATTTCGCGGCCTCGGAGATGCAAACGGGTGATTAGCTCAGCTGGGAGAGCGTCTGCCTTACAAGCAGAATGTCGGCGGTTCGATCCCGTCATCACCCACCACTCCCCGAGAAACTTGCGAAAGCAAGAGGTAGGCTGAAAGTGCCTCCACCGACGCGCAGCGGTAGTTCAGTCGGTTAGAATACCGGCCTGTCACGCCGGGGGTCGCGGGTTCGAGTCCCGTCCGCTGCGCCATATTTAACGAGTCAGACACTGTCTGGTTCGCGATTGAAAAGCACCGAAGCTTTCAGTCAAACGAGTTACTTGAGCGTCAGCTCAAAGCGATACGCAGCGGTAGTTCAGTCGGTTAGAATACCGGCCTGTCACGCCGGGGGTCGCGGGTTCGAGTCCCGTCCGCTGCGCCATATCTGTTTCAAGGACCACTGAACGCCTTGAAACACCGAAAGCAACCTTTGGTTGATTCGGAATCGATAGCAAAGACCCTGGTCGAAAGACCGGGGTTTTTTGTGTCTGAAATTTGACCTCTCCAAAAAAACTCCTCTTTTTGTTGTCCAGCAACGAACGCAGCTGTGGCTCGTTCGATGCCGCCGGACAGTCTCCCCTGCGTCCACGGGTCGCTGCGATGCGATGTCGCATTGATTTTTGATTCTTTAGTCAGATTTTTGTAACTGGTTGTTTGCTGCGAGCGCAGAAACCTTTAAAGTTAACCTTTCGGTCAGCTTTGCACTGTCATCACGTCCTTTGTTTAGCCAAAAAGGGCTTCTGCAAGACTCGAGATTCCCAGTAGATAACCAGAAGGGCGGATCCATAACCGCCCAGAGGATGATCCATGTCCAACCGTGAAATATCCCGGCGCTCGTTCCTTCAGGGCGGGCTGGTGGCGGGTGTGAGCGTTACGCTCACGCCGCTCAGCAGTCAGGCGCTGGCTGCCTTGATGGAAAACAGCGTGACCGTGCCGTCCGAGCAGTGGCTCGGCAACAACGGCAAGGCACGCCAGCGTAACGATGCCTTGTCCAAGGTCTGCGGCAGCAAGGTGTTTGCCCGCGACATCCGTTCCAAGGACATGCCGGGCTGGCCCCAGCAGCAAGGCCACGCCATGTTGCTGAAAACCATCAAGGCCGACCGAATCTACGAGGGCTATGACCTGTCGTGGCTCGGCGCCGATTTGCAGCCTGATCGCATCGTCACCGCTGCCGACCTGGACAAGGACGGCATCGTATTCCCGGAAGAGCACGCTCCGGATCCCTTGCTGCCTGAGGGCAAGGTGCCGATGTTCATCGGTCACCCGGTCGCGATCCTGATCTGGAACGATTTCGAGCGTTTCCGTCAGGCCAAGAACAAACTCAAATTTAATGACAAGGCGATTCGTTACGGTGCGCAAGTGCCGTTCTACGAAGGCGATCCCTATGGCAGTTTCCGCTACGTGCGCGTCGGTGGCCCGACGTCGGCGGACGAAGACGAGTTCGCCAGCCTCAAGGACTCGATCCTGTTTCCGATGCTGAAAAACCGTCGCCCGGTGTGGAATTCCCAGCCGAACCTGCACGGCAACCTGACCGAGCGCGGCCTGTTCTACGCCGATCGCATGAAGAAAGAGATCGACACCCCACCGGACAACTGGCTGGTGTTCGACGAGCGTTACAAGACCCCGTCTATCGAGCCTGCTGCGATGGAGCCGGACAACGGCAACGGCTGGTACGACCCTGCGACCAAGACCCTGCATTTCGTCGTCGCCACCCAGTGCCCGCTGGAAGCGGCAACCGAGACCGCGAAGATGATCTCGCCGTCGCGCTTCGGCCTGGCCAACCTGAATATGCACCCGGGTTACACCGTCGGTTACGGTTCCAAGGACCACAACATTTTCGTCTACTACGCGGCCCTGGCGGCGTTGTATGGCGCGGGTGTGCCGATTCGCCTGGCCAACGACCGCTACGAGCAGTTCCAGAGCGGCATCAAGCGTCACCCGTTCGACATTCGTTACCAGTTGGCGGTGGACAAGACCGACCACAGCTTCAAGATTTTCCGTGCCGAGATGAGCGTCGATGGCGGCGGTCGGATCAACTACAGCCCGTCGGTGGCTGCGGTTGGCGCAACGGCGGCTCAGTCGATCTACTACATGCCGCAGAACGATCTGCAAGTTACCGCTTACCACTCCCGCGGGGTTGAAGCGGGTTCGATGCGCGGCTACGGCACGCTACAGAGCATGGCTTCCACCGAAATGATGGTCGACGAAATCGCCGACCGCCTCGGTGTCGATGCGATCGACCTGCGTCGCAAGAACGCGCTGCGCTCGGGAATGAAAAACACCCAGGGCGCGATCCCGGCTGGTGCGCTGCGCCTGCACGAGATTCTCGACAAGGCTTCGCTGCACGAAGTCTGGAAGAACCGCGACGCAATAAAGAAACAGCGCGAAGCGGCAGATCCGGACAACTGGTATGGCGTGGGTTTCGCCATTTGCCAGAAAGACTTCGGCACCGGTTCCGAAGCGCCGATGGCCAGCATCGAATTCACCGCTGAAGGGCGCATTTCCCTGCGTCACATCGGTATCGAGATCGGTACCGGCATGTCCACTTCGCAAGCCCTGGTGGTCGCTGATTTCCTCGGCAGCCCGGCGCACGACGTGAAGACCGGTGAGACCGAATGGAAGGAAATGCAGCTGGTCACCGCCGGCAACCCTTACATCATGAGCCAGGCTGAGCAGGACAACTTCCTGCGCAACCCGCGCTGGGTCGGCAAACTGGCTTCAGCCTCGTCCGCGACCAACTCCGCCTACTACTTCAGCCACGCCACCCGTGAAGCGGCGCGCGTGCTGTTTAACCACGGTTTGTGGCCGGCGGCGCTGGAGATCTGGCGTCAGGGCCCGTACGGCGGCCAGGCCAACCCCTACGTGGTGCGTCGCGAAGATGCGCATTGGGTTGATGGCAAGTTGACCGCCAACGGCATGCAGCCGCTGAGCTTCGAGGAACTGGCCAAGCGCGCTCACGAGCGCGGTCTGGTCACCGCCGCCACAGTTCACGGTTTCAACCGCTGGAGCTGGGCAGAAGCTGAATACAGCATCGACGGCGTACGCGAGCGTCTGCCGCTGGACGGTCTGGCGGTGAAGTACGGCGACGGCGCTCCGAAAGCCAAGAAAGCGCAGATGACCAGCGACGGTTTCCATCTGCTGGATCGGCAGAACATCGCCTATCCGGTGGTTCAGCTGAACAACGCCGCCGTGACCTACTACAGCCCGGTGGCGACGCTGGTCGAGTTGAAGGTCAACAAAGGTTCGGCAGAAGTCGAAGTGCTCAACCATCACTCGTGGCTGGAGTGCGGTCGGGTGCTGGTCGAGGAATTGGTTCGTGGCCAGCTCGAAGGCGGTATCGCCATGGGTATCGGCCACGCCTTGATGGAAGAGATGCCGCTGTACGAAGGCGGGCCGGGGGAGGGTGACTGGAACTTCAACCGTTATCGCCTGCCGATGGCGCGCCATGTGGCGGTGTGGAAGCAGACGTCGGAAATCCTGCCGCCGCTGTCGCCAAGCGACCCGTCCAAAGGCATCGCCGAAGTGGTGATGATCCCGGTGGTCGGCGCCATCGGGAACGCCGTGGCGCACGCTATCGGTAAACGAGTCCGCGATCTTCCAATCACTGCTACGCGCATCAAGGAGGCCCTCAATGGCTAACCGTCCGCTTCAACTGACCCTCAACGGTCAAACCGTCGGCCCGGTGGACATCCCTGATGACCTGCCTATGATCGACTACCTGCACGAATACAAGAATCTCACCGGTTCGCGCTTGGGCTGTGGCCAGGGCATTTGCCACGCCTGCGTGGTGATCGTCGACAACCCGGACGGCACCAGCGAAGAAGTGCGCACCTGTATCACCGGCGCGCATTACTTCGAAGGCAAGAAAGTCCGCACCATCGAAGGTCATGCCAAGCGTGACGAGCAAGGCCAGGTCACCGAGCTGAACCCGATCCAGCAACGTTTCGTCGACGAATTCGCCTTCCAGTGCAGCTACTGCGCACCGGGCTTTGTCAATGCCGCGACCGTGCTGGTGGAAAAGCTGCAACGCCAGCCGATCGTCAAAAGCAAACTGGAACAAGTCATCGAGGACAGCCTCGGCCATCACGTCTGCCGTTGTACCGGGTACGTGCGTTACTACAACGCCACCCGCAACGTGCTGACCGATCTCGGCCTGGTCAAGGAGGGTTAAGCATGAAGCAATTACTGACCCGCCTGACCCTGGCGGTCGGGCTGGCCGCGCCTGTGTTGGCGGCGCACGCGGATGATCAGGCCAAACGCGGCGAATACCTCGCCCGCGCGGCCGACTGCATGGCTTGCCACACGGCACCCGGCGGTGCGCCGTTTGCCGGCGGCCTGCCGATCGTCTCGCCGTTCGGCACGATCTACGGCACCAACATCACGCCGAGCAAAGAGCACGGCATCGGTCTGTACAACGATGACGAGTTTTTCGCTGCGCTGACTGAAGGCAAGCGTCGTGATGGCGCCAACCTGTACCCGGCGATGCCGTACACCTCGTATCACTTGATGCCGCGTGCGGATTCGGACGCGATCCATGCGTACCTGAAAACTGTCGAGCCGATCGAGCGTGCTGCGCCGGTGACGAGCCTGAGCTTCCCGTTCAACGTGCGCCCGGGCCTGATGGGCTGGAACATGATGTACGGCAAGGCTTTGAAGCTTGAGTCTGTCGAAGGCAAAAGCGACGCCTGGAAGCGCGGCCAGTACATGGTCGAAGTGCTTGGACATTGCGGCGAATGCCATACACCGCGCGGCTTGCCTGGCGCGATGCAACTGGACAAACGCCTGACCGGCGGCATCCTCAACGGCTACCTGGCACCGAGCCTGTTGGCGACGGATCTGGCGGCGCGCGGCTGGAATCATCAGGACCTGAGTACGTTCCTCAAGCACGGCATGAGCGCCCAAGGCACGATGTTCAACGAAATGTTCCCGGTGTTCCACAACAGCACCCAGGGCCTGAATGATCTGGATCTGGCGGCGATGGCAACATTCCTGCTCGGCGACAAGCCGCCAGCAGCGAAAGAGCTGGCCGAAGTGCCGGTGGAAAAACTCAGTGCCAGCGCTCAACGCGGTCGTCAGGAATACTTGAACGTCTGCGCCGGCTGTCACGCGGCTGGTGGCGAAGGCAAGCCGCACATCGCGGTGGCCATGCGCGGCAACACCACGCTGCGTCTGGAAGACCCACGCAACCTGTTGCGAGTGATCGAGGATGGTATCGGCGAACAGAAATTCGCCGGGTTCGAACACATGCAGCCGATGCCCGGTTTTGCCGACAAGCTCAGTGCCGAACAACTGACCGATCTGCTGAACTACCTGCGTCAGGGTTGGGGTGGTCAGTCTGCTGAATTGGCGGTGGGCGATGTGCAGAAGCTCAAGGCTGACGCACCGTCCATCGAGCACAAGGCGCACTGATCATGCAGCATCTCGATCTGCAGGTTGTGCGGCGGGCGCTGGAGTGGTCGACAGCGGGGCAGCGCATCTGGCTTTGCACCGTGCTGACGACCTACGGCTCGGCGCCTCGCGCGCCGGGTTCGCTGCTGGCGGTGAACGACGACGGACAGTGGATCGGGTCGCTGTCCGGTGGCTGCGTCGAGGAGGATTTTCTCGAGCGTGTCGCCGAAGGTGCATTTCTCGATGCGATCAACGTGGTGCGCTATGGCGAAGGTGACGATCCGCGCTCGCGGGTCAGCCTGCCGTGTGGCGGCATTCTCGATGTACTGGTAGAGAAATTTGACGCCGACTGCGATGTGCAGGCGCATCTGCGTGAGCTTGAATCGGCGTTGCTGGGTCAGCGCCGGTTGATTCGCGAGGTCGACCTGGCCACTGGCGCGCGCAGCGTGTTTGCAGATCGCGAGCAAGGTGCGCGGATCGAGCGTGAAATCGACCGGGTACGGATACGCATCGGTGCTGCTCAGCGTTTGTTGCTGGCCGGCTATTCCAGCGTGGCGCAGGCGTGTGCGGAGTTCGCAGTGGGTCTCGGTTTCGAGGTGATTCTCTGCGACCCGCGTGAAGAGGTGCTGGAAGGCGTGGTGCTCAATGGCGTGGAGATTCGCCGGCAATTGCCGTCGGTGTTCATCGCCGATGGTGGCTGTCACCGTGATACGGCGGTGGTGGCGTTGACCCATGATCCGCGTATCGACGATCTGGCGATGATGGAAGCGGTGCGCACAGAAGCGTTCTACATCGGCGTAATGGGCTCGCAGCAGACGTCGCAGAAGCGCTTCGAGCGATTGCGTCGGATTGGCGGATTGGGAGAGGGCGAGCTGGCGCGGATTCATGCGCCGATCGGTCTTAACCTCGGTAGTAAGACCCCGTCGGAAATTGCCTTGGCGGTGCTGGCGGATATCCTGCGGATTCGTAGCGGGATTGCGCGAGATCAACTGTAATCCGTGCTGGATGTAAAAGGGGCCGCTTTTCAGCGGCCCCTTTTTTGCGCGTCAGAAACCGAGCTTGTCGCGCAGTCCGTAGTACCACGCGCCCAGTGCGGCAAACGGCGTGCGCAGCAATTGCCCGCCGGGGAACGGATAGTGCGGCAGGTCGGCAAACGCATCGAAGCGCTCGGCCTGGCCTCGCAGCGCTTCGGCCAATACCTTGCCGGCCAGGTGCGTGTAGGTCACGCCGTGGCCGCTGCAGCCTTGGGAGTAATAGATGTTGTCGCCCAGGCGCCCGACCTGAGGCAGGCGCGACAGGGTCAGCAGGAAATTGCCGGTCCAGGCGTAGTCGATTTTCACGTCCTTGAGTTGCGGGAACGCCTTGAGCATTTTCGGGCGGATGATCGCCTCGATATTCGCCGGGTCCCGGGCGCCGTAAACCACGCCGCCGCCGAAGATCAGGCGCTTGTCGCCAGTAAGACGGTAGTAATCGAGCAAGTAGTTGCAGTCTTCGACGCAGTAATCCTGCGGTAACAGGGTTTTGGCCAGGTCATCACCGAGGGGTTCGGTGGTGATGACTTGAGTGCCGCACGGCATCGATTTGGCTGCCAGTTCCGGCACCAGGTTGCCGAGGTAAGCGTTACCGGCAACGATAATGAATTTGGCCCTGACCTTGCCCTGCGGCGTATGCACGACCGGGTTGGCGCCGCGTTCGATGCGCACCGCGGGTGACTGTTCATAGATAGTGCCGCCCAGGGACTCCACGGCGGCGGCTTCGCCAAGGGCCAGGTTCAGCGGGTGGATGTGGCCACCGCTCATGTCGAGCATGCCGCCGACGTATTGATCGCAGGCCACCACTTCGCGGATGCGGCGCTGATCGAGCAGTTCAAGCTGGGTGTGCCCGAAGCGTTCCCACAAGCGTTTCTGCGATTCCAGGTGACCCATCTGTTTGGCAGTAATGGCTGCGAATACACCGCCGTCCTTCAGGTCGCACTGGATGTTGTACTTGCTGACGCGATCACGAATGATCCGGCCGCCCTCGAATGCCATTTGCCCGAGCAATTGAGCCTGCTTTGGGCCGACGCTGCGCTCGATCACGTCAATGTCACGACTGTAGCTGTTGACGATTTGCCCGCCATTGCGCCCCGACGCGCCGAAACCGACTTTGGCGGCTTCCAGCACAGTCACGCGAAAACCGTTTTCCAGCAGGAACAGGGCCGAGGAAAGTCCCGTATAACCAGCGCCGATCACACAGACATCCGTCTCCACGTCATCCTGCAGGGCAGGGCGTGGTGGTACGGCGTTGGCCGACGCCGCGTAATAAGACTCTGGGTAAGGGGTGTTCGCCATCCTGCAGCCTCTGTTTAATATATTTTACGAGTGCGACGATCCTACCCGAGTTGAAAAACCTCCGCCAGCCACCGGGAAATCTTCTTGCGACGGGTCGAAATTAAATATTTTGCATATTCATAGGGTTAGGTGAAAAAAAGGTGTTGACACCCCTCCGGAATTCCGTAGAATGCCGCCTCACAGCAGGCACGTAGCTCAGTTGGTTAGAGCACCACCTTGACATGGTGGGGGTCGTTGGTTCGAGTCCAATCGCGCCTACCAAACAAAATCCGCTCTGCTGGGCGGTCTAGAAGGGCTCACCGAAAGGTGGGCCCTTTTTTGTTGTCTGTGTTCCGTCCTGAATAAGGTTTACACCTTCTGATCTATTTTCAGGAGGACGTAATGGAAGCGGCTAAAAGGCGTAGTCAGCGAGACTACACGCTGACTTTTAAATTGTCGGTCGTGGATCAGGTCGAAAGAGGCGAGCTGAGTTATAAAGAGGCTCAGGAGCGCTACGGGATTCAAGGCAAAACGACTGTTCTGATGTGGTTACGCAAGCACGGTCGGCAGGATTGGAGCCCGGGCACATACATTGGCTCGCCGAGGATGGGGTCTATGCCCGACAAAAACCGACCATTAACGCCAGAGCAACGCATCAAAGAGCTTGAAGAGCAGTTGGCTCTGTCCAATCAGAAAGCCCAGTTTTTCGAGGCAGTCGTGGATGTCTTGAAAAATGACTACGGCCTCTCTGTCGTAAAAAAGCGTCCCGGCAAGTCCTCGCGCAAAAACGAATCCAAAACCTGAGCAAGTCTGGGTGGCTGACATCACCTATCTACCCACTCAGGAAGGTGTGGCTTATCTGAGCCTGGTGACGGATGCTTTTTCGCTAAAGATCGTGAGCTATCACGTTCATGAAAGCCTGCACACCGAATCAGTAGCGCAGGCACTGCGCCGAGCGGTAAAGCAGCGTCGAACGGAACAACCACTGATTCATCACTCGGACAGAGGCAGCCAGTATTGCTCGGGCATGTACCAGGAGTTGCATGCGAAACACGGCATCAGGTGTTCGATGACGGACGGCTATGACGGCTACCAAAACGCCTTGGCAGAGCGGGTCAACGGGATCTTGAAGACGGAGCTTTTGCTCCAGCTGCCACAGGACTTGATGCAGGCGAAAAAGATGGTGAGAGAGTCGGTCTCGATCTACAACCACGAGCGTCCGCACCTGTCTTTGAAATACAAAACGCCCGATGCAACGCATCGGGCGTTGGGGTGAAGCAGGTGTAAACCTATTTCAGGACTAGACACTGCGATTTGCAAAGCGCCGCCTCGAGCGTCAGCTCGGAGCACATCTTTCTGTGCTCCACTGCCTTATTCGTTTTCATCATTTTGGTTGTCGGCCGCGGTAGGCGAGGCCGACGATTGGCGCATGGCTAGTATTTTTCTGGGCATGTGAAGCCCCAGCCATTTATGACCAAGTCCTTTATTTCTTCGCCGGTCGTCGAGATGACCAGGCACCTATTGTTTTTTTTGTAATTGAATTCGCAGTACTGCACCCCTTGTGTGCATCGCTCTACCTCTACAACGCCTCTTCTTTTGAGCAGGATCTCAGTGCCAATTAGCTCTGTCTCGTTTGTGATATATGGTTTCCAGCCATGATTGATCAGCTCTTTTCGAGCGCTTAAAAAAGACATTCCCTTTGTGATGGGTATATCCGTTGCGTTTGCAAATGAGCCTACGCAGCAAAGGATCATGCAGGAAATACGATGTGGCTTCATTTCGTGACACCGCAAAACTTTCTATAGATGGTTGACGCCTGGTCATATGGCATATGCCGCTGGCTTGGTCGAGGGTAAGTGGAAATGCTTCCCTGCGCTCGACTGTCTTGTGTGTCGTGGTTTCGAGATCACCTTCGACGATTGGATCAATTGCATGGACAACTCGAAGTATTTCAGTAGCGGTCAAATCCTGAGTATGGCGTATAAAGCCAGCTAACCCCATTGCTTCAATACCCTACGTCTTCCATGCAGGCAGCGCCATCTTCACTGCTTTGGCTCTTTGGTGGTTTCTTTCGAGCCGCTTGAGCTGGCTGAATCCTTGTTGGTTTCATGTGACTCGGCTCCGGAGTTTGACCCGGATGCTTCTTCACCTTTTTTGTCAGCCTTGTCTTCTTTGGAATCGGATCCACCTTGGTTCACTCCGGGAATGGCGGCAGGTGGTACGGCAGATCCGGCAATGGAGACGATAGGGCTCGCCGACAAAAGACCAGCAAAGGCTAGTGCTGCGATTTTTCTGTTCATCGACCAATCCTCAGTTCAGGGTATCTGCTTGTTGGAGGGGTGGACGAGATGAGCGTGCGGCTTGGGTGACGGGCGGCTAAAAGGGTTTGCTTGCTGGCGATGGTTTTTCCACAAAGCCATACGGTGAGCCAGATCCTGGCAGACCATAAAAATAATGTGGATATTGAATGGCTTACGATTTTATTGAACCAACCGGTTATCAAAAATACGTTGTTACATAATGAAAATATCAGTAATATCCGCCCCGCGTTCACCACCACGGTTTATGCATTTTTAAATCCCAAGCTTCCATCAGCTGCTTGGGATTTTTTTTGCCTGCGATTTACCTCTCCCCAGGCTTTCGTCCTGCCGACTCCCTCAACCCAAGTGCCTTTCTGGCGCGGCATCGGGCAAGTCCACACTTTTTCGACTACTACTGTCTGGCCGATTTTTCATCTCAGTCTGACGGGGGTTCATCGATGCTGTTTCATTGGTTTCTTGCTGCGGTTCATCTGCTGGCATTTGCCCTGGGGTTCTGGGCCGTCCTGACACGCGGAACGGCCTTCAGCCGACTGGCTGCCGGGGCTGGTGAAGTTCGGCGGGTTCTGCTCGCTGACAATCTATGGGGGATATCTGCGCTGGTGCTGCTGATCACGGGTGGCATGCGAGCTTTTGGCGGTTATGAAAAGGGCGCCGATTACTATCTGCATCAGCCTTTGTTCCATTTGAAGATGACGCTATTTGTGCTGATTCTGCTTCTGGAGCTTGCACCGATGATTACGTTGATCAAATGGCGCGTTGGTCAGGCGCGCGGAGCTCCCCTCGACACTGGGCGGGCCAAGATGTTTGCACGAATCAGTCATGCCGAAGCGCTGTTGCTGGTTCTGATGGTGATAGCAGCCACCGGGATGGCGCGTGGGGTGACGTTCGGCTAGGCGGGCGCGATTCCCTGCTTTTATTCGGAAACGTCCGACAGCCAGCCATTGAAATGATGGTTAGTATCGGTTGCGAAGAAGGGGGGGAGGGAGTTGCAGCAGGAGGGGAAATAGCCTGCGCCGTCACCAATGAGGTGGGGGGGGATGGCAATACGGCGCTCGGATCTTTAGCCAGTCATTACGCGAAGGTGAACGGACTGGCTACTGACTGCGGCAGGGCTCAGGGGGTTTGTGGCTTGTCCGGTGCGGTCAGGCCAGCCTGAATGCGCTGGTAGATCTCTTCGCGGTGTACGGCAACGTTCTTTGGCGCGTTGATGCCGATGCGAACCTGTTGGCCGCTTACGCCGAGGATGGTGATCGTAATGTCATCACCAATGTTTATGCTTTCACCGACTTTGCGGGTGAGTATCAGCATGGTCTTCTCCTTGATTGCTTTGTAGGGCACCTGATTCAGACAGTGCAGAGGTCGGTGGTACGTATAGATTAGTGCGAAGTCTCACGGTTTGGGTGCCTCTTTCTGACGCGCAGATGCGGCATTAATTCCCAGCGCGTAACTATACAGGTGCTGCATTCATCAATCTCGTTGTTTTGTGCCCATTTTGCGGGGCTCTGAAAGTATTCGCGAATGTTAAGATCTCCCTTTCGAGAATTCAGAGGGAAGCGTTGTGCGCAAATTGGTCTGGGTAGTCGCAGCACTGGCATTGGCGGGATGTGGTGAAGGCAAGAGCGTGGATGCGCAAAAGCCAAAATCGGTAGCGGTGGCAGCGCCGGCAGCCGTGTCCGGGCCGCAGTGGGATCTGGAGGTGCGCGGTGAAACGCCTCAGGCTGTCAGTGATCTTAGCGGGTGGTTGATCGAGCATGCGTTTATCGCCAATGTCATCAAGGATGCCAGCGGGAAAACCCGGATCCTGCTGGGGCCATTCAATTCCAAGGCCGAAGCCGATGCGAAACAGGCTGATGTGAATGCGGCGCTGATCAAGGCGAAAAAGCAGAACATCGAGACGCTGGTGATCGAACGTACCGCAGCGCAGTAAGCATTCCTTTCAGCGGAGCTGACTAAAGGGAGTCCGGTGTGATTCGTTTTTACAGGAGTTACCGAGGATTCTCAGAAGGAGCTCCGCATGGCCTCCGCCAGCCCCTACAAGTTGTTCGACGTCGTTTTACGTCACAAGCGTCAGCTGAGCCCGCATCTCATGCGGATTACGCTCGCCAGCCCGGCTGTTGCCGAGATGGCAACCTGGGCGCCTGATCAGCGCGTCAAACTGTTTTTTCCGGCTGCGGACGGTTCGCCAGCCCGGCTCTCTCAGGGTGAGGGTTGGTACGCTCGTTTCCGCTCAATGCTGGCGGATCGGCGCCCGGCGATGCGCACCTATACCATTCGTCATTTGCGTGCCGATCAGGGCGAAGTCGACATCGACTTTGTACTGCATGGCGAAACCGGGCCGGCTTCGCGCTGGGCTCTTCGGGCGCAGCCGGGAGAGTCGATGCAGATTCTTGCGCCCGATTGCCGGTTCTCGGCCGAGGAGGCAGGTGGCTTTGAGTGGAAGCCTCCACAAACCCTCCAGCAGCTTTTGCTGGTCGCCGACTCAACGGCATTGCCCGCCGCGATGGGGATTCTCGAGGAGCTGGCAGCGCTTGCACAACCACCCCAGACTCAAGTGTTCTTCGAGGTCGACGGTGCCCAGGATATGCTTGCAGTCCCGGACTGGCCTGGCCTTTCGGTGCAGTGGTTGATCCGAGAGCAGGCGGGAGCGACGGTTGCCGGGACGCTGATGGTGGAGGCGGTGCGAAAGGCGGCGCTACCTGTCGACGCATCGATGGTCAATCAGGCTATAGAGCTGGCTGACGTCGATATCGATCAGGAGATTCTCTGGGAAATCGCTGAAACCGCCTCTGACGGTTTCTATGGCTGGGTCGCCGGTGAGTCCGCTGCGGTCATGAATTTGCGCAGATACCTGATCAAGGAGCGCGGTATTCCTCGCGAATCACTCAATCTGATGGGCTACTGGCGTTACAACAAATCCGGCAGCTAACCACAAAAAAGGCCTCGAGCTTGCAGCGCGAGGCCTTTTCTTTTGCGCGAACGATCAGCCGCAGGCTTTCATGTTCACCGGCCCGACAAACTCGTTGCCGCGACCCATCACGCACGCCACGCTCTGATTGCGCTGGCGCTCCCAGTCTTGCACCGGGTACGTCTTGTCCCACGCTTCATACAATTGGCGATCCTGCTTCGACAGGCGCAAGCCGTATTGCTTGCTCATGTAGAAATAGGTGCGGGCGATCATGCCGCGAATCGAAGGGCGGGGCATGACCTTCTTCGCCTTGAAGTCGACCTGGGTCAGGCAGGAGCCATACTGACCCTTTTCGACCGGTAGCCAACCGTAACTGAAGTTGCTGCGATCACCATTGACTTCGCCGATGCTGGGAACCAGGTTGTGCAGGTCGGCTTCGGCTTTCTGGTAGCTCGGGTCATAGCGCGTGCAATTCTTGCGTCCGCCGTCCTGCCAGCACTGGCGCTGATGGCCGAATTCCCAGGCCGGGACAATGTGTTCCCACTCAATGCGGGAGGCGCGCTTGGCATTTTTACGCGGTACATAACCGCAAGCGGCCAGGTCGACCTTGTTGCCCGTGTATTTGCACCCGCAATAAAACTCGGTGGATTGTGGGGCGTACAGCTTCCAGGCGATCTTCTTGGCCTCGTTGAATGTGCGGGGCGCGCCAGCGTGGGCGCCAAGAGAAATGAAGAGTAAAAGCAAAGCAAAAAAACGGACAATCATTGAGTCAATCTTCCTTCGGTACAACCCAGAAAATCTGCACGCCACCATCGTCCCGATAGGCGAGGGTGACGTTGTCGTTCTCGTCGATCTCTTCCAGCAGGCGCTCCCACTCATCCATCGGTTCATCCGGGAGACGGAAGATCAGAGCGGCTTTGGCTTTTTGTGCGGTGGGGGAATTGATGATCTTTTGAACACGCATGCCCATGCGTTCGTAAGCATCGGGAGCATCAGAGGAAGTGGCCACGAGGTTATCCTTATTAAGCTGTACGTGCATACAGTATTTAACTGTAAGCATTTTCGCAACTGCTTAAAAATCAAGAAAATCCTCTGACAGCGGTTTTCCGGTTTTGATGTGGCTCATCCGAAATATTTGTGCAGGAAAGGTGTGAGGTCGGTGTAGGTAATTGCACCACCCGCCAGAGCGGCGAGTGGTGAGAGAAGTGCCCGGTCAGGATGAGACCGGGCGAGGGTGAATCAGTACTCCCAGAACATCCGTTGCAGCTCTTTGCTGTCGTTGGTTTTGGTCAGGGCGACCATCGCCAGGATGCGGGCCTTCTGCGGGTTCAGGTCGTGAGCCACGACCCAGTCGTACTTGTCGTCAGGCTGTTCGGCGTTACGCAGAACGAAGCCGCCGGCATTGACGTGGGAAGAGCGAATGATCTGAACGCCATCCTTGCGCAGAGCCTGCAGGGCCGGGACGACGCGAGAAGACACCGAGGCGTTGCCCGTACCAGCGTGGATGATGGCTTTGGCGCCGGATTGAGCCAGGGCCTTGTAGGCGGTGTCGCCGACATTGCCGTAGGAATAGGCGATTTCTACGTCGGGAAGGCTCTTGATGTTCTTGATGTCAAATTCCGAATCCATGGTGTGGCGCTTGGCTGGCAAGCGGAACCAGTAGGACTTGCCTTCGACCACCATGCCCAGCGGGCCCCATGCGCTCTTGAACGCTTCGGTCTTGATGTTGATCATCTTGCTGACGTCGCGGCCGGACTGGATTTCATCGTTCATGGTCACCAGCACGCCCTTGCCGTGGGCTTCTTTGCTGCTGGCGACGGCGACTGCGTTGTACAGGTTGAGCATGCCGTCCGCCGACATGGCGGTGCCTGGACGCATGGAGCCGACAACGATGATCGGCTTGTCGGTTTTCTCCACCAGGTTCAGGAAGTAGGCGGTTTCTTCCAGGGTGTCGGTGCCATGGGTGATGACGATGCCATCGACGTCTTTGCTGTCGGCCAGTTCGGATACGCGGCGACCCAGTTGCAGCAGGTTTTCATTGGTGATGCTTTCCGACGCGATCTGCATGACTTGCTCGCCACGCACATTCGCCAGTTTGCTCAGCTCAGGGATGCCGGCGATCAATTGTTCGATACCAACCTTGGCGGCCTGATAGGTAGCGCTGTTGGCCGCACTGGCGCCAGCGCCGGCAATGGTGCCGCCTGTGGCAAGGACCACCACGTTGGCCAGTTTGGTCTGGGTTTCGACTTCTTTTGCCTGAAGGGCGGAGGGCAGGAGCAGCAACAGGGCCAAAGCGCCCGGAACCAATGTGTTGAAAGCAGATTTCATTATTTTTCTCTCTAGTAGTGAGACGGTGCTGGTGCAGGTTCATCTAGATGCGCCCCGGGCCGATCTGAATGCCAGGGGTGCAGGGAGGGAGCAGGATCTGTACCAGCCGTACTTTGCTTTAGAGAAATGTTTAACTTGATGATTTATATCAATATTTTATGAGTTGACGAGTTTCTGGCTGAATCGTTTATCCGGTATTCCGAACAAGGAAGGCTTTCCTGTTCGGCTCTCCGAAAAGGACTACGTCTTTTGCAGGACAAGTGAGGTTGCCGGATTTGGATTCTCTGCTAAAGAAAGCTTCCCACAGGCCGATGCGTGGTAAAGGAAACTGGAATTGAGGGAGTTCACATGTCACTGACGATCGGTTTTTCAAACCCCGGTGCCGTCACCATCGGCGGCAAAACCGCAGCAACGATCAATGCGATGAGTGAAGCGCAAGCGGATGCTTCCACCGAGGCGCTGGGCGCAGAAAAACCAGAGAGCAATCAGGTCAAGACTGGCGGTCCCGCACAAGAAGACAGCAAGGCTGAAGGGGATGGCGATAACCTGAGCCTCACCGTCAAGATGCTGCTGAAGCGGATGCAGGAATTACAGAAGCAATTGCAAGAGCAGCAACAGCGACTGGCCGCGGCACAAGCTGCGAGCTATCCGACTCCGGAAGCGAAGTCGCAGGCGGTCATGGCCGTTCAGGGGGAGATCGCTCAAACAAGCGGTGCGCTGTTGGAAGTCTCGGCTGCTCTGGTCAAGGAAATGTCCAAGGGTTCGTCTGGCGGCAACCTGGTCAACACCACGGCTTGAGCATTCAAGGGGCGAATATGCAGATTCGCCCTACAATCAAAACCGATTTCTGATTGTTGACAAATAGGGGCAGGGTTCGCATAGTTCGGTCTACGCAAACGTTTGCGCGGCCTTCGCGATGAGTTGAACTCGTCGTGGAACGCAGCGAAGCTTACGCCAGCGCAAGCGTTGCTCACAATAATCATAAGATCGGAGTGAACTCATGAAGCTGCCATTCGCTGGACGTCTTCTCGCTGTCGCCATGTTGGCTGCCGCATCCGCCGCACTGCCCGTCTCTTCGGCTTTCGCCGAGTCCCCGGAAAAACCAAAAGTCGCACTGGTCATGAAATCCCTGGCCAACGAATTCTTCCTCACCATGGAAGACGGCGCCAAGGCTTACCAGAAAGAACACTCCGCCGATTTCGACCTGATCTCCAACGGCATCAAGGACGAAACTGACACAGCAGGCCAGACCCGCATCGTCGAGCAGATGATTCTGGCGAAGGTCAATGCACTGGTCATCGCGCCTTCTGACTCCAAGGCCATGGTGCCGGTGATCAAGAAAGCCGTCGATGCCGGTATCACCGTGATCAACATCGACAACCAACTCGATCCGGCTGTCATCAAAAGCAAAAATATCTCCGTACCGTTCGTAGGCCCGGATAACCGCAAGGGTGCACGTCTGGTGGGCGAGTACCTGGCCAAGCAGCTGAAGGCCGGTGACGAAGTCGGCATCATCGAGGGCGTTTCCACAACGACCAACGCCCAGCAGCGTACCGCTGGTTTCAAGGATGCGATGGAAGCCGCGCAGATCAAGGTTGTTTCCCTGCAGTCCGGCGATTGGGAAATCGACAAGGGCAACAAGGTAGCCGCGTCGATTCTCAGCGAGTACCCGGACGTCAAGGCACTGCTGGCCGGTAACGACAGCATGGCCGTCGGCGCTGTTTCCGCTGTGCGTGCTGCCGGCAAGGCCGGGCAGGTACAAGTGGTCGGTTACGACAACATCAACGCCATCAAGCCGATGCTGCAGGATGGTCGTGTCCTGGCAACCGCCGATCAGTTCGCCGCCAAACAGGCCGTGTTCGGCATCGAGACCGCGCTGAAAATCATCAAGGGCGAGAAAGTCGACAGTGGCGCCAACGGCGTCATCGAAACCCCGGTCGAGCTGGTCACCAAGAAGTAGTCCTTCGGCGACACAATGGCGCTCGTCCGTCCGGGCGAGCGAATGGAGAGTTTTTATGTCAGTTTCCGCCCCGAACGCTGTCCTCTCGGTCAGCGGTATCGGTAAGACCTATGCGCAGCCGGTGCTCACCGGCATCGACTTGACGCTGATGCGCGGTGAAGTGCTGGCGCTGACCGGCGAGAACGGTGCCGGTAAAAGTACCCTGTCGAAGATCATTGGTGGCCTGGTAACCCCGACCACCGGGCAGATGCAGTTCCAGGGCAAGGAGTATCGCCCCGGTAGCCGTACCCAGGCCGAAGAGCTTGGCGTGCGCATGGTCATGCAAGAACTCAATCTGCTGCCGACCCTTTCGGTGGCGGAAAACCTGTTTCTCGACAACCTGCCGAGCAACGGCGGCTGGATCAGTCGCAAACAACTGCGCAAAGCTGCAATCGAGGCAATGGCTCAGGTCGGCCTGGATGCCATCGACCCGGACACGCTGGTCGGTGAGCTGGGCATCGGTCACCAGCAAATGGTCGAGATTGCGCGCAACCTGATCGGTGATTGCCATGTGCTGATCCTCGACGAGCCGACCGCGATGCTCACCGCTCGCGAAGTCGAAATGCTCTTCGAGCAGATCACCCGGCTGCAGGCGCGCGGCGTTGCGATCATCTACATCTCCCACCGCCTTGAAGAGCTGGCTCGCGTTGCGCAGCGTATCGCCGTGTTGCGTGACGGCAACCTTGTTTGCGTCGAGCCGATGGCCAACTACAACAGCGAGCAACTGGTCACCCTGATGGTCGGTCGCGAACTGGGCGAACACATGGACATGGGCCCGCGCAATATCGGTGCCCCAGCGCTGACGGTCAAAGGCCTCACTCGCTCCGACAAGGTGCGCGATGTGTCCTTCGAAGTGCGCGCCGGTGAGATTTTTGGCATTTCCGGATTGATCGGGGCGGGGCGCACGGAGCTGTTGCGCCTGATCTTCGGCGCCGATCTCGCCGACAGCGGCAGCGTTGCTCTCGGTTCGCCGGCGCAGGTAGTGAGTATCCGCTCGCCGGTCGACGCGGTGCGTAACGGCATTGCTCTGATCACTGAAGACCGAAAGGGTGAAGGCCTGCTGCTGAGCCAGTCGATCAGCGCCAACATTGCTCTGGGCAATATGCCGGAAATTTCCAGCGGTGGTTTCGTCAACAACGGTGACGAAATCTCTCTGGCCAAACGGCAGATCGACGCCATGCGCATCCGCAGTTCGAGCCCGACTCAACTCGTATCCGAATTGTCCGGCGGCAACCAGCAAAAAGTCGTGATCGGCCGCTGGCTGGAGCGAGACTGTTCGGTGTTGTTGTTCGATGAGCCAACTCGCGGGATCGACGTCGGTGCCAAGTTCGACATTTATAACCTGCTCGGCGAGTTGACCCGGCAGGGCAAGGCGCTGGTGGTGGTCTCCAGCGACCTGCGCGAGTTGATGCTGATCTGCGACCGCATCGGGGTGCTGTCGGCGGGGCGTCTGATCGACACGTTCGAGCGTGACAGCTGGACCCAGGATGACTTGCTTGCTGCCGCGTTCGCCGGCTACCAAAAACGTGATGCGTTGCTCAACGAAGCAGCGCCTAGGGATCTCCCATGAAAACTGCATCTTCTGCCGGTAAACGTAGTGGCAACTTCTACGGCCTGGGTACTTACCTGGGCCTGGCCGGTGCCTTGCTGGCGATGGTTGCGCTGTTCTCGGTCATGAGCAGCCACTTCCTGTCGTACAACACCTTCAGCACCCTGGCCAACCAGATCCCCGACCTGATGGTGTTGGCGGTGGGCATGACCTTCGTGCTGATCATCGGCGGGATCGACCTGTCGGTGGGTTCGGTGCTGGCGCTTGCGGCATCGACCGTCAGCGTGGCAATTCTGGGCTGGGGCTGGAGTGTCTTGCCGGCTGCGCTGCTTGGCATGGCAGTGGCGGCACTGGCCGGCACGGTGACTGGCTCGATCACGGTCGCCTGGCGAATTCCGTCGTTTATCGTTTCGCTCGGTGTACTGGAGATGGCCCGGGGTCTGGCGTATCAGATGACCGGTTCGCGTACCGCCTACATCGGTGATTCATTCGCCTGGCTGTCGAACCCGATCGCTTTCGGCATTTCGCCGTCGTTCATCATTGCCTTGCTGGTGATCTTCATTGCTCAAGCGGTGTTGACCCGGACCGTGTTCGGTCGCTACCTGATCGGTATCGGTACCAATGAGGAAGCGGTGCGGCTGGCGGGCATCAACCCAAAACCGTACAAGATTCTGGTGTTCAGCCTGATGGGGCTGCTGGCCGGCATCGCGGCGCTGTTCCAGATTTCCCGTCTGGAAGCTGCCGACCCGAACGCCGGTTCAGGCCTTGAGCTGCAAGTCATCGCTGCTGTGGTGATTGGCGGTACCAGTCTGATGGGCGGCCGTGGTTCGGTGATCAGTACGTTCTTCGGCGTATTGATCATCTCCGTGCTGGCGGCCGGTCTGGCGCAGATCGGCGCAACCGAGCCGACCAAGCGCATCATCACCGGTGCAGTGATCGTCATCGCGGTAGTGCTCGATACGTATCGTAGCCAGCGCGCAAGCCGGCGGGGCTGAGACATGGCAACGATCAAGGATGTGGCGGCGCTTGCGGGAATTTCCTACACGACCGTCTCCCATGTTGTGAACAACACTCGGCCGGTGAGTCAGGAGGTGCGGCTGAAAGTCGAGGCGGCGATCAAGAGCCTCGACTATGTGCCGAGCGCCGTCGCCCGATCGCTGAAGGCCAAGACGACTGCCACCATTGGTTTGCTCGTGCCCAATAGTCTCAACCCGTACTTTGCCGAACTGGCGCGCGGGATTGAGGATTACTGTGAGCGTAATGGCTACTGCGTGATTCTCTGCAACTCCGACGACAATCCGGAAAAACAGCGCAGCTATCTGCGGGTGTTGCTGGAGAAGCGTATCGATGGCTTGATCGTCGCCTCCGCTGGCGGTGACAGTGGCCTGGTGCAGGGGCTGTCCGGGGTCAAAACACCGATGGTTATCGTTGACCGGGGTCTGGAAGGTGTGGACGCCGATCTTGTGCGCATCGACCATGAATATGGCGCCTATCTGGCAACGAGGCACCTGATCGAGCTTGGACATCGTGATATCGCCACCATTGGCGGTCCGGCGAGCACCAGTGTTGCGCAAATGCGTCAGGCCGGATTTTGCCGCGCCTTGAAAGAGGCGGGTATTGAAGTGCCGCCATCGCGGATGCTGGAAAGCGATTTCACCAGCACGGGCGGCTATAACGCAGCTGCGGCTCTGCTTGAGCGCAATCCTCCGAGCGCAATCTTTGCCGGCAACGACATGATTGGCATCGGTGTATTGCGAGCTGCCGCCGAGCGCAATGTGCGCGTACCCGCCGAACTGTCGGTAATCGGCTTCGACGATATCCAGATGAGCCGTTACGTGTATCCGGCGCTGACCACTGTTGGTCAGTCGATCCTGCAACTGGGAGAGATGGCGGCAGAAGTGTTGCTGCGAAGAATTGCTACCCCGGATCTGGCCACTGATCAGCGGATCGTGACCCCGAGTATTGTCTTGCGAGAGTCGACTGCGCCGCTGGCTGGCGTGTTTACCGAATATCGCTGAAACCGAATTGATGAGTAGTGATGTATGCCCGCAAATGTAGTGGTAATAGGCAGCCTGAACATGGACCTGGTCACCCGGGCGCCTCGTTTGCCCCGGGGTGGTGAGACACTGATCGGTCATTCGTTCGCCACGGTGTCGGGTGGCAAGGGTGCCAATCAGGCGGTGGCCGCTGCCCGGTTGGGCGCGCAGGTGTCGATGATCGGTTGTGTCGGCAATGACGACTATGGCGTGCAATTGCGCGAGGCATTGCTGGCCGAGCAGATCGATTGCCAAGCGGTCAGCGTCGTCGAGGACTCCAGTGGCGTGGCGCTGATTGTGGTCGATGACAACAGTCAGAATGCGATCGTCATCGTCGCCGGGGCCAACGGCTCGATGACGCCAGCGGTGATCGACCGGTTCGACGCGGTGCTGCAGGCGGCGGATGTCATCATCTGTCAGCTGGAAATTCCCGATGCTACCGTCGGTCATGCGCTCAAGCGCGGTCGCGAACTGGGCAAGACAGTCATTCTGAACCCGGCCCCGGCCAGCCGTCCGCTACCGGCAGACTGGTTTGCCTCCATCGACTACCTGATTCCCAATGAAAGCGAGGCTGCCGCCCTCAGCGGTTTGCCGGTGGACTCGCTGCAAAGCGCTGAAAAAGCCGCTGCTCAGCTGATTTCCATGGGCGCCGGCAACGTGATCGTCACGCTGGGTGCTCAGGGGGCATTGTTCGCCAATGGTGCGGGTTACCAGCATTTTCCTGCACCCAAAGTGAAGGCGGTCGATACCACGGCTGCCGGGGATACCTTCGTCGGCGGTTTCGCGGCAGCGCTGGCCGCTGGCAAAACCGAAGCCGAGGCCATTCGTTTTGGTCAGATAGCTGCGGCGCTGTCGGTTACTCGAGCGGGTGCCCAGCCGTCCATTCCTGCTTCATCCGACGTACAGGCGTTCAAACCCGCATGAAAAAGACTCCTTTGCTCAATATCGCGCTGTCCCGGCTTGTCGCCTCCCTTGGTCATGGCGACATGGTCGTGATCGGTGACGCCGGCTTGCCTGTGCCGCCGGGCGTCGAGTTCATCGATCTCGCGCTGACCCACGGTGTTCCGGATTTCGTCAGCACCTTGAAGGTCGTGCTCAGCGAAATGCAGGTGGAGAGTCATGTGCTCGCCCAGGAAATCTTCGACAAACAACCCACTGCGCTGGCTTCGCTGGACGCATTGAATGAAGAAGGTGCAATCGGGCGACGCGATCTGCTCAGTCACGAGCAATTCAAGGTTCTCAGCCGACAGGCGCGAGCGATTGTTCGTACAGGCGAATGTCAGCCGTACTGCAACATCGTGTTGGTGGCCGGGGTAACATTTTAATCGGGTTCAGACCCTTTCGATTTCATATGCACAAGGAATGCGCCATGCACCGCTATGCTCAAAAAATGCACCAACTGATCCGGAGTCTTCTGCTTTTGTCCGTGATAACCGCGACCGGCGCCCAGGCGGCGGAAAAGATCGACTTGATCATCGACACCGATCCGGGTGCCGATGATGTGGTGGCCCTGTTGTTTGCTCTGGCATCGCCGGAGGAGCTGAATATTCGCGCGCTGACCACCGTGGCTGGCAACGTGCGTCTCGACAAGACCTCTCGCAATGCGCGACTGGCCCGTGAGTGGGCAGGGCGCGAAGAGGTGCCGGTCTATGCCGGCGCGCCAAAACCGTTGATGCGCACGCCGATCTACGCCGAGAACATCCATGGCAAGGAAGGCCTGTCGGGTGTCACTGTGCACGAACCGAAAAAAGGCCTGGCTGAAGGCAATGCGGTCAACTACCTGATCGACACCCTGAAAAAAGCCAAGCCGCACAGCATCACCATTGCCATGCTTGGGCCACAAACCAACCTGGCGCTGGCGCTGATCCAGGAGCCGGAAATCGTTCAGGGCATCAAGGAAGTGGTCATCATGGGCGGCTCCCATTTCAACGGCGGCAACATCACGCCAGTGGCAGAGTTCAACCTGTATGCCGATCCGCAAGCGGCTGAAGTCGTGCTCAAAAGCGGCGTGAAACTGACTTACCTGCCGTTGGATGTGACCCACAAGATCCTTACCAGCGATGCACGCCTGAAGCAGATCGCGGCGCTGAACAACAATGCGAGCAAGATTGTCGGCGACATCCTCAACGAGTACATCAAGGGCGATATGGAACACTACGGTATTCCGGGTGGCCCGGTGCACGACGCTACGGTCGTGGCTTACCTGCTCAAACCAGAGCTGTTCACCGGCCGTTCGGTGAACGTGGTGGTCGACAGCCGTGAAGGTCCGACCTTCGGGCAGACCATCGTCGACTGGTATGACGGCCTGAAAGCCCCGAAAAATGCCTTCTGGGTGGAAAATGGTGATGCTCAGGGCTTCTTCGATCTGTTGACCGAACGCCTGAAACGTCTGAAGTAAGCGACAGGCCCGCAGGTGCCAGCCTGCGGGCCTTTATTCTTTCTCGATGTCCGATGTGCCTTTGAAGTCATCCGGATACTTCTCGAACAGCTGGGCGATAAATGATTGCGCGGCTTGCGTTCCCAGTGTCTTGACCAGCAGGTCGATGCTGATCAATGCCAATTCCTCCGGGCTGCCCGGACTGTAAGAGCTATGGCCTTGTGGCCAGTGGGCCTTGATGTCGGCTGAGATGCTTACGGTCGTCATGATGGGGCTCGAAAGGTCACGGGATTGGAGTCTTGAGTTAACCACTTTGTCCGGCCTTTGGCACTGCGACTTAGGCATGAGCTCAGGGCTATGCGACACTTGGTCGTCTCCGAAAAACCAAGGACTGAGCTGTGCAGATCGATTTGAATTCCCCCGGCGGCCTGACACTGGACGCTGTGCGTCTGATGCTGGCCTCTGCCAGTGATGATGAGCACACCCAATTGCGTGTGACCAAAGGCGGCATTGCGTATATCTCTTCGGGCGTCACGGGTGGTCAGGATATCGATGGCTTGTCGTTTCGTCTGGAAACCTGGGCCAAGGGTTCGGGATATGTGGGCAACGTTGCAGCGAGCGATGAGGTCTGGGTGATGCAGATATTCAACGCGCTCAAGGACAACTGGCCGAACCCGCCCTATGACTACATTGACGTCTACTGAGCGCTGTTCATATTCAGTGACGATTGTGTGATGAAGTATCAGGCGTAGCTCAGGCAAACTCGCCGTTTTTCTGATCGTGGGGCAGGGGAGTGGCGCAAGTCATGAAACCAAACGCTATATCGGCGGTCGCACGATGTTCGCTCAACTATTGAAAAAAGGAGGCTTCATGCCTTGGAAGCTCGCGTCACTGGGTACTCTGATGGCGGTTGCCATGCTGGCTGGCTGCAACACAACCTCCAGTGAGTCGCAGAAGGATCCCGTGGCGGCCGAAACCGGTCACAGTCGTTGCGAGGCAACAGCTGCAGAGTTCACCGTCGGCAAAAAGGCTTCGCCGGAATTGCTGGAGCAGGCGCGCAAAAAAAGCCGGCGCGCAGAATGCCCGGTTCCTCAAGCCTGACGACATGATCACCCTGGAATACCGTTCTGATCGGCTGAACCTCAATACCGACAGCAATCTGGTGGTTACCCGGGCCAGCTGCGGCTGAGTCGCACAGGATTTTGTAGCGCCCATAAAAAACCCCGTCACATGGACGGGGTTTTTTTAGTGCGCCGAGAAATTACTCTGGGCGAACTTGTGCAGCTTGCATACCCTTTTGGCCTTTCTCAGCCACGAAGGAAACGGTCTGGCCTTCTTTCAGGCTTTTGAAACCGTCGGATTCGATAGCTTTGAAGTGTACGAACAGGTCGTCACCGCCACCTTGAGGAGTGATGAAGCCGAAGCCTTTTTCATCGTTGAACCATTTAACGGTGCCGGTTTGGCGATTAGACATGGTGTATCTCCAAGAAACATATATTTTCAGTAGTACTGTGCTGCTCAGGCCAACTGGGCACACCGGAGTATCATAGTCGAAATGTTCGCTTTGGTAGCCCCCCGGACGTGCTGTTTGCTTTCATATTGCGGATGTTTCGACATTCTGAATGGCTACAGCCCCCGGTTTCAGCGGCTTTCAGCCGAAACGAAGGGGTGTAAAAAAAGCTATAAAACCTGCGTAAAATATCGGATTCAGGGTCATTTTGACCGATTCCGGCCTGCAGAGCGCCCGCAAATCCCTTCGCCACAGATTATTTCTGCACTCGGCAAACCGAGATTTCTTTCAGTGCGCGCTGGCCCAGCTCGCCGCTTGGCGGGGTGTTCTTGTCCATCAGTTGAGCGATTTCCTGGGAGGTGAATTTCTTCTCCAGGACGTCGGCACCGCAGGTGCAGTGCTGCTTGGCCACCGTCGGGTTGACGCTTTGGCTGGCGGCTTTGGTGCAGTCATTCATGTATTGCTCTTTCACGCCCGCAGGCCAGGCAGCCTGAGCGCTCAGCGGCAGCAGCATTGCCAGGGGAGCCGCGAAGGCGAAAAGTCGGATAAGGCGCATGTCTGAAACTCCTTGGTTTGAGTAATTCGGGGTAATTCTCAGCCCATTTGAGGTTAGCCGTACATCTCAAGTTCACCGCGCACCGTTAAAATGAGCAATCAGGGGCTGGCTCAATTCGTTCGCCGCTGTGACCGTTCATCTGTGCTAGGATGCCCGACTCGGGCGTTCGCAGGCTCCGGATGACCTTCAGTCCCGGAAGCGGCGGCGTACGAATACTCTGATTTGAATCCCAGTCACTCTGGTTCGGTTTTCCGGTTGGCCGCAAGGCTCCTGCCGCTGTAAGGCAGGCGTTCGTCATTGAATGGCCTGGATCGGATCTTGTACTGGCTCATCCCAACCCACGTGACCTTTGGTAGGGGTCACCACTAGGAGAGGAGGCGCCATGCCAACTATTACTCTTCCCGACGGCAGTCAACGTTCATTCGATCACCCGGTTTCCGTAGCCGAGGTCGCCGCCTCTATCGGTGCAGGCCTGGCCAAGGCCACCCTGGCCGGCAAGGTCAACGGCAAGCTGGTCGACGCCTGCGACATCATCGACAGCGACGCAACGCTGCAAATCATCACGCCAAAGGATGAAGAGGGGCTGGAGATCATTCGCCACTCTTGCGCCCACCTGGTTGGCCATGCGGTCAAGCAGTTGTACCCGACGGCCAAAATGGTTATCGGTCCCGTCATTGACGAAGGCTTCTATTACGACATCGCCTTCGAGCGTCCTTTTACGCCGGACGACATGGCGGCCATCGAACAGCGCATGCAACAGCTGATCGATACCGATTACGACGTCATCAAGAAAGTCACTCCGCGTGCCGAAGTGATCGAAGTGTTCAAGGCTCGCGGCGAAGACTACAAGCTGCGCCTGGTCGAGGACATGCCGAATGAGCAGGTCATGGGCCTGTACTATCACGAAGAATACGTCGACATGTGCCGCGGTCCGCACGTGCCGAACACCCGCTTTCTGAAGTCCTTCAAACTGACCAAGCTGTCCGGCGCCTACTGGCGCGGTGATGCCAAGAACGAGCAATTGCAGCGCGTTTACGGCACCGCTTGGGCTGACAAGAAGCAGCTGGCTGCCTACATCCAGCGAATCGAAGAAGCTGAAAAACGCGATCACCGCAAGATCGGCAAGCGCCTGGGCCTGTTCCACACCCAGGAAGAAGCGCCGGGCATGGTGTTCTGGCACCCGAATGGCTGGACTCTGTACCAGGTACTCGAGCAGTACATGCGCAAGGTGCAGCGCGACAACGGCTATCTCGAAATCAAGACGCCGCAAGTCGTTGACCGTAGCCTGTGGGAAAAGTCCGGGCACTGGGCCAACTACGCCGACAACATGTTCACCACTGAGTCGGAAAGCCGGGACTACGCGATCAAGCCAATGAATTGCCCTTGCCACGTGCAGGTGTTCAACCAGGGGCTGAAGAGCTACCGCGAACTGCCGATGCGTCTGGCCGAGTTCGGTGCCTGCCACCGTAACGAGCCGTCGGGTGCGCTGCACGGCATCATGCGTGTACGTGCATTTACCCAGGACGACGCCCACATTTTCTGCACCGAAGAGCAGATGCAGGCCGAATCCGCCGCGTTCATCAAGCTGACCATGGATGTTTACCGCGACTTCGGCTTCACCGACGTCGAGATGAAGCTGTCCACTCGTCCGGAAAAACGCGTTGGCTCCGACGAGCTGTGGGATCGCGCCGAAGCTGCTTTGGCCGCGGCCCTTGATAGCGCGGGCCTTCCGTACGATCTGCAGCCGGGCGAGGGCGCTTTTTATGGTCCGAAGATCGAGTTCTCGCTGAAAGATTGCCTCGGTCGCGTGTGGCAATGTGGTACTTTGCAGCTCGATTTCAACCTGCCAGTGCGTCTTGGTGCCGAATACGTCTCCGAAGACAACAGCCGCAAGCATCCGGTCATGCTGCACCGTGCGATCCTCGGTTCGTTCGAGCGTTTCGTCGGGATTCTGATCGAGCACTACGAAGGTGCATTCCCTGCGTGGCTGGCGCCAACCCAGGCAGTGATCATGAATATCACTGATAAACAGGCAGATTTTGTTGCTCAGGTCGAAAAAACTCTCAACGAAAGCGGGTTTCGTGCCAAGTCTGACTTGAGAAATGAAAAGATCGGCTTTAAAATCCGCGAGCATACTTTGCTCAAGGTTCCATATCTCTTGGTTATTGGGGATAAGGAAGTCGAGATGCAGACTGTCGCTGTGCGTACTCGTGAAGGTGCTGACCTGGGCTCGATGCCCGTCGCCCAGTTCGCTGAGTTTCTCGCGCAAGCGGTTTCCCGGCGTGGTCGCCCAGATTCGGAGTAATTATTATTAAGCGTGAAATGAGACAAGATAAACGAGCTGCACCGAAAGCCCCGATCAACGAGAATATCTCGGCACGCGAGGTTCGGTTAATTGGCGCTGATGGCGAGCAGATTGGCATCGTCTCGATTGATGAAGCGCTTCGTATTGCTGAAGAAGCAAAGCTTGATCTGGTAGAAATCTCTGCAGACGCAGTCCCACCGGTTTGCCGTGTGATGGACTACGGCAAATCGATCTTCGAAAAGAAGAAGCAGATTGCTGCGGCGAAGAAGAACCAGAAGCAGATTCAGGTAAAAGAAATCAAGTTTCGTCCAGGGACGGAGGAAGGGGATTACCAGGTAAAACTGCGCAACCTGGTACGTTTCCTGAGTGACGGGGACAGGGCCAAGGTATCCTTGCGATTCCGCGGCCGTGAGATGGCCCACCAGGAGCTGGGGATGGAACTCCTCAAGCGGGTTGAAGCTGACCTGCTCGAGTACGGTTCGGTCGAACAGCATCCTAAGATGGAAGGACGCCAGCTGATCATGGTCATCGCCCCGAAAAAGAAGAAGTAATCAACAGGGCACGGCAGGCCTTCTGATTATGTTTATCAACTGAATGCGGAGTATCCGAACATGCCAAAGATGAAAACGAAAAGTGGTGCTGCTAAGCGGTTTCTGAAAACTGCTAACGGTATCAAGCACAAGCACGCTTTCAAGAGCCACATCCTGACTAAAATGTCGACCAAGCGTAAGCGTCAACTGCGCGGTAGCAGCTTGCTGCATCCGTCTGACGTGGCAAAAGTCGAGCGCATGCTGCGCCTTCGTTAATTTTAGTCAAGAATAGAGGAAGTAACTCATGGCTCGTGTAAAGCGTGGCGTCATTGCCCGTAAGCGTCACAAAAAAATTCTGAAACTTGCTAAAGGCTACTACGGTGCACGTTCGCGCGTATTCCGTGTTGCCAAGCAAGCGGTAATCAAGGCAGGCCAATACGCCTACCGTGACCGTCGTCAGAAAAAACGTCAGTTCCGCGCTCTGTGGATCGCTCGTATCAACGCTGGTGCTCGTGTTAACGGTCTGTCCTACAGCCGTTTCATCGCTGGCCTGAAAAAAGCGTCCATCGAGATCGACCGTAAGGTTCTGGCTGATCTGGCAGTGAACGAAAAAGCGGTGTTTGCCGCGATTGTCGAGAAAGCTAAAGCCACCTTGGCTTAAGTACCCCCGACAGTCACCCGGCCTCACCTCTGTGGGGTCAGGTGGTAAACGTCATAAATAGGGGAAGAGCCTTCAAGCTCTTCCCCTATTTTGTATCTGGAGTCTGTACATGGAAAACCTGGATGCGCTGGTCTCTCAAGCACTAGAGGCTGTGCAAAGCGCTGAAGATATCAATGCCCTGGAGCAAATCCGGGTTCAATACCTTGGCAAAAAGGGTGAATTGACTCAGGTGATGAAGACCCTGGGGAATTTGCCGGCAGAGGAGCGTCCGCAAGTCGGCGCCCTGATCAACGTTGCCAAGGAACGTGTCACAGGCGTTCTCAATGCGCGCATGGCTCTGTTTGAGGAAGCCGAACTTACTGCCAAACTGTCCGCCGAGTCCATTGACGTAACCCTGCCGGGCCGTGGCCAGACCTCCGGTGGTTTGCATCCGGTAACCCGGACTCTGGAACGTATCGAACAGTTCTTCACCCGTATCGGCTACGGCATTGCCGAAGGCCCTGAGGTCGAAGACGATTATCACAACTTCGAGGCGCTCAACATCCCAGGCCATCACCCGGCCCGGTCGATGCACGACACCTTCTATTTCAATGCGAACATGCTGTTGCGCACCCATACCTCGCCGGTACAGGTCCGCACCATGGAATCGCAACAGCCGCCGATCCGCATCGTCTGCCCAGGCCGTGTGTATCGCAGCGACTCCGATATCACCCACTCGCCTATGTTCCACCAGGTCGAAGGCCTGCTGGTCGATCGCGACATCAATTTCGCCGACCTGAAAGGGACTATCGAAGAGTTCCTGCGGGTGTTCTTCGAAAAAGAACTGGCGGTGCGTTTCCGTCCTTCCTACTTCCCGTTCACCGAGCCATCCGCTGAAGTCGACATGGAATGCGTGATGTGCAGCGGTAAAGGTTGCCGCGTCTGCAAGCAGACCGGCTGGCTGGAAGTGATGGGCTGCGGCATGGTTCACCCGAACGTGCTGCGCATGTCCGGGATTGATCCGGAAGAGTTCTCGGGCTTTGCCTTCGGCATGGGCGTCGAGCGTCTGGCCATGCTGCGTTACGGCGTGAACGACTTGCGTCTGTTCTTCGACAACGACTTGCGGTTCCTCGCGCAATTTCGCTAGTCGTAACGAATTCTTAGGAGAGCAGGATGAAATTCAGTGAACAATGGCTGCGTGGCTGGGTTAGCCCGCAGGTAAATCGCGACGAGCTGGTTGCTCGTCTGTCGATGGCCGGTCTTGAGGTCGATAGCGTTACGCCGGCCGCCGGTGCATTCAGTGGTGTGGTGGTGGGCGAGGTACTGAGTACCGAGCAGCACCCTGACGCCGACAAGCTGCGTGTTTGCCAGGTCAGCAATGGCACGGAAACTTTCCAGGTCGTGTGCGGTGCGCCAAACGTGCGTCCGGGCCTGAAGATTCCGTTCGCAATGATCGGCGCCGAGCTGCCGGGCGATTTCAAGATCAAGAAAGCCAAGCTGCGTGGCGTCGAGTCCAACGGCATGCTGTGCTCGCAAACCGAGCTGCAGGTCGGTGAAGGCAATGACGGTCTGATGGAGCTGCCGGCCGATGCACCGGTGGGCGAAGATTTCCGTGTTTATCTGGATCTGGAAGACGCCAGCATCGAGGTCGACCTGACTCCGAATCGCGGCGACTGCCTGTCCCTGGCCGGTCTGGCTCGTGAAGTCGGCGCGTTGTACGACGCTCCGGTCACTCGCCCGGTGGTTCTCACGGTTCCTGCCGTGCACGACGAAGTGCGCTCGGTCGAAGTGCTGGCGCCTGCCGCGTGCCCGCGTTACCTGGGTCGTGTCATCCGCAACGTTGACCTGTCCAAGCCTACGCCGCTGTGGATGGTTGAGCGTCTGCGTCGCGCCGAAGTTCGTAGCATTGACGCTGCGGTCGACATCACCAACTACGTGATGCTTGAACTGGGTCAACCGCTGCACGCATTCGACCTCGCTGAAATCAACGGCGGCATTCGTGTGCGCATGGCTGAGGAAGGCGAGAAGCTGGTATTGCTCGACGGTCAGGAAGTCAGCCTGCGTAGCGAAACGCTGGTAATCGCCGACCACACACGCGCTCTGGCGATTGCCGGTGTGATGGGGGGCGAGCACAGCGGCGTGTCCGCGACTACTCGTGACGTGTTCCTCGAAAGTGCATTCTTCGATCAGATCGCTGTGGCGGGCAAGGCTCGTTCCTACGGTCTGCACACTGATGCTTCGCACCGCTACGAGCGTGGCGTGGACTGGCAACTGGCCCGTGAAGCCATGGAGCGCGCCACTGGCCTGCTGCTGGAAATCACCGGTGGCGAAGCGGGTCCGATCATCGAGACCGTCAGCGAGCAGCACTTGCCGTCGATCGCGCCGATCACTCTGCGCGCTCAGCGCATCACCCAGATGCTGGGCATGGAAATGGATTCGGCCGAAGTCGAGCGTCTGCTCAACGCTTTGGGTCTGAAAGTTTCCGCCGAGGGAGCAGGGCAGTGGCGCGTAGAAGTGCCAAGCCATCGCTTCGATATCAGCCTGGAAGTCGATCTGATCGAAGAGCTGGCACGTCTGTACGGTTACAACCGTCTGCCGGTTCGTTACCCGCAAGCTCGTCTGGCGCCGCAGGCCAAGGCCGAAGCGCGTAGCGATCTGCCGGAGCTGCGTCGTCTGCTGGTTGCTCGCGGTTATCAGGAAGCGATCACTTACAGCTTCATCGATCCAAAACAGTTCGAGCTGTTCAACCCAGGTGTTGAACCACTGCTGTTGGCGAACCCGATCTCCAATGACATGGCTGCGATGCGTTCGTCGCTGTGGCCGGGTCTGGTCAAATCGCTGCAGCACAACCTGAATCGTCAGCAGGATCGCGTCCGTCTGTTTGAGAGCGGTCTGCGCTTCGTCGGTCAGCTGGAAGGCCTGAAGCAAGAGCCGATGCTGGCTGGTGTTGTCTGCGGTAGCCGTTTGCCGGAAGGCTGGGCGCAAGGTCGCGATACCGTGGACTTCTTCGACGTCAAGGCTGACGTGGAAGCGGTGCTGGGTTTTGCCGGTGCGCTGGATTCGTTCACCTTCACTCCGGGCAAGCATCCGGCACTGCACCCGGGTCAAACCGCGCGCATCGAGCGTGAAGGGCGTGAAGTCGGTTTTATCGGTGCGATTCACCCTGAACTGTCGAAATCCCTTGGTCTCGACCGTCCGGTCTTCGTTTTCGAGCTGGTTCTGGCTGAAGTGGCGTTGGGCAAAATGCCTAAATTCCACGAGTTGTCGCGCTTTCCTGAAGTACGTCGTGACCTTGCACTGATTGCGCACAAAGACGTTGCGGCCTCGGCTGTACTGGACGTAATCCGTGAAAATGCAGGCGAATGGCTGACAGACCTCAGGCTATTTGACGTGTATCAGGGTAAAGGTATTGATCCTGATAGAAAAAGCCTTGCAGTCGGCTTGACCTGGCAGCATCCATCGCGCACTCTTAATGACGATGAGGTGAATTCGACGACGCAAAATATCCTCACCTCGCTCGAACAAAGGTTGAACGCCACGTTAAGGAAGTGACGTATGGGGGCTTTGACGAAAGCTGAGATGGCGGAACGTCTGTATGAAGAGCTGGGCCTGAACAAGCGGGAAGCCAAGGAATTGGTAGAACTGTTTTTCGAGGAAATCAGGCACGCTCTTGAAGACAACGAGCAGGTCAAATTGTCGGGTTTCGGCAATTTCGACCTTCGGGACAAACGCCAGCGGCCTGGCCGCAACCCGAAAACGGGGGAAGAAATCCCGATCACGGCTCGCCGTGTGGTCACCTTTCGTCCAGGGCAGAAGTTGAAAGCCCGAGTTGAGGCTTATGCTGGAACCAAGTCATAACGACGAACTACCCGTCATCCCGGGCAAACGCTACTTCACCATCGGTGAAGTCAGCGAGCTGTGTGCGGTAAAACCACACGTGCTGCGCTACTGGGAGCAGGAGTTTCCTCAGCTCAACCCCGTCAAACGCCGCGGAAACCGCCGGTATTATCAGCGCCAGGATGTGCTGATGATCCGGCAAATCCGCGCGCTCCTTTACGATCAAGGATTCACCATCGGCGGCGCACGTTTGCGACTGTCCGGTGATGAGGCCAAAGACGACACAACCCAATACAAGCAAATGATCCGCCAGATGATCGCCGAGCTCGAAGATGTTCTGGTGGTTCTCAAGAAATAATTTCCTGCTTTTAAATACTTCCAGTTTTCAAAAGCTTGCGATATATTCTTGAGCGTTCTTCGAGATGAGGAGCGAGTATCACGCCTAGTCGGGGCGTAGCGCAGTCCGGTAGCGCACTAGCATGGGGTGCTAGGGGTCGAGTGTTCGAATCACTCCGTCCCGACCATAATTCCTGAGTAAAATCAGACACTTAAGCCGATCAGCCAGATCGGCTTTTTTGTGCCTGCGCAAAACCCGCGCAAAACTTGCGCAAAACTACCCGGTGATTTCGCTGATATTGAGGTCTGGAATCGCCTCTGACCAGACGATTTCAGCGTGGTCCTTTTGGTAGTTTTTGGTCATGGTTTCGCTGGCGTGGCCTGCGATCTTTTGACCGTCTTTCCCGGCTTTCTGGTACAGGTGCAGCGAAAGCGCTCGCACTTCGTGGAAGCCCGGCATTTCCTCTTCTTTCCATCCCTTGTAACAACCCGCCGCTTCCCGGGCCTCCTTGAAGGCTCGCGTCAAATACCGTTCTTCAACCTGCGTCCAGTGATCCTTAGTCTGTGCCTGTTTCTGTTTCTTGCGATCGGGGCGGCGGTGGACCAGGTATGGAGAGACGATGTCATCCCGGCACCGGCTGATCACGGCCTGGAGTTCTTCGGTCACTTTGAACCGAATCCACGCTGCGTCACTGGCCTTGGCCGTCTTCTGCTGCACCACATACAGAAACCCTTCCCGAACCCCGTCGAATCGCATATTGAGAATGTCGGTGCGCCGCTGCGCGGTGATCAACGCCAGATCGATCGCGTTCTGCAGCCAGAACGGCGACTTCTCCCGGATGGCTTTCAGGCCTTCGATGTTGTGCCGCTTGCGCTGCTTCTTCTCAATGCGGTTGATGGTGCTGGCCGCTGGGTTGTCGGGGCACAAGCCTTTTGCCGCTGCATGGTTGAAGATGTCGATCAGCAGGGCCCGGCATTGGTTGGCAGTGCGCGGAGTGAGAGCGTCCAGCATTTCCGCGATCATGCGGATCGTGATCTGGTCGACCGCTTTGCCTTCGAACTGCTTTCGGAAACGGCGGAAGTGGACGGCGTAAAGCCCGAGCGTTCCCTTGGCCAGTTCGCGCGGCGGGAGCACGTCGCGCTCGTATGTGTCCAGGAAACCGGCTAACGATTCGGATGTGCTGCCCATTACTGCGCCGATCAGGTCGGCGCCGCGCATGAACTCCAGGTTCAACTGCTTCGCGGCATCGATCGCTTTGATTCGGTCGGTGCCGAACTGAAACCACTTACCGTCGGTTGGCCGCCGGTAGCGATAGCTCGAACGCCGCGAGTCGAAGTACAGGTTCTGCGGAAGGTTCTTGTTCGCCTTGTTGCGCGGCCGTGGGACCATCATGCAGCTCCTTTCAATACCATTGCGACCAGGTCGTTTCCTGCCGACTTGCTGAACGCCGTCCAGTCAACGTACCAGAGTTTTCCTATCTGCTCGCCGGGCACCTTCCCGTTCCGGATGTAGTTGCGGATCGCTTGGGGGCACGGGGGTGTGCCGTTCTCGCCCCAGCGACGGCGCTGGAACTCACTGATCTTGATCAGCTCTTTTTTCATGGGATGCTCCACGCCGCCGGCGGCGGCAGAAGGTGGTGATGGGGTATGCCGCTTGCCTTAAAGCGGCAAGCTTTGTGGTTAAATGAGATGAGTTCTTAAGGAGAGGGACGCGATGAAAAAGGCATTTCAAAACCCGATGTTCTTAACCGGGCTGCCGCTGACAATCTGCGGTGTTGCGATTACTGCGCCGGGTTTATGGATTCCAGGGCTGGTACTGATGGTCGCCGGTTTCACGATTGGAAAACGCTCCTGATTTCATCGCCACGGCCCCTTGTAGATCAAGTAGGCCATGTAGAGCGGGGCGAAGATCATGGCGTCACCTCTGAGGTTTCTGGAATATCCTCGAACGTGTAAGTCCTGATGACGCGCTCTTCGACGCCGGAGACCTTGATGAATTTTGCTTCTTCAACCCAGGGATAGGCGTCTGGCTCGCCGTGCTTACCGCCGCCGCTCATCTCACAAAAGGCAAGAGCACGACCATCAGGCAGGATGAAGGCCTTCACATCGACCTCGTAGTTGCGATCCCAACTGTAGTGGCACCAAGAAGCGATGCCGCGAACTTCCTCAGCCTCATAACGCACTTCGTTGATGGCGTCGTCATGCTCGTTTTCGTCGAACAGGGTGTCGAGTAGTTCGCCTGGTGCAGCGGACAGAAAAGCATTGTCGATATTGCTGTCCTGCCCATCATCATCGGTGAACGTGTAGGCGTAGCCGAATTCAAGCCCCTTGCGCATGACGAGCAGCTTCGCCATCTGGCTTGCAGTGAGTATGTTCAGTGAGTGGTGGATTTTTGCATCGAGCATAAGGGGTCCTTACCGCTATAGCGGCTGACTTTGAAGGGGGAGTCTCAGAGTGTGGCCAGCTTTTTTGCCTACAATGAGATGCAAGAGAATTTTATTGCTGTCGAATGTTGGTTAGAGGGTAGGAATAGTGAAGTTAACTTCTCAGAATGCTTTTAATGCCCTGACGCCGGTCATAAGCGTTTTGATTGGGGCACTTATTGCTGGGTACTTTTCAACCGTAGCGGCTAGGCTTCAGGTGCAAAGTATAACTAAGGCGAATAATCAAACGACCGCACAGTTGGCAAGGCAGCACGCCTCGTCGTATTTTGCGGCGTATCAAGATTTTGTGGGGATGTTTGCGGGCGAAGAGGCGGTTATACCTAAATCAAAAAAAATTAGTCAGTATCTGCAGCTATCGAGAGAGGGGGCGGCTCTAACTCCTTATTTAGACATGCCGTTGACTATTGAAGTGACAAGTCTGTCAACCGCATTCGATCACATGGTTCATGCTAAAGATGCTGCTGAATTTGATAAATATAAAGCTATTGCTGATTGTAGGTGGGGAAATTTCGTAATCGGATTTTTCTCAAAAATGGATGATTATGATACGGCTGCGTTAACGGAGAACGAGTCAGAAAACGATTCACACTCTGGAGATATGGAGGACTGCGATAAGATTGGTAAGTAGGTGGCTATTAATTTTTGTACAGCGCTTCAGCCTTCCAGCGTTGGCGGCTCGTCATTCACCAATCGGTTCTGCTCACGAAGTGCTTCCTGAACTGCCTCGACAACGCGCTGCAGGTACGTGAATTCGTGGTTTTCCTCGACGGCTTTGTCGCCGACGGGGTAGTGCCACTCATCACCGAAAAGCTCAGTCAGCAACTTGCTGTGATGCCAGCATTCGTTTGGTGACTCGACGCTGCGCAACACATCGATGTCGTGCCAAAGCTCACGGGCCTCACCTTTGCTCAGCTCGTCCAGTTCCCAGTCGTGACGGCCGGTCTGTTGCCGGCGGCGCTGGACAATGCACTTTTTCGCAAATGCGTGAAGCGCGTTCCCGCTGAACCGCGTGCTGCTGATCCCGCGATCCAGGCAGTTCAGGATGTAGTTCCAATCACAATCCGGCACGAACTCGGCCACCGTGCGAGGCCCCATGCCGCCCCAGTAGGCGTTCCAGCTCCTGTCCCAGCAGTTGATCGTGATCTTGCCCTGGGCGGTCTGGTAGTTGGGGTCTGACTCAGTCGGGCAGTTGCGGCGCCCGAGGTCTTCAAGGAACACGGTAATCGGGTCAAGCCGCGGCGCGCCGGTGATCACCAGCTTCGTGACGATCGAGCGCTCAACCTTCAGCGGCTCGGCCGGTTTGTTTTCTGTGGGCATGGGGCGTCCTATGCCGGGGCATGCCCGGGCGGTGGAGGGTGGTGAGGGATCAGCTACAGTTGTGCGTTCAAGAAAGGAGTGGTGACATGGCTATGTATTTAGTTTCGGCAGTTCGCATCAACAAAAATGGTGAGGTAGTTGAGTTTCAATGGACCCCTGTAAATGGCAACAATCAGGAAACAGGCTCACGCGAAATCATTACCTTTGACCAGGCTGTAAATGCAATTGAGGGTGGAGAAATTTTGTACCCCCTATTTGCAAGCGGGGCCACTGGCGGGCAACTAAAAATCGTGATGGATGAAAATGGCGATCAAAGCATCGAGGTTTCAGATATTGGCTCAAACGTCACTCATACCATCAGGGATTTGCCCAAGCTGAAATGAGAGTGCGTCGATGCTAGGCCGTCATTAGTGCCTCAATGATTCGCTGACCTGCGAGCGGTGGGACGGCGTTGCCGGTCATGTGCATGGTCAGCTTGTGGTTGTCCGGCCGGAGCGTGTCCTTCGGGAAGGACTGAGCGGCCATTGCTTCGTCTGCGCTGATCATCCGCATCATGTCGCCGTCGACGACTGCCCAACGATCCAATGTGGTGATGGTACCGATCGGGCGGTCAAGGCTGCGCCCGGTGAGGCCAGAGCCTGAGCCGTAGTAGGGCATGACGAAGCGATCACCGAAGCGCTCACGGCCATTCTTCACGCGTGTCAGTGTCGACGCGGCGCGGCTTGGCTTGTTGATCGGCGACCACTTGCCGGCGTCGAAGTCGATAATCTCGCGGGCAGGCACGTACTGGTAGCGGGGCAATTGCAGATGCAACGGTGCCTTACTGCGCGAGCAGACCATGAACAGGCGCACGCGGTGCTGCGGGACGCCGAGATCGGCGCAGTCCACGATGTGCGGTGCCAGTGCGTAACCCAGGCGCTGCATGGCATCAGCCCAGGCCGGGTACAGAATCCAGTCCATGAACTCCGGTACGTTTTCGATAACTGCGAACTCTGGCCGATTGACCTCGGCGTTGCCGACTGGCGCCCATGCTGTCGATCGCGAGTTGTCGTGCTGAGGATTGCCGGCAGCCTTGCCACGAGCCTTGGTGTGCCCTTGGCAGCAAGGGGAGGCCAGCATGACATCGTGCTTCGGCACATCCGCCCAGTTCGCCTGGTGCAGATCCTGACAGGCGTGGATGGTCTCCGGGTTGTTGCGGGTGTGCCACTCGACCGCATCGGGCCAATGGTTTGCAGCCCAGAGGACATTGAGCCCGGCGTCCTTGCCGCCGCGCGTCCATCCGCCGAAACCGGAAAACAAGTCAATTGCTGTGAGCATGCGGGATCCTCGCCGGCTGGCGTGATTCGTAGAAGTGGGGTATTTGTGTTCGGCTCGGCATGGAGCCTGCTGGAGTGTGGCAATGAATATTCAATGGTGGCTGACCGTTGCGGTTAGCCTGCTTTCGCTGACGTCTGGCATCCTGTGGATTCGTTCAGCGACCGCTCGGGTTATTCACGATGACGATAAAACAGATGAGGAGGGCATGAAGCCTTTTCGCCATCGTCGACAATGTCGGTGGTAAGCCCGTCGATGTGCTTGAGTCAGCCAAGCTTCAATCAAAGTGGAACAGGTTGGCTGCTTGGTTTGCAGGCGGCGCTGCTATCGCTCAAGCAATATCCAGCCTCCTGAGCCAGCCCTGACACAGTACTTCGCCCTCCGTGACCGGTCATGGCAATTTGGTTTCAGTTCATGTATTTATTGGTGTGAATTCGAGAGTGAGATGCGATGTATAGTAAATACTTTGAGTACATCACTGATAAGGTAGCGGCAGCAAAAAGAGAAGCGGATATTCTTGCTGCGCAGTTAAATCATCACGGCCTCGCTGGGCAGATTCGGGAGATAGCGCTCAGAAACTGTGTGGTGCCTTTCTTAACCCATAGCTTTCATTGTGGGTCAGGGAAAGTGATTGATACAGCGGAGAAAATTTCCGATCAATTAGACTTAGTCGTTTATCAGAGAAAAACGGCTCCACCCATTATGTTCGCAAGCGAGCTTGGGCTGTTTCCAATAGAGTGTGTGAAGTACGTATTTGAAGTTAAGTCAACACTGAATGCTTCCGAGGTGAAGGATGCGATAAAAAAATTCCAGTCGCTTCATGAGCTTCGATCCTATCCTAGGATGGTTAGCGGTGAAACTGTATATGGGGAGAATCCCATAACGGTATTGTTTGCGTTCTCGTCAGATATCAGTGGGTCTGAGATTGAAAGGTATCTGAAATATGATAGTGGTGAAATCCCTCAAGCCAGTGTCATATGTGTTCTTGGCAAGGGCTACTGGTTCTGGAAGGATGGTTGGCATGGGGTTTTGATTAAGCCGGAAATGCCACCCATGTTCGAGTTTGCACTATTCATTACAGGTCTTATTAATACATTGGTGAGTGAAGAAATGTCCCTAAGAGCCTTTAGTCCAGGGGCATATGTAAACGTTGATAAAGTTTTAGAAGAGTTTGAATTAAAAAATTCTATGAAAGAGGATCAATAACCACGTCGTCAAGCTCGTTGGGGTACTTCGCTAAATGTTGCAAACCTGCGGCTCTCAAATGTCGCAACACCTTTTCGCTCGGCTCGTAGGGGGTCGTGACATTCCGTAGCATCCACACCTGAGTTTCGAAGTCGGCCGCGATCAGGTTCCGAAGCAGGTTCTGATACACCTCCTGCTGGTTCTTGAATCCGTGGGCGACCATGACTCGTTTGAGGTCAGGCTTGAATACCCCGGCGACCTCAACCGTAAACTTCTCGACGCCCAATGCAGCGTCCTTTGCTGCTGCCTTCTCGCGCTTCTTGCGTTGCTTGATGGCTTCCGCCGTCGGCTGGGGCTCGTCCTGCGTCAGCACCTGTTCTTCGGCCATGGCCTACCTCTTCAATTCCGCTGGCCGGCAAGTCCAGCCAGGTCTGTCGGCGGCGCGTGGCCGCTCGGTTGATGGTCCGTCTCACGCTGCTTCCTTCACTTGATCCGGATCGAGCTTTCGCCGCGCTCAAGGTGCGCCCAGGCCGGTTCCGGTAGCAGTTCATGCTCCGCGTCTTCGCCGGCTTCAATGCGCTTGCGCACAGCATCGTTGTGATCGCGGATTTCCTTGAGCCGGACGGCGATGATTTTTTTGTCAGGTGTAATCACGCTCTTCAACGAGACAAACTCATCGGGTACAGCCTGTTCGTTGTCGACGATGACCTTCTCGGGCGAAAGGGCGAGAGTGATGGTGAACAGTGGCCGCTTGATCGACTTGATGTCTGCGGCTTCCATGTTTCGGCGGAGGTAGTCACTGAGCTGGCCCACGGTGTTTTTCTTGATGCGCTTGAGCTCGTTCAGACGGTCGACCTCCTTGTCGATTGCGTCGATGTCGCCTTCGATGTTCCGGCGCAGCATGACGACGCTATCGGCCTTCACTTCGAACTCACCCTTGATGCCATCCATGGTGTCTTGGATAGCTTGGCGTAGACCTTCGTCGCCGGTGTCAGCCAGAGCCAAGAGCTCGGCCATCTGCGTATTCAGTTTGTAGAGGTCAGTCATGCTGCACCTTCCATAGCGTCTTCAAGGTCCGCTTTTCGGGCGTCCTTGGCGCGGGTGAATTTGAGTTTGTGGGCTGCGCACTCTGGATCGGTTTTGCGTAAGTCCAGCTTGCGCATCGCCGACTTGTAGAGCTGCTCCAGCTCATTGAGCGACTGCGCGGTGCCAATCAGGTGGAGTGTTTCCGAGAGCCATTCGCGGTACTCAGCAGCCAGACGCTCTTTCGCTTCGATCTTGTCCTCGGCGCGCTCGATTTCGGCTTCACCCAGGCGCTCGTTGACGTAGTGAATGTCGTCGTAAAGACCCAGGCGAACATCGGCGGAAAAGCCCAACTGGCTCAGGCACTTGCCGATCGCATCAGTAAGGGATTTTTTCGGGGCATCGAAGTCAGTGCTGATGCTTCCGAATTTGTTCTGAGTGATGAAAGGTGTGTGCCCATAGTGCGTGATCGTTTTGCGCTCGCCGTCGCCTCCCAAGTACCAAAGCGCGACTTTGAGTGTGTGCACCTGGGCATGAGCCAGAACCGATCCTTCTTTGTTCAAAAGTGGGCCGCCGATATCGAACCGCTCTTCGATAACGTCGTAGCCCCAGCCGGTACCGCACGGGCCGAACTGCTCAGTGGCGCGTTTAGCCAGGTACTGGGCATTCACTGCGGTACCCGTGAAACCGCCGAGGCCGGTGTATTCCTTTGTGAACTTGGGGTCGGTCTTTTCGACCTCTTCCCATAGGGCGAGGTTGGGTGCAGACATGACTATCTCCCGCCACGCAAGTACGCAGCTGTGAAAGAAGTGGGTTACTGAGTGATCCGGTCGGCGAGGGCGCTGAGCAGCATCAGGAAGGTGAAGACGCCGATGGCCGAGAATGAGCCGCGCCAGATCAGCGTGCGACGGGCCCACTGACGGCCAGTCATTGGAATAGCCGGGATGCTTTCACCGGCGGGAGCTGGCACGCATCAGCGTTGTTTCGTGTTGCGGTGTAATCCGCCATTACGATTAAGAGGCCGGTGGCGAGGATCCAGAACATGATCTTCATGGACGAGGCCTCACGGTGATGCGACCGGTCTTGATCGCTGCCACCAACTTTGGCGGAAGTTTTGAAACGGGCAGTTCGCGTGGAATGCCGGCGCCAATCACAGCCAAACTTCGCTCAATTTCAGCGAGCTGTTCATCAATCAGCGATTTAACCGGTGCCGTACTCATGCCGTCTCCTTGCGCTGCTGACAGACGTCGCGCAGCCGCTTGCAGTAGTGATTGAACTCGTCGATGGTGATGGCGCCGTCAGTGAAGAGTCGGGTGATCAGCTCCTGTACGAGCAAGCCTGTCTCTTCATGGGCGAAGGGAGCGGTCACACCATCAAGTGCTTTGTCGATCAGAATGTGCGGGCTCAAAAGCCGCACTCCTGCTCGACGCGATCGCTTTCGCGCTTTGCATCGCGGTAATCGTTGGCGTGCACCGCGACTAAGTCGCTAGCCAGCGCACGAACGAACTGCGGATCACCCCCGACGGCTTCAACGGCCCATGTGTGCAAGATCCCACCGTCGTTACGCTTAATCAGCTCGATCAGGATCTTCTCGATGCACCGATCCGGGTCTGGACTCGCGGCCATGTGGTCAGCCAGCGCTTCAGGCAAGTGGTCAGCATTGACCAGGACCTTGCTTCGGCCCACCGGATTCGGCGCTTCGACATGGCGCCGGCAAAGCAGATCGTCGACCGACTCGGCCAGCCATTCCTGACCAGCCTCCGTATCAAGAAAGTCGTCTTCTGGGATGAGCTTGCGTAGAGCTGACATGGTCGTCTCCAAGGTGGCGGGGTGTTGATCCAACAAAACTCGGATGCACTCATCCACTCCGCTGGTTGCCGTTGGGCGCGGAGGGGAGTGCATTCGGGTGGTGTCGGGGAGCTGAGAGAGAGCGCCGCGTCGAGCTTGAACCTCCTCAGATGGGAAGGATCAAACGGGAACAAGGTCGGGCTTCGCTTGGCCGGAGGTACTCAAATGAAACGTACAACCGTTTGGATCGTTGCGTTGTCAGCAGCATTGCTACTCGGTGGATGCTGGCCTTATTGGCATGACGGTGGTCACGGGCGTGATCATGGGCGTTACTACGGTGGTGACCGCGGAGGCCAGGAGTACCATCGGTATTGATCAGCGAATGGGGCTAGTGCTTCGCTCTTTGCCACATCGGGGTGTGATCTGCGTGACGCTTGCCTGACATTGCTCTCACGCAGCCAGACGGTACTCAGATCACACCCCGATGCGCTCTCATAGAGAGGATCAGGCAGTTAACGACAGGCTGTCGTGGCGCTGGTTGTTCAGACGGCGCGTTCCAGCTCGCAGCACTCTTCGTAATGCGCCATTGCAATCGGCATGTGGAAGCTGTCCAGCGGCCATTTGCTGACATTGCAGCCTTGTCCGGCCGGGCAATGGAAGACGAACAGCTCACCTTCGTCCTTATCCATTTCCATGCTCACCTGTGCACCGCTGGTGAAGGTGTCCTTGATGATCGTGGTCATGCTGAGTTTCTCCGGATGTTTTCCCAATGCACCCGTCACCAGGTGCATCAGTGAAAAATTCCGCGTCCCTTCGGCGCTACCGGCGCGGTACGGGCTCATTCAAATTGTTCCTCCAGCCGCGGGCCTTTCGGCTTGTTCTCCCGCTGGATAACTGCTTTCGACGTTTTACGCTGCACGCCCGGGTCAGTTGCCAACCCTTTGAACCGTTGAGGCCGGTTCATCGCTGCCTTCGAATCTGGGCCGGTGGTGATCCGGCAAGGTGAAGCGGTGGAACTAAAGAGCGGCGCGGCTTTCGCTGCTGGGCCGTTGTTGTCTGGCTTGCGAATAAAAGTAGCAGCGCTGCTATTTAAAGTAAATAGCGCTGCTAATAATAATTTCTATGGCCGTAAAAAAGCCCGCACCTGGCGGGCTTAGGAAAAATGGGGTTCAGTCGAGAATTGGTGGGTATTTCCCGCTTACGGAATCCCGGTAAATGATTTCGATGAAGAGCCTAGGCTCATTCCGCAGAAGCGCTAAGGCTTGTTTGGCTTTGTCTTTTGTTTCAAAAGGGCCGGCGCAAATTGCGACACCAATCATTGGAACAACTGGTAGTCCAAGCGCTTTGATCGCCTCGATGGTGTTTACCTGCTCTGCACCTGTGGCTGTGCGCCACCATTGTCGAGCGGAACGGGTAGTGCGCCCCGGGCTACGGAATCGGATAAGGGAAGAACTGCGCAGTCTTTGAAAACTACCTCAGAACGAGGTCGCGATCGCCTGAGCCAGTTGATTGTCAGTCATGTGTGGAGGAGGGGAGGGCGCATGGTAGTGCCGAACTGCCTGCTCAAATTGAGCACCACGTATCTCGCCATCTGAACCGATGAAGGCAAGCGCATCGGCTTTCGCAGGTTTGAAGTTTTTTGTAGCTAGCTCAGAAAGACCGGTGGTTCCTGAAAGGAGAAAGGTCGGAGCCATCGTGATCATCATCATCGAGTTCTGATACGAGCCCTTGTCCTCCGCAAGAGTTTGAGTGCTGATCGTTCCCAAGCAAATGATGACCAGGGCTTTCCACGAGTCCATTCCCAACTGCTTCCTTACTGGCTGGTTGTGATGGCGCAACGATAGCAGATGAGGGAGAGGACAGAAACAAGAAGCCCGGCGCTAGGCCGGGCTTCGTTACCAGGGAAGCGTGGTAAGAGTGTATCTAGGCCGGCCGTTGCCAACCGTTCTAGCTCTTAATTGAACAGTGAACGACTTGTTTAGATGCATATTGATAACAGCTGGATTTTCCACAGAGGCGGCAATCCTTCCATGAATAATCGAACCTTCTTGAGTTTTGAATTCAAACCGTCTTTCGGCAGGAAATGCACCCAAAAAATCGCCAGTAAACTCAACGTCTTTTTCTACAATATTCTCGATGCTTAGGCGGGATCTGCTAATTCGGACTTGATCCACGCTGGTGAATGTGAACAAGTGATCCCGCGTTGCCATAGAGCAATACGCTTCGTATGCAATCAGCTTATCGAGGTAATCCGAGATCATTGCAAGCGCACGGGTGCCTAGCCTGGACGCGGGCTCAGAAAGCTCTTCATCGCTTTTTGTCGATGCCTCAAGCAGTTCGGCCACTAGCTCAAACGCCTGCGAAACCGAGGTCGTCCCCTCAAGCGGTAATTGGGCCTCGAGGGAGGGGGCCTCTTCGAATTCAAATCCGAATGAGCCAATAGCCGTTCCAGTTATCAGGATTTGATTCTGGGCTTTGTTCGGTATAGGTCCAAAATCATTCAGCACCCCACCTATTGATGCTGCGACCGCGGCAATGGCCTCCGAAAATTTCGCAGTAGCGATTGCTCCGAATTCCGCCACGACACCGTGCACGCCCCATACAGGGGCACCTTTATAAGTTACAACTGCTTTTGCAGGAGAAAAGGCGCCTCGGCCGGGATCCTGAAGGCGAGACTCTACCTGCTCTTTTCTTGAGTTTATTGATAATTGTGCGAGTCTGCTAAGACCCGGCTTGCGCGACATGCGATCCAAGAAATTGATTTCAGCCTGCGCATGGGTGAATTCAGTTCTGTTCATTCTGGACCTCCCGCTTGCGATTCTCCAAAAGGTGCCTAGCATCGGCGTCATGGTCAGGTTCAAGCCTTACGCTTAAAAAGCCCTTCCATTGCTGCGACCTTCTGTGAGACCACATACTGTACCAGTATGCTGACATCTCGACTAAATATTCCGCAGGTTCGGAAAGCGGAAGCAGATAAAAGTCAACCTTGTAAGTCGCTTTGATCCATCGGTTGTCGGTCAATGTCTTGATATCCGCTGGCTGTAATGCTGCCTCGACACCGGGAAGAATATCCGCAAAAGTCACCACGTCCATGTCATTTGGCGCCCTTCCTTCGAGCAGCTCCACATGCTCCATGAAGCTTCCATTCAACCATTGGAAGCCCGAATTCACGCCCATACGGTGAAGCTCAGCCCTATGAGAGAGAAAACCTTCGAGTATGTCGCATCTCTCAATCGTAGTAGAAAATCGCTCAACAACCTGTTCGACAGTGACTGGATAAGGTGCGCGCTCCAAGGCTGTCGGGTCATTCTCATCGATAGGGGGGATTATTCCCTGATGGTTCCATTGCGGGATCAACACTTACCTCCTTGTGTCGCGGTCGAAAAGCCAAAGCTTCGAGCATTGCTATACGCGAGATCGCTCTGCCTTCACTCGAGCCAACAAATTTCCTCAATTATCCAATAACCATTCAACGATCAATTTATAGGTATTGTTCGCAGTGGTTGGCAAGAGGGACGACGTAATGTCAATTTATGACAAATACGTAGCTGGCGTTATCTAGAGTACATCGCCCACCAGAACACATGTCCCAGGATCGAGATCTGCTGCTCCTGGATCTGCTGGAACGTATAGTCCTCGTCTGGATGCTCGTCACGGTTGAAGCTGCGCAGGCGAATCCCGATCGGGATCCGGTAGACCTGTTTCACGCGAAGCTGACCGTTGTGATTGATGGCGTACATCTCGCCGTCGACGATATCGCTCAGTGAGTTTTTCCCCACATTCACGCCAACCGTGGCGCCGTCGCGCAGCACGGGCACCATGCTGTTTCCGCCGACTTTCACGCATTTCGCGTTGCTGAACTGAACGCCATTGTGGCGCAAGTCCTTTTTGTTGAAGCGCAGGCGTGAGTTGGTGCTTTCCTCAATCGCAAACCTGCCGGATCCGGCCGCCAACTCGACTTCGTGAAGAAAGGGGACGTAGACCTCATCGTCATCGAGCGGGGTGTCATCATCCCACGTCTCGATACTGCCTAATTTGACGCTGGGTTGGATGCGTTCTTGCTGCACGTTGGCGACGGTGGAAATCAGCCGGGGGCTGACCTCGCTCGCGTCGAAATTCAAAGCCTTTGCGAGCTTCAGCAGCGCTTCTACGTTCAGCGGCACCTTGCCGGTTGCGTATTGACTGAAAGCACTCTGGCCAGACCAGCCACAAGCCTCGGCAACATCCGCCTGCGTCAGGCTACGCCCGGCAGCTTTTGCAGCGGATTTCCGCTGTTCGTAGATGGCCTTGAGCCTGGTGCTCTCGGCGACTTCTTCGGGGGTGAGGGGGCGGCGTATTTTCATAAGGACAAGAGTATTAGCAGAGCTGATATTCAAGCAAACAGCGCTGCTAGTATTTTGTTGCTGATAAAAAGCAGCGCTGCTACTATCCATGGCAGATATCAAGCCGTGGAAATTCCATGAAAAAGATCCCTTTGAGCAAATACCTAGAAGAGCACGGCACTCAAGCCGCGCTTGCTGCTGCTCTCGGCGTGAACCAGAGCGCGATCTCGCAAATGGTTCGAGCCGGCAGAAGCATCGAAATCACCCTTTATGACGACGGGCGTATTGAGGCGAATGAGATTCGCCCGATCCCAGCGCGCCCCAAGCGCACAGCAGCCTGAGGCATTCATCGCTAGCTGCCTGAACAAATGATCGCCCAGGCAATGGCAGGGCGCCACGGAAACAAATTTGAGGTTTTACGAATGGAAGATTTTCTGCGGGCCTGCCAGAGCGCTGTGCTGGACAACGAAGCCAAGACCCTCGCTGCAAAGATGGGCGTTCCGCATGTTGGCCTGCTTCAGCGTGCCAATCCGGACAACGACGCACACCACCTGACCGTGGAGCATTTGTTCGGGATTCTGCTGCACACCAGCGACATGCGTCCTCTGGCGGCACTCGCGAGCGAATTTGGGTTCGACCTCGTTGCAAAAGCTGCGCCGGAGCCACAAGCGCTGACCAAATCACTTATCAACGTCGGCAAGGAGGTCGCCGATCTGACCATTGCGGTGCACCAAGCGCTGGATGACAACCACGTCAGCGCTTTCGAAAAAAACTTGATCCGTCAGGAAATCAACCACGTCAGGCAGAGCCTCGATGTGATGGATGCTTCAGTGAAGGCCGCCTGATGTTTTCGCATGCGAAATGTTTACCAGGCCGCCCGAGCCAAGAGATCGGGAATTTTCCAGATTTGAATCAGTGAATCGCCAGATTTGGATCACTGCTTTCCCACTATTAGAGGGAGGCTGAATAAACCTAGGCACAAAAAAGCCGACGGTCGAGGTCGGCTGATTCGTTAACACTTTCTGAGGTCTGATTATGCAGAACCAGCCAAATTCCAGCAATACTCCTTACAGTGTCGCGACACGTTTTTCGAATTCTGAAAACGTGTCGCGCACCACCATGTCGTCTCGCGAGATCGCCGATCTGGTCGCATCACGCCATGACAGCGTGAAGCGCGCCATCGAGCGCCTCCAAGAAAAAGGCGTTGTGAGCTTTTCACCGTCGGTGGAAACCTCCCACGTAGGGTCTGGCGCGCGCCCGGTTGAGGTGTATCTCGTAAACAAGCGCGACAGCTTCGTTGTCGTTGCTCAGCTCAGCCCAGAGTTCACCGCTGCACTGGTTGACCGCTGGCAGGAGCTGGAAGGGCAGATCGCCCAGCCTCGCGAACTCTCCCGCATGGATCTGATCCAGATCGCCTTCGAGGCCGAGCAGCAGCGCCTGCAACTGACCATCCAGGTCGAAGCCCAGGCCTCGAAGATCCACTCCATGGAAAACCTTTTCAAGGAGGGGATGACCCACACCCAATTCTGCAAGGGCCTCAATGGGGTCAACGTCATGCAGGTGGGCAAATACCTTGAAGGTCGCAGCTGGCTCTACAACGAGAGTAAATCCGGCCTGCGCTTCCGTGTGGCGTCCTACGCCCGCGACAAGTACATGACCGAGCACCAGAACGAAGTCACCCCACATGGAAAAGAACCGTTCATTGCCTTCACGCCGGTCCTGCTCAAGAAAGGCGCCGTGCGCCTCTACGACCTGTACCTGGCTGGCGAGCTGCCCATGAAGAAGAACTGGGACGGCCTGTTCACTCACGACAAAGCACTGAGGGCCGCGTAATGGCCGGGGACTGGATCAAATTTGAACTCAGCACCATGGATAAGCCAGAGGTTTGCCAGATCGCGGAGTGGGCCAACATCGACCCTGATGCGGTAGTCGGCAAACTGATGCGTGTATGGGGTTGGTTCGATCAGCAAACCGAAACAGGTAACGCACCAAGCGTTACCAAAAAGTTACTCGACCGTCTCGTTGGTGTTAGCGACTTCTGCGAATACATGAAGCTGGTCGACTGGATGGTTGAGGTTGACGGCCTTATCAGCCTGCCTCATTTCGAGCGCCACAACGGCAAGACCGCCAAAAACAGGGCTTTGACTGCTCGCCGAGTTGCAGAACACAAATCTGGTAACGCAAAAGGTAACGCTGCTAGCGTTAGCGGTGCGTTACCTAGAGAAGAGAAGAATAAAGAACCTCTCTCTGCGCACGAGGTTGTCGATCCTCGCATGCCCAGTGAAATGACCCTCGACTGGCATCCTGATCAAAAGCTCCTCAAGACCTATTCGGTGCACTCAGGCGTAGCACCGAACCTGTTCACCGAAGAAGCTCGATGCGCGTTCACCGCTCACTACGAACCTCGCGGTCAGGTGAATACCCAGGCCGAATGGGTGCAGATGCTGGTGAAGTGGGTGCTGAATGACCGCAATCGCGCGGCGGCCTCGAATGTGAAGCCATTCCCGACTCGACCAAGTGCTGAGCCTGACTTCGATAGCACCGAGTGGGCCCGCGACCTTGTGGTGAGCCCATGAAACCGGTCAACCAACTGATGGCGACTATGGGCAACCTGCCTCCGGCCAATCATGTCCAGCCACTGCAGGTGACTCCGCAGACGGCCGAGGTGGTGAACGACCTGTTCCGTCGCCTGCGCGGGATATTCCCAGCGTGGCGCCAGGCATGGCCCTCCACCGAAGCGCTCGACGCCGCCAAGGCCGAGTGGATCAAGGAGTTCGCCGACGCCGGCATACGCTCCCTGGAGCAGATCGAGTTCGGCATCCAGAAGTGCCGCAAGCTCAAGAAGCCTTTCGCGCCGAGCGTTGGTGAGTTCATCGCCATGTGCGTGCCCGGTCCTGAAGACTTCGGCATGCCCGCACCGGCCGATGCCTGGCTCGAAGCGTTGATGGGCACCTACAGCCATGAAGCGGTGAAGCTCGCGGCGGAAGCGACCGGACTGTTCGACCTGCGCGCGGCAAAGCAGGGAGACAAGGGGCTGCGTGCCAGGTTCGACCGTAACTACGAAGTGATCCTGCGCCGAGCCCAGGCCAACCAGCCACTGGACGGAAAGATCGCCCCCGGCATTGGCCACGACAGCCAGAAGAGCGAGTTGGAGCTGGCTGAGGAGTTTGCCAGCCAGCGCCAAGTGAGACTGCTGGCCACTCAGGGCGTACCAACCACTGGCGCCGCGGCGCGGGCGCAGCTGCTGGCCAAGTTCGGCAGGAAGAATACGGAGCAACGGACATGACCGATTTCAAAAACTTCCACCGCAGCCTCTGCGAGCGCTTCGGCTACTTCCATGACGATATCGACTGGCAGCGTGACCAGGTGTCGCTGGAAGAACACATCGCTACGCAGTTCAACCACGTCAATGCGGAGAACGCTGCGCTGCGCGGGCAGGTTGAGGCATTGCAGCGCGCTGCCGGCCAGCTCCAGGAGCAGGTCGAGGCTCTGAGCGTGAAGGTGGCGCCATGAATCCCGAATTCACGATCCGCGACCGGAGCGACATCAATCGCCTCGCTGGCGCCCTGTACGCGACCGACCTGACCAAACCCAAGGTTGTGGTGGTGCGCGACGAGAAACGCCCCGACGTCTGCAACCGCAAGATGTGGGCAATGCTCAAGGACGTTTCCAACCAGGTGATCTGGTACGGCAAGAAACTCAGCGACGAGGACTGGAAGTGCCTTTTCAGTGCCTCGCTTGAGAAGCAGCGCGCGGAGCCAGGCCTCGACGGTGGCTTCGTTGTGATGGCCGTATCGACCCGCAAGCAGTCACAGAAGTGGTTCAGCGATCTGTTCGAGCTGATGCATGCTTTCGGCGCCGAGCATGGTGTGCGCTGGACTGAGCAGGACAAATGGGGGGGAAGGTATTGATGCGAACCGCCATCAAGGAAAAGAAGGCGCCCAAGCCGAAGAAATGCCGCGTTGCTTCCTGCGGGGCCTCATTCGTCCCAGCACGCCTGGGACAGGCAGTGTGCAGTCCTGCATGCGCGCTGAAGGACGCCCCTCGGAATGAGCAGAAGGCGAAGAAGGCCATCGACCATCGCAACCGCCGCGAGATCAGGGTCCGCAAGGAGAAGCTGAAGAGCAGGGCGGATCACTTGCGCGAAGCCCAGTCAGCAGTGAACGAGTACGTCCGCCTGCGTGATGCGCACCTGCCGTGCATCAGCTGCGACTCGATGCCGAATGACAACGACCTCATGACCGGCAGCCGTTGGGACGCCGGGCATTACCGATCAGTCGGCGCCTGTCCTGAGCTTCGCTTCGAGCCGCTGAACATCCATCGCCAGTGCGTGAAATGCAACCGAAATCTGTCCGGTAACGCGGTCGAATACCGCATCCGGCTGGTGCTGCGCATCGGAGCCGAAACCGTGGCATGGCTTGAAGGGCCTCATGAGCCCCGAAAGTACACCGTCGAAGAAATCAAAATTATCAAAGCCGAATATCGGGCCAAGACCCGCGAACTGAAGAAGGGGCACGCAGCATGATCTACCACAACGTAATTTCGGCGGTCGTTCGTGCTTTGGCCGCCGAGACCATCAACAGCGCTGGTGGCTGCGACTTCGAGCCAAAGGTGCAGACCAGCAAGCTCAAGGGCGAGATCACCGGCAAGGACGCAGCGCTGCTGATCGACTGCATGGTTCACAAGGTGCTTCATGCCCAGCTCTCGCCGCGACACTGGAACGCACTGACAGCGAAGTACAGCACTCACAAAGGGCGCAAGGTCGAGTCGATCGGCCGGCTGATCGCCGTGCTGGTCAGCCCTGCGCCGATGCTGTTCACGCAGAAGGCTGTCACCGCGTGGGCGATTCCGCAGGTGAAGGGTGTTCGGCGAGAGGCGGTGAAAGCTCCTTTGCCTGATCGCCGAGACGACGAGGAGAAGTGGGGCTGGCGCAACGACGCTGCGCAGTTGGCTGTGGCCCGGGCAAACCAGCACTCACAGCAGAAAGCCGAGACGCGATCGAGCGACATGATCGTCCTGGCCGACTCGAACTACGACATGAACACCTGGGACAATCAGGGACTGACCGAGCGGACTTACCGCCGCTGGAATCAGGCGATCAAGGGGGCGCTGGAGAAGCTGGTGGATGAGGCTCTGGTAGAGGCTCAGTCACTTCTGGAAGAGGCTGAGGTGCTGGCCAGCGAAGCGGCCTGAAAAGATTTCCTCAAAAAGGCTTGCAATTGATGTCCGCATGTCCGATTATTTCCCCATCCTGTCATTCCTGCGTGTGTAGGAGTGAAACAAAAAGCCCGGCCAATGAGTCGGGCTTTTTTGTGCCCGCCAGAATGCAAAAAGCCCCGACATGATCGGGGCTTTTTCGTTAGCGCGGAGAAAAGAGAGGGCGACTCTAGAGGGTGCGCTAACACCCAATAGAGACGCCAGATCGCAGATAGTGCCTGCAAGCCAGCCAAGGCCCTCACTGCTCGCGCGAGCGGGGCGGAGCCTAGCAGAAAACCAAATGGACTTGCAGATGTTAAAAGAATGCAGATGCGGAAAATGCAACAGACTTCTCGCCCGGGTGGGTGAGTTTACCGAGCTCCAGATCAAATGTTCCCGATGCGGGACGTTGAATCATGAGAAGGCCACGAGCCTCGAGCGATCGCCTTTGAGCGACATGAAAGCGGAATCCTCCGCGACAAATCATTCGACTTAAAAGGTAAAAAAATGGAAGCAGTAACTGTTGGTGCAAAATTCTTCAGCTCGGACACCTATGGTGTTGAAGCGATCATCAAGCCGGCTGACAACGTGGCGGGCGCCGTGATTCGTACGGCATCGGTTAGTGGCACTGGTCTTTCCGGCCTGATCACTGGGACCGTGGCTCCGAAGCATGGCTCTGACTATGCCGGCAAACCTATCCTGATGACTCTGGGTAGCGGCTCTCAGAACCTCTCGTACCCGATCCAACTGCCGCCTGGCTATGGCCTGTGGATCACTGCAAACAGCTCTGCCCCGAGTCGCGCTTGCGTGACTTACGATCTGCTGTCGTAAGGAATAAGGGAGGCTGTTCGTAGCCCCTTTTCAGGATCAAAAATCAAGAAGGCCAAGAGCCTCTCCCAATCGCCTGTGAGCGACATGAACGCGGATCTCCGCAATTAATCATTCGACTCAATAGGTGAACATTATGGCTGGACGTACACGTACTCCGTTTCAACGAAGCGGTACTTCGATTCTCCCTGCTTATCAAACAATGTCTCCGGGACAGTTCCTGCTTTCGCCAAACGGCCGGTTCAAGTTGCTGCTGCAACCCGACGGCAACCTCGCGTTGCAGGACAATGGCGCAGTGGTTTGGATCGCCAACGAAACTACCCCTTACACTTCCACCGTTCCATTGCGATATCAGGTGCCGGTGCAGCTGTATGTCCAATTTGGCGCGTTCCTCGATGATCCGCTCCGCGGGCGTACCTGGCTGACCAACAACTCTGGCTTCACTAGTGAAGATCAGTGGAACCGCACTCATATGGCGTTGCAGAACGACGGCAACATCGTTCTGGTCGACTCTCTGCCGATCTGGAATGGCACTCCATCCCTTCCGCTTGATCCAGGTGGTGGTGCGTATCTGTTCGGCGGTACAACCGAACTGGCGATGGGTGTTCCGTACTTTGCCGGTGACGGCGCCTTGATCTTCCAAGGGGACGGCAACGTCGTGAACTACGGCCCTAACTGGAGCGTTCGCTGGGCCAGCTACACCCAGAACAAGGGTGCGGTTCGAGCTGTATTTCAGAATGACGGTAACTTCGTTATTTACGCAGCGAATAACGTACCGATCTGGCAGTCGGGCACCGGCGGGCATCCTGGCGCCACCATGCGACTGCAGCCGAATGGCAGCCTGGCGATTGTCCAGGAAACCCCGGTTTGGGCTCGTTTTGGCTTCACGCCAACAGCGCGTCGACGGAAGGTTTACTACCCCGACAACACCAGCGCCGAGCATAACGGTACAGACCCATACCCGACCTATGGTCACATCGGTTGGGAGTTCTGATCGCTCTCCACACGAGCTGGCGGCGTAACGCCTAAGCTCGCCCCGCGTAGATAAGGCGGGAGTAGCAAAAGGGTCGTGCCTGTCTGGGCGACCCACTTACATGCGAGAAGTCTTGCACCTGTTACAAGGCCTCGACATTGATCGAGGCCTTTCTATTTCCATCATGCACACGGAGTCGAGCGCATGGATTCTCTACATCGCCTGCTCGAGCTCATCGACAGGTTCGGATTGCTGATCGCAGGATTGGTCGGCGCCGTTGTCGCCAGTTGGTGGCACAAGGACGATCTGACGGATTGGCGTGCCTGGATTGTTTTTCTGATTACGGGAGTCGCCTGCTCGATTTATTTGACGAGCATGGTCAGCGCCTACTTGGGTGTAACCGAGCCGAAGATCGTCGCAGGTATCGGCTTCCTGCTTGGGGCGTTCGGTGGTTCGCTGCTTGCAGCTATCAACCGCGCCATCAAATCCGCTGACCTCTGGGCGCTTATTCGCCAGCGGTTCGGGGGAGGCAACCCATGAACATTGAACTGATCAACACCATCGCATGCGGCTTGATTGCCTTTTGGGCGACCTGGTGTGTTCTGAGCGGTCGAGTGCGGGACGGCGTCATCGGAAAGCTGGTCTATTCGGCGATTGCCATCAGCGGCTTCGTTGTGATGAGCCGGGAGCAGACCATCTTCATGATTGGCCCGACTACCGCCGGCATCACGTTACACGTATCACTGGCACTTGCCGGTATGCGCCACATCTTCATGGTCATCTGGTGGCAGCGGGTGAAAGCCTGGCTCTGCCGGACGCTGAACTGTGAACACTGCCTACGCTGCGAGAAGGCGCCAGGCGGAATCGACCGGCGGGCCAAGTAAGGCTCGCCACTTAACTAACGCGCCGAACGATGGCGCACAGAAAGGGAATTCCCATGAACATCAACAAAACCCAGATCCACTACAACGACATCAAGCTGAACCTGTCTATCGATGACCTTAAGGATGCGCTGGTTGCCAAGTACGGCGATGCGGCTTCGCAGATTCAGGGGCAGGAAGTTGCCCTTATGAGCACCGGCTACAACCAGTTCTATCCGGAGGCGGGTTTGACCCTCAACTTTGCCCAGCCGCTGGAAGGCCATAACGGCTGATTGGCGGAAAACCGAAAGGCTATTCAGGTCGCGACACGTTTGTCGAATCGGCGAATTGTGTCGCGACACTCTCATACCGTTCCTAGAATTGTCTTTGTGGTGCAGTTGGTGAAGTCGTACTCATCCAGCGCGGTTTGCTTTTTGCCCCAAAGGTGTACTAGACCATTTGCAATTGTTTTGCTGGTTAGGACTGGAACTGTCTTCAACCCCATGTCGACTAGAGCGGTTGTTCTATGTCTGCCATCGCAGAATCGAACATGCGGATGCACGTTGTAATAGATGATGGGAAGCTCTAGCGGTTCTGCGGGAGATTTCTTCAAGAATCTCAGGCAAGCGTTGAGCTTGAACAGGTCTGGGCCATCCCAAAAATCGTCTTTGTAGTGATCCTCTGCAACCTGATTTGCCTTGCTGGCTTCAAGGATGAGGATAACTTCTTCATCAGCACTTGTAATTCCAGGTGAGATGGTATGAAGGGGTAGTCGATTTTGGTCTGTGACAGCAATCAGCATTGGTAAGTCCTTAAATAGTAAGCGTCGACATAATGAGCCGGCGTTACCAGCAGTAGTGAAGGCGTTTTTGTTGTTTTTCAAGCATTCCAAGCAATGAACTGGTTCTAACGGATACGGTTAGCGGGAATCTTCGCTAGCTAATGTCCTCTGGGGTGAGATCTACCAAGTCAAGCTGCGCTAGGGGAGAGATGCTCAGGGTTTGGCTGCTAGGCAAGCTATTACCCCTCTACCGTCGTAACATTCCGGATCGACCAAATATCCAAGTGCGGCTATTACCAAGGCAATGACGATGATGCGCTTCATAGGATTACTCGAAGTGGTGAGCTTCGAGTGAACCACGTCCAAAGATTCTTTTTTGACTCAATCTGCCCCTTTCAAGGGGGAGGGATAAATGATCCGACGACCGATCCCGCCTCCGGACCTGCTTCAGTCAGCGGCTATATCGCTGAGCCCAGCTCCTGAAGTGTGGGATTGGCTCCAGTCCGAAATCCTCGCCGATACCGGCAGCATCCACAACGAAGAGCATGCCCATCTGATTGATGCGGACATTCGTGTGATGTGGGCGTCTTCTGCGTTTACGAAGAAGGGGCGCACGGTGGTGGGCCAGGCCGAGCAGGTCGCATTCCGTGCTGGAGGTTGGCAGAAGGCCCGAATGGAACAGCAGATGATGGATTGGTTCGGCGACGTGCCGGCCTACATCATTACGCTCGCTGCCGACTACTGCGCCCAGTGTTCCGACGCTGACTTCTGTGCCCTGGTCGAACACGAGCTGTATCACATAGCCCAAGCGACCGATAAGTACGGTCAACCAGCGTTCACTCAGGAAGGCTTGCCCAAACTTGAGATGCGCGGACACGACGTGGAAGAGTTCGTCGGAGTTGTCCGACGCTACGGTGCAAGCCCGGCAGTTCAAGAGCTGGTGGACGCTGCAAACAATCCTGCCGAGGTAGGGAAAATGAACATTGCGAGGGCCTGCGGAACCTGTCTGCTCAAGTCGGCCTGACTTTGACAGCACTTTGACGGATGCCCATCTATGGCCGCACTCAGAGACGAGGTGAAAGCCTTTGTTGTACAGGCGCTGGCCTGCTTTGACACGCCATCTCAAGTGGTGGCCTCGGTCAAAGAAACCTTCGGGATCGATGTCACCCGCCAGCAGTGCGAGGCATACGACCCCACCAAATACGTCGGGCGGAGCCTGAACCAGAAGTGGAAAACGCTGTTTGAAGACACACGCGCCCGCTTCCGAGAGGAGACCGCCGAGATTCCGATCGCGAACCGCGCCTACCGCCTCCGCGCCATGAACCGGTTCGTGGAGAAGGCCGAGACGATGAAGAACATCGGCTTGGCCATGCAGATCCTGGAGCAGGCCGCGAAGGAAGTCGGCGACGTCTACGTGAACCGGCAGAAGAAGGCTGACGCCGAGGACGAACCCACGGTGCCGACTGCTGTAACTGTTCAAGTGATCAATGCGAGGAAGCCGGATGCCGAGCCTGAATGTTCCGCAGGCTGATTTCCTCCAGCTTCCGCACAAATTCCGTGGCTTCGTCGCTGGGTTCGGCTCGGGCAAGACTTGGGTTGGCTGCGCGGCGCTGTGCAAGCACGTGTGGGAATGGCCGGGAATCAACTCCGGATACTTCGCACCGACCTACCCGCAGATCCGCGACATCTTCTTCCCGACCATTGAGGAAGTGGCCTACGACTGGGGCCTGAAGGTCAAGACGAAGGAGAGCGACAAAGAGGTCGACTTCTACAGCGGCAAGCAGTACCGAAGCACCACGATCTGCCGGTCGATGGAAAAGCCGCAGACAATCGTCGGTTTCAAGATCGGCCACGCGCTGGTCGACGAGCTCGATGTGTTGCCCTCGCTGAAGGCACAGCACGCCTGGCGCAAGATCATTGCGCGGATGCGCTACAACGTCGACGGGCTGAAGAACGGCGTAGACGTGACCACGACCCCGGAAGGGTTCAAGTTCGTCTTCCAGCAGTTCGTGAAGCAAATCCGCGAGAAGCCGGCGCTGGCTGAGATGTACGGGCTGGTCCAGGCCAGCACCTTCGACAACGAGTTGAACCTACCGGACGACTACATTCCTTCGCTGATGGAGTCGTACCCCGAGCAGTTGATCCGCGCGTACCTGAATGGCCAGTTCGTCAACCTGACGTCTGGATCGATCTATCACGCCTACGACCGCAAGCTGAACCAATGCTTCGATACCGTCCAGCCCGGCGAACCACTGTTCATCGGCATGGACTTCAACGTCGGCAAGATGGCGGCGATCACCCACGTCAAACGTGACCAGGGTATGCCGCGTGCAGTGGATGAGTTGATGGATGGCTACGACACGCCGGACATGATCCGTCGCATCAAAGAGCGGTACTGGGAACACACCGGCAACGACTTCAGAAAAACCTGCGAGATCCGGATCTACCCGGACGCCTCCGGCGATTCGCGCAAGTCGGTCAATGCCAGTCTCACCGATATCGCCATGCTCAAGCAGGCAGGCTTCACGGTCATCGCGCCGGCGGCCAACCCGCCAGTGAAGGACCGCATCAACGCCATGAACGCGATGTTCTGCAACGCTCAGGGCGAGCGTCGTTACCTGGTCAACCCGTTCACCTGTCCGACATACGCCGACGGCCTGGAACAGCAGATCTGGGCGCCCAACGGCGAGCCGGACAAGAGCCAAGGCAACGACCACGCCAACGACGGCGGCGGTTACTTCATTCACCGCGAGTACCCGATCGTTAAACCGGTCACCTCAATGAAAATGGGAGTCGCCCGATGACGGACGTCACTTTTACCCGTCCCGAGTACACGGCGGCGCAGTACCGCTGGCGCTTGGTGCGCGACGTCCGCAAAGGGTCGGAAACCATCAAGGCTGCTGGCGACCGTTATCTGCCGAGGCCCAACGCTGCCGACACCAGTGAAGACAACAAGGCGCGCTATGAGGCGTACAAGAAGCGGGCAGTGTTCTACAACGCCACCGGACGTACGAAGCACAGCCTTGTCGGCGCAGTGTTCCGCACCTGGCCAACGTTGACGGTGCCTGGCGCACTTGATTACGTGGCCAGAGATGTCGACGGGCAGGGCGTGAGCGTCTACCAGCAGTCCCAGTCGGTGATCGGGCATCTGCTCGAAGTGGGCCGTCACGGGCTGCTGGTGGATTACGCAGCAGTCGTGGCCGGAACGGTCAGCAGGGCGGACGAACTCTCCGGCCGAGCCAGGGCAAACATCGCCAGCTACACCGCAGAGTCAATCATCAACTGGAAGACGCGGCAGGTCGGCGGCCAGCACTTGCTGAGCCTTGTCGTACTGCGCGAGACGGTGGATGTCGATACGAATGACGGTTTCGGCAGTGAGCAGGTTGTTCAGTACCGCGTATTGCGTCTGGATTCGACCGGGATGTACACGCAGGAGGTGTGGGAGGAGGGTTCGAGCAAGACCTCGCAGGTTGTCGCCCCGTTTACGCCGCTGAATGGGGCTGGCCGACCATGGGAGGTGATCCCGTTCCAGTTTGTTGGCAGCGAAAACAACGACACCACCATCGACGACGCTCCGCTGTACGACATGGCCGAAGTGAATATTGGTCATTACCGGAACAGCGCGGACTACGAGGAAGCTGCCTATCTGGTGGGTCAGCCTCAGCCGTGGATGGCGGGTCTCGATGAGCAGTGGCGCGATCACATGGAAAAGAATGGGATATTTCTTGGCTCCCGGGCCCCATGGATTCTTCCGGTCAACGGCACCTGTGGTGTCTGGCAGGCCCTGCCAAACACAGTCGCCAAGGAAGCCATGGACGCGAAGAAACAGGACATGGTTTCGCTCGGCGCCCGGTTGATTGAGCGAGGCAGCGCGGTGAAGACCGCCACCCAGGCCGACAACGACAGCGCCGCAGAACACAGTGTCCTGTCGCTGGTGGTCAGCAACGTCAGCGAGGCATACAGCCAGTGTCTGGAGTGGATGGCCGAGTTTGTTAATGCCCCCGGCGAGGTGGTCTACAAGCTCAACCAAGACTTTAGCCAGATCACTCTGGACGCGACGATCCTGGTCGCACTGTTCAATGCAGTTCAGGGCGGTAAGTTGCCGGAAGGTGACTTCTGGCAGTACCTGCGCGATCGCGGCGTGATCAACCCGGAGAAGACAGACGACGAAATCCGGGACGAGCTGGAGGCGCAAAGCACCGGGCCGGCCCTGGACGACACAGAGGTGATCCCGAATGGTGGCAAACCAAGCAATCCTTGATGCCACGATCCGGCACGCCGTATTTCTCGAGCAATTGAAGTCGGGGGAGGTGGCGAAGTTCGCGCCATTCCTCAAGGAGATCGACCGCTCGATCCGTGAGCGGCTGACCCGGGCCGACCTGACGGATTACACCGTCGCTCGGCTTGAGCGGCTGCTGAGCGAGGTCGACAGCCTGCTGCTGGGTATCTTCGACCGGTACAGCGAGAAGCTGAACCTCGACCTGGTGGATATCGCCAACTACGAGGCCGAGTTTGAGGCGACCAGCCTGACCCGGGCGGCGCCGGTTGGCGTTTCGTTCGACGCGGCGGTGCCTGGTGCTGCTGCGATCCGCGCTGCAATCCTCACCAACCCGCTCAGCGTGCGCGGCGCGGATGGCGGCAAGCTGCTCAAGTCGTTCATTGAAGGCTTCACCAGCACCGAGCGGCAACGCCTCACTGGCGCGATCCGGCAGGGCTTCTTCGAAGGCCAGACCAACTTCCAGATCATCAAGAACATTCGCGGCACCAAGGCGCTGAAGTACAACGACGGCATCCTGGCCACGACCAACCGCAACGCCGGTTCGATCGTTCGGACTGCGGTGCAGCACGTCGCCACCCAGGCGCGCATGGAAACGCTGAAAGCGAATTCCGATGTCGTGCCGTCGGTGGAATGGGTCAGCACGCTGGATACGAAGACGACCAGTCAGTGCCGGACGCTCGACAAACGCAGGTTCAAGCTCACCGAAGGGCCGAGGCCACCGATCCACATCAACTGCCGCTCGACAGTGGTGGCGGTGACGCGCTTCAGCGATCTGTTCGCCGAGGGCGCTACGCGATCATCCATTGGCGATGCTGGCGCGCAACAAGTGCGTGCCGACCTCAGCTATTACGACTGGCTCAAACAACAGCCGGCGGCGTTTCAGGACAAGGCCATTGGCCCGGTTCGGGCGAAGCTCTTCCGCGAAGGTGGTCTAAGCGTCGAGCGATTCGCCGAGCTGCAGCTTGATCGCAATTTTGCACCGATGACACTTACTCAGATGAAGGCAATTGAGCCCCTTGCGTTTGAACGCGCGGGGCTAACCCTTTAGCGGTAGGTTTCTTGGCTGTACCAGAAATACGTCGGGATCGGATTCTGAACCGCAGGCTTGCCGTCAAGGTAAGCGCGGCCCGCGTCCACGTTGAAGTCGAGAGCATTCACTGGGCGGTAGAAATCAAATTTCCGCTTTGTTTTTGTGAAAATGCCAGTTTTCACGAGGGCCTCAACTACAGCCGTCGTAGCCTGCATCGTGTTGCGATAGGGCGAATCCTTCGGCAGGAAGAAGCGACGGATAAGCGGATCCAGTCCGCCGGAGAACTGGCTATCAAAGCGTTCCAGGGCCTGGGTGCGAGCATTCACGGGCAAGCTATCACGATAAAGCTCAAAATTTTCCGCTCTGTCGTCGTCGGCTCCGAACGACACTGTCGCTTGGCGCAGGCAGTAATCGACTAAACGCACCAAGTCGATGTGTTCGCCATCGGCTTCGGGTAGTTCGATGTAGCGGTCGTCTTTCAGAAGGGGGGTTGGCAGTGTTTCTGCCATCGGATGGTTGGTCATAAGAACCTCGTAAAAGTGGTAAGGAAGAACGGCGAATTGAGGCCGGCCTTTCTCGTCATTGATGAACTGCACATTTTGTTTCAGGGTCATGGTTTTTCCTCTTTTTCATTTCCCAAATGAAATATATGAAATAATTGATACGCCCGCAACCTTTGTTTTTCCTATCTGCAGGCAGGGCCTGCACCGACGTCTCTGGGAGACAACCAATGCTGAAATTCCAACTGGATACCCTGGAAGGGGTAGATGAAGCCGTGCGCGCTCTTTACACCGAGAAGGACGGCAAGTTCGTACTCGGCATTGAAGGTCTACCGCAGCAAGAAGATGTATCCGGCCTGAAGGCCAAGGTTGATGAACTGCTCGGCGAGAAGAAAGCCGCCGAGAAGAAGGCGCGCGAAGCTGAAGAGTCTGCGCGGCTGGAGCGGGAAGAGCTCGCTCGCAAGTCCGGCAACGTCGAAGAGCTCGAACGTTCCTGGACTGAGAAATTCACCCGCCGTGAAGCTGAGCTGACCGGCACGCTGGAACAGGAGCGCGCAACGCTGAGCGGGCAGATCCGGGATCTGACTGTCGGCCGTACCGCTACTGATATCGCGTCTGCCCTGGCAATCCCGGGCAGCGCGGAAGCATTGCTACCTCACATTGAGCGACGTCTGAGCGTTGAACAGCGCGATGGGAAACCGGTAGTTGTGGTCCTCGATAAACAAGGAAAGCTCTCTGCATCAACGCTAGACGAACTGAAAGCCGAGTTCGCAAACAACACGGCGTTTGCACCGCTGATCGCGGGTAGCAAGGCATCGGGTGGCGGGGCCGTCGGTGCAGGAAATGGCGGCGGGGCCGCATTGAAACGTTCTGAAATGACACCAGTGGCCAAGCGTGAATACATCACCGCTCATGGCCAAGACGCGTACCTGAAATTGCCCAAATAATGGAGTAACCCATGGCGACTACCGTCAACTCGGACATGATCGTTTACAACGACCTTGCCCAAACCGCCTACCTGGAGCGCATCCAGGATGTAATGGATATTTTTAATGGTTCGTCGAATGGCGCCATCATCCTCGACAACGAACTGATCGAAGGTGACCTCCGTAAGCGCTCCTTTTACAAACTCGGTGGCTCGATTGCACACCGCGATGTGAACTCGGTCGCTGCTGTCGCTGGCCAGAAAATCGGCTCCGGCGAAATGGTCGGCGTGAAGGTGCCGTTCAAATACGGTCCTTACGAAACCACCGAGGAGGCATTCAAGCGCCGCGCTCGCTCGCCGGAAGAGTTTTCTGAGCTGGTGGGCCAGGATTATGCCGATGCGGTACTCGAGGGTTACATCCAATACGCCATGGCTGCGCTGAAGGCTTCCATCGGTGCCAATGCCAACATGGTTGCCAAGGCTAGTTTCGCCACCGACGGCAAGAAGGCGCTGACCAAGGGGATGCGCAAATTCGGTGACCGTTTCGGTCGCATCGCTCTTTGGACCATGGATTCGGCAACTTACTTCGACATGGTTGATCAGGCGATCACCGAAAAGGTGTACGAAGAGGCAGGAGTGGTCATCTACGGTGGTCAGCCAGGCACCATGGGCAAACCGGTTTTGGTGTCCGATACCATTCCAACTGAAACCATCTTCGGGTTGCAGGCGGGGGCGGTGAAAATCACCGAGTCCCAGGCGCCAGGCTTCCGCTCCTACAACATCGACAATCAGGAAAACTTGGCGATGGGGTTTCGGGCTGAAGGCACGTTCAACATGGATCTTCTCGGCTACAGCTGGAAAGACTCTACTGGTGGCGTCAACCCGAACTTGGCAGCAATCGGAGCTGGTGCCAACTGGTCCAAGTACGCGAACAGTGACAAGGCAACCGCTGGCGTTTTGATCGACCTTTCCGCGCCGTAATCGGCTCATCCACTGCGGGCACCCTGTACTGGGTGCCCTGGAGGTTTCATGGAACTCATTTATTCCGCGCAAACGGCAGGCTTCGATCCGGAAAAACGGTACCGAAATCCAACACACTTTGACCGGCCCGAGGCGGGTGTGACCCATGCGGTTGTGATCGGCGACTGGCCGAAGGTGGTCGATGCCTATGAGACCCTGGGCGTCGAGGTTTCGGTGACGATGCCTTTGATCAGCCAGCGTGTTGATTCGGGCTGCGCCGACGCCATTGCCAGCCTGGAACAGGACAACGACACCCTCCGCGCTGAGCTTGACGGCATCCTTCGACTGATCGAAGCCGCCGAGGGGCAATCGGACTTGGAACATCCGGGCGCGGGCGAACTGCCGATCCGCCTGTTTGGTGCGCTGAAAGCCATCCATGAGGGTTTCGAAACCCTTGCGGGTGAACGTGACAACTTGGCGGGCGAGGTTGAATCTCTCCGCGCTGAAGTCGAACGCCTGAAGGAGGCAGCGGAACCGGTCGATAATGCCGAGAAGATCGCAAACCTCAAAGCCCAACTCGACGCCGCCAACGTGACGTATCGGGCGAATGCTTCGGTAGAATCGCTGGAAAAGGCAGTTGCTGATCTGCAGCAGGCGTAACAATCCGGGTGCCCGGTAACGTGGCATCCGACCCAGAACACCACAGCGAGCTGATTCATGACTCTCATCATTGAGGACGGTACCGGCAGGCCTGACGCCGAAAGCTATGCATCCGCCGAAGACTTGGCCATGTACGCCGTGAAGTTCGGCGTGGTCATTCCGGCGGAAGTACCTGCACAGGAAGCGCTGCTGCGTCGTGCCGCACTGGCGATGGATGGCATGACGTGGAAAGGGCGGAAGACCAACAGCGAGCAGGCTCTGTCCTGGCCGCGCCGGGGCGTGGAGTTGGATCGCGAAATCAAGCCTGACAACTACCTCCCAGCGCGGATCCAGTACGGCCAGATGGCGCTGGCTGCGGAGATCCATCAGGACGATATTGATCCGCCGGAAAAGCGCAGAGGCGCGGTAACGCTGGAACGAGTCGAAGGCGCAGTGACACGCGAGTACGCGACGATCCCGAACACCAGTGGACGATTGTTGCCGGCGGCGCCTGACCGGCCGAGCGCAACTCAGTTTGCTGACTATCTGCAGAGACGTGGTTTGTTCGCTGTCCGTGCTTGAACTACTTTTAATCCTCCATTGATAGGAGGTGAGTATGCAGCAGGAAGAAAAAGCCGCGTGGGATCAATACTACGCGGCAGCGGTTATCGCGGTCGCATCAATTCCTCAGGAAAAGACGGGATCGCCACTGGATAGCTTGAATAGCACTCCAATGTCTATCGCGAACAGAGCTGCGACGCTCGCGGACCTGATGTTTGAGCAGCGCAAAAAGCGATAGCAGTAACCACTAACCCTCTCGGAGCCACCATGGCCTTCTACGACGAAATGGCCGTGATGGCTCTGGAGATGATTACAGAGTTCGGCCAGCCGGTGACCATCCGCGCGACAACTGTCGGCGAGTACGACCCGGAAACCGGTTCGGCACCGCCCGACACCACCAAAGAGCAGACCGCCCAAGGCATCCTGCTCGACTTCACCGGTCAGGAGTTCCAGAACAACAGCCTCATCAAGCAGGGCGACAAGAAACTCAAAATCGCCGCGAAGGGGATGGAGTGGGTGCCGGACTTGCTGAACAAGGTGATCATTCAGGGGCGCACCTGGTCCATCGTGCCGCCTTTGAAAGAAGTGAATCCGGCCGGTACACCGATCCTGTATGAATTGCAGGTGCGGTCATGAGTCGCGCGGGCGCCGGCCAGTCCGGTAGCTTTGCACTGAGCCTCGCCGAATTCGCTGCCCACGCCACGGAAGCCATAGACGCCAGTCTTCGAGAGATCGTCATTGAACTCGGCAACAGCGTCATCCGTATGTCGCCGGTGGGCAACCCTGAAATCTGGGCGGCGAATGTCGCTCACCGCCAAGCGAATAGCAGGGCGGCTGATGATTACGACTTCAAGGTCAGCGTTCGCAACACACTCATTAATCTCGACGAATCGAACTTCACGAAGGCTGGCAAACTCCGGCGCGGCGTGAAGTACGCCAAGCCGCTGACCAAGGCTGAGCGTGACCAGAACTTCAACGTGAACGGCCTTGTTTCTGGCAAGGGCTACGTCGGAGGCCGGTTCCGTGGCAACTGGATGTTCAGCATCGGATCACCGGACAGCACCACGACTGACGAAGTCGACCCGAGCGGTGCCAAATCAACGGCACGGATCGTTGCCGGCGCGATCGAGTTCAAGGCGGGCGATACCTGTTACATCACCAACAGTCTCGGATATGCGATCCCGCTGGAGTTTGGGCATTCGACCCAGGCACCGGGCGGCATGGTCCGCATCACTGTGGCCCGCTTTCAGCAGATCGTGCTGGAAGCCATCAGGAACAACCGAGTATGAGCCACAACATCATTGCCTCGATCTACGAGGCAAGGCTGATCACATGGGCGAACGTGTTGCCGGTACCGCTGAAGGTTGTCGTCGAGAACGAGGCTTACACGCCTGTTGCCGACGCTACGTACCTGAGGGCTTACACGCTACCCGCAGATACCGCGAGCAACACGCTGGCGGGTGACCACAAGCTGTACACCGGCGTGTTTCAAGTCAGCATCGTGACGCCATCGGGCAAGTTTCGTGGCGCGGCCGGGGCGCTGGCTGACCAGATCGCGGCCCTGTTCCCGCTGTACGAGCGAAACACGAAGAGCGCGCTGACCGTGGTGACCATGACGCCGGTTGATCAGGGACCAGGTATTCCGGACGACACAACTTTCACCGTGCCGGTTTCGTTCCAGTACCGGGCCGATACCATTTAAAACCGCCCATTGGGCAACCCCGAAACCCGCCATTGAGCGGGTTTTGTCATTTCTGAAAAGAGGAAACACCAATGGCCGTTTTTCTGCCCAATGGATCGAACGCCGCTATCGCTGGCTCGTATGACGCACCGATCATTTTTACTGCAATCACCAATGCGACCGAAGCTGTTGCATCGTCGGCAGGCCATGACCTTGAGGTAGGCGACTTCGTTGAAGTCACTTCCGGCTGGGCGCGCCTGAACAATCGTATTGCTCGAGTTAAGACGGTGACCACCGACTCGTTCGTGCTGGAGAAGATCAATACGCTAAATGCGGCACGCTTCATCGCTGGCGCAGGCGGCGGTTCGGTTCGCAAAATTCTGACTTGGGTACCGATCAGCCAAGTCACGGATTCGAGCAAGTCCGGCGGCGAGCAGCAAAACGTCACTTACTCGTTCCTCGAGGAAGACGATGATCACCAGATCCCGACGTCCAAGTCTGCACTGTCGTTCACGCTGACCATGGCCGATGACCCGGCGCTGCCGCACAACGATGTGCTGCTGGAAGCCGACGACGACAAGAAACCGCGCGCGGTTCGCGTGAATCTCGCTTCGGGTGGCGTCATTGCCTACAACGCTTATGCATCGTTCGACAATGTGCCCTCGATGACCAAGAACAACATCATGGCGGTCACTGCGGTGTTTGCTGTGGTTGCCAAATTCATCCGCTACGGCGTTTAAGGGGAACTCATGGCTAAGTTCAAAATTGCCCAGAATCCCACCTTCAACGCCGAGGTTGATATTCCGCGCGTTGGCGGCACCACGATCAAAGTGCCGTTTGAGTTCAAATACCGCGATCGCAAGGAGCTGGCGGTGCTGTTCGCCGGCTGGCAGGAAAGCGCGAAGGAAGATCAAGCGCGCTTCAAGGCCAAAGGTGACGAGCTCACGCTGATCGAAATCACTGACTCGCACGTCGAGCGGCAGATCGAACAGGTGACCCAGCTGGTTACTGGTTGGGGGTTCGACGATAAATTCAACGCCGAATCGATCCGCGCCCTGGTGGAAACCTCGGCCGGTGCTGGTGACGCGATCGTCGACGCTTACCAGAAGGCGTTCTCCGTTGCCCGCCTGGGAAACTGATCAGCGCCGCGCGCTCCCTCTATCAGCCGAGTATTCAGGGCCAAGACGCCTTTGGATTTTCGGCTGAAGACTACGGCGACGAATGCGAAGTGTGGGCCGATAACTGGCCCGCGTTCTGCCTCTTCAATGCTCTGTCAACGCAATGGCGTACAGGCGCGTGCGGCGCTACCGGGCTGGACTACGCGTCCATTCGCGATGTGTCCGGGTTCCTCGGCATCAAGAAAAAGCAAATCGGTGAGATTTTTCCCGACCTTCAAGTCATGGAGGCCGAAGCACTGCTCGTCATGAGCGAATCGAAGTAATGGAGCACTCATGTCGGGCACAATTGCGCAGTTAGGTCTTGCGGTAGATTCAGGCGAGGCGGTCCAAGCCGCTACGGATCTGGAGCGCCTCGCGCAGGCAGGCGCCAAGGCCGAGAAAGCCGCTGATGGTGTCGCCGCGGGATTCGACAAAGCGGCAACCGCGTCCACCGGTCTGGCCTCGGCCGAAGGCAAACTTTCCGAGTCCACCGAAGACGCAATGAAGCGGCTGACGGCGATGGCCAAGGCCTCGCTGGAGTCGAGCGATTATTACCAGCGCCTGACCACCAGTGTCAGCACGAACGCGTCAGCAATGGATGCGTCAGGATCCTCGGTCAGCAGCCTGGCGGCACTGAAACGCCGCTTGCAGGCAGAATCGGATGCACTGGTTGGTTCGACGGATAAAGAGGCCGAGGCGGCGAAGAAGGCAGCCGCTGCAACTGGCGTTCAGGCCGAAGGTCTGCAAGCACTGCTCGGTAAGATCAATCCCGCGATTGCTGCGCTCGACAAGCTTGACCAGCAGCAGGCCCAGCTGCAGAAGTACAAAGCGGCTGGTCTGATCGATGCTGACACCTTTCGCGAGTACTCGACCCGAATCGACGCTTCCCGGCAGAAGCTGGGCGACTTCGACGAGGGGCTGAGAAAGACTGGTGCCAGCTCGAAGCAGACCGAAGCGGCGCTGCGGCAGCTTCCTTCACAATTTACGGACATTTTCACCAGCCTGGCCGGCGGGCAAAACCCGTTGTTGGTGCTTATCCAGCAGGGTGGGCAGATCAAGGATTCGTTCGGCGGTGTAGGCGCCACTCTTGAAGCGCTGAAGGAAAAGTTCCGGTCGCTCTTCACAGGCGGTGCGGGTGCGGCGGTGCTGGGTGAGTCGCTCGCTGGTATTGCGACAAATGCCAAAGACGTAGCAGACAACGCGGGTGAGGCAGGGGAAAGCCTGTCTGATCTGGCCGAGAGTTCAAATACAGCGGCAGAAGCTGCTGAGAACGCGCAGCGCGCGGTAGGCGCTCTTCAGCCCGCAATAAGCGGCGTATCGCTCGGGGTTGCGGGATTGGCGCTTGCCATTGTTGCCGCTGCAGCTGCCGTCGGGACCCTGATATACGGCTACAGCCAGGGCAGCAAAGAAACAGATGAATACAACAAGGCGCTGATTCTGACCGGCAATGCTGCTGGCACGACTGCCGGACAGTTGTCCGACCTTGCCCAGCAGGTGAGCGCCACCAACGGCACCACCGGTGAGGCTGCCGCTTCGCTGGCGCTGCTGGCTTCGTCTGGCGTGATCGCCGGTGGAAGCTTCAAGGATATCGCTGATGCGGCGGCAGCCATGGAAGACGCCACCGGAAGATCCGTGGATGCGACCATTGCCGAGTTCGTCAAAATCGCAAAGGACCCGGTCGCAGCAGCGAAGGAGCTGAATGATCAATACCACTTCCTGACTGCTTCCGTTTACTCGCAGATCGTCGCGCTGAAAGAGCAGGGCGACACCATTGGCGCAGCCAAGCTACTCACCGACACCTACGCCGATACGGTCAAGCACCGCTCGACCGAGATCACCGACAACCTCGGCACCATCGAAAAGGCCTGGAAGGGCATCACTGATGAAGCCAAAAAGTCGCTGGATGCGCTGAAGAATATCGGCCGAGAGGCAGGGCCTGCAAAGCGAATTGCTGAGCTCACCCAAAGTGTGGCTTACGCGCAGAGCGCTGTGAATGCTGATCCCTATGACACCGATGCGGCGAAGAAACTCGCAGATTCAAAACAAGAGCTGTATCAGCTTCAGCTCATGGTTTTCGCCGGTGAACAGCGAGTCAAAGTTCAAGAGGACGAAGTCCGAACTCAGAAGGAGGGGATCGAAGCTGAGCAGCGACTCAAGCAGATCAGCGACTCGAATCTGACCAACGCCGAAAAGCGCGACAAACTGACGAAAGCCTACCTCCGTGACGTAGAAGTTCTGAGAAAGGCCAACCCCAATGACCCGAAGGTTCAGGCCGATTTCGTCGCCAAAACGCTGCAGAACATCAAGGACAAGAACAAGGATCAGAAGGGGCCGTCAGCCGGCGCCGTCGACCTCACCGGTTATAACGCAGCGCAGAATGCCCTTAAGGAAATCCAGGCTGAATACGCGAACACCCAGAAACAACTGGATGCCGCGCAAAAGGCCGGGCTGATCTCACAGCAGGAGTACCTGCTGAAGCGCGAGGCGTTGATCGGCAACGAGCGGGATGAGGTCACGGCGGCTTACGAGGCCGAGATCGCGGCGCTTGAGTCGGCGAAGAGCAAGTCCAGCACCACCGCCGAGCAGCGCATTCAACTCGACCAAAAGATCGCCGACGCGCGCACCGACATGGTCAAGGCGCAGAAGGCGGCGGATAGCGAGCTGGATGTGCTGGCGAAGAATGAACAGGGCAGGCTGAGGAAGCAGGAGCTGGCCGTTCAGACCTACACCAGCGCGCTGCAACAGCAAGTCGACACGTTGCGTCAGCAGGGCCAACGGGCTGCGGCAGGACTTGGCCAGGGTGATCGGGAGCGTGGGCTGACGGATCAGCAGAACGCCATCGACGACCGCTTCAACCAGCAAAAGCTGGATCTGGCCAACCAGTACGGCGACGGCTCGCGCGGCATGAGCCTCGACGAGTACACCCAGAAACTGGCGGCGCTGAAAGCCACTCAGCAGGATCTGCATGACACGGTTCAAGCCAACTACGACGAGATGACCGCGGCCCAGGGTAACTGGAGCGCCGGCGCATCGTCGGCGTGGCAGAACTACCTGGAATCAGCCCGAGATGTCGCCGGGCAAACCAAAAGCCTTTTCACCAACGCCTTCAGTTCGATGGAAGACGCGATCGTCAATTTCGCCATGACCGGGAAGTTGTCGTTTGCCGATTTCACCAAATCGGTTCTGGCGGACATGGCGCGGATTGCGACTCGGCAGGCGACGTCTCAAGGGCTTAGTGCTTTGTTCGGCATCGCAGCATCAGCTGCCGGTTCGTACTTCGGCGGTGGCGGGAATGGATTGGCCGCTGGATCTGCCGGTGCCGTCTCGTCAGATCTTGGAGCGTCACAGGCTGGCTACACCGGTATCGATTTTTCTGGGTATCGAGCCGCCGGCGGCCCGGTTGCGCCGAACTCCTTGTACGAGGTGAACGAACTGGGGCCGGAGCTCTATAACGAGGGCGGCCGATCGTTCCTGATGACCGGTGCCAACGGCGGTAGCGTTACGCCGCTGACTACCGGCGGCGGGCCAGCGCTGGCCGCAATGTCCGGCGGTGGCGGCAACACGTACAACTTTCCGGTGGCGGTCTCGGTGCAGACATCTGGAAGTGACGGGGCGGGAGTTTCACAAGAGGCATCCAACCAGCTTGGGAAAGGCATCCAGCAGGCTGCAAAAACCGAAGCGGAAACTGCAATTGCCAGAGCGTTGCAGCCGAGCGGATCAATCTGGCGCCTGATAAATGGGAGGGGCTGATGGCCATCGAGAGATTCACCTGGCCAACCGAGCGCGGGGAAACACCCAATATCGCTTATCGGGTGCGCACTTCGAAGTTCGGCGGCGGTTACGCGCAGAACGTCGGAGACGGTCCGAACAACAAAGAAGACTCGTATCCGATTACCTTCACCGGTCAAGAGGCCAAGGTGTTGCAGATCATCGACTTCCTCGATCGGCATGCCGGGGCAAGGGCATTCCTCTGGACCACACCACTCGGCCAGCTCGGTTTGTTCACCTGCAAAAATCCCGCCCCCACACCAATGGGTGGCGGCGTCTTTAAACTTACCGCCACGTTCGAGCGGGCATTCCAACCATAAGGGGCAATCATGCCGCTGATCAGTGACATCCAGGTGCTTGAGCCTGGCAGCGAAGTGCTGCTCTTTGAATTGGACGGCACGGAATACGGCGCGGACGTTTTGCGCTTCCACGGGCACGCGATTCCGCACACGGCGGCCGAGTTGATCGCCGCCGGCGACAATGCCGACCAATTGCCGGCGAAGGCCATCTATTGGCAGGGCAACGAGTACAGCGCCTGGCCGGTGCAGATTGACGGCATCGAGGCGAATGGTGACGGCACTGCGGTGCGTCCAACGTTTTCGGTAGGCAACGTCAACGGGCGCATCACCGCGCTGTGTCTGGCGTTCGAGGATCTGCTCGAGTTCAAGCTGACCATGCGTCACACGTTGGGCACCTACCTGGACGCGGCGAACTTCCCGGCCGGCAATCCTACGGCTGATCCAACCCAAGAGACGATCGAGGTCTGGTACATCGACCAGAAAACGAACGAGGACGGGGAAAGCGTCAGTTGGGAGTTGGCCAGCCCGGGTGACGTCGGTTATGAGTCCATCGGTAGGCAGGCGACGACGCTTTGTCACTGGTGTCTCACTGGCGGCTACCGTGGGCCGAACTGTGGCTACACCGGACCGCACGTGACCAAGGACGGCATCGTCACCGATAACCCGGAACTGGACGAGTGCGATGCCACCCTGGGCAAGGGCTGCATCCCGCGTTTCGGTGAGGGAAATCCGCTGCCGTTCGGTGGCTTCCCGGCCGTTTCGCTGATCGCACGGAGCTGACATGCGCAAACACATTTTGAACGCGATCCAGGCGCATGCTGCGGCCGAGTACCCGAAAGAGTGCTGCGGGCTGCTGCTCACCGTGGGCCGCAAACAGCAATACTTCCCCTGCATCAACATCTCGACCGAGCCGAACGAGGAGTTCCGTATCGATCCGGAGGAGTATGCAGCGGCCGAAGACGTAGGCGAGGTGATCGGCGTGGTGCACTCGCATCCGGACGCCACCTGCAGGCCGTCACCGCGTGACGTCGCCATGTGCGAGGCCACCGCGCTGCCATGGCACATCCTGAGCTGGCCTGAGGGCGATCTGCGCACGGTCACGCCTTCCGGCGAGGTGCCGCTTCTGAAGCGGCCATTTGTGCACGGCGCCTGGGACTGCTGGCAGGTATGTGCCGACTGGTACAAGCGGGAGTGGGGGTTGGAGTTCGAAGCATTCAAGCGAGCCGATGGTTGGTGGGAGAGCAGGGACAACACCAGCTTGTACGAAGCGAACTATGAGGCCGCCGGGTTTTACCGGGTGGACCAGCCGCAGCGCGGTGACATGATCGTGATGGAGGTGGGGCGGACGGTTTACCCGAACCACGCCGGGATCTTTCTGGGAGCCGATCCGGCGTTGCCTGGAGAGGACGCAGCGACGTTCGGCCCTGGGCCTTTCCTGCTGCATCACCTGTACGGCAGGCCGTCGGAAGTCATCGTTTTCGGCGGGCCGTGGCTTGACCGCGCGCGGTTAATTCTACGGCACAGAGACGCACAGCCAACTAAATGACGCGGCGTAGCCGCAGGAGACTGGTATGCAGCAGACATATGCGTTGACGATACAAAACCTTTTTACGATCAACGACGGAGCCATGGCAGGTGGAATTGCCGAAATCGCGATCCTTGATGGAGAGTTCGAGATCGATCGAGTCAGGCTCTCTGGCAAAGTTGGTCCTGGAGGAAGCGTTTATCGCCGGGAGTATGAGGGCAAGCCTGGGCTGAATGCCGAGTTGTTGACAGGGATTGGTCAGATCACATTCAACGCGATCTGACCTCAAGAGTCAGCCGCGTGGTTCTTCCTCCCTGATGAACTCATCAGTGCCGGGTAAGTGGAAGATGTAGCTGACCTTGTAATCTTCGCCCAATGTCTTCGCGCGGGCCTCCGCAGCAGCTTTGGTCGGGAAGGCTCCGACCATTATGTTCGGCTCGTCACGCACGACACCCCAAGTATAAATCCAGTCTTTTTTGCTTTCTGCATATCCATCAATGCTCACATTGACCTCCAGGTCATAAACGCGCCGAAGTTGGCGCAATCCCAGTCCTTGGGCTTGCAGACAAAGGACTGGGGAATCCGTTGTGTGAGGGCAAGATGTCTCTATCGGCGCTATGGAGAACGTTAAGATTCGCTCCGGGGAAAAAACGCTAACGGTAGCCTGTCAGAGTTGAGTAGGAACATGCGTTGACCTAAAGTCAAATATCTTCGTCTTCAGCTTTGTCCGTCTGACCGTAGACTATCGTTTTTTCAGGTCCTCTCCCACCTATCGGCTTAACGATGATAGGGAAGTCAATTTCGAAGCTTCCCTCCGCTTGAACCTCACGGATCGCGCTCTTCATGAACTCGATTAGCTTAGGTCTGGCGCTTATATTTTCTAAGCGACAGCCGAGGTATACATTTTTTGCCCGCTCATAGAATGCGTTACTCATCCCAATTGTTCCAACGTCATCGTTGGGTATTCTAGAGTTTATAATATCTATTCCGTTAGGTCCGCCATAAGATATCTTGTATTTATATATGGAATATTCCTTCGTTGAGGGGCATTGGCAAGATAGGAGGAATTCGGTATCAATTTTTCTTATGTCACCTAAGCGATCTTTTGCTACTGAGCGTATTATGTGATCTACAGAAAACAGAACCGTTTTATTTATTAGGTCGCTTGTTAGAAGGTTGTCTAAGTCATTTCGCGAAAACATGTTCTCGTCCCACTCAGTATATCCTTGGGATAGCATTGGGTTTGCTTCGCATGCGCGGACTATTTCGTACCTTCTTTTTTCAGTATTGAATACGTATCGAAGATTTTTCAAGTGTGTGGAAATTAGGTTTAATGCGTGCTGGGCTATAAGAGTGCTTCCAGCAATTGAAATAAGACATTTGTGCGTGGTCTCTATTTCGTGGAAACCATCGAGTACGCCGTAAGGTCTAAAGTAGGGGCGATAGACATTTATGTCGATTTCGTAGGTTTTGCGAAATGATGTAGCGAGCTTTGTTCCCTTCGAGTCTGGGTGGGTTATGACACTGTCAGAGATAGTGAAAACTCCACACGGTGAATCCTTTTTTTGATCTCTATTGAGTCTGCTAAAGCTTGGTTCGTTGTTGTAGTCATAGGCTGCAATTATTAATGTCATGGCTTTCCCTATTGTCACTATTGGTTATCGATTTTGCTCAGTGTTTGCATCATGTCGATGCATACATGCGTCTTGTCAGAAAGCGCTGAAATCAACAGCAAAAAATAATCGAGTGAGCAAGCCCGGTAGTCTGAGCTTGGTTAATCCTCGATGGCTACTGCTTTAAAATCGAATTGCACCCTGTATTGAATGAGCGACAAGTGTGGAACGGCCTCTGCGGCATAGCGCACTGCCTCGGGAAACTCGCTGGCGATAAGCATACCTCTTGGGCGGTCAATATCTTGCCTGCCGTACCAACCCATGTATCGGGCGATTTGCCCTACGGCAGCATCCTTAGCATGGCCAACTTTCAGTTCGATAATGACACGACGCCCGCTTGTGTCCTCGGCCAGAATGTCCACTCGGCCTACGTCTGTGCTGACTTGACGGTCGACGAAGCGCAGACCTTTTTCGAGGATATGGAGGTTGCGAACCAAATATGTTTCGACGTCGCGCTCTAGTGTGATAGACGTCTCGACGAGTTCTTCGATATTAGGTTCATCGCTAATCTCGAAGTCCTCGGTTTGTATGTCTGCGGACGGCGCCCATGTATTCACTCCATGGGCTTGGGGATCGTATAGTTGGAAGTGCCCATCCTCGGATCGGTAGAGAAATCGATCTGCCCACTTGTGATGAATGTAGGCTTTTGGATTGTTGATAGTACATGCATAGAGGTGTGCAGTCAGCGTGCCAGGTGACCATTTTTCAGGAAAGCTGCTTTCGATATGGTCTTTTATTTGTTTTCTTGTTACTCCGCCCGAAGTTTTTTCAATAAAACGACGAAGTGCTCCTGCCATGGTAGTCATTCTTGGTTCGTCCCTGATTCTGATCTTCGTCTATGTAAAGTCCCTATGGGACGGCTATTTGAAGTTGCGCTCATAAAGCAACTCGCTGCACCGCTTTGCGACAGTCAAAAAGAACCAACTGCTTAACGCCAGTCCACCCAAAAAAAACAAGGCGAAAATGGCGCTTAGTGGAAGGCCATGGTCTCGGGACAGAATCAACAAATCTGGAGTTGTTGTAGTGACGACCCACAGGTAGAAACTACCCACCAAGAAGCTTGGAACACCGATGAACGCGAGCGCCAAGTCGTTCAGGTCTGCCCAGGCCTTTTTTTTCGGGCTGCGAAGCAAGGCCACTGTTTTTTTCAATACGTTCATGAGGGTCTCACTATCCTTTTGCGCTTGAGTGCAAAAGGCTACTATTGGTGACCGGCGGGGCGTTACTGGGAATTCGTACAGCCCTCATGGGTGATAAATTTGCTAAAAAACCATAAGGAAGTGTTTCAGTGATCAAGAGCATTATATTTGCGGCATTGGGTTTTCTGGGCGTAGCACAGGCTTTTGCAGCTGCTGAATCAACCTCCGTAAGCATGAGTTTCGAAAAGTGCCAGTCAGTTCAAGCCAATACCATCGCTGAGCTGAATGTTTCACCAGGGGATATTGCACACGTTGTAAACACGTCCATGCTCACCATCACTAAGATCTACACGGCGGATGGGAGCATTCTGATTAGCTGCAGCAACCCCGATCAGAAGATGGTGATTACAAAGTCGACCGATGGCCGATAATCTCCCTCCTATTTGCTTTTTGCCAAGCCCGCCTTGAGTGCTAAATTGCCCGCATTTCCACAGGAGTGATCTGCATGAAATTGATTGTAGGAGCATTGGTGGTGGCGCTGTTAGCGGGATGCTCCCACCCACGACAACCACTTGATAATCGTGATCCTTGCTTAGATTTCGGTGCCCCTCAGAGCCCAGGCTTTAATGCTTGCTTGGAGCGACGGGCTAAGGCTCTAAAAGCGGTACTTGAAGGTAGCAGTGAAAATCAGCGTGAAATAGTTTCCGATGAGAAGGTTGATCCCTGAATCGAAAGGACAAAACAACTTGAAATTGATATTAGGAGTGTTGGCGGTAGCGCTGCTGGCGGGGTGTGCGACATCTCCAGTTCCATCAAGCAAAGCGGACCCTGTACCAAGCTCGCGGCTGTTTGTGTATCAGAAGCCTGTTTCCGGTGACTCTGTTTTGATCATCACTCGCGATACCGGTTTTGTCGGGGGTGGCTGCAATACTTCGGTGAGTATCGACGGGCAAAAAGCGGCCGAGATCGGCGCTGGCGAGACGGCAAAATTTTTCGTTCCAGCCGGTGAACACATCGTTGGTGCTTCGTCGTGTGGCAGCGGCTTGAAAGAGCAAGAGACAAATGTGAAGACTGGCAGCACCAAGAAATTTAGGATATCCATAGACTCAGCGATGAGCATGGACTTATCACCCACCATGCAATGACAGAAACCGCCTCCGGGCGGTTTTTTTACGTCCGGAGAAACAGCCTTGGCAGCCACGCTCAGCGACAACCCAGCCATGACCACCATTTTTCTTTCTGGCCCGCTTATCAAGCTCTTTGGCCGAGTTCACTATCGTGAGCTTGGCAGCAGATCCGTGGGCGAGGCCTTCAAGGCTCTCAAGTGCACCCTGGAAGGATTTGAGGCGGCGATCAAGGACCTTGAAGGAAAGGGGATGCGTTTCGCGATTTTCAGAAATCGGAAAAACGTAGCTGAAAAAGATTTCGGCCTCGGCGGAACCCAGGAAATTCGCATAGTCCCCGTCATTTGTGGCAGCAAGCGGACAGGCCTTCTTCAAACAATTATTGGTGCGGTTCTGGTCGTGGCCGGCTCGTACTTTGGGCAGCCCTGGGCCGTGCAATTAGGTGCTGGTCTGGTAGCTGGTGGCGTCATTCAGATGCTCAGCCCTCAAGCGAAGGGTTTGAAGCAGAGCGCATCCCCTGAGAATGCACCGTCCTACGCCTTCGGTAGCGCCAAGAACACCACGGCCAGCGGCAACCCGGTGCCGATCTGCATCGGCGAACGCCGGTGGGGCGGGATGATCATCTCTGCCTCGATCCTGGCTGAAGACAAAGTGTAAAAGGCCTATGGCTGGTGCAAGGCGGAAGGCCGCGGTTGCTTCTTGAAGTTTGACGTCCGAATGTACCGGGCAAGCATCCACAGGCCGCTACCAACTGCGGCATACACAAGAGAAAAGAACAACTCGACCACCCCTGCAACAAGCTGTGAGGGCGTCAGATATTTGGAGAGCACTGTTATTGAAGAGGTGATGATTGTGTATGCGGTGTAAATCCACAACACAGCAGATATTGCGTACACCGGTAGCGAAAGGACAGTTCGTAGCCAATTCGAAACTTTATTCATAAGCAGTTACTTCCTTGATGACTGAATCGAGCGCCGCATCGTAGTAGGGCGCTGCGAACGAATTCTATCATCACGACTTTTACAGAAATGCCATTAGGCCGCCCAAGAGGCGGTTTTTTTATGCCTGGAGGAAAGCATGGGCGCAGCGGAACAGATCGAGATCTACGGCGAGAAGGGCGGCAGTAGCAAGCCGAAGTCGCCGGTCGAAGCCAGCGACAGCCTGCGCTCGACCAACCTGGCAAAGTTGCTGATCGCCGTGGGTGAGGGCGAGTTCGACGGCATCCCGACTGATTACGACATCTACCTGGACAATACGCCGATCCGCGATGCCAGTGGAAACTACAACTTCCCGAACGTGAAGTGGGACTGGCGGCCGGGTTCCGTGGATCAGACCTACATCCCGGGCATTCCGTCGGTGGAAAACGAGACGTCGCTGAACATCGAACTGCGCAGCGATGCACCGTGGGTGCGCTCGATCACCAACATCCAGTTGTCGGCGGTGCGCATGCGTTTGGCGTGGCCCGCGCTCCAACGTTCGGATGATCAGGGCAATGTCGGCGGCTACCGCATTGAGTACGCCATCGACGTGGCCACTGACGGCGGCGCCTATCAGCAGGTGCTGGTGGACGCCGTCGACGGCAAGACCACGACCCGTTACGAGCGCTCGCGCCGCATCGATCTGCCGGACGCCACCACGGGCTGGCAGATCCGTGTGCGCCGTCTGACGCCGAACCAGAACAGCAACAAGATCGCCGACACCATGTTGGTGGCCGGCTATACCGAGGTGATTGACGCCAAGCTGCGCTACCCGAACACCGCGCTGCTCTACATCGAATTTGATGCCGAGCAGTTCACCAACATCCCGGCCGTGACCGTGAAGTGCAAGGCTCGGCGCTGGATGGTGCCGAGCAACTACGACCCGATCCTGCGCACTTACACCGGGACGTGGGATGGCTCGATGAAGTCGGCTTGGACGAATAACCCGGCGTGGATCACCTACGGCACCTGCACCGAAGACCGTTTCGGCTTGGGCAAGCGTATCAAGCCGTGGATGGTCGACAAGTGGGAGTTGTACCGGATCGCCCAGTACTCTGACCAGATGGTGCCGAATGGGCTGGGCGGTCAGGAGCCGCGATTCCTCTGCGACATGAACCTGCAGGGCAAGGCCGACGCCTGGTCACTGCTGCGCGACATCTCCGCGATTTACCGGGGCATGACGTACTGGGCTCAGGGCCAGCTGGTGATGCAGGCCGACATGCCGCGCGCACAGGACTTCGACTACGTGTTCACGCGGGCCAACGTCATCGACGGCAAGTTCTCCTACGGCAGCGCTTCGGCGAAGACCCGGTTCACCCGGGCGCTGGTCAGCTACGACAACCCCGCGAACAATTACGACACTGACGTCATTCCGTTCGCCGACCTGGATCTTCAACGCCGTTATGGCGACCGGCCGACGGAACTGAGCGCCATTGGCTGCACCCGGGCGTCCGAGGCCCAGCGCCGAGGCAAGTGGGCGATTCTCAGCAACAACCAGGATCGTACCGTGTCGTTCAAGACCGGCATGGAAGGCGTGATCCCACTGCCGGGTCACATCATTCCGGTGGCGGACTCGTTGCTGGCCGGCCGAGAGGTTGGCGGGCGGATATCGTCGGCATCCGGCCGTGTGGTGACACTCGACCGTGATACCCAGGCCAAGGCCGGTGATCGGCTGATCATCAACCTGCCGGACGGCCGCGCCGAAGGGCGTACTGTGCAAAGCGTCAACGGTCGCGCTGTGACGGTCACCGTCGCCTACAGCGAGCCGCCGATCGCGCAGTTGCAATGGGCAATCGACGCTGACGACCTCGCCATCCCGCTGTATCGCGTTCTGCGTACCAGGCGAACCACCGAGGGCGACTTCGAAATCAGCGCGTTGCAGTACGACCCGAGCAAGTTCGCGCACATCGACACCGGAGCGCGCCTGGAAGAGCGGCCAATCAGCGTGATTCCAATCACCGTGGTTCCTCCGCCTACCAGTGTTGCGGTGGCCTCAACGTCTTCGGTGGTGCAGGGGCTGGCCGTGGCCACCATGACCATCAGTTGGCCTGCTGTGGACGGCGCGGTCGGATATGACGTGGAATGGCGCAAGGACAGCGGCAACTGGATCAAGCTGCAGCGCACTGGCATGACCAACGTGGACGTGGTCGGCATTTACGCTGGCGCCTACGTGGCCCGCGTCCGCGCGGTGAGCGCTTTCGATATTTCGTCGATCTGGCGCAACTCTATCCTGACCAACCTTAGCGGAAAGCAGGGCCTGCCACCGGCGGTGTCATTTCTGACCCCGACCAGTCTTGTTTATGGCATCAGAATGGCGTGGGGCTTCCCGCCAGGCGCTGAGGATACTCAGCGCACTGAGATCTGGTACAGCAAGACGACCTCACGGGATGACGCAATCAAGCTTGGTGATTTTGCCTATCCGCAGGCATCGCACGAAATGCAGGGCATTCTCGCGGGGGCGAGTTTCTTCTTCTGGGCCCGCCTGGTGGATCGAACCGGCAACGTCGGGCCATGGTATCCGCAGGGTGTCGGCGTCAATGGCCAAGCCAGCTCGGATCAGAGCGAGTATGAGAAATACTTCTCTGGCCAGATCGGCGAGTCTGCGCTGGGCAAACACCTGAATGACCGTATCGAGCTGATCGATGGCCCGGCGGATCTGCCTGGCTCGGTGAATAACCGTATCCAGGTTGTCACGGGTGAAGTGGATGCGATCTCGGAAAAGGTCGACGGCGTATTCGCACAGGTCAATCCACCTTTGGCGGGTGAAACCGCAGGGTTTGCGGGTTCAACTGAGGCGTTTGTCGGCGTGTGGTCGTTGCAGTCTGCGGTGATCGAGGGCGACGTGGCCACCGGCAAGCGTGTCGACAACGTTCAGGTTGAGGTGGGTAAGAACAGCGCCGTCGTTCAGCAGGTTAGCCAGGCGCAAGTTGCGTTAGATGGAAAGGCCTCGGCTATGTGGTCGGTGAAGATGCAGGTCGATTCCAACGGTCGATACGTCGCAGCGGGCATTGGTCTGGGCATCGAGAACGGGCCGGCGGGTTTGCAGAGCCAGTTCCTGGTCAGCGCCGATCGCTTCGCGGTCGTGAACGGGTCGGGCGGAAGCCCCACGGCGCCGTTTGTGGTGCAAGACGGGCAAGTATTCATCAACCAAGCGTTCATCAACACGGCGTTCATCAAGGAGTTGATTCTGGGTATGACGCTCAAGTCGGCCGCTCTGAACAACCAAGGATTGCCGCTACTGGAAATCAACATTCCGGCAGGCACTTTCACGCTGCGCGGGCAATCCAGCACGGGCTACACGCTGCTCAACAACAACGGGATCTACGTGTATGACCTGAACTACATCGAGCGTGCAGCTCTCGGGAAGATGACGTAATGGACTACTACGGCGCCAGAACGAAAAATGCCGCGGGGGTAGTGACCCTTGAATCTTCGATCATGACGGTTCGGTCGATCATCACGAGACAGGTCACCGTCCCGCCCATCACCAGCGACTTCACCAGTTACCTCAACATGCCCGAAATCACCGCGCAGTCGTTTGTGTGCGTGACACTGCCAGACCCAACCAATGAAAACGCTGCTCTGCCTTCCGTGTTCTGGTCGGCAGGGCAGCTTCGGGTTCGGCGCGGTGCGGGTCTGGTGCTCAACGTTTTTATCCTGACCTACCAATAGGAGCAGGCATGGACTATGGATTCAGATCGCGCAATGGTCAGAACTTCTTCCAGATCGACAGCGATAACAAGGTTCTGAATGTGGCCGGGTCCGGCACTTACACGATCGGAAAACCGCCGACGGCACCCGTCACAATCACCCAAGCAGTTATCACTTATCCGGCGCCAATCACCACGACCGATGCACCTCATGTTTTTCTCAACCCGAACGACCAAGGGATGTATCACTCACTGGTCCAGATGGGTGGGCCGGGGAACTGGACAGGCTTCTATTTCAAGCTGCACCTGATGGCGCCGTTCAACAGTTCCGATTGCAGCGGGCGGTGGTTGGTGGCGACATTCCGCTCAACCTCACCACCCAATGAATACGACTTGCGACTGCGTAATGCGGCCGGTGAGCAGATCTTCGTGGGGGCGGACAACCTGCTGGTGATGACCGGCTTGCCCGTTAACGAGGGATGGTCGCTGGATAATCGAGGTGGTTCAGTTTCGGGTGTCTATTGGAGTGGTTTCCAAATGCCCTGGACCGGCTCCTATGACGACTATTTTCTCGCTTCCACCTTACTGGGTGGGAAAAACTACAACGGCAACACTGCCCGGGAAACGCCTTGTGGGTTTCATGCGGGAGTGCGCAACACACTGAATGGGTATATGGGCGCGTTGCTGGGAACTGAAGCGGGCTCCGACAAGAATGGTCGGACAACTTTTGCCGCACGACCTATGCGTGCACTGTAGAAGATCGACAGTACAACGACCCGCCGAGGCGGGTTTTTTATTGACCAAAATTTGAGTAATCGCATGAGTAAACAGACGATTCAGCTCGGGACGGCTCCCACGGGAGCGGGTGGCGATACACCTCGAAGCGCGTTCACAAAAACGCAGAGCAACTTCGACGAGCTTTATGCCGCACTTGGTGCAAGCGGTAACCCCATGGCACTTCCCGCAACGCTACCTCTGGCGCAAGGCGGCACTGGCGGAACAACTCAAGCCACTGCGCGCGCCGGGCTTGGCCTTGGATCGGCCGCCGTTGCGGCAATTGTGGGAACCGTGTCGCAGTCAGGCGGTATTCCCACTGGCGCCATTATTGAGTCCGGATCGACTGCGAACGGGCAATACACAAAGCTTGCGGACGGCACGATGTTTTGCTGGCTGCTCATCACTGGGCTCTCTATCGCGATGAACTCAGGGTATGGCGGCGGCATCGTTGGTACGCAGAACTGGGCTTACCCCGTAGGTTTTGCGTCGACGCCCGTGGTGTTTATGGGGGCAAGGGCTGCGGGTAAGTTCACGACCACCTCACCGGCTGACGCAACGTCTGCCACGCTTGGTTCGTTTTTGGTGTTCGACCCTGCGGGCGGCGTCTATACCGGATCCTTCAACTGTTTCTTTTTTGCCTCAGGGCGGTGGAAATAATGAAAATCAACCTTTCCCCCCAGCGTCGTGATGACACCTTGTCGATGTCGCGCGCTGGTGCGGTGCTCACGATAAACGGCGAGGCTTTCGACTTCTCGGCAATGTCGCCCGGGGACACGCTTCCTCTCGGTGCCGTGAAGTCAGAGTGGTTTGTAGGCCCGGTGGAAAACGTCGCGGGTGAGCTTGAGCTGACACTGCTTCTTCCATTGCCGGTCAATTTCAGCCAGGAGCAGGCGTTCCCCGAGCCGCTGCTGAATGTTCAGGATGGGCCAGTGGCCTTGCCGCAGCCGTTGCCTGCACCCGATACAGTGCAGGTCGGAGGGTTTGAAGCATGAACATCGACTGGTCCCAGCTCATCACCAAATCAATGAAGGACGCCGCCGAGCAGGCCGCTCAGCTGTCGGCAGCCAAAGTCGAGCTGTCCTCTCGAAACACCCGAGCGCTGGCGCAGATCTCCCGCATTCAGGAGCGCATCGACACCATCGGTTACGGCATCGACGCAGGCGAGGCGACACCCGAGGATGAAGCCGAGCAGTCCGCGTTACTGGTCAACGTGAAGGCGTGGAAAAACTACAAGTTTGCCTTGGGCAAAGTCACGGTTCAGCCGGGCTGGTATGCGGCGCCGGTATGGCCCACCGAGCCGAAAGCTCCCGTAATTGTGGCCGACCCACAGACAGTGGCTGCCGATCTCGCCTGAATTCAATAGCCGCACGACGCACCCGCCATTGAGCGGGTATTTTTTTGCCTGGAGAAACCTATGCCGATCACTCAGCAGCAGTTGCTGCAGATCCTCCCGAACGCCGGCCAACGAGCCGGCGTTTTTGCACCTGCCCTCAATACGGCGATGCAGCGTTACCAAATTGTTGGCACCAAGCGCGTTGCCGCGTTCATCGCCCAAACCGGTCATGAATCCGGCCAATTGCGCTGGGTGCGCGAGATCTGGGGGCCGACGGATGCCCAGCGCGGATACGAAGGTCGCAAAGACCTGGGTAATACCGCGGCGGGTGACGGCCGGAAGTACTGTGGTCGTGGTCTGATCCAGATCACCGGTCGGACGAACTACGCCGCGTGCGGCGAGGCGCTGGGCCTGGACCTGATCAACCAGCCTGAGCTGCTGGAGCTGCCGCAACATGCGGCGATGTCGGCAGCCTGGTGGTGGGCCGCGCACGGCCTGAACACGTTGGCCGATGCCGGTGACAACGCGAATATCGGTAGCATCATCAACACCGGCCGGCGCGGACGCACACCGAACGGTGCTGGCGAGCGCCAAGCTTTCTATGAGAAAGCACTGAGGGTGCTGGCGTGATCGCCGTTCCGTGGAAAACGATCGGCGCGCTGGTGCTGGTGTTCGCCGGCGCCGGCGGCGCCTGGCAGCTTCAGGACTGGCGCTACGGGAAACAGTTGGCGGAGCAGGCGCGGCAGCACACCGAAACCCTCAATCAGCTGACCCTGGCCGCCGCCACAGCCCGGCAGGCCGAGCAGGACAAGCGGCTGGCGCTGGAGCAGCGCCTGTCAGCCAGCGAGCAAACCCACTACAAGGAACTGAGCGATGCTCAAAAGAACCAGGATCGCCTGCGCGATCGCCTTGCCACTTCTGATTTGCGGCTGTCAGTCCTCCTCGATGCGGGTTCAGCCGGCGGCTGTTCAGTGCCTGCCACCACCAGCGCCGGCAGCGTGGTTCATGGCCCCGTACGAGCCGAACTTGACCCGGCGCATGCTCAACGAATTATCGGCGTCACCAATGACGGCGACCGGGGGCTGATTGCCCTCGCGGCCTGTCAGGAATACGCCAAAGAAGTCTCAACACCGAAGTGAAAAAGAGCGGCCGGTCCGGATGCGTCAGCATCCGGATCGACCGCCGTCCCTATCAGCTTGGGAAGCTGCGAGACTGACTTCTTTTCAAGTCGGATGTGGAGCGTTTCAGTCAAACAAATTCCCGAGCGATCCCCCGCCAACTCCTTCTTCGTCATCATTAGTTTCCTCAAGGGGGTACGTGTAACCATGATTTTTAAGGTTGTATAAAGCGGGACGGGGGGACTTGAATGAGCTCTCTTTTTCCAGTCCTCTTTTTACGATGTCCAACTGATGCTTATATGCAAGGGTCTTGACTGAGTGTTCGTTGTAATACCAATGCAGGAAATAAAAAGTGCACCCATCCATAAACGAATTTCCATGCCAGCTTCGCGATATTCTGGCCGCCGCCAGCACATCGTCGGGAGCGACATTCATTGTGGCAACCTCGTGGGCGTATATCAATGATTGCGCTTGCGAGGGGTTACGACCCACGCTGTTGCGACTGAACCCGATATCAGCTTGCAGACTGTGAGTATCATAATAGTTGGAACATGCAACGAGATATACGTAGGTTACGCTCTCGGGAGTCGGCTGGCCCGGTACTTTTGCGGGTAATAAGGCTGCCACTGTAAGGTCCCGTGTCAAACACACGGTAGAGGGTGGATGGATATCAGCTTGTTCTGTTCGATATATAGGGCGAGGGTGGTCATTGTGAGGATTGCGCGGACTAAAGCCCGTCTCGAAAACACACGCTGGTACTCGAGTGTCACTTCGAAACAATAACAACTCTTCCCCTGTCAGCAATGCCGTAGGTGGTATCACCACGTAATTGTACGCCAACGTTTCGTTCATAAATGCTATGTTGGTAGGTGGGTGTCGAATATTTTCATAAGCTGCCCGCTCAGCGTCATCAGGTGCATAAGGAGGCTTTGCTTGGGACTCTTGATACTTCCTTGACTCGTATTTTCGACGAAGACGATCACGAGCCGCATTAGCATCTGTAATTTGCTTCTGGCGATTCAATCGTTGCAGCATCTGATAATGCAATTCTTTTCCCATGATACGCCCTTTATGTCTAGTCAGCCTGGCTGGCCCGATAATGCTAAGTGTTATATTTTTTTTTGAGCGACGGTCAGGTAAGGCAAAAACAGGCGAGGAGTCGAAGCTCACGAGTTGTAATTTAGTATTCCCAGTCTGTCTTCAAAACAGCATCCCCGAGCGCTGATACATTTCGTATAAAGCCTAGCATCGGTACTGGTGCAATGTAGAAAATAAAAAATCAGCGCCATTCTATCTACATAGCTTCGCTTCAACGGCGCGCAGTTCTTCGCGGGCATCTGATCCAGGTTGGAAGAGGAGGTCATGGGCTAAAGCGGCCCCGAAGGAGTTAGGAAGGGGTTCGAATCCCTATCCAAGCAGTCAGTGGCGACACCCGATTAATAGGGGCGGGCTAGATCACTGAGTCCGTACCGGATGTGGCTGATAGCTGGCACCGAAGTCACAGTTCCACACTAAATCCCCGTAGCCCCACGTTGTCGGCAAAGCGTCCGACCGCCGTGAGGCTGGCCCAGGTGCGCAACGTCTCACGTCGCGAGCGCACCGGCATCCAGCTGGCGCCACTACTGCCCAGTCGAATCGACAAGCCCCAATCGAGACCACCGTCGACCTTTGCTTCCAGGCATTCGCGCACCGCGTGCTGTTCGACCAGGGCGCGCAACACCTCTTACTGAATACCTTCACCGGTCACTGTGCATCCTCCTGCCGACGCGCGTCCGCGGCTCATTCGGCAGCTCGTGAGGCTCGACATTGATCAGCAGCCAGCCGCCGGCTGGTTCATTGCTGCCATCAATAATCGGGCCCTGCAACAGCATTCCATCCGGCAACATCACCTGGAGGGTGTTGGCTTCCTGGGGGCCTTGCAGGTAGTGAGCGAACTCAACGCGAAAACGTTTTGGGGCGACCTTGATAACTCGAACAGCCAGCTCAAATGTGGTCTGTTTGTTTGTGGGGCGGCCGCGATACAGGGCCAGCACGGCAACGCTCGCCAAACCGTCATAGGTGTAAGACATGCGCAACGTTCCTAATGCTAAAGGCGATCAATGTGTCCAACCAGACGGCAGGACAATGGCAGATCAATCCAGGCGGTGGTGGTTTCCGTGGCCCAATAGAAAGGCCCTCGTACCAGGTCAAGGTTTGGGGGCCTTTTGAACATAAACGGCGATACTCGTAACGCCGTCGGCTCACGCGTTCGCGAGCGGCAGCTACGTTAATTAGCCGACCATTCCATACGGTATTGCCCGCTGGCGACGACTACTTCACTTGCTCGATCAGGGGTGAGTGCCATTTCCCGGACAACAATTCCGGTTTCGGCCAGTAGTAGCGCATCGTCACCATAAATGATCCATCGGGTGCCGGCAGCCAGTTCGCCTCTTTGTCTTTGCCCGGCGACTCATGCTGTATGTAGAGAGTGAGTCCGCCATCCGCATCCTTAGTCAGATTCGGTAGCATCGGCGAGTTGATCAAGTAGCGGTTGATCGCATTATCCACAAGCAATTGCTTTGGCAGGTCGTACATCGTCAACGACCAGAAGGCTTGCACCGGCGGTTGCTGACCCTTTGCGAACTTCAGTGTGTACTTGTGCTGGCTGCCATCGAGGGGTTGACCCGACGCGTCCTTATCGTAAATGGGGTACATGCTCTGAAACTCGTCACGTCCTCACAAGACAAAACTTGCGCAAAACCTTCTCTGGAGGCCGCGCGTTTCCGTTTGCATAAGCACAAAAAAGCGGATTTTTTGTCATGCATGTATCGGGCTATTGTCCTTTTAAATCATCTAGTTAGGTCACTTCAGTCCCCAGCATGGGGTGCTAGGGGTCGAGTGTTCGAATCACTCCGTCCCGACCATATAATTCAATGACTTAGGCCAATGTTTACAGCGTTGGCCTTTTTCATGTGCGTGACATTTGCGTGACTTCTCCATTTCTCACGCCTGCTTCCTCTTCAAGATTGTCAGAACCGGCCCACGTGAATCGGTTGCTGATACCATGTTTGCAGCCTCAATCAGATGTCCGAGCTCAGCGCCCGAATAGTGACTGGTGATGCTGCCGTTCTTGTGACCAAGAAGGGCCTTTCGGTCTTCTTCGGTTACGCCCGCCGCTCGAAGGCGACGGCCAAACGTGTGTTTCAAGTCGTGAATCCTGATCGACAGATAGCCAGGGTGAGCGGGGCGAAGGTTTTCCTCCTGCCAGAGTTTCGCCGCTCTCACTCGCGCCTTCTTCCAAGCCGAGTCGTTCATCCGATGCATTGCATTGCGTTGCCGTTGTAAGGAAAAACCCATTCCTTGCTCAGGCCGCGCTGCTGATCAATGATCGACTTGGCAACACTGTTCAGCACCACCAGGCGCTCGTCGCCATTCTTTACGCCAGACCGTTCGTGTCTGCCGCCAAAGTCAGCCGGGATTAGGAACACACTGGCACCGAGCTCCGGCACCGAAATCTCCCAGTCCCACCTCAGCTTGCAAACTTCCTGCTCTCGACAGCCGGTGTTCACCTTGAAAAGCGCCATCGTCTGCAAGTGGGCCGGCAATTCCCCGAAAAGAATCGACTGCTCCTCCCACGACATCGGATAGGGCTTGCGGCTCGATTTCTTCTCTTCCAGCTTCGTTAGCATTGGCACGCTATCCAGCCATGGCCGCCGCTCTTCATCGCGCCACTTCCTTGCACACAACGACAAAACCCGAACCACACGCTCGATCGAGATGTTCACCGTCCTGTTACTCACACCTTTCTTCACCTTGCCATCCGGCAGCGTCTTGGTCGCCAGCCTGTCTTTAATGAAAGGCCCGAGGGCCTGGTCATCAATATGGGTTAGCGGCATGTCGCCGATGAATTCGTCCAGCTGTGAAAGGTGGTGAGCCGAAAGCTTGATCGAAGGCTGATCCTTAAATTCGACCAAGAAGCGCATCGCCGCGTCCCGCCACGTTCTGACCTGCCGAACGCCGTAGACCTTCTCCTGCCTAATCTGCTCCAGTCGGTGTATCAGGTAACGCTCCGCTTCTTGTCGGTCACTTGTTCCAGTAGATTCGTAAAGTCTTTCGCCGTTGATTTTCTTGTCGATATGCCAGAGACCGTTCCTTTGGGAGAGGCCTGTGACCGTTTTTCGCGCCATTGTGTTTCTCCTTTCTGGCGCTCGCTGCGGAGCAATTGTTGCTCCGTCGCGCCCTTTTTATCAATTGCCTTGGCCGCCACGTAAGACGATGCCCACGCATCAAGCTCCTGACGATCGAAGCCGACACCACGTTCCCCGATCGGGAACTCATTTACGAACGGCCTGACGATTTCGTTAAACAAAGGCAAATTCATGCTCAAGTAGGCAGGCGCCTCGCCGGCCCGGATAAAGCGTGGCTGCAATTTTTGTGCGCCCATACGGCATCCTTTTCCCCTGATGGGGCAGTTTAATGGTGATGCTCCATGCCGCGCGTGGCGGCAGAAGGTGGTGATGGGTTATGCGCCGGCCTTGGCTAAGACTGCGTCGGCGACCGACATTGCAGCTTGAGCGTCGTTCACGTAGGCGGGATCGAGCCCGCCGGCGAGATGGATAGTTGCTTGGCAGGCGCGCAGGTTCTCGCGGGTGAGCTTCAGTGCGGCGACGAGCTCTATGGAGTCCGCGCTCCTCGCGGCCGATATCCCAGAAGCGCTGGCCCCAGCGCTTGTTCCAGCCGGTGACGGTGTGGTCATCGCACTTGGCGAGATATTCCCACTGGTCGTCCTCGTCCAGATCCATGAAGCCGTAAGCCCGCTCCCACATCAGATCCTGGTCGATTTCTGCGCGCTCCTCGTCGTCGAGGTCGTTCCAGTATTCTTTCGGACTGAACCACCGCTGATCTTCCAGGCAGACAACTCGACCTTCCGCGTAGTCGATCTCGTAGCCGTAATCGATTCGCTTGGTCTGCACCGTGAAAATCGCGGCCGCAGTGTGGTGCCATTTAACGCCGGCACCGTTGCAGTGATAACGGAGGCGTTCGACGAAGTCGGTCCATGTCGAAGCGTCAAGCGCGGAGCCGGTCGCCAATGTCGGCAGCGGATCGGCCGGTTTGTTTTCTGTGGGCATGGGGCGTCCTATGCCGGGGCGGTGGAGGGTGGAGAGGGATCAGCTACAGTTCAGCGATCAGTCAACGGAGATGCGTTATGAATTGTTTTGTCTGCAACGAACCGGCGACCGATGTGCCAATCGCAAATGGCGGTAAGTTGGTGGACTGTGAGGGGTGCGGCTGGTATCGCATCTCGGGAACAGCTCTTCACTTTTTTTACCGAGATCTTTGGGTTTTCAACGTAGTCCGTACCAGGGATTGGATGCGACTGAAGCGTGAGCAAGGTGATCCTCAACCGCTTATTGAGTCCGACACCAATCTCAAGGATTGATCTGTTTGAGGATGCGCCGGCCGATCCAGCGAACGCAGGGCACTGCCTTGCTGTTCCCGATCGCCTTGTAGCGCGGGTCGTCCGGGCATTCGCTGGCTGGCGTGATCCGTAGAAGTGGGGTATTTGTGTTCGGCCCGGCATGGAGCCGGAAATGGAGATGTCTGTGGCAGAATTACTTCTTGATGACGCGCGAGGCTACTGGCGGGATTTGTCCGCTCAAGCATACGAAGAGTTCTGGACTGAATATCAGAAGGATCTTCAGCCGGAGGTGAGGCATCTGCTTTGCGTATACCGAAGGCTTCTATGCGTTGCGCTTTTACTTAACCATCAGGCGGATAAGGTCGCTCCGCTTCATGGGCTGGATGGCGGCAACAAATTCATGGATTTGATAGTGAATTTTGATAAAGACGTCGGGCTCAAGCTCCATGCCTGCCGGCATTTCGCCAACGACGCCAAGCACGAAATGAAGCGTATCCAAGAGGCGAGAACCAGACCGAGAGATCCAGAATACGACCAAGAAGGGCAATTTGAGGTCTTTCAAATCCACATGCTTGCGCTTGATGGCGAACTCTATGACATGTGCCGTGTTGCCGGTGATGTTTGGCGCTTCTGGATCAGCTACTTCGATGGCTCGGCTACAGTTAACTATCGGCAGGCGCTTAGTCAGCTCAAACTCGGCGATAGCACTTCATCTCCAGGGTCTTGCTGAATCATCAACATGCTTTTGTGGTGAAAAATCCGCGACACGTTTTCGGGTATCACGTATCTGTGTCGCGGCGGGGTGAGCAGGGGAAGGGCGCCGCCAGGGCCAAGGCCGTGCAGGTGGTGAATCATCAGCGTGATCGCCTCGCCCTGTTCCTCGATGCCGCTCCAAGCTATCAGCTCAGCAAGGGCTTGGCGCGTACCGGGCAGGCAGTGAAGCCTGATCTCTTCTTCGCCGCGGCTCTTCCTCTTCGCCGCGGCTTTCTCTGAGCGTTCCGCGTTGCTCTTGGCCATGGCCTACCTCTTCGATTCCGCTGGGCGGTACGTCACCAGGTGGTGTATCTATGCCTCAACTCACATTGGCAGGAGGCTGACATGAGGTTGCAGAGCGATGTAGATGCGCTAGCGGCGATCGAAGAGGACGCTAAAACGATGCTAAAACGGATAGGGCTGCCGGACGACGCAGTGAAGCTGGAGATGGTCATCTGCCTGCGTCAGATCATCGATCTCGCAACCTATTTGGATTGGGTAGACCTGTTCACTAATCTGCCCGGCGTTGTCTGAAGCTTACGGTCGCGTGTTAGGAGCAACAGTTAGAAAAAAAGCTCTCGCCGAGGCGATTCAGTCAGGTTGATCTATAGTAGTGATGGCCTAGTAGTATTCTTAGGCCATCATCCTTGTAGGAGTGAAGAAGATGAGATATGGAATGTTTGTTTTCGCGACAATCTGCTCACTGATTTTTCTATCTGGTTGCTCATATATCTTGCCGAGACAAGTAGCTGTGCTCGGCGAAGACTCTAATACCCATAAGTGTAATGCAGGGTACAGCGTCTATTATTATAGAGATGCTGATGTCGGTATATGTTTGCCCGAGATTATGGCTGTATATACGCACTGTGTTACAGAGTTAACTGTTGCTAATTCGTCTTTCAAATTTGACGAGTCAGGTACTCTGAAATCTGCAGAGGTTCTTGATAAAGTAAAAGGCTTGGAGCTGACTGCTCAGCAAAAAAGAGATTTAGTCAAGGTTTTTGCTGATAGCGGCAGTATTGGTGTTGCAAGAGGGAAAGCTATAGATCAGTGCTATATTCTGACCGCCGATGTCTACGGGAGTGGAGCTGCTACAGTAAAAGAAGTAGATGGTTCAATAACTCGTGATGCCATGGTCCCACTCAGGTCTACAATAAAGCTTCCGCCCCTTCAGCAGTAATGGCTGGAAGGTAGTTTTAGTCGGAGTAAATTTGCTGATGGTCAAAATTATTCTTTAGTAGAGAAATCGTGCATCTGAATTTTTGGGCGAATTTTCCATCTAGTGATCATCATCGCCAGGATCTCGTTTCAACTCGGCCACGCTCTTCTTTTGAAACATCCGCGCCACGGTTTCGCTTATTTGTACTTTGTGGCGCGGACTCTGAATCGCTTGGTAAGACAGCGTTGGCCCGAGCGCATGAACATTGAGAATCAGGTTCTGCACGGCTTCGCTCATTTCCTCGATATCGTTCCAGGCCATCAGTTCTTCAAGCTTCTGCCTTGTGCCCAGCCGTAACCGGTGCCCCGAGTTCCTTCTCGTCGTACTTGATCCGCTTCTCGGCGGCCTTCGCTGATCGCTCTTTTCCAGTCTTGGCCATGGCCTACCTGTCCAACTCCGCTGGCCGGCAAGTCCAGCCAGGTCTGTCTGCGGCGCGTGGCCGTTCGGTTGATGGTTCGTCTCACGCTGCTTCCTTCACTTGATCCGGATCGAGCTTTCGCCGCGCTCAAGGTGCGCCCAGGCCGGTTCCTGTAGCAGTTCATGCTCCGCGTCTTCGCCGGCTTCTATGCGGTTGCGCACAGCATCGTTGTGATCGCGGATTTCCTTGAGCCGGACGGCGATAATTTTTTGTCAGGTGTAATCACGCTCTTCAACGAGACAAACTCATCGGGCACGATTTGTTCATTGTCGACGATAACCTTCTCGGGCGAGAGTGCGAGCGTGATGGTGAACAGCGGTCGTTTGATCGACTTGATGTCTGCGGCCTCCATGTTTTGGCGAAGGTAATCACTGAGCTGGCCCACGGTGTTTTTCTTGATGCGTTTGAGCTCGTTCAGGCGGTCGACCTCCTTTTCGATGGCGTCGATGTCACCTTCGATGTTCCGGCGCGGCATGACGATGCTGTCGGCCTTCACTTCGAACTCACCCTTGATGCCATCCATGGTGTCTTGGATAGCCAAGGCCGCGAGTGCAGCTATCTGCTCATTCCGTTTGTAGAGGTCAGTCATGCTGCACCTTCCATAGCGTCTTCAAGGTCTGCTTTGCAGGCTTCCTTGGCGCGGGTGAATTTGAGTTTGTGGGCTGCGAGCTCTGGATCGGTTTTGCGCAAGTCCAGTTTGCGCATAGCCGATTTGTAGAGCTGCTCCAACTCGTTGAGTGACTGTGCGGTGCCGATCAGGCGGAGCGTGTCGGCCAGCCACTCACGGTACTCAACAGCCAGACGCTTTTTCGCTTCGATCTTGTCCTCGGCGCGCTCGATTTCGGCTTCACCCAGCGCTCGTTGACGGAATGAAAGTCGTCGTAAAAACCCAGGCGAACATCGGCGGATAAGCCCAACTGGCTCAGGCACTTGCCGATCGCATCAATAAGGGATTTTTTCGGGGCATCGAAGTCAGTGCTGATGCTTCCGAATTTGTTCTGAGTAATGAAAGGTGTGTGACGTACTGGGCGCAGGGCCAGTTGGTGGTGCAGGCTGACATGCCGCGCGCGCAAGACTTCGATTATGTCTTCACGAGGGCCAGCGTCATCGACGGCAAGTTCTCCTACGGCAGCGCCTCGGCGAAAACCGATACACCCGGGCCCTGGTCAGCGACGACAACCCTGCCAACAACTACGACACTGACGTCATTCCGTTCGCCGACCTGGATCAGCAGCGCCGCTATGGCGACAGGCGACCGAGCTGAGCGCGATTGGCTGTACCCGTGCGTCCGAGGCCCAGCGCCGAGGCTAGTGTCCAATCAGAGCGACCGACTGATCCTGACGGTCAGCCGATCGCGGCTAAGCATTACGACTCAACTGGTTCTATGCGAATCAGTCAGGAGACGTGTCCAATATGCTCAATAAACGCAATGCGTTCCCCTCCGTAGAATATTTCAACCGTTTTGTAGATTGGCGAGCTCGGGGTTATGACCTGATCAAACCTGGCTTGTGTCCAGCTTATTTGTTGAATCCAGTTTCCTGGTCGTTGGGCCAAATGCAAATCCAATATCAGTGCTTCCGCGACAATACCTTGAGGGGATCGTCTGACAAGGAAGGCCTTGACTCCAGGATTGGCAACTTCAACATCGCCAACTACATGGAAGTCATCAGGTTTTGGTGGCATTGTGTTCAGCCATGCGTACCAGTCTTTGCTTTTAATCGTCATTTTCTATTCCTTGAGAAATGAAACTCGAAGCTTGAGGTACTGCTGTTCCGTATGGCGCTTCGTATGCCACCGAATGGAGTGCCTGACGCCGCTCGAATTTCCCATTTCTGAATTAGCGTTGAAGGCATATCTGACAGGTGTAGACGAGGAATAGGATCCGGTTCCTCGGTCAGGACGAACGGTACTCAACGACGCCGCTGGGCTTTACGTTTTCTTTGGGTCACTGCAACAGCTTGTGCTGTTGGCTGGTGATACAGGGGCGGCTCGAATCGGTCGATATCAGGAACTCGGATGATGCCGGCAGTTCGTTGTAGTTAATCTGGAGACGATGAAAGGGATGGAGCACACGAGCAACAGCCTGATTTTCCTAAAGCGTTTCCGCTACTTGATACTAACCTTGATGGTTGCAGGATCTCTGGTAAATGCCTTCGTGCGCTACACGGGAGAATGGAGTCTGTTCTGGCTGTCTCTGGCGATGCAAGCTTGGTTTATGCAGGCCGTCTTCGCTTACCTGCGGGGCGGTTGGGTAGCCATTGGGCCGGGTGGTTTAGCTAAAGATGCCAGCCCGGTTGGCAGGGCGATATTGGCGGCAACAGCGTTTGGATTGTACTTACTGATGTTCGGCTACGACGGCCATAAACGCGAAGACTCTATTTATGAGCGGCGCGCTTCGGACTGGACCATGCCGACTCGCGAGGAAATCGGCCGATCTTCCGAGCGCAAGTGATTCATGCTGTTGTGGATTGTCCCAAGTTCTGTTGACTGTCCTGGTGTTCATCTTAATGGAGCGTCGCAGCCCTGCGACTTTCTCCAATCCTGATTCTGTCGAGTGCCCGATTCAACGCATCCAGCGCATCAAGGAGTGCCTTGGCTTCGGCCTCGCGTCCGTCACCCCAAAGGCGTTCCGCCATTTTGTTCAGGGTCTGGATAGAGCGTTCTATTTCGGCAGCGGTTGCTGCCGTTTTAATTTGCGGCTGATTCTTTGGCATCGGTCACCTGGCTCCATTCAATCCCAAACCGTCCCAGATACTTTCTCAATCGGTCCGCATCATTGGGCTGCGCCTTCGCCTGGCGGGACACGCCGAACAAGCGTCTGCCCGCATCCGACAAGCTATCTGACTCTCTGCACACTGCCAGTACGGCCTTCAATTGCAATCGGTCAAACAGGTCCATGCCTTCGGCGTCTCCCGGCAAATCGTCCGTCACTCCTGCCGGTTGCTTCAGTCCCCAGGCATAACGAAGTCGATCAATTTCTTCCTGCACTTGCGCTTCATCAATTCGGCCGCTGTCGGCCAGTGTTGCCATGCGTGTGATCGAGGCCGAAAGTTCGCGAAAGTTGCCCAGCCACGCCGCTTCGCGTGAACTGGCAAAGGCCAGATAGCGCCTGCGCGCTTCAAGGTTGAAACGTACCAACTGACCGTGCTCCCGTGCGTGGCGCTCGAGCTCGAAATCGATGTTGGGTTCGATGTCTTCTCGACGGCCGGCCAGGCCGGGCAGATCAAATGTCCAAAGATTTATTCGTGCGTACAGGTCTTCCCGGAACAGGCCTTCGGCGACCCGACTGCGCAGGTCGCGGTGAGTGCCGGCAATGATCAGGAAGTCACTGTCGACTTCCTTGTCCGAGCCGAGCGGGAAGAAGCGCTTCTCTTCAATGGCCTTGAGCAGCATGGCTTGTTCGTCTGCGCCCAGTTCGCCGATTTCGTCAAGAAACAACATACCGCCGTCGGCGGCGCGTAGCAGGCCGTCGCGGGCATTTTGCGCGCCGGTGAAGGCGCCTTTGACGTGGCCGAACAGGGCGGACATCGCGCCGTCGCCGCGCAGAGTGGCGCAGTTCACTTCAACGAAGCGTCCTTGCATGTGATGGCGGCCGCGCTTGAGCTCATAGATCCGTCGAGCGAGGAAGGATTTGCCGGCTCCGGTCGGGCCGATCAGCAACATCGGCGCTTTCGAGCGCACGGCGACGCGTTCGATCTGTTCGATGGAGCGGTTGAACGCGGCGTTGCGTGTGGCGATGCCGGATTTGAGAAACTCCAGGCCTTCGAGGCGCTTGTTGGTAAAGCGAGTGGCAATGCGATCATAGCGCGACAGGTCGAGATCGATCAGCGCGTGAGTGCCGGTGGCCGGCTCATCTTCGCTCTTGCGGCGGGCGGGGGAGGTCTGGATCAGTCGTGCCGGCAGGTAGCGCGCCTCGGTCAGCAGGAACCAGCAGATTTGCGCCACATGGGTGCCGGTGGTGATGTGGACCAGATAGTCCTCGCGTTCGGTATCGAAGGTGTATTCGGTGGTGAAGTCGTGCAGCGCGCCATAAACCTCTTCGAAATCCCACGGGTTGCGCAGCGCCATCGGGTGCAGGCAGACCTCGGTTTCAGGCGATACCTGACGAATGTCTTGGCGAACTCGCTCGGCAAGGCTGGCGTCTCGGGCGTCTGTGCCGTGAATCAGTTCCAGTCGATGAATCAACACATCCGGCTGCTGGCACAGGCCCACGCTCGGGCGCCAGTGGTTCCAGCGATTGGCACCTTTGCCCACGCGATCGAGGGTTGCTCCGATAAAACCGATGGCAACAGTGCGCTTGTTTTGCATGGCTATCTCAAAAGATAAAAGACGATATTCAATGATAGTGTTCGGCGAATCGGTTTGTCGTGCTTAACGTTATGAGATCATCGAAATAAAAATAAATATCTATATAAATCAAATATTTAAATTATTTTCTGATGTTTTTTTCAAAGCTGGCACGGCGGCTGCAATACCTCTTGCAACGAACAGGACAACACAGCGAGACGCCACGATGGCCAATTTCAACCTCTTCAACACACAATCGAACAACCTGCCGGCGTGCGATACCGTGAATGCTTCAGGAGCTGCGGCCTATGCCTATACGCCCAAGCATCAATTGGCCCAGTTGGCAGTGACCGGTTGTCTGAACCAGACCTTTTACGCAACGGCTGAAAACCAGCTGGATCAGGTGTTGAAGCTGGTGGCTGAACTGGACAGCCGTTTTGTGGCCAACGCCGCAATATACGCCCGCCAAAAGGGCCATATGAAAGACATGCCGGCCTTGTTGTTGGCGGCGCTGACCGCCCAGCGTTCGGTGCTGGTACCGGAGGTGTTCGGAGGGATCGTCGACAGTGGCAAGATGCTGCGCAACTTCGTACAGATCCTGCGCAGTGGTGCCACGGGGCGCAAATCCCTCGGCTCGCAGCCCAAGCGGCTGGTGCAGAACTGGCTGAACAGCGCGACCGAGCGGCAACTGCTGCAAGCGTCGATCGGCAATCAGCCCTCGTTGGCGGACGTGGTGAAAATGGTTCATCCCAAGCCTTCCGAAGTCTGGCGCGAAGCATTCTTCGCCTGGCTGATCGGCAAACCTGTGGATGTGCAGGCATTGCCGGAACTGACCCGCGATCTGCTGGCGTTCCGCAGTGGTGCAAGTGATCAGGTGCCAGAGGTGCCTTTTCAATTGCTCGGCAATGAAACCCTGAGCAAAGAGCAGTGGGCTGCTCAAGCGCGAAACATGGGCTGGCAGGGGCTTCGCATCAACCTCAACACCCTGGCGCGCCATGGTGCTTTTGAAGTGCCGGGTTGCACCGAATACGTGGCCGCGCGGTTGGCGGATCCCGAAGCAGTCGCCAGGGCGCGGGTGTACCCGTACCAGTTGCTGACGGCGTATCGAATGATCGGTGATGACATTCCGGCGCCGATACGCGAAGCGCTGCAAGATGCACTTGAGTTGTCGTTGAGCAATGTGCCGAAGATTGAAGGCGCGGTGGTGGTCTGCCCGGACGTCTCCGGCTCGATGGGCAGCCCGCTGACCGGATACCGGCAGGGCGCGACCACGGCGGTGCGCTGCATCGATGTGGCGGCGTTGATCGCGGCGGCGGTGTTGCGCAAGCAGCCGGCTGCACGAGTGATGCCGTTCGAGGTCGACGTGGTGGATATCACGCTCAACCCGCGGGACAGTGTGATCAGCAATGCCGAAAAGCTTGCGGGCATTTTCGGTGGTGGAACCTGCTGTTCGGCGCCGCTGAAGAAGCTGGCGGACAGCAAGGCCAAAGTCGATACGCTGATCATGGTGTCGGACAACGAATCCTGGATCGATGCGCGACGTCGAGGGGCGAGTGAAACGATGCTGCAATGGGAGCGGATAAAGCGGCTCAACCCGCAAGCACGCCTGATCTGCATCGACCTTCAGCCGGGTTGGGCGACGCCGGCGGCGGATCGCGACGACATCCTGAATGTCGGCGGTTTCAGTGACGCGGTGTTTGATGTGATCGAGCAATTCACTGCCGGCCGGTACGGCCCGCAGCACTGGGTCGAAGCGATCGAACGTATGGAATGAAGCTGAATAATTGATTTGTCACGGGCACTGAATGCCGATGGGACTACATCCAAGACGTCTCATCAAACCCTTGTCAGTGCGCGTGACGGCACGAATGCCGATGGCTGTACATCTGAGGCCGGTTAACCCCGGTGCGCGGCGACGCGCAACAGTCATCAATCTTTGTCGTGCCACCTTTTTTTGAATTTGCCCGGCGAATGCCGGTGGAACTACAGGACAGCGTGGGCACGGGTTCGAATCCCGTCGGCCGAAAGGTCGTAGCTCAGCGGTAGAGCGCGCTGCATGTTTCACCCAACCTTGTCGCTAAAGGCTGTGTAACAGCGCCGAATCATCGGCCAGACAATAAAGAATCGAGATGATGAAACAACACACTTACCAACTGCTGGAAGTTGCCAACGGCAAGCCGATCAAACTCTGGACCGAAGGCGTCCCGGTGGAAAACGAAGCCCGCGAGCAACTGATGAACACGGCGAAGATGCCCTTCATCTTCAAGCATCTCGCCGTGATGCCGGATGTCCACCTGGGCAAGGGCTCGACCATCGGCAGCGTGATCCCCACTGTAGGCGCGATCATCCCGGCGGCGGTCGGAGTCGATATCGGATGCGGCATGATTGCTGCGCGAACGTCTCTGACTGCTGCTGATTTGCCGGACAACCTGCATGGCCTGCGCAGTGCCATCGAACAGGCGGTGCCCCATGGCCGCAGTTCGACCCGGTCGCGGCGTGACAAGGGCGCCTGGGACGATATTCCGGTGCAGGCCGATCAGGCGTGGGCGGCGCTGCATCCACGGTTCAAGGCAATCACCGACAAGTATCCGAAACTGGCCAACACCAACAACCGTGGGCATCTCGGAACATTGGGCAGCGGCAATCACTTCATCGAAGTGTGTCTGGATGAGGCCAATCGGGTCTGGTTCATGTTGCACAGCGGTTCGCGTGGTGTCGGCAACGCCATCGGCAACCTGTTCATCCAGATGGCACAGGCGGATATGCGTCAGCACATCGCCAACCTGCCGGACCGTGACCTGGCGTACTTCGAAGAAGGCAGCCAGCACTTTGATGATTACGTTGAGGCGGTGGGCTGGGCGCAAGACTTCGCCAGGCAGAATCGCGCGTTGATGATGCAGGCCGTGATTCAGGCCACGCGGCAGATTATCCGCAAGCCATTCGAAGTGGCACTGGAGGCGGTGAACTGCCATCACAACTACGTGCAGAAAGAGCGGCATTTCGGCGAAGACATTCTGGTCACCCGCAAAGGTGCGGTATCGGCGAAGAAGGGTGAGTTGGGGATCATTCCAGGTTCGATGGGTGCCAAGAGCTTCATTGTGCGCGGTCTGGGCAACGAAGAATCGTTTTGCTCCTGCAGCCACGGTGCCGGTCGAACCATGAGCCGTACCAAGGCAAAAAACACCTTCACCGTTGAAGATCAGATTCGTGCCACCGCGCACGTTGAATGCCGCAAGGATGCTGCGGTGATCGATGAAATTCCGATGGCCTACAAGGACATCGACAAAGTCATGCACGCCCAGCGCGAGCTGGTGGAAGTGCTGCACACCTTGCGTCAGGTGGTGTGCGTCAAGGGATAGCGCGTGCCACGGCACGCTGGAACAAGGATTGAAGGACATGAAATTCGAAGAACGTCACCCGCTGTGCAGCGCCATGCGCGCCCGGGTGCTGGAAGAGCTGGCGCGCATAGAGCGCGAGCGTAATGTCACGGTGCTGTATGCCTGCGAGTCGGGTAGCCGGGCCTGGGGATTCGCCTCGACCGACAGCGATTACGATGTGCGCTTTGTTTATGTGGAGAAACCCGAGTGGTTCGTCCAGGTCGACGCGCCTCGGGACGTGATCGAACGGCCGCTGGATGATGAACTCGACGTGAGTGGCTGGGAGCTGCGCAAAACCCTCGGGCTGTTGCGAAAGTCCAATCCGACCTTGCTGGAGTGGCTCGACTCACCGCTGGTGTACCGCAGCGAAACCGCGGCGGTTTCTCAACTGCGGGCGCTTGCCGAGGCGTTTTACAGCCCGCCGGCCGCGCGCAATCACTACCTGTCGATGGCGAAGAAGAACTTCCGTGGTTATTTGCAGGGCGACAGCGTGAGGTTCAAAAAGTACTTCTACGTATTGCGGCCGCTGCTGGCCGTGCGCTGGATCGACCAGGGCCGTGGCCGGCCGCCGATGACATTTGCCGATCTACTGAGCACCGTCGATGACCAGGCGTTGCTCGACGAAGTCGATGAGCTGCTCGCACTCAAGCGCAATGCCGATGAGAGCGCCTATGGTCCTCGTCGCCCGGCGCTGCATCGATTCATCGCCGCTGAATTGGAGCGCGAAGTACCGACATTGGCCAGAACCCGGGAAGACTCCGGTCAGCTCGATCGATACCTCAGAGAAACCGTCGGGTTGTACGCATAAGGAAGAAAATGAAACAGGACGTGATTGAACTGGACGGCGCTATTGGTGGCGGCCAGGTGTTGCGCAGTGCCTTGAGCCTGTCGATGGTGACGGGACGGGCATTTCGCATCGAACGGATTCGTGCCAAACGTAGCCGTCCGGGTTTGTTGCGCCAGCACCTGACCGCCGTGATGGCGGCGGCACAGGTCTGCGGTGCACGGACTCAAGGCGCAGAGTTGGGGTCGCAAGCGTTGAGCTTCGAGCCCGGACCGATTCGCGGCGGCGAATACCGCTTTGCCATTGGTACCGCCGGCAGTTGCACACTGGTGTTGCAGACCTTGCTGCCCGCGTTGTTGCGGGCGCCGCAAGCCAGTCGTGTATGGATCAGTGGTGGTACCCATAATCCGCTGGCGCCACCGACCGATTTCCTCACCCGCAGCTGGTTGCCGTTGTTGCGACGCATGGGGGCCGAGGTTGATCTGAAGCTGCTTCGTCATGGATTCGTTCCTGCGGGTGGTGGCGAAATCGAGGCCACGGTGCAGCCGTCGAAACTGTCGGCGTTGCATGTGTGCGATCGCGGCTCGCCGCTTTCACAAAAGGCGTTTGCGCTGACGGCAGGTCTCGCTTCGGACATCGCCAGACGTGAGCTTGACCGTGTGGCCCGACGTTTGAATATGCCGCCAGCGACGATGAATGCGATCAGCCTTGATCCGGAGTGCGGGCCGGGTAACGTGCTGTTGCTGGAATATGCGTTTGAACACGTCACGGAAGTATTCAGCGCGTTTGGCCAGGCTTCACTGCGCGCAGAGACCGTTGCGGACGTTGCGGTCAATCAGGCAGACGCTTGGTTGCGCAGTGGTGCGGCGGTGGCTGAACATCTGGCCGATCAATTGTTGTTGCCGATGGCGCTGGCCGGATCTGGCTCATTTACGACGCCCGCGATGACCGAGCATCTGCAGAGTAACGTCGCCGTGATCGAGCGCTTTTTGCCAGTCACCATTGAGTGCCGTGAAGAAAGCACCGATCGGTTGAGGATAGAAGTCAGCCCCCGAGACCAATAGGCGGCAAACTGCTGGCCCCCGAATGTTTCCGACACCGGCAAACTCGCCTTTTTTCAAAAGGTTAGGCTGGCCCTATGCGGACGACTGTCATCACCGTTGCAACGCTTTCCCTGGCTCTCTTCGCGCTGGGCGCCCAGGCGAGGGAACTGAGCAAGAGCCATCGTTTTGCTTGTACCTGGGGTTCGGACATCGCAGCCGGCGCGCAGCAATCGAAGCTGTCGGGGATTTCCCTTTATGGCGCCCGCAAGCGCTTGCAGGTGCGCAGGTTTCAGCAACCGTGGATGCGCATGACTGCGATGGGCATCACAGAGCAGACCTACAACAGTACCTCGCGCCTCAAGCCTGCAGCCGTCAAGCAGACCTATTACGAACAATGCGTGAGACATGAACTGGCTCAGCGATAAATACAAAGCCCGACCTGAAGAGGTCGGGCTTTTTCATGTCCGGCGCATTGGCTGCATCACTTGTCGCTTTCGCAATTGACCATCCACGACACGCCAAAACGATCCACCAGCATGCCGAAACGTGCGGCCCAGAAGGTCGCTTCCAGTGGCATGTCCACTCGACCGTCCTTGGCCAGGGCGTTGAAGACTCTTTCAGCCTCGGCGACGGTGTCGACGTTCAAGGACACCGAGCAACCGCTCATGCCCTGGGTCGGACGGTCGGGCGTGGTGTCCGATGCCATCAGCATCTGATCACCGACCTTCAGGCAGGTATGAATGATCAGATCGTGATGCTCTTTCGGAACATGCTCTGCGGCGGGCGTTTCGCCGAAAGTCATCATCGCTTCAAGCTTGCCTTGCAGGCATTGCTCGTAAAACGTGAAGGCCGCACGGCAATCGCCGTTGAAGATCAGGTACGGGTTGATTTTCATGGTGGTGCTCCCGAACAGGCAGTGAAACGCAGCGCGGCCGGGTGTGCCGAAGCTGCGTCATGGATTGACACCATCCAGCAAAGCGTTAGATCGACGGATTGCCAGTCAGTGCTGCAATTATTTACGCCGGGATGACCGATGGTCTCTGTTTTCAGGAATCGCGCGCGCCTTGCAACAACGTTGCGCCTGCGACGCGTGCGGCGGGCTTGGTTTGCATCAATGCATCGATCGCCTTGCGATAGTTTTGTCCGCCAAGTGCCATGCTGTTGTTGTGCGTCCCACCGGGTACCAGCAGCAATCGTTTGGGTTGGCTGGCGGCCGCGAACAGTTGCTCACTGAAGCGTGACGGCACAAACGCATCGGCCAGGCCGTGCACGACCAACAATGGCATATGGATGTCGGCAATCTTGTCGATGGAGTCGAACTTCTGCGACAACAGCCAGCGAACGGGCAGGGATGTGTTGGCCACCGCCGCGGCGACGTCGGCCAGTGAGGTAAAGGTGGACTCAATCACCAGACCCCGGACCGGCAGCGGCGTATGATTTCTGGCGGCGTCCCGGCCTAGCTCGGCAGCCAGGTCGATGGCGACCGCACCACCGAGAGAGTGCCCGTAGATCAGACGTTTGCTCGGGTCCGGTTGCAGTTGCTGGAAGCGTTCCCAGGCCACCCGTGCATCCTCATAAACGGTGCTTTCTGACGGCAAGTCACCATGACTCTGACCAAAGCCTCGGTAATCGATGGCCAATACCGAATACCCCGCCGCGCGCAGCTGTTCGATGCGAAACAACTGCCCGGTCAGGTTCCAGCGCACGCCATGCAGATAAAGAATGGCCGGGGCATTGGCCCGTTCCGCCGGCCACCACCACGCATGAATGTTCTGCCCGGCCTTGAAGCTTTTGGGTTGCAGGTCAAGTTCCTGAACGCTGCCGGGCAAGCCGTGATACCAGCCGGCCGTGCCCGGTTCGATGCGAAACAGCAGCTTGCGTTCGGTGTGTTCCAGTACGGCGCAACTCGCCGGCAGACCGATGATCAGGGCGGCCATGCACGCAAACGCCAGGCGCCGGCGGCGAAGTCGGGTCATGAAGGCAAGGAACATTGAACGTTTCACCAGTGCGTGGACAAAGAAGGCTTTTTACCAGATGCCTTGGTCCGCGCGTGACATTTTCGATCGTCGTCCGCCTGCAATCATTACAAAACGATGCTGTGGCTCAAGCCACGTTCAGCACGATCTTGCCGATGTGATCACCGGCTTCCATGTGCGCATGGGCCTGGGCCGCGTCGGTGAGCGGGTAGACCTTGTCGATGATCGGCAGGCAGCGCCCGGCGGCCAGTACCGGCCAGACGTGCTCGCGCAATTGATCGGCGATGGCAGCCTTTTCCGCAGAAGTGCGTGCGCGCAACAAGGAACCAGTGACCACGGCTCGTTTGCCGAGAATGGTCAACAGATCGACATCGTTGGCACGGGCGCCGCCAAGAAAACCGAGCATCACCACGCGGCCATCCATTGCCAGTGCGTTGAGGTTGGCGTTCAGATACGAGCCGCCCATGATGTCGAGAATCACATTGACGCCCTGGCCGTTGGTTTTCTCGGCGATGACGGCAGCGAAATCCTGCTCGCGATAGTTGATCGGCTCACCGCCCAATTCACGGATGGCCTCACATTTATCGGTACTGCCGGCGGTGGCGAAGGCTTCGATACCAAACTCGCGGCACAGCATCAGCGCGGTGGTGCCGATGCCACTGGTGCCCCCGTGAATCAACACACGCTGCCCTCGAATCGCACCACCGAGACCGAACAGATTGGCCCATACCGTGAAAAAGGTTTCGGGGATTGCCGCAGCCTGAATCCAGTCCATCCCGTCGGGGATCGGCAGGGCCTGGCCCGCGGGAACCGTGCAGTATTCGGCATAACCGCCGCCATTGGTCAGCGCGCAAACCCTGTCGCCCACGGCAAAAGTGCTGACACCTGCACCCAGCGCCACGACTTCACCGGCCACCTCCAGACCGGGGATCGGGTTCATCCCGGGTCTCATCGGGTACTTGCCTGCACGTTGCAAGGCGTCCGGCCGATTGATACCTGCTGCGTGCACGCGGATCAGCAGTTCGCCCTGCGCGACGACCGGCAGCGGGACTCGTCTGGATTGCAGAACCTCGGGCCCGCCCGGTTCAGTGATTTCGATGCGGGTCATTTCAGTGGGCAACGTCATTGTCGATTCCTCTTAATACAAGTGATCAGTAGATGGGAGCGCACTCAGGGCGCAATGATTCCCGTCATTGGGCGCAGCAGCGTTGCTCGACGGAGGAGGGCAGCAGTTTTATGGCGTGCTCAAGTATCAGAGCGATCACAATGGCACCGCCGGCAATCACGAAGAGCAGCACGTGCTGTCCGCCCATGGCGTTGAACAGCGCCGAATAGGCGAATCCGGCCAGCGCCTGAAACGTGGCGAACGACACCGTGGCGCGGCTCCACGCCACCTGTTGGCGATGATGATCCGGCACCAGCTCATGCACCCTTGCCAACGCCAGCGGGACAATGCCCGGCGGAAACGAACCGAGCACCACCGCCAGCAGCGCCAACGCCAGGAACGAATGCGAAATGGCCAGCAAACCAAGGGTGATCGCCTGGACCACCAGCACCAGACGAATGCCGGTTCGTGCGCCGAGATGATCGGCGAGAAAGCCATAACTCACCGGCCCGACGATGGCACCCAGACCGTACATGACCCAGATCAGCGCGCCGACGTGCGCCCCGGCGCCCAGTCCACGGGTGACGTAATCCACCAGAAAGACCATGGCCGGCACCAACCCGGCGGCCATGAATGCGTACTGGGCAAACAGCAGATAAACAGCAGACGGTGTCGGCTCGACCGGCTCCACCTGAGCCGTTGCGGTGGTTACATGGGGCAGCTCCGAGGGCCAGCCGAACCAGCTTAATGCCGTCAGCGCCAGCGACAGCGCGCCCAATCCAAGCCAGGTCGCTTGCAGGCCCAGACTCAACAGCAGCGGAACGATCGTGCCCGAGCCGGCGATGCCCAGACCGATGCCGAGGAAAATCGCCCCACTGGCCAGGCCCTTGCGCGCGGCCGGTACATGGGGCAATACGGTCGAGGCAACCAGCACCATGATCGCGCCTCCCGCGATTCCCGACAGCAGGCGCCAGCCGAAATACCAGCTCACCGACACGGGGTACGCACAGGCGAAAAACGCCACGGTCACCGCCAGCATCATCAGACGCAGAGCGTTTCTCTGGGTAAACCTGCGTGCCAGCGGGCGGCCGAGGAGGGCGCCGATCAGGTAACCGACCAGGTTGGCCGCGCCGAGATAGACCACATCATGAGCGGAAAACCACTGCGCCTGAATCAGCGAAGGGATCAGCGGCGTGTAGGCGAAACGCGCCAGACCGATGCTGACCAGGCTGGCGCAGAGTCCGGCGAAGATCGCCAGCCAGACACTCGTGTCCGGACGCTCGGGCAAAGCAGTTGAAGTGTGCATGACGGCAATCCTGTGAAAGGTTTATGGCGCCCAGCATATCGGCTATCTTTGCTGCGTTAATGCAGCGAGTTTGCGTGATTGTGATGCGTTTATGCATCAATGGAGAACGGTATGAACTGGGATGACGCACGGGTGTTTCTTGCGGTTTGCCGCGAGTCGACATTGCGTGGCGCCGCGCGTGTACTGGGCGTGGATCAGGCGACGGTCGGGCGACGCATCACAGCACTGGAAAAGTCGCTGGGCGCGACCTTGTTTCTGCGCACCTCCGAGGGCTATGCACTGACGGCAGTCGGTGAAGCCGCGCTCAAGTCGGTGGAAAAAATGGAGCATTCGGCGCTGGAGCTGGAGCGGCGTATCCAGGGCCTGGATGATCGCCTGACCGGCAGTGTGCGAATCAGCACCACCGATTCGCTGGCCATCGATTTCCTGATTCCGGCCATTGCGCAGTTACACGAACAGCATCCGGACGTGCGCGTGCACCTGGACGCCTCCACGCAGATCCTCAGCCTGGCCAAACGTGAAGCGGACATCGCGGTGCGCAATACCCGCCCGGACAACCCGGACCTGATCGCCCGGCGCATCGCGCGCTGGCCGGTGGGGCTGTTTGCCTCGCAGAGCTATGTCGACAGCCATGGCGTGCCGGCGCCAGGCAGTGCGTTCGAGGGGCATGATCTGGTGGTGTACCAGCCGTATCTGCAAGGCAACAAAGACTTGACCCTGGTGACCGAACCCGTGACTCGCGGGCGTATCGTCGCCGGTCTGAGCTCCAGTCTGCTGGTACGACGCTCGATTGCCGCCGGACTGGGTGTAGGAGAAATCCCGGTCTACATGGGCGAACGCGACGGTCTGGTCAGGCTGTGGCCGGAGCGCACGCGTCCGTTGCCTTATGAAGTGTGGCTGGTGACCCACGCGGATTTGCGCCATACCGCGCGGGTCAGGGTGGTGATCGAGCACATTGTCGAGGCGTTTGCGCTGGAGAATGAGTAGTCCTTGATGCTGTGTAGGACGGCTACATCAGCTGACGATCTTGCCTACAACAGCGCCAGAATCCGCTGGCTTGTGAGTTTTTTGGCCGGGTCCTATCGTTTCTCACACCCGGAGTGAGCAGGTGAAACCCTCCGAGGTGATCAATCCAGGGAAGTATTGATAAACGTCAGAGGTGCGGAATTGATTGCAAGGGAAGTCAGCCAATTTCAAGCAAGCGACATGGCCGGGCAAACGGATAGAACTGAGTCTATGACCTACATAACGCGAGACGAATTCAGCGCCAGGATCGAAGTCATCGAGACAAGAATCGATGCGCGGATCGAGTCCATGTCCGCCAAGATCGATGGCTTTCTGACCCAGCAGGCCGAGCGGGACCAGGCACGGCTGGAGGTCGAAAAAAGGCAGGAGCAGGCCCGGCTGGAGCAAAAACGATCCATGGAGGAAGCCCGGTTCGAGTGGGAGCGGTCTCAGGAGGCGGCGCGGGTGGAGCGGGAGCAGGCTCGGGAGGCGGCGCGGCTGGAGCGGGAGCGGTCTCAAGAGGTGGCGCGGCTGGAGCAGAAGCGAGAGCAGGAGGCTGCACGGCAGGGATGGGAGAAGGCTCAGGCGGTGGCGCGGCTGGAGCAGAAACGAGAGCAGGAAACTGCGCGGCAGGAGTGGGAACAGTCTCAGGAGAAGTCGCGCCTTGAGCGGGAGGAGGCTCAGAAGAACGTGTGCCTTGAGCGCGAGCAGGCTCAGGAGAAGGTGCGTCAGGAGCGGGAGCTGGCTCTGGAAAAAATTCAGCTGGCGCATGAGCAGAATCTGGAAAACCTTCGGCAGGAGCGCTTGAAGGCTCGACTGGGACATGAAAAGGTCTTGGAGACGGCCCGACAGGAGCGGGAAACCGCTCGGGTCGAGCGAGAGAAAGTCTACGAAAAAGTCAGACTGGAGCAAGAAAAGGCTCACCTGGAACGCGACCAGCGTTACGCGGTCATCTCGGCTCGCATGGACAGGTCTCTGGAGCGAATTGACGAAGCAATCAGGCAGGTCTCGACGATCAAGGCGAATTACTGGGCGGCAACGGCCGTACATTTTCTCGGGATGGTTGCCATACTCGCGGGTTCTTACTACGCGAATCAGGCAAACGTGCTGGTAACGATGCAGACCACCCTGGCCATGATCCAGTCGGTGAAAGAGGCTGGGAGTTCCATACCGGCAACGCTGATCACCCTGCCCACGGAATGAAAAACGGCCTTCAACGAAGGCCGTTTTTTGTGAGCGATGAACACCAGCGACTCATGGCATTTCCGGCAACTCCTGCGGCCGCAGATCAAACACCAGTACTTCGGCATCCTGGCCATTGCTCAGGGTCAGTGCCTGTTCTTCACGAACCCGCACACCGTCGCCTTCCTTCAACTGCACGCCGTTCAGTTCAACGCTGCCGCGAGCAACATGCACATAGGCGTAGCGGTTTGCAGGCAGTTCGAGTGTGGCGCTTTCCTGGCCATCGAACAGCCCGGCATACACGCGTGCATCCTGGCGCACTTTGAGCGAGCCGTGGGTGCCTTCGGGCGAGATGATCAGTTGCAGGCGACCGCGTTTTTTCTGCTCGCTGAAGTGCTCCTGTTGATAGCGCGGTTTGGCACCACTGACGTCCGGCACGATCCAGATCTGCAGGAAGTGCACAGGCTTGCTTGCCGAGTGGTTGAACTCGCTGTGGGCCACGCCGCTGCCAGCGCTCATCAGTTGCACATCGCCCGGGCGGATGACTGAGCCGGTGCCCAGGGTGTCCTTGTGTTCCAGCGCACCTTCGAGCACATAGGAGAAAATCTCCATGTCGCGGTGTGGGTGCTGGCCGAAGCCTTTACCGGCGGCGACGCGGTCATCGTTGATCACCAGCAGGTCGGAGAAACCCTGCTCACGCGGGTCGCGGTAACTGGCGAAAGAAAAGGTGTGGAAGGACTTCAACCAGCCATGATTGGCCAGACCACGGTCGGAAGCTTTGCGAAGGGTCAGCATGATGAAATCTCCTTTCAGGACGTTGATTCGTCCGAGTGAGGAGAAGGTTACTGGTTACTCTTGGGTGCAATAAGTAGATGAAAATTGAAATACTGTCCCCTCAGGGTTGACAGTTATGTGCGTCAGCTCACGCATTCTTCTCCAACGTTTGCGCTGTACTTGGTCATAATGCGCAAACTTATAATCGTTCATTGATTTCAGTGATGTCTGCTCATGAAAACCGTGGCAATGGTGTTGTTTCCCGAGTTTCTTCTGCTCGATATGGCCGGGCCGCTGGAAGTGTTTTCGGTTGCCAACCGATACCTGAAGCCGGACGCTCATTATCAACTGACGCTTCTGGGCACTGAGCGTGGGCCGCTGCGCGCCTCCAACGGCGTGCTGGTGCACACAGACCGGCACATCGACGAAGCCAGTGATCGCTATGACCTGCTGTTGGTGCCGGGCGGTCCCGGGGCCTACAACGAAAAATGCCCGCCGTTGCTGGCCTGGCTCCAAGGTGCGGTCGGCCGTGCCGAGCGCTACGGTTCGATTTGCACGGGGGCCTTTGTGTTGGGTTACGCCGGGTTGCTCGACGGTTATCGCGTGACCACCCACTGGAATTACACCGAACGCTTGATCAAGGGTTTTCCGAACGCGGATGTCGCCACCGACCAGATCTTTGTCGAGGACCGAAACCTGATCACGTCCGGCGGCGTCACGGCCGGCATCGATCTGGCACTGGCAGTGGTGGCCCGCGATCACGGCAAGAAACTCGCCCAGGACGTGGCCAAAGTGCTGTTGGTGGTGATGAAGCGTCAGGGCGGTCAGGCGCAATTCAGTCCGCTGATGGCGGCGGTTTCGCCCCAGGAAACGCCCATCACCCGGGTACAGAATCACGTTCTGGAACACCTTGAAGAAAGCTTCACCATCGAACGCATGGCAAGCCTTGCGAACATGAGCGCTCGTCATTTCGCCCGGGTGTTCGCTCGCGAGGTCAACATGACACCTATGGAGTTCCTGCAAAGTGCGCGCATCGATTGCGCTCGCAATCTGCTGGAAACCAGCGATCTGCCGTTGAAGACGGTGGCCTACAAAAGTGGTTTCGGCAGCGTGCGCCACATGCGTTTTCTGTTCGGCGAAAAGCTCGGGCTGACCCCGGCCCAGTATCGCGAACAGTTCAGCTAGAGCGATTCTGTCCGTTACACGCACCCGGATGTCCGTGCTGCGCCCCGTGTGACGGTTGTACCGTCATCGTGGCCTGCCAAGATAACGGACATGAACAGCCTCAACGAATTGAACTCGGCGTCGGTCCTGCATTTCGGTCCGTACGCGTTCCATTTGCGCCAACGGCTGATCCTCGAAGGGGATCGGCAACTGCGCATGGGCGGTCGTGCGCTGGACATTCTGCAAGTGTTGGTCGAGCGTGCCGGCCGGGTGGTCAGCAAAGAGCAATTGATCGCGCTGGTATGGCCAACGTCGGTGGTCGAGGAGATCAATCTGCGGGTGCACATCGCGGCGTTGCGCCGGGCCCTGGGCGATGGCGAGAACGGACAGCGCTACATCGTCAATGTGCCGCAATGCGGGTACAGCTTCGTTGCACCGGTGCACGGCGACAGCGTCGCCCAGGTGGTGTTCGAAAGCCTGCAAGCTCCGCAGCACAATCTGCCCGCACGGCTGACGCCTGTCACCGGCCGCGATTCATTGGTCGGTGGTCTGGTGCGGCAATTGCCGCTGTCCCGACTGATAACGGTGACGGGACCTGCCGGCGTCGGCAAGAGCACCGTCGCGCTGAGAGCGGCGGAGTTGTTGCTGCAGCATTTTCGCGATGGCGTCTGGCGGGTGGATTTATCCCTGATCGACGAGCAAACCTCACTCGTCGATCATCTTTTGCATACCCTCGATATCGATTTCCCCACCCTGGCAACGCGCCACGCTTTGCTGGTGCTGGATAACTGCGACCCTCTGCACGAAGCCTGCCGGGGCTTGCTGGAGACCTTGCTCGACGCAGCGCCCCGTCTGTCGATCCTGGCCACCAGCCGCGAGCCGTTGCGTCTCGCCCTGGAGGTCCTCCAGCCATTGCCGCCCCTCACCACGCCTAAAACCTCGGCGCTCAACAGCGTCGACGAGGTCATGGATTATTCGGCGGTGCAACTGTTTGTCAGTCGCGCCCGTGCCCGTCAACACGGCTTCTGTCTGCGTGAGCAGGATCTGGAAACGGTGCGCGATATCTGTCGACGACTCGACGGCCTTCCGCTGGCGATTGAACTCGCGGCGGCGCAGATCGACGCACTGGCACTGGTCGGGTTGCAGGCGCAGCTGGATAACGGCCTGCAAGTCTTGAGTCACGGCCGCCGGACCGCCGTGCCACGTCATCAGTCGATGATGGCCGCACTGGACTGGAGCTATCAACGCTTGAGCGAGCACGAACAACGCGTGCTGCAGCGGTTATCGGTTTTCAAAATGGCGTTCACGCTGGATGCCGCCATCGGCGTGATCAGTTGCGTGCAACTGCCACCCTCGACGATGGTGGCTGTCGTTGAACAGTTGGCGGCCAAGTCGTTGCTGACGGTGGATCGATCCAGCGGGACGCTGCGTTACCGAATGCTCAATACCACTCGCCGCTATGCCCGTGAGCAACTGGAGCAGGGCGGCGAGCTGGGTGATGTCGAGCGTCGGCATGCGCGTTACCTGGGACGCACGCGATCGAACTCACGCCCGCAACTGACTGCGCAATTCGTCGAGCAATAAGCGCACCTTGCGCAAATCCGGGGTGGCGTAACCTTCGGTGAAGCGCTGGTAGACCGGTGTCAGTAACTCCAGTGCTTCGCGGTAGCGCGACTGGCGCTGCCACAACTGAGCCAGCGATGTCGCACTGCGCAGTTCCCACGCCAGGGCGCCTTGCGTCTTCGCAATCACAAGCGATTGCTGCAAGGCGCTTTCGACGGTGTGATGGCAGGGCGATTCAGCGGCCAGCAATCGCTCGGCCCGAGCTCGCAGGATTTCCGCGGTGCTCCAGCCAGCCGCGCCGCTTTGTGCTCGTTCGAGCAATGCATCATCAACGAAACCGGTGTCCAGTGTGACCATGATTTCCCTGACCAGGCCGCTATCGGCGGGCGGTATCGCGGGAGCCTTGCCGGCGTCGATCACCTGCGCATAGTGCCGCGCCCACGTGTAGAACAGCAGCACCGAATGCTTTTGCGCCTGTTCGAGCAGCAGTTGCAGCAACGCGCGGGCGTTTTGCCCGTCGCCGTTGTAATGGGCGATCAGGCACGAGGCGAGTGCCAGGGTGTAGCAGATCGAGGTGCCGTGGTTGATCTGTACCGCGATGTCCAGCGCCTGCCGCGCCGTGCGCCAGGCCTGCTCGGGAAATCCTTGCAGCCACAACACCCGTGCGAGAACGGTCAGCGAAGCAACGCTCTGATCGTATTGCACGCCGAAACCGTGGGTGAAGCGGTTGAGGTGGCCGCTGTGGGCCATGCGCTGAATGACTTGTTCGGCATGGATTCGCGCCTGATGCTGATCGCCGGCGTAATGCAGGGCGAGCACCCGCAAACGGTGGGTGCTCAGGGACAACTGCGCATCGCCGTGCAGGCCGAGGCTCTCGAATTGCTCGCTTTGTTCCAGCGCCATCCGGTAATGCCCGCAACTGAGATTGACCGCCATGTGCCCCGACACCGCACGCAATTGCCCGGCCTTGTCGTCATGCCGTTGCGCCAGCAGGCGGGCGCTGACGAAGGCTTCGATGGTTTCCGGTGTGCCGCCCCAGGTGTGATAGCAGGCGCTGCCGAGGGCCAGTTTCAAGGCGATTTCCAGTCGCGGGCAGGGCTCGTCGGATGTCGCCAGCAACGCGAGTGCCCGGCGCACATGAACGCCGTACTCCTTGAGCAGGGACAACTCTTGCCACAACGGCGCCGAAGTCGCCGTCAGGCGCACGCCGAGCGGGCGCGAGCCTTCATCGTTCAGCGTCCACTCCAGCGCCGCCCGCAGGTCTTCCAGGCCACGGGCGTAGCGCTCGATCCACACTTCGGTCGGCGTGTTCTCCCAATCGGCCTGGGCCTGATGCATCAACGCCAGGCAGCGTTCGGCATGACGCTCGCGGGTTTCGCCGAGTTCGGCGGCCTGGTCGAGTTTTTCCAGCGCATAGCGGCGGGTGGTGTCGAGCAGGCGATAGAACACTTCTTCATCGCCGACCTCGACGTTGAGCAACGACTTGGCGACCAGTTGCGTGATCGAGGCGAACACTTCGCCGGGCTCGATGTGCTGGCCGACGATGACCGCCGCCGCAGATTCCAGCGTGAACGCGCCACTGAACACGCCCAGTCGGCGCAGGCTGGTCTGCTCGCAGCCGTTGAGCAGGTTGAAGCTCCAGTCCAGCGTGGCACGCAAGGTTTCATGTCGGCCGAGGTGAGTCTGGTTACCCGCCGGCAAGCTTCCCTGAAGCTGACTCAGCACACCGTCCAGCCCAAGGCTCGCCACCTGCGCGGCCGCCAGCTCCAGCGCCAGCGGGATGCCATCCAGCCGACGGCAGATTTCGACGATCAAGGGCAGGTCGGCATTGCCCGGCTCAAAGTGTTCGTGGGCGGCCATTGCCCGTTCGACGAACAGCTGCAGCGCGGAAAATCCCATCGCCTGATCGCGGTCCAGCACCGCAATCGGTGGCGGGCAGTCGAGTGATTCCAGACGCTGCACGTATTCGCCCTCGGCGCGCAGGCTTTCGCGGCTGGTGGCCAGAATGTGTACCTGCGGCGCGCCACGCAGAATGCTTTCGCTGAGCAGTGCCACGGCGTCGATCAAGTGCTCGCAGTTATCGATCACCAGCAGCATCTGGCGCTCGCGCAGGCTGTTGATCAGGCACGCCATCGGTTCACTGTCATGCAGCGAAAGGTCCAGCAGGGCGGCGAGGTGCGAGCAGATCGAGCCGGAATCGTTGAGCGGTGCCAGATCCAGCAGACGAATACCGTCGCGATAACGGCCGATCAACTGTTCGGCGACGCGCAAGGCCACGGTGGTCTTGCCGATGCCGCCGGGGCCAACGAGGGTGATGCAGCGTTGGCGCGGCAGTTGCGTCATCAGGCTGTCGACCACCGGCTGACGGCCGATCATCCGCGTACGACGCAATGGCAGGTTGTGCCGACCGATGGGGTCGGTTGCGGGGCGTTGTTCGATGGATTGCAGCAGGATCGGCGCGACGAAACTGTAACCGCGCTGCGCCACCGTGACGATGTAGCGCTGCCCGGCCTGACCGTCGCCGAGAGCCTTGCGCAGGGCGGCCATGTGCACTCGCAGGTTGATGTCTTCCACCACGCTGTCCGGCCAGATTTCGGCGATCAATTGCTGCTTGCTCACGACCTCGCCGGCGTTGGCCAGCAGGATCAGCAGAATGTCCATGGCGCGGCGGCCCAGGCGCAAAGGCTGGTCGCCTTCAAGCACCAGCCGCTGGCCGGGGTGGATCCGATAGGGGCCAAATCCGATGGCCTGATTCGGGGAAAGACTCAACCGCCCACTCCTTCGATGTTTTTTATGATCCTGACCCGAACAGGGTGAAAAAACCGTGACGGGGTGGTCGGACAGCGACTCGATGGGCATGCAAGCCGTCTAATCCGCAGTATCCGAGCATATTCTTCAGGAATGGGCGCCAACGCAACTTGCTTGAAGACCTGACATTTGAGCGTCTGTCCGTTTCGGGTGCTGACATCACTGTATTTAAAGGCTGGAACCTGTGCCGGTTCGCCCGACAGCCGGGAAAAATTAACAACGATTAACTCGTCCGCGCCCGTTCTAGAGCCAAAACTCCAAGGCAATGGAGTGCATACGTCCGGAGGACGCTGCGATGAGCAAGGTAGTGGTGGTCTATCACAGTGGCTACGGGCACACCCGCGTCATGGCCCAGGCTGTGGCTCAGGGTGTGGAACGCCACGTGGGCAGCACCTGCCTGTTGCTGGCCGTGGAAGACGTGGAAACCCACTGGGACGACTTGCACCGTGCCGACGCCATCATCTTCGGCGCGCCGACCTACATGGGCAGCGCTTCGGCGGCGTTCAAGCAGTTCATGGAGGCCACGGCCTCGTTCTATCTTGCCCGGCCGTGGCGCAACAAACTCGCGGCGGGCTTCACCAACTCCGGCAGCCTGTGTGGCGACAAACTCAATACCCTGCTGCAACTGGCGGTGTTCGCCGCCCAGCATTCGATGATCTGGGTCGGGCTCGATCTGTTGCCGGCACGTGCACATGCTGGTGCCTTCGATGGTCAATTGAATCGCCTCGGCAGCTCCCTCGGCGCCATGTCCCAATCCTCGGTCGAACAACCGCCCGAACAGGCACCGCCGCTGGAAGACCAGCAGACCGCCGCGCACCTGGGCGAGCGGGTGGCACGGCTGGCTCAGCGGATGGCGCGGGAATGACACCGCCTCAGCGGTTTTTCATGACCTGACAACGCCAGGCAAACGGATTGATCCCTTCGCTGCGCGTGAAGATGTGGCAGAAGTGCGCCTGATCGCAGAAGCCGCATTCCAGGCTGATCTGCGTGAGGCTGTGGTTGGTGTGCTGGATCAACAGTTTGGCCCGGGCAATGCGCTGGGCGCGGATCCAGTCTTGCGGCGAGTACCCGGTGCTGCACTTGAACGCCCGGGAAAAGTGACTGCGCGACAGTGCGCAAGCGTTGGCCAGTTCGGTGACTTCAAGGCTGTCGCCGAGGCGTTCGAGGATCAGTTGTTTCACCAAGCGTTCGCGCTGCGGGCTGAGGCCACCGGTGTTGATCTTGCGGGGTTCGCTGGCAGGGGCGAGGGCGACGGTTTGCTGTGAATGAGCCATGGCCAATGTCCGTGTCGGGGGGGAAGGCACGGTCAGCGCTTTCCCTCAGGTCAATAAAACAACGCTGCGCAGAGGGATTCATTGTTTGGCGAGGGGCGAAGGCTGACGAGTTAAACGTTGTTAATTCCGCTACCAAAGCTGATTTCGAATGGCCGCCGATCAAGTAAAGTGCGTAGCACTTGCGCCTGGCCAAAAAGGAAAACACGCCCATGAACCGAAACGATCTGCGCCGCGTCGACATGAACCTGCTGGTGATTTTCGAAGCGTTGATGTTCGAAAAGAACCTGACCCGCGTCGCCGAAAAACTGTTCATGGGCCAACCGGCGGTGAGCGCAGCACTGGGCCGTTTGCGCGATCTGTTCGACGATCCGCTGCTGCTGCGCAACGGTCGCGGCATGGAGCCGACGGCGCGGGCGCTGGCGATTCTTCAGGAGCTGCAACCGGCGATGGACGTGATTTCCGGCGCGGTCAGCCGGGCCAAGGAATTCGATCCTGCGACCAGTTGCGACGTGTTCCGCATCGGCCTGTCGGATGACGCCGAGTTCGGTCTGTTTCCACCGCTATTGCGCCAGTTGCAGGAAGAGGCGCCGGGGATCGTGGTCGTGGTGCGCCGCGCCAACTACCTGCTGATGCCGACGCTGTTGGCGTCTGGGGAAATCTCCGTCGGCGTGAGCTACACCACCGATCTGCCGGCCAACGCCAAGCGCAAGAAGCTGCGCGACATTCCCTGCAAAGTCCTGCGCGGCGATGATCGCCCGGGCCCGCTGACCCTCGACGAATACTGCGAGCGGCCTCATGCGATGGTGTCGTTCTCGGGGGATTTGAGCGGCAACATTGACGTGGACCTGGCCAAGGTCGGCCGCAGCCGCCGGGTGGTGCTCGGGGTGCCACAGTTCAGTGGCTTGCGCGCGCTGCTGGCGGGCACCGAGATGATCGCGACCGTGCCGGATTACGCGGCGTGTGCATTGGTCGAAGGTTGTGCGTTGCGGGCTGAAGATCCGCCGTTTCCGATTGATGCGGCGCAACTGTCGATGGCGTGGAGCGGGGTACATGACAACGATCCGGCGGAGAAATGGTTGCGGTCGCGGATCAGTCAGTTCATGTCGGTGACGCTGGATATACCGGCGGCTTAGTGTGTTGTTGAAAGGTGTTTAGCGTTACTTCCGGTAAGCCACAACGCCTTGCGCCTTTGCCTACGTGTACGCCAGAATCCGCCGGCTTGTGCGCCTTGGGGCTGGGTCTTATCGTTTCCGGGTCGCTGACGAATCAGTGATCGGGTCTCGCAGCCCGCGATCTCTAGACGCACAACATCCTCCGGTTTTATGGCGGCTGTACGTGGGAGACCCTTGGGTCTGCCGGTTCTAGAGTCCCGGTCTGCGACCCGCGTATGGCTGCCACCCCTTCGTATCGCAGCGAATCGTGGCAGCTCAATGACTCTGGAGATGCAACCATGATCAAACCCACGCCAAACCCACCTGAAACCGATACAACCTCGCCCTACGAAACCCTCGACTCCAGGAAACTCCACGAAGCCGCCGAACGCGCGCTCGATCATTACCTCAATCCGCTCCTCCCGCGAAAACCCGTGCTCAAACCCAACACCATGTACAAGATCGCCCCCGGCATCGAGCGCGAAGAACTGCTGGCCAACGCCTGTGAAACCCTGACCTCGGCCAAAGTCATGGCCAACGACTTCGCCGGAATGCTCGACGGCCCGCAGCGACATGTGTTGTTGGGGATTGCGCAGTTGATCATGTTGGGGGAGCTGGCGGTGAACAGAGTGCTGGATACCCTGGAGCTGCCAGCTGACGCGAGCGTTTGAGCGAGTGCAATCAGAACGGCCCTGCAAAGGGCCGTTTTTTGTGTCCGGGTGAAATGACTGTACTCCCTTCAAGCGACGACCGTTGGTCTTGAAGTTACGCTCACCTGTCAGATCTGACAGGTGACGCATACGTTCTTTCGCGGTGTGATGGGGTCTGTTCCGAAACGGTTCAGGTCCGGCTTCCGAGGGGTTAAATAATGCAGATCAATCCTTATTCTCCGCAGGTCACGGCGGGACTTTTGTTGGTACCCATGTTTATCCCGGGATGGAGAGCGCCTGTTCTTCCCGCCGGAGTCTTCCACGGGGGAATTCCCCAGTCGATCTATCAGCCACCCAGTGGCCTGTACATGGTGATTGACCCGGTCACAACGTTGTCCACCACTCTGGCCGTTGGTGACTCTGTGGAGCTGTGGCACAACGGCCAGCCAACAGGGGTGATCAAGAACATCAAGAAGGGAGAAGAGAACGACCGGATTGAAATGGATTTGCCGCCGGGATGGCTGGTGGACGGTCAGAACGATCTGTTCTATCGGGTAACTCGCCCCAGCGGTAATTACGAAGATTCGACTCCGATACTGAATGTGCTGTATCACGACCCGGCCCCCGGTTATCCGGCGCCGGCCGGCATTACCATCACCCATCCGGCCTTTGTCGGTCCGACGGAAGCGGCGGCGGGGGTGGTGTTTCTCTTCAACGTCAGCTTTGCACGACAGCACGACGAGATTGTTTTGACTGTTGGGGTATGGAAAACCACGATCAAGGTCACTGATCCAACCAAACCCATCACGGTCACCCTGACAGCCGCCGATTTCAAGCTGATAGGTGACAACCCCAACACGCCGGTCAGATGCGTCGTGACCGACCAGTTAGGCAACCGTAACCAGTCGGCGACGACGTTTATGAATATTCAGGCGGCCGGGGCACCTGCGCCTGTGATCGATCCATCACGGATGGCACTCGATCAAATCTCGTTTTTCAATAGTTACGGCTGGCCATACCAGTCTTTCAATGAGAGCAGTACGACTCGCCCAGCGACCGGCGGAATAGCTCCGCATATCTATCGTTCCGGGAATCCAAATATTGCTACCGTCGATGGAAATGGAAAGGTGGTTGCTGTCAGAAACGGCACCACAACCATCACTGCGACTGATGCTACCGGCAGAAGCGGCTCCTATACGGTTCAGGTGGATAACGTTTTCCAGTTGTTGGTCAACAACTCGATGTTAACGGCGGATCAGGCAAGTGCATGGGTACGTAGCGTCGGTGGCAGGGGCGACGGTAACCTCGAGTTTCTGCCTATCAGTCACTTGGCCAATTACGGTCGCGATCTTTTCGAGAATCGAATTTACCCGGATCCACTTGCATATCGGTGGACTCAGATCCAACCGGCAGGAATGGGGTTCAGAATTTGGGAGGGCAACCGGCTGTCAGGTGCCTGGTGGCCTTGGGGAAGTACTGTGCAAATGCGAGCAATCACCGCAGTCCCTTCCTGATCAGGCTCTCCCAAAAAGAGCACACCCATCCAATTTCCCCCCGATCAATCGTTGCACCATTGCCTGCAATGATTGATCAAGGGTGGGCCCATGAACGCTGCACAACGCAATGACCAGGCGCAACACCTCGGCCTGCTGTTCCTGCGGGTCTCCGGCGGGTTGTTTCTGCTGTTCGTCCACGGCTTGCCCAAGCTGCTGGACTTCACCGCGCAACTGCAACTGATCGAAGACCCGTTCCACCTCGGTGCCCACCTCACGCTGATCCTGGCGATCTTCGCCGAAGTCCTCTGTCCGCTGCTGATCGTCGCCGGGGTGCTGGCGCGATTGGCGTGCTTGCCTATTCTGTTTGTGCTGCTGGTGGCGCTGCTGATCGTGCATCCGCAATGGAGTGTGGCCGAAGGGCAGTTCGGCTGGTTGCTGTTGATCCTCTTCACCACTGTTCTGATCGCCGGGCCGGGACGGCTGGCGCTCAATGTTCGTTTGCCCGGAGTGCTCCGTTATGCCTGATTCCCAGACCCTGAAAACCCCGGGACCCGAAGAAACCGTGACGTTGATCGTCAAGCATCGGGTCAAGGCCGGTTTCGAACAACCGTACGAAGCCTGGCTGCGCAATATCGTCAGCGTGGCGGGGCGCGAAGAAGGGCACCTGGGCGTGGATGTAATGCGCAGCAAGCAGGGCGGTCTCGCGCTGTTCACTTGCGTGCTGCGTTATTGCTCGACCGAGGCGATGCAGCGCTGGCTCGATTCACCGCAACGCCAGAAGCTGATCGATGAAGCGGCGCCGATGCTCGCCGACGGTGACCAGACCGAGGTCAATGCGGCCAACGAGTTCTGGTTCACGCCACTGGCCGATGCCGCCTCGCCGCCACCGCGCTGGAAGCAGGCTGTGGTGACACTGTTCGTGATTCTGCCGCACACCTTGCTGGTGCCGCTGATCTGGGGGCCGCTGCTGCAACTCAATGCCTTCCTGTCCAACTACGTGGTCGCCACGTTCCTGATCACCCTGACCATCGTGCTGTCGGTGGTGTACGTCTGCATGCCGGCCGCGACCCGCCTGTTCGCACCGTGGCTGACAGCCAGTCAGCCCCATGAACACCTGGATTCCAACACCAACCCGCCGCGCTGAGCCGGCAGGTCTGGGCTTCGTTTCACTAATATCGAAGGAACTGCGATGAACGCCAACGCTGATCTGATTCTGTTCAATGGCCAATTTCATACCGTAGACCGCACAAAACCCCTCGCCAGTGCCGTGGCGATCAAGGACGGCCGCTTCGCCGTCGTCGGCAATGATGCGCAAGCCATGGCCCTGCGCGGCGCCGGCACCCAGGTCGTCGATCTCAAGGGCCGCTGCGTGATCCCCGGCCTCAACGACTCGCACTTGCACCTGATCCGTGGCGGTTTGAACTACAACCTCGAACTGCGCTGGGAAGGTGTACCGTCGCTGGCCGATGCGCTGCGCATGCTCAAGGATCAGGCCGACCGCACACCGACCCCGCAATGGGTGCGCGTGGTTGGTGGCTGGAACGAGTTCCAGTTCGCCGAAAAACGCATGCCGACCCTCGAAGAAATCAACCAGGCGGCGCCGGACACCCCGGTGTTCATCCTGCACCTGTATGACCGTGCGCTGCTCAACCGCGCTGCGTTGCGCGTGGCCGGCTACACCCGCGACACACCGAACCCGCCGGGCGGCGAGATCGTGCGCGATGCCAACGGCAACCCGACCGGCATGCTGGTGGCGCGGCCGAACGCGATGATTCTGTACTCGACGCTGGCCAAGGGGCCGAAGCTGCCGCTGGAATATCAGGTCAACTCGACCCGCCAGTTCATGCGCGAGCTCAATCGCCTCGGCCTGACCAGCGCCATCGATGCCGGCGGTGGTTTCCAGAACTACCCGGACGATTATCAGGTGATCGAGCAGTTGGCCAAGGATGAGCAACTGACCGTGCGTATCGCCTACAACCTGTTCACCCAGAAACCGAAAGAAGAGCTGACCGATTTCCAGAACTGGACCGGCAGCGTCAAGTTGCATCAGGGCGATGACTTCCTGCGCCACAACGGCGCTGGCGAGATGCTGGTGTTCTCGGCAGCGGACTTCGAAGACTTCCTCGAACCGCGCCCGGACCTGCCGCAGACCATGGAACAGGAGCTGGAGCCGGTGGTGCGCCACTTGGTCGAGCAACGCTGGCCGTTCCGTCTGCACGCCACCTATAACGAATCCATCAGCCGCATGCTCGACGTGTTCGAGAAGGTCAACCGCGACATTCCGTTCAACGGTTTGCCGTGGTTCTTCGACCATGCCGAAACCATCACCCCGCAGAACATCGAGCGAGTGAAAGCGCTGGGCGGCGGCATCGCGATCCAGGATCGCATGGCGTTCCAGGGTGAGTACTTCGTCGACCGTTACGGCAAGCAGGCCGCCGAAGCCACGCCACCGATCAAACGCATGCTCGCCGAAGGCGTACCGGTCGGCGCGGGTACCGATGCCACGCGGGTGTCCAGTTACAACCCGTGGACTTCGCTGTACTGGATGGTCAGCGGTCGCACCGTTGGCGGTCTGGCGCTGTATGAAGAAGGTTTGCCGCGCGCCACCGCGCTGGAACTGTTTACCCACGGCAGCGCCTGGTTCTCGTCCGAGCAGGGCAACAAGGGCCAGATCAAGGTCGGTCAACTGGCGGATCTGGCAGCGCTGAGCGCGGACTTCTTCCATGTCGAGGAAGAGGCGATCAAGTGGATCGAGTCGGTACTGACCGTGGTCGGCGGCAAGATCGTTTATTCCGCCGGCGACTTCGAAGACCTCGGTCCACGTGCATTGCCGGTGCTGCCGGACTGGTCGCCAGTGGTGAAAGTCCCTGGCCACTGGCGCCCGAATTCGCCGTTGCAGGCGCAGGTGCACCAGTGCAGCGGCCCGTGTGCGGTGCATACCCACAGCCATGAAAAAGCCCGGATGTCGAATGCGCCGGTCAGCGATTTCGCCGGTTTCTGGGGTGCGTTCGGCTGCTCCTGCTTCGCTTTCTGAGTCTTGCAATAAAGCGTCGGCCACCGGGGTCGGCGCTTCACCTCACCACCACCCGAGGAGTTTCAAATGAGCAACGTTCCTTACAAGCGCCTGAACAAAGACGATGCCGTGGTCCTGCTGGTCGACCACCAGACCGGCCTGATCTCGCTGGTGCAGGATTTCTCGCCGAACGAGTTCAAGAACAACGTGCTGGCGCTGGGCGACATCGCCAAGTTCTTCAAACTGCCAACCATCCTCACCACCAGTTTCGACGCCGGTCCGAACGGCCCGATCGTGCCTGAACTGCGCGAACAATTCCCGGACGCACCGTTCATTCAGCGTCCAGGCCAGATCAACGCCTGGGACAACGAAGACTTCGTCAAGGCCATCAAGGCCACCGGCCGCAAGCAACTGATCATCGCCGGTGTGGTGACTGACGTGTGCGTGGCGTTCCCGACCCTGTCGGCGCTGGCTGAAGGTTTTGAAGTGTTTGTGGTGACCGACTCGTCCGGCACCTTCAACGAAACCGTGCAGCAAGCAGCGTGGGCGCGCATGTCGGCGGCCGGTGCTCAACTGTTGAACTGGTTCTCCGTGGCTTGCGAGCTGCAGGGCGACTGGCGCAACGACATGGAAGGTTTGGCGAATCTGCTGTCGAATCGCCTGCCGAACTACCGCAACCTGATCAACAGCTACACCAAGTTCACTGCCAAGTAATGGGTTGAGGAAAAATGCCCGCTGAAGAGCGGGCATTTTTTTGTCTGTCGCAAAGGGCTCAGCGCTTTTGCAGCCACCCCAGAAACCCACCCTTGCGAACCGGCAAAGGCTGGGCCATCAACGCCAGCCGACTGTTCTGCTGCCGTACCGCCTGCAACTTGTTCAACGCCTGGCCGACTTCGCCGCGCTGTTCCATGCACTGGCGGGTGAGGTTCTTGTCGAGCCGATAAATGATCGAAGACGTCAATGCCGTAAACGTTGCCTGCGAAGGCGTATCGGCCAGAATGCTCTGCTCGCCCATGACCTCACTCGGCCCCATGCGCCCGGCTTCGGTGAAACCATTGCCGTCCGGCACGCTGGCGCTGACCACGCCGGTGGCAATCACGAACAGGCTGTCCGGCACTTCATTCAGATCCAGCACAACCTGCCCGGCGCTGTACTGCTGCGCGACCATCGATTCGGCGAGGCGATCGCGTTCTTCATGGCTGAGCGAGCGGAAGATTTTCACTTCATCGAGCAAGGCGCGGGCGCGGGTCGAAGGTTCGATCACGCCGTCCGGGTGCCGCGAAATACCGGCCGCTTCGAGATGGCGATGGGCGAGGTCGAACAATTGATTGCGCACTTCAGCCTTTTTGCCCAGCTCGGCGATAAAACCGCTGGCCACGTATTCCGACATCTCTTCGCCGGCCTCTTTGAGCACCGCTTTCGGCGCAGGCGTCAGCAACAGACTGCTGCTGCCTTGCAGCGTGCGGTCGAGGGCGTCGAGTACCCGGCGTGGGCGAATGTGGTTCGGCACCTTGATGCTGATCGACACGCCGTGCAGGTTGTTCGGGCGGCTGAGGTTGACGATCTTGGCCTTGGCCGCCACCGAGTTCGGCACCACGGCCAGGGTGCCGGCGCTGGTCAGCAGGTGCGTGGCGCGCCAGTCGATGTCGAGCACTTTGCCTTCGACGCCGTCGATCACCACGAAATCGTCGACCTGATACGGCTTGGTGGTGTTGAGCACGATGCCCGAGAACACGTCGCTCAAGGTGCTTTGCAGCGCCAGACCGACCACGATGGCGAACACCCCGGAAGTGGCGAGCAGGCCTTTCACCGGCAGCTCCAGCACATAACCGGCGGCCGCGACGATGGCCACCAGAAACACCAGCGCACCGATCACGTCCTGCAACAACCGGCCGCTGTGACCGATGCGGCGCATCAGGATCAGGCCGATCACTTCGGTCAATGCCCGCGCGGCATACAGCCACCAGAAAATTCCCAGCGCCGTCGCGCCCAGTTGCGCTACCTGATCATCGGCAAAGACTGGCGCCTGCAACGGGCTGACGCCGGCATTGATGATCAGCGCGCTGAAGGCCAGAAACAGCACCAGCCGCACACCGACCCGTTGCGCGCGATGCTTGAACGGCGCGAGGTGCCAGAGCAGGGCGTCGAGCACCAGCAGCAGGGCACTCCAGGACAGCAGGTGGGCAGAAAAAACGCTCATGAGGTGAACTCCGGCGGGCACAAAAGAAAACGCCACACCCGAAGGTGTGGCGAGTGGCTGGACTCAGTTCAGATGGGTCTTGAGTTCCGCCGCGGCCTGGCGCACGGCGGCTTTTACTTCCGGAATCTGATTCAGCGGATTGAGCAGGCCGAAGTCATGAATCATCCCGTTGTAGCGCACCGAGGTCACCGGCACACCGGCCGCGTCGAGGTGGCGGGCGTAGCCTTCGCCTTCGTCACGCAGCACGTCGAACTCGGCGGTCTGCACCAGCGCGGCGGGCAGGCCCTTGAGCTGTTCGCTGCTGGCATTGAGCGGCGAGGCATGGATCTGCGCACGCTCGGCCGGGTTGCTGGTGTAGTTGTCCCAGAACCACTGCATCATGCCCTTGGTCAGGAAGTGGCCCTCGGCGAACTGCTGGTACGAGCCGTTATCGAACCCGGCGTTGGTCACAGGCCACATCAGCAACTGGAAGCGCAGGGCCGGGGTTTTCTGTTCCTTGGCCATCAACGCCACGACCGCCGCCATGTTGCCGCCGACGCTGTTGCCGGCCACCGCCAGACGCTTGCCGTCGACACCGATGTCCTTGCCGTGCTCGGCCACCCATTTCGTTGCGGCGTAGGCCTGATTGATCGCGGTCGGGTACTGCGCTTCCGGCGACGGCGTGTAATCGACGTACACCGCAACCGCGCCAGAGCCCACCACCAGATCACGAATCAGCCGTTGGTGCGTCGGGAAGTCGCCCAGCACCCAGCCGCCACCGTGGAAGAACATGAACACCGGCAGTTCGCCCTTGACCTTGGCCGGGCGCACCACTTTCAGGTTGATCGTCTGGCCATCGACCTTGATTGCCTTGTCGCTGACTTCAACGCCCGACAGGTCAACCTTCACCGAAGCCTGGGCGCCGGTCAGCACCGCACGGGCGTCTTTCGGGCTCAGTTGCTCAAGCGGTTTGCCACCGCCAGCGGCGAGGGCGTCGAGGAAGGCCTGGGTGGTGTGTTCGACGCCAGTGCCTTCGGCGGCGAACGCGTTGCTGATGGACAGGGCGAGGAGGGAAGCGGCGAGGGTTTTCTTGATGTTCATGTGCAATTCCTTTTTAAGTCGTTCGAGTTTTTGTATGCCTTGGGATCGGGCTGCTGTGGCGCTGGGCTTCAGGCCTCAGCAACACCGTGAGCACAGATTAATGAGGTGCCGGAAAGTGAAAAAGCGGCTATAAAGCGTTTAACTGTCAACCAGAGAGTGACAATGAACCCGTTCGAAGACATGCGTATTTTTTGCCAGGTGATGGACTCCGGCAGCTTCACGGCGGCGGCCGATCAGTTGGGCCTGTCCAAGCAGTTCGTCAGCCGTCGGTTGATGCAACTGGAGGAGCGCCTCGGCGTGCGTCTGCTCAACCGTTCGACCCGGCGTCTGGACGTGACGCCACTGGGCCAGAGCTATTACGAGTCGGCGCTGCGGCTGTTAAGCGAAGTCGAACAGGTGGAGCAGGGCATTGCCGGGCAGACCGCCGAACCGCGCGGGACGATTCGTGTCAGCGCGCCGCTGTCGTTTGCGGTGGCGCATCTGGGCTGTCTGCTGCCGCTGTTCTTGCAGCGTTATCGCGAAGTCACGGTGGAGGTTGATCTGAGTGACCGCCCGGTGGACTTGCTCGGCGAGGGCTACGACCTAGCGCTGCGCATCGGCGTGCTGGAAGACTCGACCCTGATCGCCCGACGCATCGCCGCCATCGAGCGGGTGTACTGCGCCAGCCCTGCGTATCTGGCCGAGCGCGGCACACCGGTCAAACCAGAGGATCTGCTCAGCCATGACTGCCTGCCTTACGGCCACGGGCGTTCGGTGCAGTGGAGGTTCAACGCGGGGCAGGGCAAGCCGCAGCTGGTGAATGTCACCGGGCGGATGCGGGTCAACAACGGCGAGTTGCTGCGGGATGCGGCGGTGGCGGGGATGGGGATTACCTACTTGCCGACGTTCATTGTCGGGGCCGCGCTGAAGGATGGGCGCCTGGTGCCGGTGCTGGATGATTTGCGTCCGGAGCCGTTAATCCTGTCGGCGGTGTATCCGCAGCATCGTCAGGCATCGCGGCCGGTGCAGGCGTTGATCGAGTTTTTGCGCGAGCGGCTGGATCAGCGTCAGGGGGTGTTGTAGCCCCAGCCGCTCGCACAATCTTCAGCGTTGCTCAGTTGGCGCGCTTGTCATCGCCTGGCTCGCCGCCAACGTGAACCCCGCGATCATCGCCGGGTTCGCCTGCGGCATGTACGCCATGGTCGTCACCGATTTCGCCCGCGCGGTGTACGCCGTGGTCATCACCGATTTCGCCTGCACGATGAACCCCATGGTCATCGCCGATTTCTCCGGCCCGATGAACGCCGTGATCGTCCCCAGCCTCGGCGTGGGTGCCGTTGCGTCCTGAAGAGGCGCTGTCGCCGGAATGGCCCGAACCATGGTCGCTGCCGCTGTGGCCACTGTTTCCACCGCCGCCGCTGCCACTGTTGCCTCCACTGCCGCTGCCACTGTTGCCTCCACTGCCGCTGCCACCGTGGCTACCGCCATTGCCGCCACCGCCACTGCCACCGTTGCCGCCGCCCCCTCCGCCGCTACCGCCCCCTCCGTTGCCACCACCGCCCCCCCCATTTCCGCCTCCACCGCCGCCACTACCTCCGCCGCCCCCACCACCACCACCGCTTCCTCCACCCCCACTGCCACCTTCCTTGGCCTGAACGCTGGACACCCCGGACAGGTTGTCCGGGATCAATACGGTAGACGCCGACAGGACTGCGCCGATGGCCATTGCGAGCATGAGCTTTTGAATGTGCATATCGTTCTCCGTCTTTGTTGTCTTGATTGGGAACCTGGTTGTGCAGTGTTGCGCTTGAGTCGGCCCGTTCCCGGGGTCAGTGAATGCTTGAAGCGAGTTCGAAGATCGGGATGTACATCAGGATCACGATCACCCCGATCAGCAGGCCGATGAAGGTCATGAGCAGCGGTTCGAACAGCCGCACGAACCACTCGATCCAGCGGCTGATTTCCTCGTCATAGAAATCGGCGCTGCGCTCCATCATTTGCCCGAGGTTGCCGGACTGCTCGCCGGCGCGCAGCAGGCGCAGGGACACGGGCGTCACCAGCCGATTGAGCTCCAGCGCGGTGGACAATGACTGTCCTTCGCGCACCCGTTCGCAGGCCTGGTCGAGTCGCGCCCGCGAGGCTACGGTGAGCAGGCCCCGGACCATGCCCATGGCGGTCACCAGCGGAATCCCGCCTTGCAGCAGAATCCCCAGGGATCGGTAAAACCGCGCCAGCTCATACATGAAGATCCGCTGGTGCACGGCGGGGAGTTTTTCCACCAGTCGATCCAGCCCACGGCGAAACGCCGGTTGTTTCTGCAACACGGCGAGGGCGGTGATGATTGCCGCCAGAATCCCGAAAAACTCACCCTGATGCGCGTGCAAAAACATCCCGCTGCTCATCAGAATCTGCGACAGCCACGGCAGGTTCGAGCCCAGTCCTTCGAACACCAGGCTGAAACGCGGCACCACGTAGCCCATCAAAAACAGCACCACGCCACCGCCGACCACCAACAACAACAGCGGGTAGATCGAGGCGCTGACGATCTTCTGCCGCACCTCGTCCATGCGCTGGCGATAGCTGACATAACGACCCAGCGCATCGCCGACCGCGCCGGTCTTCTCGCTGGACTGCACCAGCGCCACGTACAGCGGCGGGAAAACCGCCGACAGCTGGGCCAACGCCTGGGAGAACGATTTGCCTTCGTACAGCAGCCGCACCAGCTCAGTCAGGGTTTTTCGGGCGGCGGGCGCGGTTTCTTTTTCCGCCAGGCTTTCCAGTGCGTCGATCAACGGCAGGCCGGCATTGAGCAACGTGGTCAGCTCCTGGCTGAACAGCACCAGGTTGAAGGTCTCGCGTTGGCTCAGGCGCAGCGAACGCCAGTGCCGTTCGGCGTGCAGGCTGACCACGCGCAAGCCCTGATCTTCGGCGATGCGCCGCGCTTCGCTGTGACCGGGCGCTTCGATGTTCAGCGACACCACGCCGGCCTTGCCCACTGCCTTCAGATGAAAACGCATGCCGTGTGCTCCGCTCATTGCCAGTTGGTGACTTCGGCGTTTTCGCCTTCGCCGCCGGGCTGGCCGTCCTTGCCCATCGACAGCAAGTCGTACTCGGCGTTTTCACCGGGGTAGCGGTAGGTGTAGTTACGGCCCCATGGGTCCTGCGGGAGTTTTTTCTGCAAGTACGGGCCGGTCCATTTCGCCTCGTCACTCGGCGCGGTCACCAGCGCCTGCAAGCCCTGTTCGGTGGACGGGTAGTGGCCGACTTCCAGCCGATACAAGTCCAGTGCCTTGCCCAGGCCTTCGATCTGCGCCTTGGCGACTTTCACTTCGGAGCGCCCCAACTGGGCGAAATATTTGGGCGCGACGATCCCGGCCAACAGGCCGAGCACCACCAGCACCACGAGCAATTCGAGCAGGGTGAAACCCTGTTGGGCGCGCGGACGAACATGCAGCTTCATGATGACCTCCGGTGAGTGGCAGCCGAGTCGCCTGAGGGCTTATGCAATTGCCATGCTCAGCCCCCGATAAATCCTGCGTGCGGGCTGAAGCCCTTGAAATACGGGCTTCTCGAGAGTCGGCACAGTGCTTGCGTACGGCTGATTCACGACAGGTCAGTGGGGCATTTCCCCCAATTTTTCGGGGCCTGTCAGGGGAGGCCCAATGCTCAATCCAATCTGCGCAGGACTGCTTGGCTGCATGCTGTTGACCGGCATCGCCGAGGCCGATGTGTTTGTCTCCGTGGACGCCAAGGGCAGCTATGTGCTGTCCAACGTCCACCGCCCCGGACGCACCTACGAACGGGTGATTCACGAGGCACAAATGCCCGTGGTCAGCCTTGACCGGCAACCGCAATTGATCGCCAACCAGCCCTACGCGGAACTGGTGTCGGCGGCGGCCACGGCCAATCACTTGCCCGAAGCCTTGCTGCACGCGGTGATCAACGCCGAGTCGAACTACAACCCCGGCGCCACCTCGCCCAAAGGCGCCGGCGGGCTGATGCAACTGATGCCGGACACCGCCCGCGAACTGGGGGTGACCGACGTCTATGACCCCAAGGCCAACATCCAGGGCGGGGCCCGGTATCTCAAGCGCCTGATGACCCTGTTCGACAACGATATCGCGCTCGCCGTGGCGGCCTACAACGCCGGCCCCGACGCGGTGCTCAGCCGTGGCCGGGTGATCCCGCCGTTTGCCGAAACCCAGCGTTATGTCCCCAGCGTCCTGCGCCAGTATCGGCGTCTGCAGGGGCTGGCAGCGGACGCGCCGTTGTAAACCTTCAACCCGGTTTTCCCCACTTTCGGGGCAAATCCGCCGGGTCGGAAAAACGGGGAATCGGGTGGGGAATATCCCCCGGATTCTCAAATGATTTCTGTAACTGATTGAACAGCAATACGATTTTTTGTGGCATGCGGATTGCTCCGAGGGCTTTGTCGAGAATCATTCCCTGTGAGCACCCACTACGAGGTTTCCGATCATGGTTGGCATTCACCACGCACCGTCCCTGTTGAACTGGCTGCTGTTGCTGGCCTCGATGCTCAGCGTCGAACTGGCCAGCGCCGCCGTGCGCTGCGAACGTAATCTGGTGGCCAACGTCGTGGCCTTCGATCAGCCGCTGATGTTCAACCGCCTCGGTGCGCAGAACGTCAACGGCATGATGTTCGCCTTGCGCCGCGACGTGGTCGATGACCATGACCGGTCACTGGCACAGGGCGGTTCGGCGGTGCCGGGCAAAGTGTCGCTGCGCCCGGACAAGCGTCCACGGCCGCTGGTGCTGCGCGTGGCGGCGGGGGATTGCCTGACGATCAACCTGCAAAATCTTCTGGCGTATCAGGCCAACCCGAACCATCACTCCGAGCCCGAGGGTGAAGAGGAAAACGCCAACGTCGGCGAAGCCTTCAAGGCCGACGAACAAGTCGCCGACCGGCATGTCGGTTTCCAGGTCAACGGCCTGCAAGCGGTGAACAGCATCGATGACATCGCCTCGTTCACCGGGCGCAACGCCAACAGTCTGGTCGCCCCCGGTGCCAGCCGTTCCTATCTGTTATACGCGGAGCGCGAAGGGGCGTTCGATGTCAGCAGCCGTGGCGCGACGTTCGGCGGGGAGGGCGCGGCCGGCAACAATGCCAATGGTCTGTTTGCCCAAGTGGTGGTCGTGCCCAAGGGCGGCCGCACTTACCGCAACACCCTCACTGAAGAAGACATGCGCCTGGCCAGCACTGGCCGCACCCCCGCCGGACATCCCATCGTCGATTACCAGGCTCGTTACCCGCAGCGCGAGCCGTGGCTGCGCGAAGGCAAGGCCGGCGTGCCAATCATCAGCATGGTCGACGGCAGCGAAATCATCTCCAGCGAAAGCGACGCCATCGTCATGGGCAGCAACCCCGACGGCAGCTTTCCGCCGATCACCTATCCACTGGAATCGGTGGGCAAACGCAACCCGGCGTTGCCCAACCGGCTGGAGCCGTTCCGCGATTTCGCCGCGCAGTTCCAGGACGAAACCGCCGTCACCCAGGCGTTCCCGGCGTACTTTGCCGACCCGGTGATGGGCCATGTGCTGGAGCCGACCCGCGACTCGTTCATGATCAACTACGGTGCCGGCGGCATGGGCGCCGAAGTGATCGCCAACCGTTTGGGCGTGGGGCCGATGCACGATTGCCTGTCCTGCGCCTACGAAGAATTCTTCCTCAGCTCGCACACCGTCGGCGACGTGGCGATGCTGGTGGACGTGCCGGCCAACACCGGGCTTGAGAACATCGCCCCCGGCCAGACGCCACGTGCCGATCAGGTCGGCGTGAAAGCCACCATGGCCCTGTATCCGTCTGAGCCATCGAACGTCGCCCACAGTTACATCGGTGACTTCGTCAAATTCCGCAACACCCATAACGGTTACGAGCACCACATCTTCCACTTGCACGGTCACCAGTGGCTGTTCAATCCCAACGATGACAACTCCGATTACGTCGACGCTCAGGGCATCGGGCCGGGGGCTGGCTACACCTATGAAATCGCCAATGGCGGCTCGGGCAATCGCAACCGCGTGGCCGGCGATGCGATTTACCATTGCCACTTCTATCCGCACTTTGCCCAGGGCATGTGGGCCATGTGGCGGGTGCACGATGTGTTTGAAGAGGGCACCCGACTGGAGGTTTCCCAGCAGGGTGCCGATGGTTTCCACAGCGAACCCTATGCGCTGCGCAGTGGTAAACCCGCCGCCGGTGCCCGCGCCTTGCCCGATGGCGAAATCATTGCCGGCACGCCAATCCCCGCCATCGTGCCGCTGCCGGGCAAAGCCATGGCGCCGATGCCGGGCAAGGTTGTCGTGGTGCCGAAAATCGGCGAAACCCTGGTCGCCGGCAACGATGACGACGATGAGGAAGAAGAGGGCGACGATGATCACCACGGCGGCAACGCTGGCGCTCAGGCTGTTGGTTCTCTAGCCCTGGTGGATCGCAGCGAAGCCAACCGCAACGCCGACGGCAGCCTGAAAAACCCTGGCTATCCGTTCTGGATCGGCGGCATGGAAAGTTCGGTCGGGCAACGTCCGCCGACCCCACCGCTGGACATGCTCGACGCCGCCACCGCGCAATCGCTCAAAGCCAGCGGCAAGGCGCTGTGGGCCAACCTCGACCCGACGCAATCCGGCGGCTGGGACGGTGGTTTGCCGCGTCATGCACTGGACGGAAAGTCTGCTGGCGGCGAAGCGCTCACCGTGACCACGTCGCTGGATTTCTCCAAGGAAGTCACCCGCGCCAAACCGATCTATCTGCCTGAAGAGGGTACTGAAGTCGAACAGGCGGCGATGGCTTTCCACGCGAAAAAGGATCACCCAAGCTTCGCCTTGCTGCCCGGCAATCAAGTGGTGGCCAAGGCCTTCCGCACCAATGGTGCCTTGCCGATTGCCGGCGCGCCGTACTACGAACCGTGCATGGATGACCGTCAGAAACGTTTGACCAGCAGCGCCGGTATAGGCGAATTCAACAGCGGCGAGCGTCTCGATGGCATGTCCTTCGTCGGCGCCTCGACCTTCACCGCCGACCGGCCACGGGTCTACAAAGCCGCCAACATCCAGTTCGACGCGGTGTACAACAAGGTCGGTTATCACTTCCCGCAGGCCCGGATTCTGGCGCTGTGGGAAGACGCCTGGCCGGTGATCACCAAGCAGCGTCCGCCAGAGCCGCTGGTGATGCGCATGAACACTTTTGACTGCGTGCAATACCAGCAAACCAACCTGGTGCCGGCCGTCTACGAGATGGACGACTATCAGGTGCGCACCCCGACCGACGTGATCGGCCAGCACATTCACCTGCCGAAGTGGGACCTGACGGCGGCGGACGGTTCCTCCAACGGCTGGAACTATGAGGACGGCGTGCTTTCCCCCGGCGCTGTGCAAGAGCGTGTGCACGCGATCCGCGAATTCAACCAGTGCGCCGGTACCGATCCACGCGACGGCACCCCGGCCTGCCCGAAAGCCAAGGCGCACCCATTCTTCGGTCAGTACGGACGCAGCGACTGGATGGGGGCGCGTACGGCGATGCAGCGCTGGTTCGTCGATCCGGTGATCAACAGCAAAGGCGTGGATCGCGGCCTGGGCACCATCTTCACCCATGACCATCTCGGCCCATCGACGCACCAACAAATCGGCCTCTACGCCACCGTATTGGCTGAACCGGCCGGTTCCACCTGGTTCCACGCCGAAACCGGCGAGCCTCTGTATAGCGGCGCGCGGCAGGACGGCGGGCCGACGTCGTGGCAAGCGGTGATCAACACCGGCGACCTCGACGGCGATGGTTTGAACGACAGCTTCCGCGAGTTCTTCCTGGAGTACAGCGACTTCCAGCACGCCTATGAAGCCGGGGTGTATGTGGGCGCCGGCCCGAACGGCATCCCGAATGCGCAAGCGTTCCCGGCCACGGCCGACAGCTTCCGCTTTGCGATCAACCCGCCGGTGCGCAACAACGCCGGCAACCTGCTCGAAGCGGTGGTCGAGGCGCGCGGCGGGATCAAACCGGGCTGCCCGAGCCGGCCGTGCCCACAGGCGATTTCCGTGGATGACCCCGGCATGTTCGTCGTCAACTACCGTAACGAACCGCTGGGCCTGCGGGTGTTCGACCCGAACAAGGTCGGCCCGGACGGCAAGCGCGGCATGCAGGCCGACGGCCTCGGTGGTGACCTGGCGTACGCCATGCAGAGCCGCACCGATCGGGCGATCCCGGCGCTGAACCTGGCGCCGAACCAGATCAGTTCGGCCACCGGGCCTACCGGCGGCACCACGCAGTTTCCGCCGCACATCAACAAGGGCGGCGCTGAACCGGGCGATCCGTTCACGCCGATGCTGCGCACTTACACCGGCGACAACGTGCGGCTGCGGGTGCATGCCGGCGGCCACGAGGAAGAGCACAACGTCACCCTGCACGGCGTGAAGTGGCTGCAGAGCGGCTCCGGGTTCGGCAACAGTTCCAACTCCGGGTGGCGCGCTTCGCAGATGGTCGGGATCTCCGAGCAGATGGGCTTCATCGCGCCGGTGTCGATGCTGTCGAGTTCGGTGGCGACCACCGGGGATTATCTGTACTCGATGGACGCCTCGATCGAAGGCTACTGGAACGGCATCTGGGGCGTGATGCGCAACTACACCGCGCAACGCAACGACCTGTTCGCGCTGCCGAACAACCCGAAACCCACCGGCATGCGCAACACCGTGGCATTCGAAGGCAGTTGCCCACGGATCAGCGCCAACCCCAACGGCATCGGCACCCGACCCACCGTGCAGCGCAATTATGAAGTGGTCGCGGCGCTGGCCAACGACATCCTGCGCAACCCGCTGGGGCTGACCATCGGCGACTCGGCCGGGCTCGGCCAGCATGTTGGCGGGCCGTTGAATCCGGCGGGCGGCACGCTGGTGTTCAACTCGCGGCCGGTGAGCATTCCGCAGGTGACGGTGACCGACCCAGAGGATGGCGAAACCATCACCATCGGCGGTCAGAGCGGGCCGATCCATGACCCGACCGCGATCCTTTATGTGCGCAAGGGGGATCTCGATCCAGCCACCGGCAAGCTCAAACCCGGCATTCCGGTCGAGCCGCTGGTGCTGCGCGCTGCTGCCGGGGACTGCATCAACATCACCCTGGAAAACCGTCTGCCGAGCGTGATGCCCGATCTGGCGCAGACCGCCATCCTGCAAGGCCTGGTCAAACGTGATCGCAACGGTGGTGACGGCTCGACCACCTTCAACAACAACCTGCTGCGGCCGTCCAGCCACGTCGGACTCCACGCGCAATTGCTGGCCTACGACATCACCAAATCCGACGGGGTGAACGTCGGTGCCAACCCGATCCAGACCGTGCCACCGCGTGTCGGTAGCACCGGTGCGTACCCGACCCGTACCTATCAGTACTACGCCGGGCACCTGGAGCGCGAAGGCAAACCGATCACCCAACTGGGGCGCAGCGTCGACAACATCAACGCCACCGCCGTGGAATTCGGCGGCCTCAACTTCACCCCGGCGGACGTGATCAAACAACCGCAAAAAGGCCTCGGCGGGGCGATGAGCATCCTGCCGGCGGGCGCCACCTGGGTCGACGATGCACGCAAGGTCAGCGCCACGGTGACGGCGGCGGGGCAAACGGCTTATCGCGATTTTGCGATGGTCTGGCAGCGTGCCCTGAACCTGCGCTGGGCCAATGGTCGGCCGGTGGAGGGCATTGCCTCCGAAGGCATGGGCGTGCCGAACGATCCGAAGGACAACGCCGGCATGGCCATCAACTACAAGGCCGAACCCATGTGGTACCGCTTCGGCCTGGCGCCGGATGCACCGTTCGGCCGCGCCGATGGCCACGGTTACGGCGACGTGCCCAACGCGCACATGGCCTACAGCAACGCGCTGGTCGGCGGTGATCCGCAGACCCCGGTGTTCTACGCCAGGCCAGGGCAGCCGTTCCGCACCCACATCCTGATGCCGACCGGTGGCAGCCGTGGCTCGACCTTCCAGCTCGACGGGCACCTGTGGTCGGTCAATCCGTTCCAGTCGGAGAAGAGCGATGTCGGCGGCTACCCGATGAACACCCCCGGCGTGGGCTCGGTGAAGTTCGGCTACAACCCGATGTCGATGTACATCGGCGCCCGCGAAAGCGTGCTGCCGGCGGCGCACTTCAGCTTCATGTTGCCGAGCGCCGGCGGCGCCAATGCGATAGCGGGGGATTACCTGTTCCGCGACAACGCTTCGTTCGGCAACACGGCGGGGTTATGGGGTTTGCTGCGGGTGACCAATGAGCCCGAGCCGGCACCTCAGGGCCAATAGCGGAAATGCAGTCGAGGGGAGAGCGACATGAACAGGATCATCAACATCATCGGCGTCTGTCTTCTGGCGATGGCCGGGGCGTTGCTCACGCTGAGCGAGATTGCCCTGGCGCAAACCGGCCCCGGGCAGGTGCTGACCCGCGACGGCGTGTCGATTGCATTCAACCTGCAACCGCTGGCTCGCGACGGCAAATTGCGTGAAGGCGAGTTCGCCGACGTGCAGTTTCGCGTCACCGATGGCGCCTCCGGCCAGCCGCTGTCCGGTGTGGCGCCGGGGGCGTGGATCGATCCCGAAACCGTTGCCGCCGACCAGGCCCAGGGCCGCGACAAGAGCTGCAAATCCCGGGTCGGGACGTTCCTCAAATCCAACATCGGCGCGCGGCCGCTACTCGATCTCAACAGCTACTTCCTGCTGGTGATGAACCGCGATGCCAGCGTTTCGGTGATTGATCCGTCGGTGTCGGTCGGCGGCATCACCAGCACGCTTGCGCGGATCGAACTCAAGCAACCGCCGATGGACTGGGTTACGCCCAAAGACAACAAAAAGGTCTTCGTGTCGATGCCGACAGCGGGGGAAGTCGCGGTGATCGACAGCGAGCAATTCAAAGTCCTCGACTCGGTGGCCGCCGGCAGCCAACCGGTGCGCGTTGCGTTGCAACCGGACGAACGTCTGCTGTGGGTCGGCAACAATGCGGCGAAGGCCGAAGAATCCGGCGTCACCGTGATCGACGCCCACAGCCTGAAACCGCTCAAACACTTGGCAACCGGTCGCGGGCACCACGAAATCACCTTCAGCAAGGACAGCCGCTTCGCCTTCGTCAGCAACCGTGACGACGGCACGTTGAGCGTCATCGATATCGCCAGCCTGAGTCTGTTGCAACAGGTCAAAACCGGCTCCAGCCCGTTGTCGGTAGCGTATTCGCCGCTGTCCGGCGCGGTGTACGTGGCTGACGGAAAGGACGGCACTGTCACGGTGATCGACAGCAACAGCCGCGCCGTGCGGCGGGTGATCAAGCTGCAACAGGGCCTTGGCCCGATGGGGTTCAGCGCCGATGGTCGCTTCGGTGTGGTGTTGAACACGGTGGAGAATCGCGCCACCGTCATCGATGCGGCCAATGATTCAGCGATCCATGATCTGGAAGTCTCGGCCGAACCCTATCAAGTGGTGTTCACCAAGGCCTATGCCTACGTGCGCGGCCTGGCCTCGCCGAAAGTCACCATGATCAATCTGGCGTCGCTCGGCGAAGGACGGCAGCCGATCAGTCAGGGTTTCGAGGCCGGGCCGCAGCCACCACGGCTGGCCGGGGATTTGCCGCTGGCGTCGAGCCTTGCCGTGTCGCGGGATGACAATGCGGTGTTCGTGGTCAACCCGGTGGACAACACCACCTATTTCTACGCCGAAGGCATGAACGCGCCGATGTCCGGTTACCCCAATCGTGGGCAAATCGCACGCGCGGCAATGGTTGTCGACCGCAGTCTGCGCGAGGTGTCGCCGGGGCTGTACAGCGCCCGGGTGAAACTGCCGACGGCGGGGCGTTTCGACGTGGCGTTCCTGCTCAATCAACCGAACATCATTCATTGCTTCAGCGCGCAGGTGGAGCCCGACGGCGCGGCTGAAAAACACGTCGGCCCGCCGAAAGTCGAGTTCCTGCCGGGCAAGACCGCCGTGGCGCTGAACGACCCGTACGTGGTGCGGTTCCGCATCGTCGAGGGCAAGCAAAAGGTGCAGCGCAGCGGCGTGAAAGACGTGCAGTTGCGCTACTTCCTCGCGCCGACGTCGCGGCCCCGAGAGGTGGCGGCGCTGGAAGTCGCCGACGGTGTGTACGAAGCCCCGGTGACCCTCGACCGTAGCGGCGCCTGGTACCTGCATGTGCGCGCGGCATCGCTGGGCGCGGGTTTCGACGACAAGACATTTGCCAGTGTCCGGGTGCTGCCCGGCCAGACTCAGTGACGAGGACAACGCCATGAACCGATTCGCATCATCCGGCCTGCTGACCTTGTGTCTGTTGGCCGCCGGCATTCATCAGGCCCGGGCCCATTCGGCGGACGAACACGCGGGGCACAAGGCACCGGCCGCCAGCACCCAGGAACACACCCAGGTCAAATTCGTCGACGTGCCGCTGCTCGACCAGAACGGCAAGACCGTGCGCCTGGAGCAGGATCTGGTGCACAACAAAATCGTCGTCATGAGCTTCATCTACACCAGTTGCACCACGGTTTGCCCGGTGGTCTCGTCGATCATGGGCAAGGTGCAGAAACAGCTGGGTTCGCGGGTCGGCGGCGAAGTGCAACTGGTGTCGATCAGCATCGACCCGCAGCGCGACGACCCGAAACGCCTGCTGGATTACGCCCGCTCTTTCCAGCGTGGGCCGGGCTGGAGCTGGCTGACCGGTTCGCCGCAGTCGATCAACGCCACGCTCAAGGGCCTCGGTAGTTTCAGCGGTGACTTCAAGAACCATCAGCCGCTGATCCTCGTCGGAGACGGCAACAGCCGCCACTGGATGCGCTACTACGGTTTCACCGACCCGGCGTTGCTGGCCAAGGAAGTGGAAAAACTCAGCGGCCTGCGCACCCACGCCAAACACACCGCGATTGCCATGGAGCAACAGCCATGAGAATGCTCGACTGGATCAGCCTGACTGTGTGCTTCTGGATTCTCGGCAACGTGGCCTTTGCCCACGAAGGCCACGCGCCCGAGGCCCCGGCGACGGTGGCCGCTGCGCCGGCCAAAGGTACTCATGACGCGAAAACCTGGTTCACCGACACGCCGTTGCTGGATCAACACGGCGTCACCCAGCGTTTCTACAGTGATGCGCTGCAGAATCGCGTGGTGCTGCTCAACGTCATCTTCACCAGCTGCAACGATGCCTGTCCGCTGATCACCCGCAAGCTCAAGGAAGTCCGCGAGCTGCTGGGCGACAAGGCCGATGGCGTCACTTTCATTTCCCTTACCAGTGATCCGCTGCGCGACACGCCGGCGGTGCTCAAGGCTTACACCTTGAAGCAGGGTGCCGATGACCCTCACTGGCTTTTCCTTACCGGCGACAAGGCGCAGATGGATCTGGTGCTCGGTCGCATCGGCCAGATCGTGCCGACGCCGGAGCAGCACTCGACCCAGTTGATCGTCGGCGATGTCGCCAACAAACGCTGGAGCAAGATCCGTCCCGACGCCTCGGCCGCCGCCATTGCCCAGCGCTTGCAACTGCTGACAATGCCCGTGGCCGGCCGCTGAGTCCGCGCCATGAACCTGCGCCGCGTTCTCGCCTTGATCCTGCTCGCTGGCGCCAGCCTCGGCGCTGCCGCGTTGCCGCTGACCGCTGAAGAAAGCGCCGGCAAGCGCCTGTACCGCGAAGGCCTGTCGGCCAGCGGCGAGGCGATCATGGCACGGGTCGGTGCGGCGGACGTGTTGCTGCCGGCCACTAGCCTGCCGTGCGCCAACTGCCACGGTGCCGATGGTCTCGGCCGACCCGAAGGCGGCGTGCGTCCACCGGAGCTGAACTGGTCGCGGCTGACCAGCCTCCACGGTCAGCAACAGATCAATGGCCGCAACTACCCGGCCTACACCGACAGCAGTCTGGCGCGGGTGATTCAGGAGGGGCGTGACCCCGGCAACAACCGGCTCGACCCGAGCATGCCGCGCTTTCTGCTGTCGACGAAGGACCAGCGCAACCTCACTGCCTATCTCAAACGCCTGGCCGATGATCGCGATCCGGGGCTCGATGACCAGACTTTGCACCTGGGCACTTTGCTGCCGAGCCAGGGGCCGCTGGCCGAGGAGGGCGCTACGGTGGCGGCGGTGCTCAACGGCAGCGTGGCGCGGATCAATCAGGCCGGGGGCATTCATGGCCGGCAGTTGCGCCTGACCGTGGTCGATCCCGGCCCGGACCGCGCCAGCGCCGAACAGGCTCTGCAACGGTTGATCGATGAGGAAAAGGTCTTTGCGCTGATCGCCCCGCTGGCCCCGGCGCTGGATAGCGAACTGGCGCCGCGTCTGGAGCAGGCCGGTCTGCCCCTGATCGGGCCGCTGTCCTTGATGGGCTCGGTGCAGGCCAGTGCGCAGATTTTCGAACCGCTGCCGGGATTGCGCGAGCAGTTGATCGCCCTGGCCGACTACGCCACCGCCAGCCTGAAAGTGCTGCAAGGGCCGACGCTGATCGCCTATCCCGACGACCCGACCCAGGTGCAGGCCGCCCAGGCGCTGGGGCAATACTTGCAGGATCACGGCTGGAAAAATGTCCGAATGCAGGCCTACGACCCGGCGGCGGATACCTTGCCGCTGGGCTCACGCTCAGTGTTCTACCTGGGCAGCGGCAGCGGTTTCAGTCGGCTGGCGACGGGGTTGCAGCATGCCGGGCAGGTGCCGTACCTGTTCGCGACGTCGGGCCAGGTGGCGGGCGACTTGCTGCAAGTGCCCGAGGGCTTTTCCCGGCGCGTATTCCTGGCCTATCCCTTTGTGCCCAGCGACTGGACTCAGGCCGGGCGCATGGCCCTGACCCTGCTGCGCGAACATCAGGGCCTCGGCGCGCAGCATGCGGTGCTGCAAGTCGGCGCCTATGCCTCGATGCTGTTGTTCAGCGAAGCCATGAAGCAGGCCGGGCGCGACGCCAGCCGCGAAAAGATGGTGGCGGCCCTCGAAGGCCTGCACGACTTCGACACCGGCCTGACCCCGCGCCTCAGCTTCGGCCCCGGCCGGCGATCGGGCTTGAGCGGGGCGCATGTGGTCACCGTGGACTTGCCCGATCAGCGTTTCTATCTGGTCGCGCCCTACAAACCGATTCTCGCGAGCCCCTGAACGGAGGCCTGGATCATGAAGCTCAAAAGCGTGTTGTGGCTGCTGGCATGCTGGTTGCCGATCGCGTTCGCCAATACGGAACCGGTGGCGGCGCGGGTCAATGGCGAGGTGATTTCCGAGTTTCGTCTGGAACGGTTTTTCGCCGAATACCTGGAAGACCGGGGCCGCGCCGTCGCGAGCATCCGCAGTCCAAAGGCCTATAAACAGCTGCGCCAGGCCGCGCTGGACACGCTGATCGACAAGGAACTGTTGTGGCAGGAGGCGCAAAAGCGTGGCCTGAAGGTGGACGATCAAGTGGTGCAGCAACAGGTCGAACAGATTCGCGTCGCCATCGGCGGCAGAGACAACTTCCTGTGGCGCTTGCAGGATGCGGGGTTCGACGAGGCCTCGTTCACCGAGTACACCCGACGTGAACTGGCGGCGCAGCAGATGTTCGCCGCGTTGATCCGCGCCAACACCTTGCAGGCTCGGCATCTGCTGGTTCGGGTGGCGCCGGGTGCCGATGCCGCCACAGACGCGGCGGCGCGTCTACGCTTGATGCAGATGCGCGCCTCCGTGGTCGAGGGGGCAACGTTCGCCAGCGATGCCGTTCGCTCGCCATTCGGCTGGCATTTGATCTATTTGCAGAACCACTTGGAGGCAGCCGATGTCCCACAGATGCAGGGGCTTGCAACAGTCCGGGTACAGCGTGCCCGACAGCAACAGGTCCAGGCTCGTCGCCAGGTGCTCGCGCAATTGCGGGCGCAGAACAGGATCGAACGAATTGACGACGATTGAAGGTTCCCCCCCAATAGTGGGGAATGGCTTCGATGTCCATTCAGGTGCTTCCCCGTTTCTGGGGAACGGGGTACCGGGACGAGCGGGCATTGTCATCAAATTCAAGGACATGAAGACATCAATTTACCGGCACTCGGCCTGGCATGAAGTGTGCGTTACCTCTTGTGAGGCGCACTCCAGCAGGATCGGGCAGTTGATTTGAAAAGGCCGGATCTGTCGCTGCAAGGAGTAGACCTTGGTTAACAAAGTACTGGTTGTCGAAGACGAACAGCTGCTTGCACAGAACCTTCAGGATTATCTGTCGGCGCAAGGGCTGGATGTCCGGATTGCACATGACGGCGCAGACGGAATCGGCCAGGCCGAGACCTTCGCTCCCGACGTGCTGGTGTTCGATTACCGCTTGCCCGATATGGAAGGGTTCGAGGTGCTCGGCGCGGTCCGCCAGAACAGGACGTGTCATTTCGTGCTGATAACGGGTCACCCGACCGCTGAAGTCTGTGAGCGGGCGCGGCAACTGGGGGTCAGTCACATCCTGTTCAAACCGTTTCCACTGGCGGAACTGGCCCGAGCTGTCTGCGACCTTCTGGGGATCCAGCGCGAAGCGAAACCCGGTGCGAGCCCGTCCGAAGGGTTCGTCGAACGACGCCAGAGCAGGACCGAGAGCTTCCCGTTGCAGTTGTACGATGGCAGTTGGGTGCTGGCGGACCGCCGACGAAACCGGTCGGAGGCCATGGCACCGGACGACGATCAAATGCTCACCGGGGAGTAATGGCGCGATAGACGTTCCGGCACTCGCCGAACTCGCCTCCCGCGCCGTCAGGGCCTCAAGCCCCGGGTGTTGGAGAGCAAGCCATGGAACGTCTGTCCGTTGTCGTCGAAGCGTTGCAGCCTGCGTGTGCCCCGACACGCTTCTCCAGTGAACAACTGGCCCAGGCCCGGGCGCGGGCCAACACCTCCGGGGAACGGGTGCTCGACGCACTCAACGTCCTTTGCGAACTGGCGCCGATGCCGTTCATTGCCAGCCTCGGCGCCACCCTGCATTACCCGGTGCTCGACACCGACACCCTGTTTCTGGCGACCCCGGTGTTCGACCGGGTCACCCTCGCGCAATGCCTCAAACGTGAATTCATCCTGCTGCGGCACAACGATGAAGTCATCGGTGTGTTCGCTGACCCCTTCGACACTTCGCGCCTGGCCTGGATCGATGAATGCCTGCACGGCGCGCCGCTGTATCTGGTGCACGCCGACGACCTCAAGGCCTATCTGGCCCGTCACGAAGAAAGCTTCCATGCCGTCGAATCGCTCAACGCCCAGGCCGACGCCGGCAGCGAGGTCGACACCCTGCAAAGCCTGTCGCTGACCAGCATCAGCGAAGACTCGAGCGTGGTGGTGAAACTGGTCAACTCGACCCTCTACGATGCGCTGAAAATGCACGCCAGCGACATCCACCTCGGCACCACCGGCAACGGTCTGGTGATCAAGTACCGGATCGACGGCGTGCTCAACAACATCAGCAAGATCCAGGGCAGCGAGTTCGCCGAACAGGTGATTTCCCGGGTCAAGGTCATGGCCGAACTGGACATCGGCGAAAAACGCGTGCCCCAGGACGGTCGCTTCAAGATCGGCATCAGCGGCCGGCAGATCGACTTCCGGGTGTCGATCATGCCGAGCATCTTCGGCGAAGACGCGGTGTTGCGGGTGCTCGACAAACAGGACCTGGCCGACAAGGTCTGCGGTGTGCAGCTGCAAGCGCTGGGCTTCGAAGACGAAACCCTGCGCCAACTGCGCCGCCTCGCTGCCGAACCCTACGGTATGGTGCTGGTGACCGGCCCCACCGGCAGCGGCAAGACCACCACGCTGTACGCGATGATCACCGAGATCAACCACGGCGTGGACAAGATCATCACCATCGAAGACCCGGTGGAATATCAACTACCGGGCGTGCTGCAAATCCCGGTCAACGAGAAAAAAGGCCTGACCTTCGCCCGTGGCCTGCGCTCGATCCTGCGCCACGACCCGGACAAGATCATGGTCGGCGAGATCCGCGACCCGGACACCGCACAGATCGCCGTGCAATCGGCACTCACCGGGCACCTGGTGTTCACCACCATCCACGCCAACAACGTGTTCGACGTAATCGGTCGTTTCACTCAAATGGAAATCGATCCCTACAGCCTGGTCTCGGCGCTCAACGCGATTCTCGCGCAACGCCTGATCCGTCTGGTGTGCAGCAGTTGCAGCGCACCGGCCACCCCGAGCGATGAAGAACTGCGCGCTTCAGGCCTCGACCCGCACAAGGTCGGCCACTACCACTTCGTCCACGGCAAGGGCTGCGGCCACTGCCGGGGCAGCGGCTATCGCGGACGCACGGCGATTGCCGAACTGCTGCACCTGGACGACGAGCTGCGGCAGATGATCGTCGAGCGCCAACCCATCACTCAGATCAAAGCCCTGGCCTGCGCCCGTGGTTTGCGCCTGTTGCGCGAATCGGCGCTGGAGCTGGTAGAGCATGGTCGGACCACGCTGGAGGAGATCAATCGTGTCACTTTTATCGCGTGATCAATTTGTCGCCGTGCTCGGTGCCAGCGGTGTCGGCCTCGGCCAGCGCCGGGGCAGCGACACCCTGTGGCTGGGCAGCGTCGGCTACATCGACGAAGGCTTCCACAGCTACACCGTGGCGCTGGACACCCTCGACCGTCTGCTCGGCGAACACGCTCGCGCAGGTTCGGAGCTGAACGTGGTGATCTCCGGGCACTTCAGCCGTTTCTGCCTGGTGCCGTGGAGCGAGCAGATCAGCACGCCCGAGGAACTGCGCGGCTTTGCCCAACTGTGTTTCGAAGACCTGTTCGGCGCCCCGACCCAACCCTGGAGCTTGGTGCTGTCGGCCGAGCCCGCCGGGCATGACCGGATCGCCAGCGCCTTGCCGCAGGATCTGCTGGAACGCCTGCGCACCCTGGTCAGCGGTCGCAACCTGCGTCTGCGTTCGGTGCAGCCGTACCTGATGAGCGCCTTCAACCGCTTCGACAAAAGCCTCGACGCTGGCGACTTCCTGTTCGTGGTCGCCGAGCCGCAACGCAGCGTGTTGCTGCTGGCAAGGGAAGGGCGCTGGGCATCGGTGCGCTCGGTGGGCGGCAGCGACAGCGATGCGGCACTCAGTGCCTTGATCGGTCGCGAACGGCAACTGCAAGCCTCCACCAGCGAACGCGCCTTCAACGTTTACCTGCACGCCCCGGCGCGCCTCGATGCGCAACCGGATGTGGCGGGGGTGCACTTGCGCACCCTCGAAGACGACTCGATGACCGTGCGTGACGCCTTGTACGTCATGTCCCGGGCGGTGGCCTGAGATGCGCGCCCTGAACCTCGACTTCCAACCCCGTCCGCGTTCCGGCCCGTTGGGCTGGAGCCTGCTCGGCGGCGGTGTGTTCCTTGCGCTGGTGTGCTTCGGCGTGCAGCAGCACCTCGGCGATCAGGCCGAACAACAGCAAGGTCACTTGCAACACACCCAGCGCCAGCTCACCGGCGACAGCGGCAGCAAGACATCGCTAAGCCCGGCGGAAACCCGCGAGCAGGCGCAGAACCTCGCCGAAATGCGCAAGGTCTCGCAGCAACTGCGCCGCCCCTGGGAACGCCTGTTCGCCATGCTCGAAGCCATGCCGCGCGACGACATCGCCTTGCTGACCCTGACCCCGGATGCGCGCAAGGGGCAGGTACGGATCAGCGCCGAGGCGCGGGATCTGCAAGCGATGCTGGATTTCCACAAGCGGCTGGAGGCCAGTGACGAGCTGTCCGACGTGTCGCTGCTGAGCCATGAAATCGTCGTCAAATCGCCGGAGCAACCGGTGCAGTTCAACCTGTCGGCAACCTGGGAGATGGGCGATGCGAATCCCTAGACTGATCGTCCACGAATACCTGCAAGGCCTCGGCGTTCCGGGCCTGGCCGGGCTGGCGCTGCTGGTCGCGACGTTGATCTGGGCACTCGGAGGCTTGCTGCCGGGCTGGCAATCGCTGCAACAGCTCAGCCAGCAAACCCAGGAGGCCACCGAATACCTGGCCAAGGTCGAGGACGGCAGCATTGCCCCGCCGGTGGTGCCGCAGCGTCAGCTCGATGATTTTCGCAACAAGCTGCCGGCCCAGCCGCAAGCCACCGTCGCCATCGACCGCATCTACGCCTTGGCCGCGCAGGAGCACATCACCCTGGCGCGCGGCGAATACGCCCTCGGCGTCGATCCCAAGACCCATCTGGCGCGCTACCAGATCCTGTTGCCGGTGCGCGGCAGCTACCCGCAACTGCGCCGCTTCCTGCATGCCTTGCTTGGCCAGTTGCCGGCAGTGGTGGTGGAAGACGTCGAGTTTCAACGCAAGAAGATCGCCGACACCGACCTCTCCGGGCGGATCCGTATGACCCTTTACCTGTCGAGGTCGTGATGAACACCAAGCGCGTAACAGGGTGGGTGGCGTTCTTCGGCGTGGCGGCGGCGCTGGCCTGGTTGCCCGAATATTTTTCGCCGAGCGACGACGCGGACGCCACTGACGTCGCCGTCTCGACCCCGGCCAAATCCACCGCCCGTGGCGCCTTGCCGGCCAGCAGCGCCAAGGCTGGCGCAGCCCCGATCAAGGACTTGAGCCCGGCCGGCGACCTGTTCGCCGCCAAATCCTGGAAGGCCGCGCCGACTCTGGCCACCGTCACCGAACAACCCGTCAACCTGACCCCGGTGGTGCAAGCCCCGAGCCTGCCACCGGTGCCATTCCAGTTCGTCGGCCGCCTGCATGACCGCAGCGACCTGCAGGTGTTTTTGCAGGACGGCGAAAAAATCTACGTCGTGCGCAACGGGGATGTGATCGACGACACCTGGAAGATCACCGGCATTTCCGATCTGGAATTGAGCCTGGTCTACCTGCCTCTGCATTTGTCGCAGACCTTGTCTGTGGGGAGTACGCAATGAACAGATCCCGTTTGCTGATGAGCCTTGGCCTGTGCGCCGGGCTGGCTGCGTGCAGCACCGCGCAGGTTGCCAATAAGGAAGCCGCTGACCTGATCGAGCAGGGCCAGTACGAGGCGGGCCTGGCCCGGATCCAGGAAGGCTTGCGGGAAAACCCTCGCGACACCGAACTGCACCTGCTGCTCAACAGCGGCCGGGCCAAGGCGATCACCGCGCTGCTGACTTCGGGCGACACCGATCGTGCTCGCCGCGACTTCGCCAACGCACGCCTGGCCTACAGCCGGGTGCTGACCATCGAACCGAACAACCGCCGCGCTCAGGATGCTCTGCGCCAACTCGACTACCTGCGCAGCATGGACGAGAAGCTTGAGCTGGCCCGTGGCGACCTGCGTCGGGGCGATATTTACGGCGCCGACCGGCAGGTCAAACAGATCCTCGAACTCGACCCGAAAAACGACGGAGCGCTGGAGCTGCAAGGCAACATCCGTCTGGTGCAGAGCCGTAACGTCATCCAGTACCCGCAACTGCGCACCCGGCTCGACCGCCCGGTGACCCTGGAATTTCGCGACGCCAATCTCAAGACCATTTTCGAAGTGCTGTCCCAGGTCGCCGGGCTGAATTTCATCTTCGACAAGGACCTGCGCCCGGACATGAAAGCCACGATCTTCGTACGTGACGTGCGTATCGAAGACGCGGTGGCCTTGCTGCTGCAACAGAACCAGCTGCACCAGAAAGTGGTGAATGAAAACACCTTGCTGATCTACCCGGACTCGCCGCAGAAGCTCAAGGACTATCAAGAGCTGGTGATGCGCACCTTCTACCTGACCAGCATCGACGCCAATACCGCGCTGAACATGATCAAGACCATGCTCAAGACCCGCGATGTGTTCGTCGACGAACGCCTGAATACCCTGACCATGCGCGACACCGAAGACGCGATCCGCATGGCCGAGAAACTCCTGCAATCGCAAGACCAGTCCAACCCCGAAGTGGTGCTGGAAGTGGAAGTGATGGAGGTCGCCACCCAGCGCATTCTCGATCTGGGCCTGCAATGGCCGAGCACCTTCGGCGTGCTCAACAGTGACGGTTCGCCCGTCACGCTGCTGGGCCAGCTCAAGGGCATCAACTCCGACCGCATCTCGATCGGGCCATCGCCGCAGGCCAAGATCAACGCACAGGACAACGACATCAACACCCTCGCCAGCCCGGTGATCCGCGTCAGCAACCGTGAGCAGGCGCGTATTCACATCGGTCAGCGCGTGCCGATCATCAGCGCTACGTCGGTGCCGTCCACGCAAGGGCCGGTGATCACCGAAAGCGTCACTTATCTGGATGTCGGTCTGAAGCTCGAAGTGACCCCGACCGTGCACCTGAACAACGAAGTGGCGATCAAGATCGCCCTGGAAGTGAGTAACGCCACACCGCTGGAACCGACCCGTCAGGGCACGATCCCGGTGCAGGTCGATACCCGCAACGCCCAGACCTCGCTGCGCCTGCACGACGGCGAAACCCAGATCCTTGCCGGCCTGGTGCGCAACGACCATGGTGCCACCGGCAACAAGATTCCGGGGCTCGGCGACATTCCGGGGCTGGGCCGGTTGTTCGGCAGCAACAAGGACACCATCGGCAAATCGGAACTGGTGCTGTCGATCACTCCAAGGATCGTGCGCAACCTGCCGTATCAGAGCCCGTCGGACATGGAGTTCCCGACCGGCACCGAAACCAGCATGCACATCCAGGCACCGGATCGCTCGCAGAATTTCGTGATGCCGACGCCTGCCGCGCAGCCTCGGGCCATCGGTGATGCCGCCGTGGCAACCACCCGTGTCACCGTCGAGAAGCCTTGATCATGAACGCCTCCCAGCGCGGTTTTACCTTGATCGAAGTTGTGGTGACGCTGGCCCTGATCGGCCTGCTGGCCGGCATGGCTGCGCCGCTGACCGAGACCCTGGTACGGCGTGGCAAGGAGCAGGAACTGCGCACCGCGCTGTATCAGATTCGCGATGGCATTGACGCCTACAAGCGTGCCTTCGATGCCGGCTACATCGAGAAATCGCTGAACAGCAGCGGTTACCCGCCGAACCTCAAGGTGCTGGTCGAAGGCGTGCGCGACGTGCGCAGCGCCAAGGGTGCCAAGTTCTACTTTCTGCGCCGGATACCCCGCGATCCGCTGGTGCCGGCCAAGCGTGACGACAACGGCGGTTGGGGCCTGCGGGCCTACGACAGTTCGGCCCAGAGCCCGCGCGATGGCGAAGACGTGTTCGACGTCTACTCCCACGCCAAGGGCCGTGGCCTCAACGGCATCGCTTACCGCGAGTGGTGACTTTCATGCGCCGGGAAAAGGGTTTTACCTTGCTCGAACTGATGGTGGTGATGGCGATCATCGCGACCCTGATGACCATCGCATTGCCGCGCTATTTCAACAGTCTCGAAGCCTCGAAAGAGACCACGTTGCACCAGAGCCTGTCGGCCATGCGCGAGGCGCTGGATCACTACTACGGCGACACCGGGCGTTATCCCGATTCCATCGAGCAACTGGTCGAACAGCGTTACCTGCGCAACGCGCCACTGGACCCGATCACCGAGCGCAATGACCAGTGGGTGCTGGTCGCGCCGCCGGAAGGTGTGGCGGGTGGCGTGGCCGATATCAAGAGCGGTGCTACCGGGAGGGCGCGTGATGGCAGCCAGTATTCCGAGTGGTAAGCGCGCGGAACAGGGCGGGTTCACCTACCTGGGCGTGCTGTTCCTGATCGTGATCATGGGCATGGGCCTGGCCAGTGCCGGCGAGTTGTGGTCGACGGTTTCGCGGCGCGATCGCGAGAAGCAACTGCTGTGGGTCGGCACTCAATACGCCCAGGCGCTGCGCAGCTATTACCGCAGTTCGCCGGGGTTGGCGCAGTACCCGAAAGACCTGGCTGACCTGCTGCAGGACGAACGTTTTCCTGAGCCACGCCATCACCTGCGCCAGCTCTACCCGGACCCGATTGGCGGCGGTGAATGGGCGCTGCAACGGGGCTTTGACGGGCGTATCACTGGCCTCAACAGTCCGTCCACCGAAGTGCCATTGAAGCAGGCGGACTTCCCGTCGCAATGGTCGGATTTCGAGGGCATGCAGCGTTATTCGGACTGGCAGTTCGTGGCTGAAAAAGCCTTCCTCGATGGCACCGGCCCTGGCAACGGGTCCCCGGTCAAAGGCCAGTCGGCCCTGCCGCAGGCATTGCAGCCATGAGCCGTCCGTGGTGGTGCGCGTTGATCCTCGCTGCTGTGGCGTGCTGCGCCAGCGCCGCCGAGGAAGACGAAATGATGGGCTTCATCGTCGACGACACGATCTCGCACATCGGCCACGACTTTTACTACTCGTTCAGCGAACGCCTGCGCGACACCAGCCCGATGGATTTCAACCTGGTGGTGCGCGAGCGCCCCGACGCGCGCTGGGGGAGCCTTGTGACCGTGGAATATCAGCAACGCCTGGTGTATCGGCGCTTCCTGCCGCCGAACACCGTAGAACTGAAGGACGAGGCCTACGAGGCCGCCGACTCGGTTCGACTGGAGGTCGTCCGGCGCAAGCTGGAAGCCTTGTTGCAGGACACCACCGACCTTGAGAAGGACGAACTATGAACACGACAACGTTCTCACGGCGCCGCGGATTCTGGATCTCGGGGTTGTTGATCGGGCTTGCCAGCGCCGCCGCCGTCCAGGCCACCGAGCTGGTCTACACACCGGTCAACCCGTCGTTCGGCGGCAACCCGCTCAACGGCACCTGGCTGCTCAACAACGCCCAGGCGCAAAACGATTACGACGATCCGGACCTCAAGAAACGTACGACGGTGGCCGGCACTTCGGCGCTCGAACGTTTCACCAGTCAATTGCAGTCACGGTTGCTGGGGCAACTGCTGGACAACATCTCCACCGGCAACACGGGGAGCCTGTCCACCGACGCTTTTATCGTCAACGTCGTCGATGACTCGGGGGCACTCACGATTGAAGTGACTGACCGAGCGAGCGGCGAGGTTTCTGAAATTCAGGTGAACGGCCTCAACCCATGACGGGATGACGGTTCCGGGGAGTGATGGACATGAAAAAAATAATAGCGCTAGGGCTGATGTTGGCGGCATTACAAGGGTGTGGTCTGCGTGAGCCGATGTCGGCCGAGCAGGACACCGACACTCCGACCCTGACCCCCAGGGCCTCGACCTACTACGACTTGCTGAAAATGCCTCGGCCCAAGGGCCGCTTGATGGCGGTGGTGTACGGCTTCCGTGACCAGACCGGACAGTACAAGCCGACCCCGGCCAGTTCGTTTTCCACCAGCGTCACCCAGGGCGCGGCGTCGATGTTGATGGACGCCTTGCAGGCCAGTGGCTGGTTTGTGGTGCTTGAGCGTGAAGGGCTGCAGAACCTGCTGACCGAACGCAAGATCATTCGTGCGTCGCAGAAAAAGCCGCATACGCCGGTGAACATCCAGGCTGAACTGCCGCCGTTGCAGGCGGCGAACATGATGCTTGAGGGCGGGATCATCGCTTACGACACCAATGTGCGCAGCGGCGGGGAAGGGGCGCGGTATCTGGGGATCGATCTGTCCCGTGAGTACCGGGTTGATCAGGTGACTGTGAATTTGCGCGCGGTGGATGTGCGCAGCGGGCAGGTGTTGGCGAATGTGATGACCAGCAAGACGATTTATTCGGTGGCGCGCAGTGCCGGGGTGTTCAAGTTTATCGAGTTCAAGAAATTGCTTGAGGCTGAGGCGGGGTATACGACGAATGAGCCGGCTCAGTTGTGTGTGTTGTCGGCGATCGAGGCGGCGGTGGGGCATTTGCTGGCGCAGGGGATTGAGCGGCGGTTGTGGCAGGTCGCGGGGGATAATTCTTCGCCTGCGGGGGATGAGACTTTGAATCGGTATTTGACTCAGAACAAGGTGGATCCGGAGGCTGAGTGAACTTGGCGGCCTTTGGGCCGACCAGGTTCCTTTGGGTGTTTTGAGTACATATCCGTTGCTGCGGTAACGGCTTCTTATGGTTTCGCCCTTACGGCGACTCCCTTTGGCAAACGCCCCAAAGGAAGCAAAGGTCTGGGCCCCGGCGTTCAGCCCCTCGCTGGGGCTCGGGGTTCCTTCGTTCCGGGATTCATCCGGGGGCATCGCCTCCGGTTTGCTTCGCTGCACCTCCTCTCGATGTGTTCGACTTCGTCGAACGGTCGCTGCGCTCCCACCCCCGGATGAATCCCTCCACTCAGCCTGCCGAAGGGGCCGGCACGTCAAAAGCGGTACTCGAGCTAACGCTCATTGTGTTGAGTGGTGAGAGGCGAAAAGCAGAAAGCAGAAAGCAGAAAGCGGACTGCTTTTGCTTTGATCGTTCCCGCGCTCCGCGTGGGAATGCAGCCCGGGACGCTCCGCGTTCCATTCTCGAATGTTTAAAAGATGTGTCTGTTTTAACGATCCTTCCCACAAGGTTTTCAGGTTGTCCGTCGGAAGCGCGGGCTCTAGCCTGTTTTGGTCGCTGCCAATTCAGCGATCGGGTCTGGAAACCCGGATGTGCGAGAAAGCGAAATCGCTTTTCATAACGTATGCTTGCGCACCTTCATTGTGTGCACGCTGTTATGGCGGCTGTGCGCGGGAGACATTTATGTCTGCCGGGTCGCGTTCTCCCCGGATTTCCAGCCCGCGTACTGCTGCCACCCATTCTTCCTGGAAGTCGATTGGGCCGGCTGCAACCATCAATGAGGACGAAATGACCATGAAGAAACCAACACCCAACCCACCCGAAAACCAGGCCAGTCTCGAAACCGACCCAACCTCCCCATACACCTCCATCAACTCGAAAAAACTCCACGAAGCCGCCGAGCGCGCCCTCGACCATTACCTCTGCCCCGGCGCCCACATCATGGGCAGCGTCAACGAACCCGCCCCGATGTACCTCGCCAACCCGGCCTACAACACCGAATCCCTGCTCGCCAACGCCTGCGAATCCCTGGGCTCCGCCAGCGAAATGCTCAACAACTTCGCCGCCACCCTCGACCCCGCCCACCGCAAGACCGCGCTGGGTATCGCGCAGATCCTCATGTTGAGTGAGCTGGCCGTAAATCAGGCCTTGGATCACGTCGAGCTGAACGATGAATAGCTCGGTACAGAAACCAAGTCCCTTCGAATCGGAACATAGTCGACTTACCTTGGAGGCAATGGACGATGTGGATGCTGATCGGGTGATTGACCATCAAACAGTGCTGGATTGGGCCGGTTCTTTGATCTGTCCGGATAAACCAATAGATAGTCTCCAATAGCTTGAGAACCATCAGAAACAAAAAAAGAACGCGATCCAAAAAAGAGGTCGCGTTCTTCACTTTCAATCAGGAGCCAACATGGATGACCTGTTCTCCCCAATCGTTTCAGACTTCGAAAGCGAAGAGCAGGCCGCCAGATATGACCGTTGGTTGCGTGCCAAAGTACAGGTTTCAATCGATGACCCACGACCCAGCATTCCGAATGCGCAGGTGATGGCTGAAATGTCGGCCCTGATGGAGGACAAACGAAGAAAGCATGAGGCGGGGTGAGTGCTTTGCGTTGGCAATGTGAAAAGTAGAAAAGCGCAATGCCGATTTTGGCTACTCTACTGCTTCCTGACGACTAACTATTTTTGAGGAGCGCATGGACCTTTCACCACCACTGGAAATCGACAGCGCTACCTATGCAGAATTCTTGGGCCTGTGGGAAATGGGTTCCTTTGATAATCAGCGATTGGGACAAGCCTTCTACAACCATTTCCGCCTCCATCGGTTAACCGATCAGGCTTTGTTGCATGGGCTTTACGAGGCAGACGGCAAGAAGGCTCGAGCCGCTATAAGTCGCATATTTAATCTCAATTAGCATCAGCCTTTTTGCGCATTGATTCCATTAAGGCATGTATCTCGGCCATCACCTGGTCATGCGGGATGTTCGGACGCGGATCATCGAGAGAGGCCTGCACTTCCGACGGCCAACCGCCAGAATTCGTCAGAAAAGTCCCCGATTTTCTGAAAACGGTCCGTTTTCCGTAGTACGCCACTCAAGCTTCAGCGCGAAAAAAACCGCGACCCTAAAAGATCGCGGTTTTCCAACACCCAACCCTTACTGCTGCAAAACCGTCGCCTGGTTAGCCGACCCGAACTGTTGAATATTCGCGGTCTGTGTCATCCCGCTCTGATCCACATTGGCAATGTTCCCGGTTCCGCCCTGGGTCACGTACGCCACGTTCATGGTGTCAGCCTGTTTCACGGTGATCATGTTGTCGCTGCCATAAAGCTGCGCGGTGTACGCCTGGTTGCCCGTGCCGGACTGATCGAATTCGGTGCTGTTGCCCGTGCCGTTCGAGCTGCCTTGGGCCAGGTTGGTAGTGCCGCGTTGATCGGAGATCAGGATGTTGTCGCTGCCGTTCTGATCGAAGTACAGCTCGTTGTAGGAATCAGCCTGGCTGACTGTGGTTTTGTTGCCGGTGCCAGTCTGGTGGGTCGTCATGGTGTGGCCGACGCCGTCCTGGGTGAAGCTGGCGATGTTGCCGTTACCCGCCTGATTGATCGTTGCACGCTGGTTGCTGCCGAACTGGCCGCCGTGTTGCGGGCCTTTCCAGTTGCTGGCGTAGACCTTGTTGTCGTTGCCCACGGAGGTGGCGTTGAGCGTGTGACCGTCGCCACTCTGGTAGGTGTAGTGCACGTTGCCGTTGCCGACTTGATAGAGGGCCAGCGTCGAGTTGACCGACTCGAACTGGTCGGCGTAGATGGCGTTGGTGTTGCCGACCTGGGTGACGGCGGCGGTGTTGTTTTCGCCGAAGCTCTGGTCGACCACGGTTTCGTTGCTGTCGCCGTATTGGTTGACGGTGGCCTGGCTGGCCAGTTGGGTGTCTTGCCAGATTTCGCTGCCGTTGAGGTTGCCGAACTGGTTGATGGTGATGTTGCCGCCGGTGCCGTTGCGCTGGTCGGCGTAGCCGTAGTTGTTTTCGCCGGCCTGGTTGATGCCGATCTGCCCGCCGTTGTGGGTGACCTGTTCGGCGGTGCCGTAGTTGGCGGTGCCGTATTGGGTGATCACCGAACTGTTGCCGCTGCCTTCGTACAGTTGCTCGATGTTGGCTTCGTTGCTGTCGCCGAACTGGAAGGTCTTGCCTTCGCTGCCATTCTGCGAGTCCTGGTAGACGAACGAGAAATTGCCGGTGCCTTGCTGCTGTTGCAGGGCGGTGTTGGGTGAGCCGAAGCCCAGCGACTGGCTGGCGTGGGTGGTGTTGAAGGCGCCGACCTGTTGTTGGGTGATGGTGCCATTGTCTTCGTAAAGTTGTTCGGCATAGGCGGCGTTGTAGTCGCCGACCGCGTCCTGGGTGATGACGCTGCTGGCGGTGTCTTGCACGGCGGCGGCGTCGTTGCCCTGGCCGAGTTGGGTCTGGGTGGCGCTGCTGAACGGGGCCTGGGTCTGCTTCACATTGGCGATGTTGGCAGTACCGACCTGGCTCTGGGTGGACAGGCTGTCGTCGGCCATGGCCTGGGCACTGATCATGACCAGGATGGCGGCGGTGAGGGGCGTCAGTTTGAACATGATGAACTCTCCGATGATTGCAGTGCTTAGCGATATTGCTTGACCGAAACGCTCATGCCGTTGCCCGACTGGGTCACGGCGCTTTGCAGCCCCGTGCCGGCCTGCTCGATGCTGGCGTCGTTGTTGTTGCCGTTTTGCGAAATCTGCGCGCGGTTGTGGCTGCCGTTTTGTGTGATGGACGCGGCGTTGCCGGAACCGTTTTGCGTGATCAACGCCATCAGGTCGCTGCCTTGCTGAAGGATGTACGCCTCTTGATTGCTGCCCGACTGCACGATCTTTCCAAGCAGCGACTGACCGTTCTGCGAGAGCAGGGCGAGGTTGGCCTGGCCGTTCTGGTCGATCAGGGCTTGCTGGCCCACCGGGGGCGGCAGTTCACCGAGGTCGGCGGAGGGCGCCAGGTCGTCGTTTTCCATCAGGTCGTCGGCACGCACGCCCGCACTGCCGCACAGGGCGAGCAGGCAAAGCAGGGCGGCGGTCGGCGTGTTCATGGCGTTGTCCTGTGGTGTGTCGTGTTGCGCAAACCTGAAATCGTGGCTGAGACCGGCCCCACCCACTCCGCGCCAGGCGGTGTGGGGCGGGTGGGGCGTGGGCTCAGAGGGTGGTCACCGAGATGGTGCGTACGGTGCCCTGGGACGAACGGATGGTGGCGGTCGGGTTGGCCGATGGCACCACCGTCGTGTTGTTCAACGTCAGCCGCCAGCGTCCGGTGACCGGTACCGTCGTCGTGCCCAGGGTGACCAGCCCGGTCGGGGTGGTGACCTGCACGGTGATGGTGTTGCCGGTGGTCACCGATGAGGTGCCGGCGAAGTCCCAGTTGAAGCGGTTGCCGGAACGGGCCTGCACGGTCGAGGTGGTGATCGTGAAGGTTTCCGCTGCTGGCCGTGGCGACACTTGCACAGTGACCGTGGCCGGCGTCGACTGGGCGCCGAAGCTGTCCCGGGCGATGTAGGTGAAGGTCGTGGTGAAAGCGGTGGTCACGGTGGCCGGTGGGGTGTAGGTGATCACCGTGCCGTCAGTGCTGACGGTGCCGCGTCCTGCCGGCGGTTGGGTCAGGCTGGCGACGCCCAGCGGCGTGTTGCCTTCCGGATCGGTGTCGTTGGCCAGGACGTTGATCGGGATCGCCACGCCCAGCGTTGCGACGCTGTCGGCGACGGCGGTCGGTGGCCGGTTCGGCGCGACGCTGATGGTCACCGTGGCCGGGTTCACCGAGGCCAGGCCTTTGCTGTCCTGGGCCTTGTAGGTGAAGGTCGTGGTCAGCGGTGCGTTGACCACGGCTGGCGGGGTGTAGACCACCGAGGTGGTGCCGTTCAGGGCAACGGTGCCCTGGCCGGCCGCCGGTTGGGTCAGTGCGGTGATGGTCAGCGGTACGTTGCCGTCCGGGTCGTTGTCGTTGGTCAGCACGTTGAGGGTGATCGGCACGCCGAAGCTGGTGCTGCCGGTGTCGGCGACGGACAGCGGCGCCTGGTTTTCACCGGTGTCCGGCGCGTTGCCGACGACTACGACCGGTTCTGTGTCGCTGCCGCCAGCGGCGGATTTGACCGTGACGGTGGCCGGCGGCTGGGTCAGGTCGGCGACGGTGATTTTTTGCAGGGTGCCGGTTTTCGACAGGCGTCCGTAACCTTGGGCAACCATATCCGGCACGGCGACTTCATCGGTCGATGTGGCTTCGATCAGCAGGCTGTGGTTGGCCCAGCTGTAGCGGGCAGTCTGGATTTTCACCACGTCGGTGAGCTTGGCCGATACCGAAGTCGGGCGCGTTGTCCCGGCCGGGTTGGTTGCAGTCACGACGATCACCGATGGCAGGGTCCCGTTGCCCAGACGCTGGCCGAAGAACAGACCGTTGTTGTCACCCAACAGACTGGTCTGGCACGGCGTTTTCGGTGGACCGGGCAGCAGCGCCAGGGTTTCGCGGAAACACAGGGTCGAGCTGCTGTCTGCCTTGGCGAACACTTCGGTACGCACGCCGGCCGACGTCCGGCGATAGGTGGCGCGATCGAGGGCGACGTGGGTCTGTTGACGGTTGTCGAGGACCTTGCCGGCGACGGTGAACAGGGTGGTCTGAATCGAGCCGGCGCCCGAGGGACCGTCGATCCGCACGAAGTTGGTGTTGAACGGGCTGCCGGTCACTGCTTCAGTGAGGTTCGGGTCACCGACGAAGGTTTCGATGCTGCCGGTGTCCGGATTCACTTCGGTGTACGGGCCGTTGATGCTGCGCAGGAACGGTCCGATGGCGCCGTTGAGCGCACCGCTGAAGTTGCCCGGAGCGCCGATGCCGACGTCCTTGGTGATGTTGATTGCCCGCCGACCTGGCGTGGTGACGGTGACCGTTTCCACGCCATACGGGTGGGTGATGGTGTAAGTGCCGGCAACAGGCACGTTCACCCGGATGCGGATCCGCGCGAAGCTTTGCTGATCACCGTCCACCGGGTTTCCCGAGGCGAACGCTGCTTCGATCCCGGCGACATAGGCGTCCATACCAAAACCGGCGCCATTGTTGGGGATATTGGTTTCCGCCAGGAACCAGAACGCTTCCGGCGGCCAGTTGTCGGGGAAGACCATCGGCAGCGTGTCGTCGAAAATCCCCGGTTCCGGCAGCAGGGTGCACATGTACGCCGGCGGGGTGGCGGCCGGCACTCGCGAACTGGCGGCGCGCGACTGGCAGAGCTCCATCGACAGCAGGTTGTTGTCCTGGTACCACATCGGGAATTTCCCGGTGGCGAAGGTGTAGGGGCCGGGATCGACGGCGGCCAGTTGCGCGAACGCACTGCCGGTCAGCGAGATTGTCAGCCCGAGCGCGTTGAGCGCGAAGCGTGGCCACTTGTTCATGATGCCTCCTGATGCGGATCTGGGCATGTGAGCGTTCATTGCACGATGACCACTTCTTCGGTATCGCTGCCGCCGTTGGACGACGTCACCCGAACCTTGGCCGGTGGGATCGGGGTGATCCCGGTGGTCAGGGTTTTCACTGCGCCGTCACCGCCCAGCGCACCGATGGCGGCGCCGCTGCCGGAGGTGGCGGTGAGTACCGGCGGCGAGGTTTCGTCACTGGTCGAGGCCACCAACGTCAGTTGCCCGGAGCTCAGGCTGTACTCGGCGCGCTGGATCACCACCAGGTCGGTCAGGGTCATGGGTAGGGTGGTCGGCAAACTGGTCGCGATGGCCAGGTGGTTGTCGGCGGTCACTTGCAGCGTGGTCGGCAAGGTCGGGTTGACCTGCGATTGCGCGTACCAGCTGCCGGTGCTGTCGGCCTCTTTGAGGTTGAGCACCGGCGTGCTGCTGGTGACCGCGACGGTGGCCGGAGCAGGCGGGGCTTTGACGAATACGTCTTGTTGGGCGACCGGGGCGCTGTCGCCGGGTTTGCGCGAGTAGGTGCTGCGTTCGGTGATCAGCGGTGTTGGCCGAACCACCGTCGACAACTTGCCGGAGACGGCAAACACCGTGGTGCGCAGATCGATCCCGCCGGGGCCTTCGATGCGGATGAAGTTGGTGTTGAACGGGCTGCCGGTCACCGCTTCTTCAAGGTTCGGGTCGCCGATGAATTGTTCGGCACCGCCCGCCGGATTGGTCTCGGTATACGGACCGTTGACGCTGCGCAGGAACGGCCCGACGTCACCCTTGAGCGCGCCGTCGTAGGTTTTCGGACTGCCGATGCCGATGTCGCGGGTCATGTTGATCGCGCGGCGACCGGGGGTGTCGACGGTGAACACTTCGACGCCGTACGGGTGAGTGATCACGTAGGTCCCGGCGGTGGGTACATCGACCCGGATGCGGATGCGGGCGAAGCTGATCTGGTCGCCTTCCACCGGATCACCGCCACTGAACGCCGCTTCGACGGCCGAGCCGTAGGACAGGTTGATGCCCCGGGCCGCATCGACAACGGTGCCGTCGGCGGTGAACCAGAACGCTTCGTCGGGAAAGTTGCTCGGGAAGACGATCGGCTGGGCGTCGTCGAACACACCGGGTGTCGGAATCAGCGAGCACATGTACGAAGGGGCGCCAGGCGTGCTTGGCACGCGCGAGCTGAGCGCTTTGGACAGGCACAGATCCAGCGTACGACCGTGGGTGTCCTGATACCAACTGGCAAATCCGCCGGTCGCCGGGGCATAGGGTCCGGGATCGACGGCGAACAGAGCGGCCTGGGCAATGCCCTGGGCCAAGGCGCTCACGACCAGGACGGTCGCGGTTTTGGACAGTAAAGGGTGCATGAGTTAATCCCTCTATCGAAGTGCCTGCCCCTTGGGGGTGGGTCAGTTGCAGAGGGGCTTTACAACTTCCATACCAACGACCCGTAACGGTCGGGAGAAGCCCGTGGCGCAAGGGTTGGCAAGTGAGGGTGGGGATTTTTTGCAGCGCGGGCATCGGGCGACAGTCCCCAGGATTGGGGATTGTGGGGCTCCATCGGCAGAGCGGATTTGCAGATCGATGATCGTGGGGCCGTTCACCCCCCGCATCCGGGCAATCACCCAACGGTGGGCTATAACCCTATAGGGACGTATCGGGAAGTCGCCGCCATGAACATGCAGTCAAAATCGCTACCGGTCGAGGAGAGCAGCCTGCGGCTGGGCTCGCGCAAGCAGCCGTTCAATCTGCTGCGCTGGTTTTCATTGATCAGCATGGCGGTGATCGGCACGGTGGCCGTGGCGCTCGGGACGGTGTCGACGCGATTCGTGATCGAAGAAAGCGTGCAGCGCGATGCCTTGCTGACCGCGCAGTTCATTCAGGCCATCGCGTCGGCGGAAGTGCGTCACGTCTCGATCCCCAATATCCGCACCATGGGCGAGTTGCTCGACCCGCGCCAGGACAACGATTTTCCCGACGTAGACCCAGCGGCCCGGGCCAATGCCCGAGGCGAGTTTCTCGATCACATTGCCCACTTGCCGGACGTGATTCTCGCCAACATTTATGCGCCGGATCGTCTGGTGATCTGGTCGACCAACCCGGCACTGACCGGTACGCGGATTCACGCCGATGAAGACCTCGACCGGGCGTTCAATGAAAAGATTCCGGTCTCGGCCAGTTACCACGACGTCGACAAGGGTCGTGAAGAGCAGAAGTTCGTGGTGCCGCCGGAATACATCTTCATCGAGAACTACATCCCGTTGTTCGACGCAGACGGCAAGAACGTCACGGCGATGGTCGAGATCTACAAGGAGCCCAAAGACCTGATCGCCCGCATGGAGCGCGGTCTGACCCTGATCTGGCTGGCCACGGCGCTGGGCGGCGGGCTGATTTATCTGGGGCTGTACTGGATCGTGCGTCGGGCGGCGATCCTGTTGGCGGTCCAACAAAAGCAACTGATCGCCAACGAAACCTTCGTTGCGCTGGGCGAGATGTCCTCGGCGGTGGCGCACAGTTTGCGCAACCCGTTGGCGACCATCCGCTCCAGCGCCGAACTGGCCCTGGAATTCGACGCGGGGCCGGCGCAGAAGAACATCAAGGACATCATCGGCCAGGTCGATCGCATGTCGAAGTGGGTGCGCGAACTGCTGCAGTCGCTGCGACCGCTCAACGACGAACCGGAACCGGTGAACCTGGTGGCGGCGCTGCATGAAAGCCTGGTCGCGTTCGAACAGCAGATCGCCAAAAACGCGGTAAACGTGGTGTTTCATCCGCAACAAACGCCGATGGTGCTGAGCCAACCGGTGCAACTCACGCAAATCCTCAACAGCCTGTTGGCCAACGCACTGGAGGCGATGGACAAGGGCGGCACGCTGACCATTACGCTTGAGCCAACGGACAGCCGAGGTGTCAGCGTCATGCTCAGTGACACCGGCAAAGGCATGAACGAGGAACAGCGCAGCATGGCGTTCCGGCCGTTTTTCACCACCAAGCAGGGTGGGCTCGGCGTAGGGCTGGTGCTGGTCAAACGGATCATGGAGCGCTTCGGCGGCGGCGTGACCCTGGACAGCCGCGAAGGCGAGGGCACCACCGTTCGTCTGGCGTTTCAGCTCATCCAGTAAATTGGGGTGAACTTCCCCCAGGAGCGGGTGTCAGGCCCCAGTCACCGGGGAGTGGGGAATGCAACAGCGTCTGTAATGGCTTGTTTCAACGGGGATTAATACTTTGGCGAGGTAATTGCAAAACACCATCACCCCTTCCTTAGATGAGGCGGCTGGTGATGGACAGAGCAACGCGTTACCCCAACAAGTTATTCCTGCTGACGCCGTTAAGCGTCTTTCTGGCATTGACCCTTGGCACCATGACCGGGGTTCGAGCGAGCCCGATCGATGACGAGAACCAGCCGGAAGCCTCCGACCCGTCGGCCTACTACGACGAGCCGGCCGATGAACCGGCGGCCCTCAACGCCATCCTGACCATGCCCGAGGCCAACGAAGATTCCTTCGATCTGCCTGACGGGGTGAAAGGCACGCGCAACACCACGCGTTCGGAAAACATCCTGCCGCCCACCGTGCAGACCAGTTTCAATTACCCCACGAATGGCAAGCCGAGCCCGTTGTACGGCGCCCAGCCGTTCACTCAGCAAATCGTATTGTTCGAAGAATTCGGCCCGGAAAAACTCGACCCGACCACCCCGGCCGCGCCGTTGGGCTTTCCGCCCGCTGCCATCGGCCCGGCGCCGGCCCAGGACCCGAACAGCGTTGCCCGCAGCGCGCCACCCGGCACGGCGCTGGACGCGTTTTTGCGTCAACCGGGGCTGACACCATTCCCGAGCCAGTTCTCCAACGTCGTCGACCGTAACCCGTGGCAGTCGCAAATCGAGTTGTTCCTCAACCGTCACATCGGCTCGTCCGCCGAAGGCCGGCCACCGGGAAAAGGCTGGGCTCACCAGCGCTGGAACGAGTTCTACCCGCAAGTCGCCTACAAGACCGTGCAGACCGGCGCGCGTCTGAACGGTGGCCTGCGTGACAGTCGGCAGATGCACGGTTATGCCGTCGGCGAATTCGGCCCCGGTGGTCTGTACCACAACGTCGCCGGCGTGCCGGCGACCGATGGCACGGCCAAAGGCGTCGATGCGCGTTTCCACCCGGCGATGCCAGTGCAGAACCACAACTCGGTGTGGACCTTCGACGGCACGCTGCCGCCGAAACTGCTGATGGTGCGCTACGGCCAACCGGTGATGATGCGTCACTACAACGGCTTACCGATCGATCCGTCGGCCAACCGCGGTTTCGGCCTGCACACCATCACCACCCACGAGCACAACGGCCACGCACCGGCGGAAAGCGACGGCTATGCCAACGCATTTTTCTTCCCAGGCCAGTATTACGACTATCGCTGGCCGATCCAGCTCGCCGGTTACGACAGCATCAACACCAAGGCTGAAGACCCGCGTGCGGCGTTCCCGTGTGCACCGGGGGAAACCCTGTGGGTCAACGACCTTGCACCTGCGAAGAAGACCTGCGACCACGGCACCATCAAGATCCGTGGCGACTGGCGCGAAACCATGAGCACCCACTGGTTCCACGACCACATGCTCGATTTCACCGCGCAGAACGTCTACAAGGGCAACGCGGCGATGATGAACTACTACAGCGCCCTGGATCGCGGCAATGAATCGGTGAACGACGGGGTCAACCTGCGTTTCCCCAGCGGCAGCGCCTTGCCGTGGGGCAACCGCGACTACGACGTCAACCTGGTGTTCGCCGACAAGGCCTGGGATCAGGAAGGCCAGTTGTGGTTCAACCCGTTCAACACCGATGGCTTCATTGGCGATCAGGTGCTGGTCAACTGGCAGTGGAAACCGACCCTCGACGTGCGTGCCCGCAGTTATCGGTTCCGTATCCTCAACGGTTCGGTCTCGCGCTACTTCAAACTCGCGCTGGTACGGGAAATCAAAGGCACCAGCGGTGAATTCCAGGGGCCGAAGAACTCCGGCGTTTCCTACAGCCGCGTGCCGTTCCACATGATCGCCAACGACGGCAACATCATGGAGCACAGCGTGCCGTTCGACGGTTCGATGGATCTGGATGCTGACGGCGACAAACAGAACCACAACGCGATCCTGCCGACCCAGGGCATCGCCGAACGGTTCGACATCATCGTCAATTTCTCGAAAAACGGCATCAAACCGGGCGACAAGCTGTTCTTCGTCAACCTCCAGGCCCAGGACGACGGCAAAGGCCCGAAAGAGACGATCTCGCTGTCCGACGTGCTGTCCGAGAAGTACCTGGCGGTGATCAAGCAGACCAGCAAAGGCCCGCAATGGGACAGGGGTGATCCGGCAGTGGGCAAGGTCTTGCAGCTCAACGTCAAGCCTTTCACCGGGCAGGACCTGGCCATGGACCCGGCAGCCTACGAACCGGCCAAACCGGGCAAGGCTGAAGGCATGGTGATGATCCCGCTGAAGATCCACCGCGACAACGCCGCCGACAAGGCGCTGCTGGCCAACGCCCGTCACCGGACCTTCACCTTCGGCCGCAGCGACGGCACCGATGAAGCACCGTGGACAGTCAAGACCGATGGCGGCTTCGGCTTCCACATGGACCCACGCCGGTTAAACGCCTCGACCAAATTAGCCAGCGGCCCGACCGATGCCGGCACCGCAGGGTTCGGCACTCTGGAGGTGTGGAACATCAAGCTTGGCGGCAAGGGCTGGAGCCATCCGGTGCACGTGCACTTCGAGGAAGGGATCATCCTCAGCCGTGGCGGCAAGGCCCCGCCTGAGTGGGAAAAATGGGCGCGCAAGGACGTCTATCGCATCGGCTCGGAAGCCGACGGGCTGGACAGCGTGGAAATGGCGATCAACTTCCGCGAGTTTGCCGGGACCTACATGGAGCACTGTCACAACACCCAGCATGAGGACAACTCGATGCTGCTGCGTTGGGACCTCGAGAAACCCGGCCAACTGCAGTTGATGCCGACACCGTTGCCGAGCTGGGATGGCGTGCGCTACGTCAACTCTGCCGCGCTGCCAACCTTCCGCACTGGCGATGGCTTCGGCCCGCAAGTGACCGTGAAGAAATGAAAAGGGAGGGAGCCGACATGACCCAGCCAACGCCGCGCTCCCGCGCCCTCGGCATGCACTTGATCCTGGTGCTGGTCACCTGCCTGTTCGGCAGTCAGGTGCTCATCGCCCATCAAGCGCTGCCCGAAGGCGCCAGCGAATCCGCCACCCCGTGGGGTGGCGACTATTTCCCCAACACCCTGCTGACCGATCAGGACGGCAAGCAGGTGCGCTTTTTCGATGATCTGATCAAAGACAAAGTGGTGGTGATCAACTTCATCTTCACTTCATGCAGCGACTCCTGCCCACTGGAAACCGCACGCCTGCGCCAGGTGCAGAAACTGCTGGGGGATCGGGTCGGCCAGGACATCTTTTTCTACTCGATCAGCATCGACCCGCTCAGCGACACCCCCGAAGTGCTCAAGGCCTATTCGCAACGGTTCAAGGTCGGCCCTGGCTGGAAATTCCTCACCGGCGAATTCGAAGACGTCACCGACCTGCGCAAGAAACTCGGGCTGTTCATTGAGGGCGTCGACAACGGCCGCACCAAGGATCACAACCTGAGCCTAATCGTCGGCAACCAGAGCACCGGGCGCTGGATGAAGGCGTCGCCGTTCGAGAACCCGTGGATCCTTGCCGATCAACTGGCCAACACCCTGCAGAACTGGAAGCAGCCAAGCATCGAGGAAAGCTACGCCAATGCGCCGGACATTCGTCCGCCAAGCAACGGCGAAGAACTGTTCCGCACCCGTTGCGCGTCGTGCCACAGCCTCGGTCCGCAGGACGGCGAAGGCATCGGCATGCGCAACATCGGCCCGGACCTGATCGGCGTGACCCGTCAGCGTGACCCGGCCTGGCTCAACCGCTGGATCCGCGAACCGGATCGGGTACTGGCGGAAAAGGACCCGATCGCACTGCAACTGTTCGAACAATACGAGCGGATTCCGATGCCCAATCTACGCCTGGACGAGTTGTCGGCGCAGTCGATCATCGACTTTCTGCGCGATGAAACCGAGCGTCAGCACCCCACCGCGCAGCCCTTGGCTGACGGGGCGTTGACGCCAATAAGTCCGGCCGCCAGCAGCGAAACGGTGAGTCGCATGCGCTAGCGGCTAAATAGCATCATTGAGTCCTGTATCACGGTCATTGCCACCTACACTCAGTCGTGAGGTGGCTGTAACCGGTTCGATACACAATGCCAGGGCACCCCCATGCAACGACTGGAAGAACAAAAAACACCTGCGCCGAATGTCGCGGCAGCAGCCATCAAGAGTTGGGGCGGACAGTTCAATCTGCTGCGCTGGTTCTCGCTGGCCAGTTTTTTCATCATCGCCGCCGTGGCGCTGGGGCTGGGCTATATCTCCACGCGTTTTGTGGTCACCGAGAGCGTGGAGCGCGATGCGTTGCTGACGGCGCAATTCGTCCAGGCCATCGGCGATGCGGAAATGCGCCATGCCGGCATCACACCCCTGCGCACCATGGGCGAAATGCTTGATCCGCGTCAGGACGAAAATTTCCCCGACGTCGATCCGGTGGCCCATGGCGCGGCCCGGGCCGAGTTTCTCGATCATGTCGAACACTTGCCGGACATCCTGCTGGCGACGGTCTACGCCCTGGATCGCTCGGTGATCTGGTCGACCAACCCGGAGCTGATCGGCGTGAAATTCGAGGACGATGACGAGCTGGACGAATCGTTCGAAATGAAAGTGCCGGTCTCTTCCAGTTATCACAAGATCGACGACGAGAAACCCGAGCAGAAACTGTCCCGCGAACCCAAATACCTGTTCATCGAAAACTACATTCCGATGTTCAACGCCGACAAAAGCAAAGTCATCGCCATGGTCGAGATCTACAAGGAACCGGCGGATCTGGTGGACCGCATCGACCGTGGTTTTGCTTCGATCTGGGCGGCGACGATCCTCGGTGGCGCGGCGATTTATCTGGGGCTGTTCTGGATCGTGCGGCGTGCCTCGACCTTGCTGCAGAGCCAGCAACAGCAACTGATCAGCAACGAAACCTTTGTCGCCCTGGGCGAGATGTCTTCGGCGGTGGCTCACAGCTTGCGCAACCCGTTGGCGACCATCCGTTCCAGCGCCGAACTGGCCCAGGAAGTGGCCAGCCAGAGCGCCCAGCGCAATATCGGCGACATCATCAGTCAGGTCGACCGCATGTCGCGCTGGGTGCGCGAGCTGCTGGTGTCGTTGCGGCCGATGAACGATGACGGTGAAGCGGTGGACCTGCTGGCGGCGGTCGAAGACACCCTGGGCGCGTTTGATGCGCTGATTCGTCGTAGCGGGGTCGACGTGCGATTCAACCCGCAGGACTGCCCGCCGGTCGTCAGCCAAAGGGTGCTGCTGACGCAGATTCTCAATAGCCTGTTTGCCAACGCCCTGGAAGCGATGCCCAAGGGCGGCGTGCTGAGTGTCGACATTGAGACACCCCATGCCGGCCAGGTGTGCATGACCCTGGGCGACACCGGCAAAGGCATGAGCGCGCAGCAGCAACAGCTGGTGTTCAAACCGTTTTTCACCACCAAGCAGGGCGGCCTCGGGGTTGGCCTGGCACTGGTCAAAAGAATCATGGAGCGTTTTCAGGGCTCGGTCGTGCTGACCAGCCGCGAGCAGGAAGGAACCCGCGTCAGTCTCAACTTTAAAGTGGCATCGGGAGGGGAATATGGAACACAGCATTCTGCTGGTCGAGGATGACGAACTGTTGGCCGACAATATTCAGACCTACCTGGAGCGCAAAGACTTCGAGGTGACGGTTTGCCATTCGGCTGAAGACGCGCTGGGGCAACTGGAAAGCTTCATGCCGGACATCGTGCTGACCGACAACTCGCTGCCGGGCATGAGCGGTCACGACCTGATCCAGAAGCTGCGCATCAGCGCGCCGGATCTGAAAGTGATCATGATGACCGGTTACGGCAATGTCGAAGATGCGGTGGTCGCGATGAAGGAGGGCGCCTTTCATTACGTCACCAAACCGGTCGCGTTGCCGGAGCTCAAACTGCTGCTGGACAAGGCTCTGGCCACCGAGCGGATGGAGCGCACGCTGTCGTTCTATCAGGAGCGCGAGGCGCAGAAATCCGGGGTGCAGGCGCTGATCGGTGAATCGGCGCCGATGCAGCATTTGAAAAACACCATCGGCCAGTTGCTCGAAGCCGAACGCCGCATGACCAACGGCGATCTGCCGCCGGTGCTGGTGGAAGGCGAGACCGGGACCGGCAAGGAACTGGTGGCGCGTGCGCTGCATTTCGACGGCGCGCGCAGCAAAGGCCCGTTCATTGAATTCAACTGCGCGTCGATCCCCGCCAACCTGGTGGAATCGGAGCTGTTCGGTCACGAGAAGGGCGCGTTCACCGATGCCAAGGATCGTCGCGTCGGGCTGGTGGAAGCGGCTGACGGCGGCACGCTGTTTCTCGACGAAATCGGCGAAATGGATCTGGTGCTGCAGGCCAAACTGCTGAAGTTGCTGGAAGATCGCACCATCCGCCGGGTCGGCTCGGTGAAGGAGCGCAAGGTCAACCTGCGGGTGATCAGCGCCACCAACTGCAACCTCGAACAGATGGTGCAGCAGGGCAAGTTCCGCCGTGACCTGTTCTTCCGCCTGCGGATCATCTCGATCAAGGTGCCGCGCCTGTATGCCCGGGGCGACGACGCGCTGCTGTTGGCCCGACATTTTCTCGCCAGCCACGGCAAGCGCTACGGCAAACCGAATCTGCATTTCAGCCAGCAGGCCGAAGAGCTGCTGCTCAACTACACCTGGCCGGGCAACGTGCGCGAACTGCGCAACATGCTCGAACAGACCGTGTTGCTGGCGCCGAACGACATCATCGCCGCGCACCAGTTGAACGTGTGCATGAGCCTGGTCGACGAGCCGCCGCTGCATCAGCATCACGAGGTGCCGCATTTCGAACCGCGCCCGGCGAGCAATACCGAGTCGATGAACCTGCCGGAGGTCGAGCGCGACATGGTGCGCAAAATGCTCGACAAGACCGACTGGAACGTCACCAAGTCCGCCCGCTTGCTGGGTCTGAGCCGCGACATGCTGCGTTACCGCATCGAAAAACTCGGCCTGGCACGCCCGGACAAGCGTCAGTGGTAGACCGCGTTACTCCGTGGATTCGGCGGGCTCAGGCACTCCAGCAGGCACGTCGGGTCCAGCACCTCGTCATTGACGTAGATGCCGCGCTCGGCATCGTACGTGCGGATAAACACCCGCACCGTCGCATCGGCCACGGTCGGCAGTTGTGAATCGTGGAAGTCGTGGCGATCGGGGATCACCACGAAATCCTGCGGCGTGGTGTCATCGAACGGCCGTGGCGGCTGGGCATTCAGCGACGGCGGCGCCGGATGGGCGAACGGCTGGTTCGGCCCGTAGTAGTTGAAGTTGCTGTCGAGAGCTTGCGCCTGTGTGGCGGCGAGCAGACAGGCGGATAGCAGCAGCCGGTTGAACGTTTGCATGGCGGCACCTGTGGAAGCGGTTTTCCCCAAGGCTATTAACTATAGCCGCCCGTTGGCTTACAAGTTCGCAACAACCTGGATCTGCAGGCTCAACTAGACTCGGGCCGCTCAATCAAGAGCATCGTCCGGAGTGCGCCATGGAAGTGCCAAACAACAAGAACGCCATCGAAAGCAATCGTCAGGCGTGGAACGATTCAGCCCGTCATCATCAGGAATCGCCCGACTGGCAGGCCTTGCTGACCGAGGTCGCCCAGGCTGATTTCTCCTGCCTCGACTCAACCCTGCGCGGTTTGCTGGAGCAGGTCGGTGTCGATGGGAAGGATGTCGTGCAACTGGGTTGCAACAATGGCCGCGAGAGCCTCTCGCTGTTCGCGCTGGGTGCGCGAAGCGTCGTCGGGGTCGATCAGTCGGTGGCGTTTCTCGAACAGGCCCGGGAGCTCAACAGCCGCTCGCCGCACAAGGCCGAATTCGTCGAAACCGATATTCATCACCTGCCCGAATCACTGCGCGGTCGCTTCGACGTGGCACTGATCACCATCGGCGTCCTCAACTGGATGCCGGACATCGGCGAGTTTTTCCGCCATGTCGCCTCGACTCTCAAACCGGGCGGGCAACTGGTGATCTACGAAACCCACCCGTTCCTGGAAATGGTCGATCCCGACGCCGAGGACCCGTTTCGCCTTGCGACCTCGTACTTTCGCAGCGAGCCGTTCGTGCAAGAGGAACCGATTGTCTACGTCGGCAAGGTCGAACAACAGGCCGCGCCGTCGTACTGGTTCGTGCACAACCTCGGCGCCATCTTCACCGCCGCCCTCGAAGCGGGGCTGAACATCGCGCATTTCAAGGAATACCCGCATTCGAACCGGGAAGAGGCGTATGACCAGTACCTGAACCGCGAGGCGCAGATGCCGATGTGTTTTACGTGGGTGGGGGTGAAAAACTGAAGTCCGAATTGAGCGTCATGAAGGCGGCCGATTGGCCGCCTTCTTCAATTCAAGCCTGCGCAGCCGCCGTCACCACCGGCCGTCCCGGTTTGCGCAGCGGTTCCAGCCGTGAACCTTCGTACCGCGTCTCGCGGAAGAACCGCCATTTTCCAAACAGGCCGTAGACGTGGGTGACGCGGCCCTGTTCGTGATAGCCCATGCGGATGTGCAGCTTCAGCGCCGGGATGTTGTGGGTTTCGCAGACGTCCACCACTTTGTGGCAACCCTGGGCGGCCATGGCTTGCCAGAGGGTGACTTGCACGTCCACCGACAGGCTGCTGCCGAAGTAGGCGCGGGTCATTTCGCCGCCGAACTCGAAGAACTCGCCGGGTTTGACCGGGAATTCGCAGCCGTAGTAATGGCGGTCGTGGTAGTTGCGGGTGCTGCCCCAGATGAAGCCCACTGCGTGGTCGTCTGCGTCGAGGTACATGTGCCCGGTGTGACCTTCGGCCGCAAGTTCGGCCATGGTCTGCACGCGGTCACCGAAGTGTTTGGCGAAGGCGCCGGTGTTGTGCGGCGTGATGTCGACTTTGCGCAGGCCTTCGTAAGGGCGCAGCTTGTGCGGCGGCACCGGGCTGATCAGGTCGCGCTCCATCCACAGCAGTTCCCAATGGAAGAACACGTAGCGTTTCCACAAGGTGCCGAAGGTGCGGCCCAGGCCTTTTTGCTTGATGCGTTCGCGCAGCTTTTCAATGACGCTCATATGCCCTCCGTGGCCGCAGCCCGGGTGTTTTTGGATGTCGCTCTGGTGGGTATAGATCAAGCCTGCAAGTTCATTTCGAAGTGCCATCTTCGAAAGTATTGCAAGTTGTGTAACTCAATCGAGTGCCGCGGCACCGCGCAGAAAATCCTTGTTCAGGTCGGCATAGGAGACCCGTGGAACGCCCGCCAGCCGCTGCTCTAACACGCGGCTCAGGGACTCTCCAGGTTGCAGATAGGCATCACCGAAATCAGCCCCGAGCTGATTCGGATGTGCGACGATTTCCAGCACACCGTCGGTCGGCGCGGGCTCGTTGCGCAGGTCGACCGGGGTGCAGACGTAGTCCGCCGTCGCACCGGCCAGCCCTTGCAAACGACGGTTGAGCAAGCCTTTGAATAGGCGTTTGGGCAGGCTGAGGTTTTGCCCCAGGTTACGTGCCAGTCGCACCGGTACGCCCTGGTGGGCGGCGAAGCGCGCGACGATCTCGCCGATCGGCCAGATGTTGTGCACGTGCTGATGGGAATCGATGTGGCTCGGGCGCACGCCATGATCGACACAACGTTGCCACTGCGCCTGCAATTCCTCCTGCACCGCCTCGCGATCCGCTCGACCGAGCCACAGGCTGTACCGCGTCAGGTTGAGGTCGAACACTCCCTGGCTGTCGCAGAAGGTGGGACGGGCGATAATCGCCTGGCTCAGTGGCCGGCCATACGTCAGGTTGAAATGCAGGCCGATCCGCCCCTCCAGCAAGTGATGGCGGGCCATCGCGCAGGCGGCTTCGAACGCCGGCATGTTGGCCATGGCCGTGGCGGAACTGATGACCCCGGCCTGGAAGGCGCCGAAGATCACCGCATTTTCGTTCGGGGTCAGGCCGAAATCGTCAGCGTTGACTATGACTTGGCGAGGCATGTTCGCCCTCCGTGGTGATGGCGGCGGGTTTGCCGACGGGTTGGGCGATCGCCGTTTGCCGACGTGCTCGCCACTGCTGCAGTTTCGGTTTGAGCCGCTGCCAGACGCGTAGCCCAAGCCCCAGCAACAGGCCGCTCGGGCGCCAGGAGTAGAAGCTCCAGCGCCAGTGTTCCAGTTGCCCGGTCATGCGTTCGTGCAGTTGGTGACTGGAGTTTTCCAGGCTGACCCGCGAGGCATCGATCCAGCGCCAGTGATCGTCCAGGCCCCAGCGAATCCATTCCTCCAGTAACACCCGACCGCTGCCCAGATCGGCGTACTGCGGCAGGAACGCGAGGTTGTAATCGTAGAGCCGGCCCTGTTCGAGCAAACCGAGTCGGTAGCTGATGCAGCGCCCGTCCAGCTCCAGCGTGACCACCCGCACCAAACCCTGTGCGGCGAGGGCGGTAAAGGCGCTTTCGATGCAGCGGCGGCTGCGTTCGCTGGCGAAGATGCCGACGCCTTCGTCGCCTTTCCAGCTCACCGCTTCGACTTCGCTGATGGCCTGCAACAGCGGGCCCATGGTCACGGCATCGGGAATGATTCGCCGCACGACAGCTCCGCACGCCGCAATCCGTTTGCGCGCACGGCGCAGTTTGTAGCGCGGATCACCGGAGACTTCCTGAAGATCGGCGTCACTGATCAGGTGCACCGGCACCCGACAGCTCAAGCGCCGCTCGCCAGTTGAACTGCGCGCCATCCATTCGGTGAGGACGCTTTCTTCACCCGCCGGCTCAGACAGTTCGTTGAGCTGCAGCAACGCGTGGGGGATGCGCTGGCGAATGAGCAACAACGCCTGGCGCAGGCTGTCGGCCTCAAGCACGGACAGCAGCGCCAGGCGATCCGCCAGCGGATAACCGAGGTGATGCACCACGCCAAACGGTATCCCGGCAAAGCGTTCACGACTCGCCACCAACGGCAGGCACAGGCGCAATTCGTCCGCCTCCCAGCCCAGCAGAATGTGCAGATGCTCACTCGCGTCGAGTGTCTGCTCTGCCGCGATCAACCAGCCGAGGCTGTTGAACGGCGTGTGATCCGTCACCCGCAGGCGCAGCCCTTCATAGGCTGCTGCCGGGAAGTCGGGTGCGCACAACGAAGTGCGCCATTCGAATCGCGCCATAGGCTCAGGTCGCCGTTGCTGTGACGGAGGGACGGGAAGGTTTGCGCAGCGCATCCAGACGCGAGCCGCTGTAGCGGGTTTCGCGGTAGAAACGCCAGCGGGCGAACAGGGTGTAGACGTTCATGATCCGGCCCTGTTCGGTGTAGCCCATGCGCAGGTGCAGCTTGAGCGCCGGGATGTTGTGGAACTCGCAGACGTCCACCACTTTGTCGCAGCCCTGGGCGGCCATGGCTTTCCACAGTTCCAGTTGCAGGTCCACCGACAGTTCGGTGCCCCAATAGGAACGGGTCAGTTCGCCGCCGAATTCGAAGAACTCACCGGGTTTCACCGGGAACAGGCAGCCGTAGTAATGGCGGTCGAAATAGTCCCGGGCGCTGCCCCAGATGAAGGCCACCGCATCGCCGTGATCGTCGAGGTGCATGTGCCCGGTGTGACCTTCGTTGGCCAGCTCCGCCATGGTCCCGACGCGGTCGCCGAAGTAACGGGCGAAGGCACCGGCGTTGTCCGGCGTGATCTTCACCACCCGCAGCGGCGGGTAAGGCTTGAGGCTGTGGGGCGGCACCGGGCTGACCAGGTCGCGCTCCATCCACAGCAGTTCCTGATGGGAAAAGAAATAGTGCTTCCACACCTTGGCCAACGTGGCACGCAGGCCTTTCTGTTTAATTTGCTCGCTGATTTTTTGCAGAATGCTCATGGTCGTTGCTCCTGATGACGAGTCATCGCGCGGCACAGGCCTGCGCGGCGGAACATCAACGGACGGTTCATCAAGCGTTCCAGCTCAGAGAAAACAGGGTTTGCCCCGGCAGCTCGAAACGCACACGACCGTCCTGGCAGCGGAAGGGCGCGTCGCGGCTGCGGTTGTCGGCGCCGAAATAGCGCAGGGCGCCGTTGTTCAACGGGCACTTGGCCCCCGCCAGATCGACACGCTGCAACCGCGTGCCCTTGTTGACGCCCAGCAACCCGCGCTGATCGTCGCCGGCCATCGCCAGCACATCGACTTCGAATGCATCGTTTTCCAGCCACAACACGTTGTGCAGCCAGTGCTGCTGGATGAACTGCTGGGCCAGGCCCACCGGTTTCAGTTCGAAGTGTTGTTCATCCGCCGAGACGCGCAACATGCCTTTGGGGTATTCCGGTTCATCGGCGGCCTGGAACCAGTTGAGCATCGTCAGCAAGCCGTCCTGGGAGGCGTTGATCACCACCGAGGCCCACCACAGCGAGGTGTAATGGGTTTCCTGATCGTAGGGGCTCAGGCTTGAGCCGCTGGAGAGATTGGTCTGATCCAGCAGCAAGGCCTTGCGCGGCTGACCCTTGGCGTCGAGGCCGACCAGATCGGCGGCGCGGCGCACGCTGTCGCGGTAGACGCGGGTGGCGAGCAGGTCGCGGATCATCCATTCGTGCCAGGCCAGCGCATCGACCTGATCGGCGGACTCACCCAGCAGACGCCGGGCCCAGTCGATGCCGCGTTTGCTCGCCGCGTTGTCGGCGAACGGGCCGTTGACCAGTCGCGAACTGGCCGGCATCGCAATGCGCACGCCGGCCCTGGCATTGGCCGGATCGCTGCGCACCTGCCGGGCCATGCTGGTGAAGATCGAACGGTATTGCTCGTAGCTTGAATAGTTGAGATTGGGCTCGTCGGCAAAGCCGATGTAGTGCGTGCCTTTGCCGCCAAGCAGCCGCGTGCTCGCGAGCCAGGCGTCGAGGCCGTTGTTGCTTTGCACATCGGCGCGCAGATCAGCCTGGCGCTGGCTGCCGGCGAGCAGGGTGATGTCCTGGCGGATGCCGAAACGGTCCTGATAGACCTGACGAAACGCATCTTCGAACTGCGGCTTTTTCGCCGTCACATCGACGAAGCTGTAGTAACTGGCGGCCGTCGGTTTCAGTGCATCGAGCGCCGCATGACTGGCGGGCGGCGGCATCACGTAGGGCAGGGCGATGCCCAGGTCCGGCGTGCGGCCGAGGACTTTGTCGTGCAGGGTCAGGCGGGTCTGGCCATCGTCTTCGCGCAGCGGTTTGAGCTGCTGCGGATTCTGCGCGAACAGATTGGCCGTGCCATCGAGCCAGAACGCCGCTTTGCCGCTGCCTTGCAGACGCAGGCGCCAGACTTGTTCTCGATCGCTGACCGGCAGCGCGAGCTGATCGAATTGCCAATAGGCGCGATACGGTTTGAGCGCCAGCGACAGTTGTTGGCCGTCGCCGACCCGCTGCGCTTGCAGGGCGCTGACGCCACCGTGGAACTTGCCCGCGAGCACCGCGTGTTCACCCGGTGCAATCCTGAAATACAGCTCATCGCCGTCGCGGGTCTCAGCGCTGAAATGCACCTTGGCCGGGGCGAACAGCGCCACGGTGTTTTCGTCGTGCTCGACCCGGTAATTGCGGAAACTGTAGCCGGGGATTTCCAGTTGATAACTCGCCGCGCCCGGCGCCAACGGCCAGCTCTGGCTGCCACGGGCTTCGCTGGCCTTGATGAAGCGGTCGCCCTGCAATTGGCCCTGGCCGTCGAGCAGGTACAGGTGCTCTTCGTTGGCGTCCGCCTGCCACGCCGGCGCCCAGCGCACGGTCACGGTGTCGGGGCGATCCGCTTGCAGGTACAGGCTGCCGTCGCGAATGTCGCCCCAGCGCATCGACGCCGCGAAGGCGTCCAGCGACAGACCGAGTCCGAGCAGCAGGGCCAGGCTTTTCATGCCGCCTTCCGACGCTGCAACATCAGCCACATCGGAGCGATGTCAGCGGGCAGGATGATCAGGGTTTGCCAGAACGGCACGCCGCTCAACCGGCAGTACAACACCAGCATCGCCACGGTCACCGCCAGGTAGGCAATCGACGAGGCCGCTGCCGCGCCGACGATGCCGTAGGCCGGGATCATCACCAGGTTCAGGGCCAGGTTGAGCAGGGCACCGAGGCCCATCAGCAACGACACGGTGCCGGGACGATTCTTGCCCAGCAGGTCGAGCCGCAGAATGCTCGCGTAGCACAGGCCCAACAGGCCCGGCAGCAACGCCAGCAGCGCCGGATACGCCGGTTGGTAGGCGACGCCGAACAACGTGACGATCAGCCATTCACCGATCACGGCCATGGTCAGGCAGGCGCCGAGCATCACCGTGGCCGTCAGGCGCAGCGCCAGCGGGGTGACTTTGTCCATGCCTTCGTCCTGTTGCAGCAGGCGTTTCATCAGCGGGGTGGTCACCGCTTCCGGGACGATCAGCAGCAGTTCGGCGGCGGCGCTGGCCATCGCGTAATGACCGAGTGCGGTGCTGCCGAGCAGGGCACCGATGAACAGATAGTCGGAACGCAGAATCACTTGTTGGAACAGCAAGTCCGGATGGCTGCGGGCGCTGTAGCGCAGCAGTTCGTTCTGGCTGGCGCGGTCCCATTGCAGCTGCAACGGTTGTGCGCGCTTGAGCCAGACCCAACCGGCCAGCACCACCAGGCTGATCCCGGCCAGCCAACTGATCAGCGCGGCTTCCAGTGCCGCTTCCTTCCACATCCAGAACAACGCAAGAAACAGCAACAGCGGCGCCAGGGATTCCACCAGGCGCAAGGCATTGAACGCGACCACGCCGCCCGATGCATTGTGCAACGTCAGCAGGCCGCTCTTGAGCACGGTCAACGGCACGGCCAGCAGCAACAGCCAGGCCAGCAGGCCGAGTTGCACGGTCACGTCCAGTTCACTGCCGAACTCGCGCACCAGCGCCACCACCAGCAAGGTCAACAACCCCGCCAGCAGACAACCGAACACCAACACTTGAGCCAGCAGCAACCCCATCGGCCGCTGCTTGGCGGCCTGATAGCCGACAGCGGAATTCAAGCCGCCACTGGTGGCCGCGCTGATCAGATCGGGCAGGGTGCTGAGCAGGGCGAACAGCCCGCGTTCACTGGGGCCGAGGATCCGCGCAAGCAACACATTCCTCAGCAGGCGCAGGGCAATCATCGCCAGCTTGGTGCCCATGCTCAGCGCCAGGTGCTTGAGGTAATTGCTTCGACTCATGGTCGCGCCCCGCGAAAGATCCGCCACGACAGCAGTTCCGGGTTGCGCGCAGTGCGCTGGCTGACCCCGAAGCGCGGCAGGTTCAGCGGATCACCCGCGCCGCGATAGATCCCGGTGCCGGTGCCGAGGGCGAACGGATAATCGTGGTTGGCAATCTGTTCGCGCACCCGTGCGTCGTTGTCGCCGTTGGGGTAGCAATACACCGGCAGTGGACGGTTGCAGCCATTGTGCAGGGCATCGCGGCTGCGACTGATTTCTTCGCTCAGGCGCACGTCGTCGAGTTGGGTCAGGATCGTGTGACTGGCACCGTGGGGGCCGAAACGCACCAGCCCCGAAGCTTCCATCGCCCGCACCTGATGCCAGTCCAGCGCCTGGGGTTGCGACTCTGGCGGGCATTCGTCGGTCAGGCGTTCGAGCATCAAAGGGTCAGAACTCTTCAAACCTTGCAGGTAGTGCAGCAACGTCAGGCTGCGACGATCCACATCGATGTCGTCCATCAGCACCGGCAGCGGGTGGTGAATCGCCTGCAAGCAGTCGATCAGGTGCATGCGCGGTTTTTCACCGTGGCTGCCCCACAGGGTTTCTCCGATGCTTTCCCACCAGAAGCGCTGGCGGCTGCCGATGAAGTCGGTGGAGAGGAAAATGCTCGCCGGCACCTGATGTTTCTGCAGCAGCGGGAAGGCGTTGGCGGCGTTGTCGCGCCAGCCGTCATCGAAGGTCAGCGCCACTTGCGGGCGTTCGCTGCGCAGGGCGTTGGGCTGGAGGATTTCCATCAGCGGCACGCAATCGAAATGCTTGCGCAGCCACACCAGCAGATGCTCGAAGGCTTTCGGCCCGACGCACAGTTCGTTGCGATGCGGCAGGTCGGCGGCGCGGTCGTTGGACAACACCCGGTGCAACATCAGGATCACCCCGGCGCCGTGCAACTGGTTTCGCCCCACGGACGAGTTGAGATAGAGCCAGCCACTGGTGCGTTTTATCAGTTGTTTGATCGCCATGGCTTGAGCCCTCTCAACGGTTTTGGTCAGGGTTCCACTGGGCGTAACGCTGGCCGCGCAGGAACTGCCACAGGCCGATGCTCATGCCGGCCAGTGTCACCAGCAGGAATGCCGCAAGGCGGAACGGTTTGGGTAAGCGGTGTTGCGAATCCAGCAGACCGGCAATCGCGATGCCGTACCCAAGCAGTTGCGCGATCAGGCTCAGGCGATAGAAACCGTGGTCGTCCCACAGCCAGAAATTGCTCAGCAGCAACGGCAGCAAAAGAATCGGTGCCAGACGCCGGATCAGTTTGTGGCTGATCAACGCAATCGAATACAGCCCGTGCTTGAGCGGATTGAGCAGTTCGCTGCGCTGGGCCAGGCTTTGCAGGCCGCCGACGGTGACCCGCTGGCGCCGGCGGAACTGTTTGTCCGCTTCATCGACGCCGTGGTCGATCACCTGCGCTTCGGGCACGTAAACGATGCGTTTGAACTTCACCGGGGCGCAGGTGCTGATGAAGAAGTCGTCGTTGACCTCCGCCGGCACGTCCTCGAACAGTTCCCGGCGCAGGGCGAGCAACGCGCCATCGGCGGAGACCATGCAACCGGTGCGGTTCTCGACCCGGCGCAGCCAGCCTTCGTAATGCCGGTACAGGCTGTCGCCGACACTCAAGCCGCCGCCGGTGACCGGGATCACCATGTGCCCGGCGCAGGCGCCGACCTGCGGATCGCTGAGGGGCGCGAGCAGGTAGCCGAGGGTTTCCCGCGACCATTGGTTATCGGCGTCGGTGAACACCAGAATGTCCCCCGTGGCCAGCGCCGCGCCGGCATTGAGCGTCGCGGCTTTGCCCTGACGCGGCAGGTCGAGCACGGTGATTCGCGGGTCGACGACCTTGTGCGCGCACGCCACGGTGTCGTCGGTGGAACCGTCGCTGGCCAGAATGATTTGCAGGGTGGCCGGCTGATAATCCTGGGACAGCAGCGAGCGCAGCTTGTGTTCGATATGCCGCGCCTCGTTGTGCGCGGCGATCACGATGCTGATGTTCAGCGGCGGCGCCGGGCTGTGACGCCACGCCGGGAAAAGCGGCGCCAGCAGCGTCAGCAGCAACGGGTAGCCGACATAGGCGTACACCGGCAGCAGCAGGCACATCCAGAAAATGAACTCAGCCACGGGCAGGCCTCCTGGCATTCCAATGACACAGACTGAGAATGAACGCCGCACCCGCCAGGTGCAGGCGTACCCAATGCAGCCCCCACAGTTGCAGGGTCAGGCCGAGGTCATGCTGTTGGCGACTCTGACGGATGCTGAGTACCAGCGCCGGTATCGTGGTCAGTGTCACCATGACGGCGGCGTGATGGGGAAAACCGTTGAGCAGCGCGGAAATCGCCAGCAGATCCAGCAGCCACGCGGCCAGCGACAGCAATGGAAAACGCAGCAACCGCAGGCTGAACCCGTGAGTGCGCAGCAGTTGCAGGTGACTGCCCTGGCGCCACATTTCCTTGCCCATCCATTCGCGCCAGTTCATTTCGTAGCCCCAGTGCAGCGCCACGCTTTCGTTGACCGACAGCAGCCGCGCGCCCTGTTCGCGCTGGCGCAGGGTGAACTCTTTGTCTTCGCCGGTGCGCAGGGTTTCGTTGAACCCGCCGACCTTGTCGAACCAGCGCCGACGCATCAGCAGGTTGGCACTGGGCAGCCAGTCCACGGCATGGGCGGCGTGGGAGATCGGCCGTTGGGTACGGCGTTGCCAGGCCACGGCGTACCACGGCGCGGCGGCGGGGGTGTGCAGGTCCAGCCCGAACACGTCGGCGTGGTTTTCGGCTTCGAGGGCGAACAGCCCGGTCAGCCAGTCTTCGGGCATTTCGATGTCGGCGTCGATGAACGCCAGCCATTCGCCGGTGGCGATGGCGGTACCGCGATTGCGCAAGGCGCCGATCAACACGCCTGGCACGACCAGCACTTGCGCACCGAACTGGCGAGCGATCTGAGGGCCGTCATCGCTGGAACCGTTATCGACCACGATCAGTTCACACTCGACATTGGCCGCGTGCGCGGCTTTTTGCGCGGCCAGCAGGGTACGGCCGATGTGGCGGCCCTCGTTGTACATCGGGATGACAACACTGATCCGGCTCATGCCCGGGCCTCCGTCAACGGTGCTTGCTCGGCTTTCAGGCGCAGGACACTGGTCAGCGCGAGCATGATCCACACGTACTTCTGATTCGGTGCACTGAGAAACATCAGGAACAGCGTCAGCGACAGGAAGCTCACGCCAAGGTGGGTCATCAGGTCCGCTTGATCCCAGTCCCGTCGTTGCATCCAGGCGCGACGGGCGCGGATCAGGTTGTACAGGCCCAGGCCGAGCATGCCGACGAACAACAGGCCGGCGGGAACCCCCAGTTCGCTGAAGACTTCCAGGTAAGTGTTGTGGGCGCGGCGGTACAGGTCGCCGATCTTGCGGTTGGCGGAAAACGCCTTGGCGTAACCGGTGGTGGCGTAGTGCAGCGGGAAGGTGCCAGGGCCGGAACCGAGCAGCGGATTCTCGCGGATCATCTGGCTGCCGACCACGATGTACGAGGCACGGCGACCGAGGGATTCGTCATCGTGGCCACGGGCGCCGGCACTGAGCACGCTCAGCGACTGGATACGTGCCAGATAGCCGGCGGGCATCGCATAGATCGCCAGCGGAATCACGATCGCCAGACCGAGCATCGCGAAGCCGAGGTGACGCGGACGAATCCGCGACAGTTGCGCACGGTAGTGCCAGCAACCGATCACCAGACTCAACGCCAGCACCACCAGCCCGGAGCGGGATTCGGTCTTGGTCATGCCGCCGAGCAGCAGCAGGCAGCACGCGCCCCAGAACAGCCGGTGCAGCAGGTTCGGGCCGCGAATCACCAGCAACAGACCCAGCGGCACGGCGAACGCGATCAGCAGGGCGAAGGCGTTCGGGTCTTCGAGCAGGCCGGCGGCGCGGCCCTGATCCTGGAATTTGGTCGAAAACATCGCCATGGCGCAGGTGGCGCTGACGCTCAAAGTTACCAGCCGGGCGAACAGGTCGAGGTTAAGCTCGCGGCCAATCAGCAACGTGATGACGAACAGAATCAGGCCGACGCTGAGTTCGCGCAGATGACCCAGCGACATACCCATGTCATCGGTGTTGAGCAGGCTCAGAAAGTACAGAACCATGAACCAGATCAGGTAACGCCAGATGTTGCTGCGCAGGCGTTCCGAAGGAATCTGGTGCATCGCCAGTTGCAGCATCAGGATCACCGCCAGCGACGCGCCGATGAGCTTGCTGCCCGACAGCGAACTGTCCTTGAAGAAACCCTCGAACGGCACCAGTGCGGCGATGCCGAGCAGCCCCCAGGTCGGTTTGCGGTACAACACCGCGAACCCCACCAGACCGAGCACCGCGCCCGGCGCCAGATAGGGCCATGGGCTGGCCAGCAAAGCGATGCAGACCAGACCCAGCAGACTGACGATCGAGAGCGGGAAAATCATGCGCGTGCCTCCCGTGCCGTGCGGATGTACAACTGCGACCAGCGCTCGGCCAGGGCCTTGAGGTCGTAGCGGTCCTGTTGCGTGCGTTTGGCGTTGTCGCGCAGTTTGCGCGCCAGCGCGGGTTGGCTCAGCAGCGTGTCGAGCTGGCGGGCGAGGGCGCTGCTGTCGGCCGGCGCGGCCAGCAGGCCGTTGTGCCGGTCTTCCAGCACATCGGGAATCCCGCCGACCGCGAACGCCACCACCGGCACCCCGGTCTGCATGGCCTCCAGCAAAATCATCGGCGTGCCCTCGGTGCGCGAGCTGATCACCAGCGCGTCGAGTTGCTGCCACCAGTGGCGCATGTCGGTCTGATAACCCGGCAGACGAATGCGCTGTTGCAGCCCGGCGGCGTCGATCCGCGCCTGAAGTGCCTCGCGCTCCGGGCCGTCACCGAGCATCACCGCGTCAAGTTGCGGATGTTGATGACACAGCGGGATCAGCGCATCGAGAAACAGGTCCGGACCTTTTTCGCTGCTCAGTCGTCCGACGTACCCGGCGAGCCAGCGCTGATGATCGACCTCCGGTATCCGTTCAGCGACCGCCGCCGGCAGACCGTTGGGGATCACTTGCAGCTTTTCCGCACGAACGCTGGCCTGGCGGTGCAGCACCGCGATGCTTTCGGCCACGCACACCACTCGATCCACCGACGCGGTGCGGCACAGTTGCAGGCTCAGCCAGGTGTAGAACTTCTGCTTGCGGCTGCGCGGGGTGAAGCCGTGTTGAGTGATCACCAGCGGCAGCCGTAACAGCGTGGCGCCAACCCAGCCGAACAGCAGGCCTTTGAAATTGTGGGTGTTGATCAACGGACGTTCCGCCCGGCGCTGACGCAGATGCCCGAGCAATGCGCCGAGCCCGGCGCAACCTTGGGCATCGACGCCCGCCGCGCGAAAGCGCTCGATCAGTTCCGGCGGCGCATCGAGAAACAGCACCTGATGCTGCCCCGGTGTCGCCAGGCAATGATCCAGCAACATCCGCTCGGCCCCATAGAAGCCGCCACTGCTGAGCAAATGAATGATCGGCAGGGCGGCGTTCGGGGAGGACGGGGTGCTCAATTGCGCACCCAGTGCACGAAGCTTGGCACGGTCCAGTTCTTGTGCGGATTACCCGGCTGAGTGCTCTGGTCGTTGATCACCAGCAGCACCGGCAGGCCCAACTCGTGGCTGATTTGCGCCGGGTGTTTGAAGCGGTGATCGAAGAACTCACGCACGTAGACCAAGGCAATCGCCAGCAACAGACCAGTGAACAGGCCGAACGGAATGATCAGCAGCGGTTTGGGGAACGCCGCTTCGGTCGGTTCGAACGGCGGGCTCAGGACCCGGGCGTTGGACAGGTCGTCGTTCAGTGAACGGGTGGTGCTGCTTTCGGCAAAACGCTGGGCGTAGGTCGAGAACGCGGCGTGCAGGGCGTCGATTTCAGTGTCCATCTGCCGCAGCTTGCTCTGGGTCTGCTGCAACTCGTGGATCCGTGCCTTGAACTCGGCGATGCGCGCGGTTTTCTGATCGATCACCTGCTGAACCACGGCCAGGTCGTTGGTGCGCTCCTGAATGCGGTTGCTCACCACTTTGAGGAACTGCTGACGGGTGCGGGCGATCTGCTCGCGGGTCAACAACATCGGCTCGCTGCCAGGCTGGAACACCGCCAGATCGTTCATGTAGCGACTGACCTGGGTGGTCAGTTGCTCGCCCAGCTGTTTGATCTCCCGGTCCTCGAACGCCACGTTGTCGACGGTGGTGGTGAAGGTGTAGGGGAAGGTGTAGTCGTTGAGCTTGTTGTTGCTGGCGGCAGCCAGGCTGGTTTTCAGGTACTCCAGCCAGCGTTGGCTTTGCAGCAGGCGGTCCTGATACAGGTTCAGTGCCTGTTCTTCGGTGTTGATCGCGTTCAGGCGGAAGGTGATTTCTTCCTTCGGATCGGACGCGCCGACACTTTCGAGCAAGGCTTGCCGGTTGCCTTCCAGGCCATCGAGACGCACCTGGTACAGGTGTTTTTTCGATTCGTAGAACGACTGCGGCAGGTCGATCGATTGCAGCGCCTGACGGCTCACCAGATAGTTTTGCAGCAGGGCTGAAACGAACGTCGTGCCTTGATGCGGATCGGGGAAGCTGTAGACGATCGAGATCACGTTGGAGCCGGGCAGGGTCTCGATCTTCAGGCTGTCGATGGCCTGTTGCGTCAGCGCATCGAGGGCGGTGTCGCGCACCGGATCGGTTTCAAGGCCCAGCACGTTGCGCAGCGGGTTGATCAGGTACTGACGCAGCGGCGAGGTGATGTAGCGCTTGAACGGCTCGCCAATCAGCCGGGCGAAGACGCCGGGCGACGGGGTGTACTCACCCTTGTCCCGCAGTTCGCTGATGGTCTGACGGATCAGTGCTGGCGAGCGCAGGATATTGCTCTCGGTTTCCATGTCCGCCAGCGACGGCGGGATGAACGTCGCGTTGTCCACGGTCAGCGACGTGGTGGCGTCGCCCTGGGAGAGTTTTTTCGACTGCACGATCACCTGGGCGGTGATATCGAAGCTCTGTTTGAGCACCAGCGGCAGCACCAGCGCGATCACTGCAAAGATCAGGAAGACACGCTTCACCAGTTGCTTGTTGGCGAAGAAGATCCTGAAGAACTCATGCAGGTAGTTTTCCTTTGGATTCATGTCAGGTCACCCGAGAGTCAGTTGTTGTTGCTGCCTTTGTTGTCGACGCGATAGCCGAAGCTGAAACCCACGCCCTGGAACAGCACTACATCGGCCAGTTGCCTTGCGAGTTCGCCGGCGCTGGCCAGTTTGGTTTTCGGCACGTAGAGCATGTCGTCCGGTTGCAGGTAGGCGATCTGCGAGGCATCGCCGGACAGGGCTTTTTCGACGTCGTAACGCACGGCCTGCACCTGATTGCCATTGCGGCGCATGATCACCACGGAATCCAGGCGCGCCTTGACGTTGGTGCCACGGGCCAGGGTCAGTGCTTCAAGCACCGAGACCGGCCGACGGATCGGGTAGGAGCCGGGCTGGCCGACTTCACCCAGCACGTAGATCTCGTTGCCGGCGGTGGACTTGAGCAGCACGTCCACGGTCATCCGTCCCGGCAGTTGCGCGTAGCGTTTGTTGAGGAAGGTTTCCAGTTGATTGACGGTCATGCCTTGCAGCGGCACGGCGCCGATTTCCGGGAAGCTCGCGTAGCCGTCGGTGCCCACGGTGATCTCGCGGCTCATGCCGGTGGCCGGGTGGTTGAGGGCGCTTTTCAGGTTCTGCTCGTTGGTCAGCGGGCTGATGATCTGCACGGTCAGTTGATTGCGATTGGGCTGGAACAGCTGCTTGCGTTGGTAGGCACGCTGGATTTCCTGGCGCGCTTCGTCGCTGGTCAGCCCGGCGATTTTCACCGAGGTGTTGGCGCCCGGCAGTTCGATGGTGCCGTCCGGCAGCACCAGCTGGTTGCCGTTGAGCTGGCTGGCGGCGGTGAAGTTCAGGCCGATCTGGTCACCCGACTGCACACGGTAGGCGTCCGAACCGCTGGTGCTGATGTGGAAGATCACATCCAGCACATCCTGCGGGCGCAAGGTCTGTTCGATCTTGGGCATGTCGGTGGCCTGGGCGTTGGCCGGCGGGGCGGTGAGGATATTCACCGGCATGCTCTGGGTTTCCGAGTTGCTGGAGCAACCTGCAAGCGGCAGCATCAGCAGAACCAGTATCTTGGCGTTCATGGCGTCATCCCTCGCGTTTGCTTACAGGTTTTTGTAGAGCCATTTGGGCATGTAGTACTTGCGCCGGTTGAACACGCTGCCCACCACTTTCGCCCCGGCCTGGGTCAGCCGTTGCACCGCGGCCTGGGCGACTTCCCAGCGGGTGTCCTCGGCACGCACCACGAACACCACCCCGTCGACCTGCGTGCTGATGACCAGGGTGTCGGCGGCCGAATACACCGCATCGCCGTCGATCACCACGAAGCGGTACTGGCTCCCCAACTGATCGAGCAACGGGCTCAGGCGCTCGGCGGTCAGGTGTTCCATGGTGCGGATTGGCCGGCCGTTGGGCAGCACGTGGAACGGCAGGCTCGACACCTGCACCACGCAGTCCTGCAACAGCGGCGGGCTATCCGGGTTGAACAGCAAGTCGCGCAGGCCGCGCTCCTTGCTCAGGCTCAGTTGCTGGGTGAGGTTGCCGGCCGACTGGCTGGCATCGACGTAGAGCACCAGACCGCTGCTCATTTGTGCCAGTTGACTGGCCAGGGCCAGTGCGCTGGTGGTCGTGCCGGCGCCGGGGTTGGCGGCGGTCAGGAACAGGATCCGCAGATCCAGGTCCAGCACGGTCGAGGTCAGGTTCGACTCGCTGGGGCTGGCAATGCTCAGGCTTTTGTTGGTTGAACCGTCCATTAGCTTGCTCCGTGGCCGCTGAATACTTTGAAAGGGGTTTTCAACAGAATCTTCAGATCAAGCAAAAGGCTCTGCTCGGCGATGTAGCTGAGGTCCAACTCAACGCGCTGGTCGAAGTCGATGTTGCTGCGTCCGGAGATCTGCCACAGGCCGGTCATGCCGGGGTAGATCGCCAGGCGCGCGAGGTGACTGTCCTTGTAGCGGTAGGCGTTGAACGAAGTCGGGCGAGGGCCGACCAGGCGCATGTCGCCGGTCACCACGTTGATCAGGTTGGGCAGTTCGTCAAGGCTGGTGCGCCGCAGGAAACCGCCGATCCGGGTGATGCGCGGGTCCTTGTCGATCTTGAAATCAATAGCATCGGCACCGTGCTTGTTGAGGTGGCGCAGCGATTCTTTCAGCTCTTCGGCGTTGGCGACCATGGTGCGGAACTTGAACATGCCGAACTTGCGGCCGCGATAGCCGGTGCGTTTCTGCACGAACATCACCGGGCCCTTGCTGGTGAACTTGATGGCGAGCGCCAGACCGATCAGCAGCGGGGAAATCATCACCAGAATGACCAGCGCGCCGAAGCACGCCACCACCCGATTGGTGCGGGACAGTTGCCATGGTCGACCGCCTTCGCGACCGGTCACCCAGCCTTGGCCCTGGCGGTGGATCGCCGCGTCGAGGCGCATTCGCTGTTCCGGATCCATGCGTTTGTCTCGAACCAATTGTTGGATCGGTACACCTTTCTCATGTCCAGTCATGCAGTCCTCCGCTGAGGTCAGCCGCGAGCGGCGCGTGGGCGATAGGCAGTGGGGTAGTAGTCGCGATACCAGGCGATGAAACGCCCCAGTCCTTCATCCAGCTCGATCCGGGGCTGGAACCCGGTGGCCTGGGCCAGATCATCGGTGTCGGCACAGGTGTTGAGCACGTCGCCCGGTTGCAGGGGCAAGAGCTCGACCACGGCTTTCTGACCGAGGTGCTTTTCCATCAGCGCCAGGTAGGTTTTCAGTTCCACCGGGTGGTGGCCGCCAATGTTGAACAGGCACCACGGGGCCATGCTGCTGCCCGCGTCGGGGTGCTCGCGGTCCCATTCCGGATGGTTGTGTGGCGGGTGGTCGGTGAGGCGCGCGATGCTTTCGACAATGTCGTCGATGTAGGTGAAATCACGCTGGTGCCGACCGTAGTTGAACAGCTTCAGTGGCGTGCCTTCGGTGATGGCGCGGGCGAACTGGATCGGCGACATGTCGGGCCGGCCCCACGGTCCGTACACCGTGAAAAAACGCAGGCCGGTAGAAGGAATGCCGAACAGATAGCTGTAGCTGTGGGCCATCAGCTCATTGGCTTTTTTGGTTGCGGCGTACAACGACAGCGGGTGATTGACGTCGTCGTGCACCGTGTAGGGCGTGTGCTGGTTGGCGCCGTACACCGAACTTGATGAGGCATAGATCAGATGCTCGACCGGGTGATGCCGGCAGCTTTCCAGAATGTTCAGGAAACCGCTGAGGTTGCTGTTCAGGTAGGCCTGAGGGTTTTCCAGTGAATAACGCACCCCGGCCTGCGCCGCGAGGTGGATCACCACTTGCGGGCATTCACGGACGAAGAGGGCGTCGACGGCGGCGGCATCGGCCAGGTCAACCCGGGCGATCTGGAAATCACCGACCTGGTCGCGCACCCATTGCACGCGATCCAGTTTGAGCTGCGGGTCGTAGTAGCCGTTGAAGTTGTCGAGACCAACCACCTGATGCCCGTCGCGCAACAGTCGCAACACGCAATGGGCACCGATGAACCCGGCCGCACCGGTGACGAGGATTTTCATGGGCGCAACCCGTCGGGCGAGATATGCCGCAGGCCGATGCCGCTGTAGTGCAGGCCGGCGGCCGCCACTTGTTCCGGGTTGTAGAGGTTGCGTCCGTCGATGATCACTTTGGAGCGCAGCTTGTCGGCCAGCAGCTCGAAATCCACCACGCGGAAATTCTTCCACTCGGTGCAGATCACCAGTGCATCGGCGTCTTCCAGGGTGTCGTCACGGGTGGCGCACAGGTGCAGATCATCGCGGTAGCCGTAAATGCGCCGGCACTCGGACATCGCTTCCGGATCGTAGGCCTGGACGCTGGCGCCTTCGGCCCACAGCGCATCCATCAGATAGCGGCTGGGGGCTTCGCGCATGTCATCGGTATTTGGCTTGAACGCCAGGCCCCAGACGGCAATGGATTTGCCGGCCAGACCTTGCGGGAATTGCGCCTTGAGTTTGCTGAACAGGATGTGCCGCTGGGTGTCGTTGACGTCGGTGACACTGCGCAGCAGTTTCAGCGGCATGCCGTTGTGCTCGGCGGTGTGCAACAGGGCGCGCAGATCCTTGGGAAAGCACGAGCCACCGAAGCCGCAGCCGGGGTAGATGAAGTGATAGCCGATGCGCGGGTCGGAACCGATACCCTTGCGCACCGCTTCGATGTCGGCGCCCAGCAGTTCGGTGAGGTTGGCCAGCTCGTTCATGAAGCTGATACGGGTGGCCAGCATCGCGTTGGCCGCGTACTTGGTCAGCTCGGCGCTGCGGTTGTCCATGAACATCAGTTTTTCGTGGTTGCGGCAGAACGGCGCGTACAACTCGCTCATCTGCGCCCGTGCCTCATCGTCCTGAGTGCCGACGATGATCCGGTCGGGGCGCATGCAATCGGCGAGGGCGCTGCCCTCCTTGAGGAATTCGGGGTTGGACACGATCCGCACGTGCAGGCCGCTTTTGCCGCGCCGGTGCAATTCGTCGTTGGCGGTTTTCAGCACCTGGTCCGCCGTGCCGACCGGCACCGTGGATTTGATGATCAGCGTGCGATCGGCCTCCATGAAGCTTGCGATCTGCCGCGCCACATTGAGCACGTGACTCAGGTCGGCGGAACCGTCCTCGTCAGCCGGAGTGCCCACTGCAATGAAGATCAACTCGGCGTGTTCTACGGCATCGCTGGCCTGGGTGGTGAACAGCAGACGCCCGGCCTTGATGTTTTCTTCCAAAGTTGCCGATAGACCCGGTTCGCTAATAGGCGGTACAGCCTGTTGCAGTTGTTTAATCTTGTTCGGGTCAATATCGACGCACAACACACGATGTCCGACATCGGCGAGTGCCGCAGCTTGAATCAGGCCAACATAGCCCGTACCAAATACGCTCACGTCCATATTGGCGTGCCTCGTAAGACGGTGGAGGAAGATCGAATTGGAACTGTCAAAAGGGGTATAGCGCAGCGTGGGGAAAGCATGTCAGCAAAATGACATGTTGCAGGTGTATAACACCCCCAATTCTGGGGGCGATTGGCCATCAAGTACTTGCTGTATCTGGATTTGTCCCGTCCTTGACATGTTTTTCACATTTCAAAGAAAACGATAAACGGTCGTAGGCCACAAAATACAAGGCCTGTAACGACTTTGGTGTGTCAGTTTTGAGTCAATGTTTTTTTGACGCTTTTGGCCAAAGTCCGACAGTTCTTGCGCTTTGATGGCCCGCTGCTAGTGTCAGAAAATGGCCGACAAGCGATTGACCATGCCCCGTCGCAAGCGCCCCGGAATCGCCATGTTTCGATATTTGAAAGAACTGCTTTTAATTATTTATCTACTGCTTTATTCCGAATATTACCTTGAACGTTTAAACGCCATGGGTATCGGCCCGGCAGTACTTCTTTTTGGCGCGATGTTTTTGGCGCTGACTTTCGCATTATTACTAACGGCCTATATACGTCAGACTTTCATTCGGCACTTGTTCGCATTAACGATGTTTATTTCGGCGGTGTTTTTTGATGTTTATACCCGGGTCACCGCCGATTACCTGACGTACAGCAGCTTCGTCTCACTGGTGTATTCCGGCGGTTTCATCCAGGAAGCGGCCTACCAGTACCGGGACGCGATCGTCCACGGAGCGCTCAATGGCCTGCTGCTGTTGGTCGGCATCGGCCTCAAGCCACGGCATTCGATCCCCGTGCCAAATGCCTGGCGGATCGCGGCGCCGTTGTGCGGCGTACTGCTGCTGAGTGCGGTGTTGTTCGTGCGGGCCGGGGAGGGCGCGCGCGGGTTGCCGATCATGTACACGCCGCTGGCCTACCTCAACCTGTTCGGCTATGAGGCGCTGCACAACACCGTCGGCCCCCGTGAGCCAGTGACCCTGGCGCGCAACGGACCAGCCGTGGGCCACGACATCGTGCTGATCATCGACGAAAGCATTTCCGGCAATTACCTGGACATCAACGCGCCGTTCGGTGTGCACAGCAACCTCAAGCAGGCGCCTGCGGGCGTCGACATTTTCAACTACGGCTATGCGGCGTCCATCGCCAATTGCAGTGCCGACACCAACGTCACCCTGCGCTACGGCGGCACCCGCGCCGATTACATGCGCATCAACACCACGCTGCCGTCGATCTGGCAGTACGCCAAAAAGGCCGGCCTGCGCACCGTCTACATCGACGCCCAGCGCACCGGCGGCAACCTGCAGAACCTGATGACCGACACCGAGAAAAAGGACATCGACGAATTCGTGCAATTCGACCAGACCAGCGTCCGTGACCGCGACATGGTCGCCGCTGCCAAACTGATCGAATTGCTCAACGACGACAAACCGGAGCTGGTGGTGATCAACAAGGTCGGCGCGCATTTCCCGGTGCACGACAAATACCCCGATGCGTTCATGGCCTACCGCCCGACCTTGCCGCGCGGCCAGTTCACCGAAGTCGCCGACACTGGCAAGCGCGACGGTTTCAACGGCCAGCCCGATGACTGGGTGCTGTACCGCAACGCCTACAAGAACACCGTGCTGTGGAATGTCGGCGAGTTTTTCTCGCGAGTGTTTGCCCAGGCCAACCTGAACAACGCGCTGCTGATCTACACCTCGGATCACGGTCAGGATCTGCATGAGCGCGGTAATCCTGGGCTCAACACCCATTGCGGCGGTGACCCGGTGGAGGAAGAGGGATTGGTGCCGCTGGTGGTGATTCAGGGCGATCAATTGCACACGCTCGACTGGTCGGCCCAACTGGCGGCGAACAAGGATCGCTCCAGTCACTACAACATCTTCCCGACCCTGTTGCAGTTGATGGGCTATGACCTCGCGGGGATCGAGTCGGTCTACGGCAAACCGCTGAGCGTGCCGACGGCGGATGATTTCACCTTCAACTACCGCTTCAATGCGCGGTTGGGGGCCAAGCCCGAGTGGAAACACATCGACCTGAACAGCATCGTCACGCCGGGAGAGGCGCCGACCAGCGTTGCAGCCGGACAGTAACCCTGCGCCATCCGCTATCCTTGCCCCACACGGATCGATCGGATGGCGGCATGCTGCAGGTTCAAAACGTCTTCAAGAGCTATCTCACCCCTCAAGGCCCGTTGCCCGTATTGCAAGGCATCGACCTGACGCTCAAACCCGGCAGCAGTCTGGCGCTGATGGGCGAGTCGGGCAGCGGCAAAAGCACGCTGCTGCATTTGATCGCCGGTCTGGATAAAGTCGACAGCGGCAGCATCCGCAGCGGCGAACATCGACTCGACGCCATGAACGAGGCGCAACTGGCCAACTGGCGGCGCACGGAAATCGGTCTGGTGTTCCAGCAATACAACCTGATCGGCAGCCTGCGGATCGAAGACAACCTGGCGTTTCAGGCGCGACTCGCCGGGCGGCATGACCCGCGCTGGCAGAACCATCTGGTGCAGCGTCTGGGCCTGGGCGATCTGCTCAAGCGTTATCCCGAACAACTCTCCGGCGGTCAGCAGCAACGGGTCGCGCTCGGCCGGGCATTGGCGTCGCGGCCCAAGCTGTTGCTGGCGGATGAACCCACCGGCAGCCTCGATGAGGCGACCAGCGACGAGGTGCTGCGTCTGTTGCTGGAATTGCTCGATGACACGCCGACCACTTTGCTGATGGTCACTCACAGTCAGCGCGTGGCCGCGCGACTGGCGGAGCGGGTGGTGCTGTCCAGCGGTCGTCTGACGTGAGGGTTTTTCGGCAAACGTTGATCGCGTTGCTCAGTCACTGGCGGCGGCATCCGGTGCAGTTTTTCAGCGTGCTGACCGGACTGTGCCTGGCCACCAGCTTGTTGACTGGTGTCGAAGCGCTCAACAGTCAGGCGCGGGACAGTTACGCCCGCGCCAGCCAGATGATTGGCGGCGAACCCCAGGCCAGCCTGAGCACGCCGAATGGCGCGACGTTTTCCCAGCAATGGTTTGTCGATCTGCGCCGTCAGGGCTGGCCGGTATCGCCGGTGCTGCAGGGCCGGTTGATCCTCAAGGGCCATGAATCTCAGCGCCTGCAATTGATGGGCATCGAGCCGGTGTCCCTGCCAGCCGACAGCGCGGTGGCGGGGCAGGCGATGCCGATCGAACGCATCGTCGATTTCTTCAGCCCGCCGGGCAGCACCTGGATTTCTCCCGAGACCTTGCAGGCGTTGAACCTGGTCGAGGGCGCTACAGCGCAAACCGAAACCGGCCAGACGTTGCCGCCGTTGCGGGCGCAAACGGACATGGCTCCCGGTGTGCTGTTGGTAGACATTGGAGTCGCTCAGCGTGTGCTTGAACAACCCGATCAATTGTCGCGGCTGCTGTTGCCGAAGGACTTTCACGCCGACATGCCGGCGGCGTTCAAAGGCCAGTTGCAGCTCAAGAGCAGCGGTGAAGAAAACAATCTGGCGCGGCTGACCGAAAGCTTTCACCTCAACCTCGATGCGCTGGGATTTCTCTCGTTTGTCGTCGGGCTGTTCATCGTGCATGCCGCCATCGGCCTCGCACTGGAACAGCGCCGTGGGCTGTTGCGCACGTTGCGCGCCTGCGGTGTCAGCGCGCGGATGCTGATCGCTTGCCTGATCGTCGAACTCGGTGCACTGGCGTTGATCGGCGGCCTGTTCGGCGTCGTCAGCGGTTACTGGCTGGCGAGCGTGCTGTTGCCGGATGTCGCCGCCAGCCTGCGCGGGTTGTACGGCGCGGAAGTGGCGGGGCAGTTGCGCCTGAGTTCGTGGTGGTGGTTCAGCGGTATCGGCTTGAGCCTGCTCGGCGCGTTGCTGGCCGGGGCCAACAGTTTGCTGCGGGCGGCGCGGCTGCCGTTGCTGGCGGTGGCCGATCCGCAAGCCTGGCACGAACAGCATGCACGCTGGTTGCGCCGGCAGGGCTGGGTGGCCGGGGTGTTTGCCGCGATTGCGTTGATCGCGCTGCTGTCGGGCAACAGTCTGGCCAGTGGTTTTGTGTTGATGGCGGGGTTGCTGCTCGGCGCGGCGCTGGCGTTGCCGGTGGTGCTCAGTGCGCTGTTGAACGGCTTGCTCGGGCGCAGTCGTTCGGTGCTGGGGCAGTGGTTTCTCGCCGACTGCCGACAGCAATTGCCGGCGCTGAGTCTGGCGTTGATGGCGTTGCTGCTGGCGATGGCGGCAAACATCGGTGCCGGCAGCATGACCGCCGGTTTCCGCCAGACCTTCAACGACTGGCTCGAACAACGCCTCACTGCCGAGCTCTATCTGAACCCGAGCAATCCGGCCCAGGCCCGCGAGCTCTACAGCTGGCTGAAACAGCAACCGAGCGTCACGGCGATCCTGCCCAACTGGCAGGTTTCGGTGACGCTGCAAGGCTGGCCGACGGAGGTGTTCGGCATCATCGATCATCCGCACTATCGCCAGCACTGGCCGCTGCTCGAAGCCCGGGGCGACGATCCGTGGGCTGCGCTGGCCACCGACGATGCGGTGATGCTCAGCGAACAACTCGCCCGCCGGCTCAAGGTTCGGCCGGGCGATCACCTGACGATTCCCACGCCGGGTCTGCCGTGGTCGCCGCGCATCGTCGGGATCTACGCCGACTACGGCAATCCCAAGGGGCATGTGCTGGTCAACAGCAATCACCTGTTGCGCAGTTGGCCGCAACTGACGCCAAACCGTTTCAACCTGCGTATCGAACCGCCAAAAATCCCCGTACTGCTGAGCGCCTTGCAGGCACGTTTCCAGCTCGACGACAGCCGCATCGTCGATCAGGCGCGGCTCAAGGGCTGGTCGGTGCAGGTTTTTGAGCGAACCTTCGCCGCAACGGCCGCGCTCAACAGCCTGACGCTCGCCGTCGCCGGGGTGGCGCTGTTCATCAGCCTGCTGACCCAGAGCCAGAGCCGCCTCGGCCAACTGGCGCCGCCGTGGGCCCTGGGGGTGACGCGACGACAATTGATGCTGCTCAACCTCGGCCAGACCTGGCTGCTGGCAGTGCTGACGCTGGTGCTGGCATTGCCGTTGGGCATCGGGCTGGCGTGGTGTCTGGATGCGGTGATCAACGTTCAGGCTTTTGGCTGGCGTTTGCCGTTGCGGGTGTTTCCGTGGCAGTTGTTGCAACTGACCGGGCTGGCCTTGCTGGCGACGTTGCTGGCCTCGGCGTGGCCGCTGTATTCGCTGTACCGCACGCAACCGGCGGACTTGTTGAGGACGTTTGCCCATGAGGATTAGCTTCGTCGTGGTGTTTCTGGCGTTGTTGCTCAGTGGTTGCGACAACCCGGCACCGGAGCAGAAAGGCTTCGCCGGAATGGGCGCCCAGGCGCAAGCCTTCACACCGGTGGTGCCGGGGCGGGTGTTCAGCTTTCCGGCGGATCACGGCGCCCATGACGGTTTTCGCATCGAGTGGTGGTATGTGACGGCCAATCTCAAGGATGCCCAGGGCAATGATTTCGGCGTGCAGTGGACGTTGTTTCGCAGCGCGTTGAACGCCTCGCCGGAACAACCGGGCTGGGCCAATCAAACGATCTGGCTTGGTCATGCGGCGGTGACGTCGGTCAATGTCCATCACGCCGCCGAGCGTTATGCGCGTGGCGGCGTCGGGCAGGCCGGGGTGCGTTCGGCGCCGTTCGAGGCGTGGATCGATGACTGGCGTTTCGTCAGTCAGGCGAGCGATCCGTTGGTCGACATGCAGCTCAGCGCAAAGGACAAAAACTTCAGCTACCAACTGCGCCTGACCTCCAGCCGCCCGCTGGTGCTGCAAGGCGATCACGGCTTCAGTCAGAAATCCGAACAGGGCCAGGCGTCGTATTACTACAGCCAGCCGTTTTTCCAGGCCAGCGGCACCCTGCAAATCGACGGCAACACCTACACCGTCAACGGCCCGGCCTGGCTCGACCGCGAATGGAGCAGCCAACCGCTGACCGCCAACCAGACCGGGTGGGACTGGTTCTCCCTGCATCTGGACGACGGCGCGCACGTCATGCTCTACCGCATGCGCCAGAAGGAAGGCGCGCCGTACTTGACCGGCACCTGGATTGCCGCCGATGGCCAGACCGAAACGCTGCACGCCGGGCAGATCAAACTGACCCCGCAGGACACCGCGAAGGTTGCTGGCCGTTCGATGCCGGTGCGTTGGTCGATCGGGATTCCGGAAAAGAATCTGCAGATCACCCTCGATGCAATCAACCCCAGCGCCTGGATGGGGCTGCGCATTCCTTACTGGGAAGGGCCGGTGCGGTTGAGCGGCAGTCAGGGCGGGCAGGGTTATCTGGAGATGACCGGGTACTGATTCGCCCTGTGCGAGGAGCAACGGTCGATCAGCGTCTATGCTCCTTCGCACGCATTGCGCTGAAACCGATTCGGCGCGGTGTGCTGCCATTCATCACAGGGAAAGTACCGCTTATGAAGCTCCAAGCACTGACGCACGCCATCGCACTTGCCACTGTCCTGTCCGCCACCAGCCTCACGGCATTGGCCGCCGACATTCCACTGTCCGCAGCGGTCGAGGCCGACCAGGTCACCACCAAAGTATTGGCGGTCGACCCGGCCAATCATCAGGTTGTCCTTGAAGGCGCGGAAGGTCGCCAGGTGCACATTCAGCTCAGCAACAAGGCGAAAAACCTCGGCAACCTGAAGGTTGGCGACAAGGTCGACATCCAGGTTACACATTCGATTGCCGCTTTCCTGGACACCGACGTGGATAAAGGTCTGCCTGGCTCCACCGAGCGTACCGGTGAGCTGCGCAACGCCGTGGGCAGCAGCAACCCCGGTGGCGAGGCGTTCCGTCAGATTCAGGTGCAACTGAAAATCACCAGAATTGATTTGAAGAAAAAGCAGGTCACTCTGGAAAACCCTTCGGGCCAATCGAAAACCCTCAACGTCGAAAAGCCTGAAATCCAAGCCAAGCTCAAAGATCTGAAAGTCGGACAGAGCGTTGTGGTCACTTACACCGATGTATTAAAAGTGACCAGTGCACATGAAAGCTGAGTATTAACTCTACAGATTGACTGTTCTTGTACAAATAGTTGTATGAGAACAGTCATATGAAATGTTTGAGTGGGAGAATTCTGAAAGTTTGTCGGGAAATATCGATGATCAATATTCGTTAACGTTTTAGTACATAAAATTCATTTTCAATTAGCACGACATATCCGCCAACTTCCATTAAAATCCCTCCCGTTCGCCCAGTGTCAGGGCTCTTTACCGGTGCATGGATTGCCAGGCCATTACACTGGGCGAACACCTCCTCCAGAGAGATGGCTAAAGAATTCAGATAAAAAAAGGGCGACTGTGAAGTCGCCCTTTTTTATTGTTCTCAGGATTTGGCAGGTCGCATGCCTTGCTGCATCTGAATACGCTTGAGTGTTTGCTGGTACATGGTGGTGCGGCGGTGGTTCTTGGCGTAGCCACCGGCGGCGGCCACGGTGCCTGCCTGGATGTGATCCAGGTAGCGGAAGATCGTACGCGGCGAAAGACATTTGATGCCGTAGCCGAGGCTGCTTAATCGATCCTGCAGCGTGTATCCCGGGACCCGGTCGTCCATCGAAAAATGTAGCCCGTGCGCCTTGATCAACCGTGCATTCCACAAGGTGCAGAAGCTTTTCAGGTGGGTTTCCCGGTAGGGTTTTGGCTCCCGGGAGCGCAGGCCCAACTGAAGTTTTGCCCGCCGGAAATAGTGTTTGAAATAACGCGAAGACAAGCGCCAGGTGTCTCTTAGAACACCCCGATCAAGCTGTTCGACACAACCGACTGCTGCTGTATCCAAAGATTGCATACACTCGTTGATCATCATTGAAAAGACAGTGCTGTCGAACACGAAAGTGTCGGTGTGCAGCAGAAACAGATAATCGGTTTCAACTTTCGCAAGTGCCAGGTCAAGTGCCTTGCCATGAGCAATATGTCCGGGTTCCTTACCCGGCGAGGGGCGCTCGATCAAGTTGATCCAGTCAAGGGAACGCAAGTAAGTCAGACTTTCGTCCGCAGAATCGTTGTCCACCACCCACACCGGAATCTGATGATCCTTGACGTATTGCTGGAGAAACTCCAGGCACATCCGGGTTATTTCCGGGGTTTTGTAATTGACCAATACAAGACTGAACGCGGGCTGTTGTGCCGAGGGGAAATCAAACGCTCTCATGGTCAGGGCTCACATCAAGTTGAAGGGTTTTGCATGCGGCAATCGATGCTCGCAACCCGCTGCTTTGTGGCCCGGATGGTAGGGACGCAACCTTAGTTCAAGCTTAATTTTGGAGCGGTCGGGTTCAGTCGACTTGTTACGGCGTGCGACGCAAGCGCAGGCCGCGCACACGGCGACTTTCCACGGTAAGATGCGCCGCCATTTTCAGATCAAGGAAGACAACGGCCCGCGCCGTTTGCCACGGATGAAACCACTTTCCCTCTACCACCCGGCCCTCTACTGGCTGCGCGTGTGGCAAAAAAGACTGTTCCGCCACATCGCCTGGCACTGTTCGAGCAAACGCTACGCACGACCTGCCGCGACGTCCGAGCGCTTGCCGTATCGCTACCTCAAACACACCTCCAAACTGATTCGCAAACTCGGCGACTCCGACCTTGCGCTGCAACACAACAAAGTCATCAACCTCAAACTCGCCGTCGCCGCCATCGACGGCGTCACCATCGCCCCTGGCGAATATTTCTCCTTCTGCCGCCTCGTGGGCCGCCCGACCCGCCAACGCGGCTACGTCGAAGGCATGGAACTGTCCTTCGGCCAGGCCCGCACCGGCATCGGCGGCGGCATCTGCCAACTCAGCAACCTCATCCACTGGATGGCCATTCACTCACCCCTGGTCGTCATCGAACGCGCCAACCACAGCTTCGACCCCTTCCCGGACGACGGCCGTGTCCTGCCGTTCGGCTCCGGCGCGGCGATCTTCTACAACTACATCGATCTGGTGCTGCACAACCCGACGGATCGGAGCTTTCAGCTGAAGCTGAAGGTGGGGGAGACGCAACTGGAAGGGGAATTGTTGTGTGATCGGGAACGGGCGTATCGGTATCACGTGTTTGAGTTGGGGCATCGGTTTGTGCGGGAGGGGGAGCGGGTGTATCGGGAGAATGAGATTTGGCGGGAGGTGAGGGAGAAGGGGCAGGTGGGGGCTTTGGTGGAGAGGGAGCGGTTGTATGGGAATCGGGTGGTGGTTAAGTATGAGGTTTTGGAGGGGATGATTGAGGGGGGATAGTGGTGATGTTGCTTTAGTCATTTGGTTTGCTTCATGTGTCAGAAGCGTTTTTCGATTCTAGCTTTCCAAGTTTTTTAATACGTTCTCTAACGCGATTTTCAGTTCTGCCCAGTTTTTGGATTTTTCACAATGAATCGGATTTTGCCAGTCTTGATTGTGGATTAGAGAGCTTACAAAGGAACCGCGAGTGCTGAATTCTGGATACCATCCGATATCGAGTATTTGGCCGCATGGGAAGATCGCTTGAAACATATCCTCCTTCAAATTGTTTATTAGGAGAGAGAGTTTGATCGCTTGATTAAGGTGCGATATATCATCGAAAGTTATTTTGGCTCCGAGTCGGGCTAGGTATTTTTTCATGATTTATTTAACACCTTGTGAAAGGAAAGTATGTAATATTGGTTTTTTGTAATCGATGTTTCTATATTAGACCTATGTTATAGGTTGGTTATATTGTCTGGTCCGCCATTTTTGACGAGCATGTTTACTCGACGATTGAAGAGCTCGAGATTTTCAGGAGTGTTGTTGGTTGCAACTGTCTCTTTGAGAAATGACATTGTTTTCGAGATTCTTCGCTTTTCGTCGTTGTTGGCATCTCGGATAAGATCGAAACCGTTTTTTGATAGGTAGGGTTGTTTGGTTCTCAAGTAGTAATAGCAGCCAATGTTTTCAAGCAGGTCATGCGCATCGGTTATCGTGAGTTCTACAGTGCTTAGATACAAGCTGAATGCGTTTTTCAGTATGTCTGTCGAGTTGCTCAGCGGTTTTAGAAAAATACTCGAGTCCTGCCAGTTTCTGATATGCAACTGAGTTCCCCAGTCAGGATCTCTCGTAAAATACTCTCCTTTGCCCCTGAAGTAATCTGGGAACTCATTTTTGTTCAGTGCGATTTCGAAGTTGCTCGTCATTGTGTGGGTCTGGTTTTTGGTGGCGGTGATTTTATCAATTAAATGATGTTGTTTTCAATTTCATATTGGCTTTGATTAGTAATGGGGAAGGGGAAGTCATTAATTGTAGGTGCGATAGCCAAGGTCAAAGTTGCTAGTGGTGTGCGTGTTGCTATGTGTGGGGTCGAATAGACCTGTGAGAGGTGGTTGAGTAGGTTTTTCTCTTGAATTTAATTCTTCTAAGGACTTTTGAAGCTCAAGGTAACTCTCTATGTATGTGTAATCTGACGAGTTAAATTCAAGTGTTATAGTATTGGGTGAAATGAATGCGAAGTTAATCAAGAGTTCCGGAGTTGAAAAAAGTCTTCCGCTGATGTCGTAAATCTTGTCTCCGGTATTTAATTTTTGACCGTAGCGCTCGTGGGTTAAATATCCGTTATCTTGGTTTAATAGTCGCAATAGTTTTTCGTAGCCTTTTATTGACTCAAAGGAAATACTGGCTTTTTTTATTATAAGGAAACCATCCTCGGTCATGTTCTCCAAAAAGGTTGAATTCTGCCTGTTGATTGAGGTGATGACGGGGTCGTCGATCAAGTTAAGTACGAAATTTGATAGCTTAAGGCGAAATTTTTCCCGAGGGTTTTCGATGGGGGGAATGTTGATATAGCTTATGATCCCGCCTGCGTTATCGGAGTCGATCGCGCCAAAACACTCTGTGATATCAATAGAAAAAATCATTTTGTTCTCTCGATAATGAACCGATCAAGTGATATGGATCCGATTTTGCTCGCCTTCGATGGTCTTGAATCCCTTTGAATCTCTACTCTTTGTATGTGAATGTGCCTCTGAAAGTGATTTCTTTGCCTCGGATTGCGCGGGCTGGTGGATTGCCTTGAAAAGTGAAGTCGTATATTGCAATAAGAGTGTCTATTGTTTGATTAGTAGGCTGAATATTTTTTGATTTTATGTCTGAGGATATATCGGAGTCGTAAGAAAAGCCTTCAATTGCAATCTCGAGAGAGTTGGTGTTGCCGACTGTGTCAGCTTCGATAAAATCATTATCTATAAAGCCAAGTGAAAATGCATTTGTAAACTCGCACCCAAGCGAGTCTCTATCTTCTGAATATGCCGGCAACATTATTTCATGGAGTGTTGACGGCTCCCAGCCAGTTTTTGCAGTCCAGATTGAGACTGTTTTTGTTATTTCCATTGTCTCTCGGTTTTTTTGAGATCTGAAGGAGTGGAGTCAACGTGATTGTCTAGCCTTTGGGGCTATAAACACGGGGCGGATTTATTTTCATCAGCGAAAAATAAATCTGTCCCCTTTGGGTCCGTCCCCTTTGGTTTATTTATTTATGGTTTGGTATTTTTTAAGGCAGTTTAGTAATATTTTCATAAAGTTGCGTTTGTTGGACGGGGGGGCAGGGAAGTATGTTGTCATGTCTGAAAAGATTCGATTGAAGCTTTCGTTCTTTTCTAGATAGAATGTAAGTGAGTCTATATACCATTGCTGCTCGCTTGCTATTCGGCTTGTGAAGTCTGGCATGATAAAAGCGTCGAAAAGCTTAGTAAGCTCTAATTCGTTGTTAATGTCTGTACTTGCTATCTGTTCTTCTGCTTCAACATTTTGATCACTATCCACGTCAAAGGCGAAAAGTAGAGACGGCAAAATATCCAGGGTTGGTTGTAGTTTCATGGATGAAAATGGGGCGGATTTATTTTCTTCAACAAAAATAAATCTGTCCTCCCTAGTTATGATATCTCACTAAAATTTATTTCGCCTTCGCTGCTAATGCAGCCTATGAAACTCAGATCGTCGGAGAAGAAATAAGTATGCTGAGGGATTTCGGCGAAAATTGCCAAGGTGGTTTCGAAATCGTTAGTGCTGGTTTTATATGCGCTCTCTGTGAGGGCGTCACCAATGAAAATTATCTCAGGAATACTTAGAACCTTTACTTGTTCTGATATTTTTCTAAAGGCTTGGTTGTATTCATTTTTTACGTAGCTCATGCTGTTGGGTAATGAGTTCCACGATATTTTGGAGCCGGAGAACGGAAATTTTTTGTTGATAACTGATACGAAGTCGTCGTGTGCTTCGCTTTTTAATTTTTCGAAATGGATACTCGATTCTGATAGTTCTTTTTCAAGTTCTTCATCGAAATAGCTCATTTTTTGAATGCCTTGAGTAATTTTAGTACAGTTTTTTCGCTTGCGTTGTGTGAAAAGTGTGTGAAAAGGGGACGGATTTATTTTATTTATTTTCTATTTTCTTCGAAAAAGGGGACCGAAAAAGGGGACAGTTCCCTTTGGTTAAAAAACATGCAGTGGCTCATTTATTGTTTCTCCAATATCGCGCTGCATGGCTGAGAAAGGGCAATGCAGGTAAAATTCCCGTCACTGATCTCAACTTCCGCCTCGGTCGAGTCTCTGGATATCCAACTGATGTCCTTTATTAATATGTCTATTGCTCTGTCTTTAATCCGTACGGAGACTTCCATCCGATCTGAGGGTCTGGACTGATCGTGTCTGTTTTTACCGACATCGGAAAAAGGTGGGGCAGATTTATTTTATTTAACGAAAAATAAATCTGTCCCCTTTTGGTTAAAAAATAAATCTGTCCCCTTTTGGTTAGGGTATCTATTTTTAAAGTTTAAATGATAAACGGCGTAGATTGCGATCCACTTTCTAAGTGAGTCATTCTGCGAAGGTGGTTCCTGCGCAATCTCTGTATATGATTTTGCCTCCAAGCCCCACCAAACTTTTCTAGGGATTGTCTTCAGGGTGCTCATTTTTGTCCTTCAAATTGGTTTGGCCAGTAGATTCTTATAACTTCCCCTTTCACAGGGTGAAGCTGCAAATGTGGATGATCACCATGTGGGTCGCTCGGGTCGTGATTCGCCATGAGCTGAAAGGAAGAGCTGAAAGGGGACAGATTTATTCTCTTCAGTAAAAAATAAATCTATCTCCTTTATTTTGTAGTTTTGATAGTGCCTTTTAGCTTTCTAGTGGTTACTCTAGATAATAGTTAAATTTTTCTTCCCATCCGAAATTCACATCCTGTTGCTTTGTGCGTTCAAAAATATTAATTATTTTGTTGTACGAGTCTCCCATGTTTTTTTGAGAGTGTTCAGAATTTTTCCATATTAAATCTACTGGGCGTTCCACGTCGGTGCTGAGTAGGTCCCATAAGGCGTTGAGGTTGTTTCCATAAAAATCTGTCACCGCAAAAGCAATGGCTATTTTTTTATGAAACTCTTGCTCTGATGAAATGGTTAAGCCATCAAGTACAATTATCATTTTTAAAACTCACTTCCAGGTTCCAATAGAGCTAACGGTGTCGTAGTGGTCGCTAGTTATATAAAGAAGTCCATCGTCTGAATAAAGTAGTCTTGTTCCTGGTTGGTTGCTACGAGACATTGTATTGTTAAGGCCTACATCAGCTTCATACCAAGTTCGACCAGGGGCTGAAGGGAGTACGTTTGTATCATTATGGAAAACATCACCACCTAGCTGACCACCAGGAACGCTATTATTTAGTGCTTTTCCCGGTTTCCAACCACTCTGCGCTGCTTGAGTCTTTGTGACATAGTTGCCTGGAAGCTGTCCCGTCGTTCGTAGGCTTTCAACTACAGGGTTCGCAGCCTCAGTCGTTTTTAGGTCTCGCTTCATTGCCGCGTATTTAGCAGCGTTATGAGCCGAGTTGTCATATGTTTCTGGTCCATCGCATTCTTTACTCGCTAATCCCAACGGATCCACCCACCCCGTAGGGTTAGGCACGTACTGGTAGTTATTCAATCCACCCGCAAGCTTGATCGGATCCGGAGTCAGAAACCGTCCAGTCCCCGGATTGTAGTAGCGATGGCGGTTGTAGTGTAGGCCTGTCTCCGCATCGAAATACTGACCCTGGAATCGCAACGGGTTGTCGATTTCACTGACGTCGAGCGCAGCGAGGTTGCCGTAGGCGCGGTACTTCGCGGACCACATGATCTCACCGCTGTAGTCGGTGAGCTCCTGCGGTGTGCCCAGATGATCGAGCTGGTAATAGAACGGTGTTGCCATGCGCGGGCCTTCGCCGTCGAGCATGGCCAGCGGGCGGAAGCTGCCGGGTTCGTAGATGTAAGTGCGATAACGATTGTCGCCGCTTTCGGCGATCAGGCGTTCGCCTTGCCACAGGAACTCGATGCTGTGGCCATCGACAGTTTTCTCGATGCGGCGACCGAAAGCATCGTACTTGTAGGACGCGGTGCTGCCACCCGGAAGGCTCGCGCCGATCAGTCGATGCTGGCAGTCGTAGCGGTATTCGGTGAGGAGTTTCTGTCCGGTGCCACGGCGTTCGCGGATCAGGTTGCCATAAGCGTCGTAATCGTAATGGCGGTCGCCCTGCATCATCAGGCGGTTGCCTTTGACATTGGCGAGGTTGGCTGTGCCTTCGTTGTTCTGGCCGAGTAGGTTACCGGCCGGGTCGTGGGCGAAACTTTCCGGTGTCGCGCCACGAACGCTGATCAAGCGATCGAGCGGGTCGTAGTGGTAGCTGCGGTTGCCCTTGCGGCTGTCGTCGATGCCTGCGAGGTTGCCGTTTGCGTCGTAGTTGTAGCGGCGCTGGAACAGGTTTTTGTCGCGTTGGCTGACGCTGTGGGCTTGCAAGCGACCCTGTTCGTCATATTGATATTGGCTGAGCAGCAAGCCTTGCTGGCGTTGCTGTTCGCGACCACCGCTGAACTGGTGAGACGTCAGGCGCGAACCGTTGAGGTCGATGCCGCTGAGCATACCACCGGGTTGGTGGCGGTAGTCGAGTTTGCTGCCATCGGGCAAGCGACAGTGCTTGAGCTGGCCGACGCTGTCGTACTCATAACGCAAGGTGCCCCAGCCCTGGTGTTCGGTGACGAGGCGATCTTGCAGGTCGTATTCGTAGGCGAGCGGCCAGTGTCCGTCGTCGACGTTGACCAAGCGGCCGAGGGCGTCGTAGCTGTAGTGGATTTCTTCGCCGTCGGGAAGTGTCTTCACCAGCAGTCTGCCAGCGGCGTCTCGTTGGTATTCAGTTACCAACTCGCTACCGTCTTCACCGAATTCGGTTTTTTTCAGCAACTGGCCGTTGAGGTCGTATTCGTATGCGGTGCGACGACCGTCGAAGCCGGTTTCCTGCTGGATCAGGCCATTCGGGAAGTAGTCGAGTTGGTAATGCTCGCCGCGTTCGTTTTCGATTTCGGTCAGCAACAGGCGCGAGTTGTCGTAGCGGTAACGCAGCTGGCTGCCGTCAGGATTGATGCGACGGCTGACAAGGTGCAGGTTATCGGCATATTCGTAACGGGTGACGCGGCCGAGTTCGTCGCGTTCGGCAGTGACATTGCCGTAGGCGTTGTAGGTGAACGCGCGCGTTGCGCCGCCCGGCAAGATAATTTGCGCGAGGCGATTGGCGGTATCCCACTGATATTGGGTGATGGCACCTGATTCCTCTTGCCGAGTAATCTGCCGGCCCAACGCATCGTAGCGGTATTTGCGTTGACCACCGTCGGGCAAGCGCTCCTCAAGCAGTTGACCGAGGTTGTTCCAACCGAGTTGGTGGCGGCTGCCATCCGGGTGACGGATCTCCAGCAGACGTCCTTGGCCGTCGTAACTGTAGAACGTCGAATTTCCGTCCGGGTCGATTTGTTGGGTGACGTCACCCTGTCTGTTGCGTTGATACTTCCAGCTGGCTTTGCCGCGATGAACCTCGCTGACGAAACCGTTGCTGTATTCGTAGGTGATGGCCTCATCTTCAGGAGGGATGACGGCGATCATCAATCCATTGTCGTCGTACCGGTATTCGGTCACGGCGCCAAGAGGATCCGTTTCCGCAACTAATTGGCCTTTGTCGTTATAGGCCTTGAGGTGCTCGGCACCATCCGGATCGATCTTGCTGATCAGTCGCGCCTGGTCGTCGTGGGTGTAAACCTCTTCGCTGCCATCGGCGTTGGTAACGGTCACGCTGCCTTTGTCATCCCAGGCGTAGCGCGCGTCCATCTGCGAGAAGTTTGCCCAGTGGTGGATGCATCGAGCCAGTTTGCCTTCGTTCTCCCACTCCCAGAAGAAGCTCGCGCCGCCGGCCAGCTGCCGTTCCAGAATCACGTGTTGATCGTTGTAGCGATAACGCTCGGCTTCCCCGGCAGCGTTCTTTGCTTCGATCAACCGGTGTTGCGCGTCATAGGTGTAGGTGACCAGCGTCTGGACTGTGTTCCAGGCATCCTCAAGATTGTCCGCAGGAAGAAACTGCTGATAGTCCACCGCCACAATGTGTTTGCGGTCGTAGCGTAAAAGCAGGGCACGACCTGCGCCGTTGTCGAGGCGTTTGATGCGCCCGTGGATGTCCCGTGTGACGTGCAGGCGATTGCCATAGCTGTCGCTGATGGCGATCAGGGTTGCGCCTTTGCTGTTGAAGCGGAAGTGGTAGAACGATGGGCGTTTGCCTGCTTGGGCTAGTACTAGCTCGGACGGGTCATCGCCGAGGAAAATGGCTGCACGCGAGAGGCTGTTGGTGATCGCCGGGCGTTGCTCGCTTGGAAGCGGGAACGGTGTGGAGCGGTTTTCGTGGTCGGTCCAGATGACTTCATCGCCCACGATTTCGATGCGGTGGGCAAGGGCGTGACTCCAGCCGTATCCCAAGCCACAGTCGATTTCCACGGCGCTGGTTCTGTACAGGCGTGTCCATTCAAACGGCAGCAAGCCGTCAAGTTGGCCATCTGTCAGTGTCAGCAGCTCTTCGCCGGTGACCATCGAAACCGGGCATCCGTTGGTGCAGGTTTCCGAGGCCGGTTCGGCACTCTTTTCCGCAGGCGACTTTGCCTGTTTGGAAGCGTCGTCACCGACTTTGCCTTTACCCAGTTTTGCGTTCTTTTTCCCGTCGAAGCGCAGCTGAGAGACGCCGTTCCTCACCTTGGCTGTCACCCCACGCGCCGCAACAGCGGTGTACTTCGCGACATACTCCATAAAGCCATTGATGATCTTGAACAGCGACTTCACGAAGCTGGTGACAGCGTTGATGACAAGCTCACCGTATTTCTTCAATCGGGCGGCGAGGTAGATAACACCTGTGCCTTCAGCCGCAATGGTCAGTACCACGCCAATCACAATGTCGATGGCGATACCGACGACAATTGCCGTGGTCATCTTCGCAACGTCGCCGGCCATCTTCATTGGCGGCAAGCCTGCCAACCAGATCACGGCACTGCGTACAAGCAAGAACAAAGCGGCCTCGTCGCTGGCGAGCAACATGGCTTTTTTCATGATGTCCGGCGAGCTTTCGGCGACTTTGATCAGGTCCTGGACGCCGGCACCGAGATCTTTTGCAAACTTTTTGGGGTCTTGCAGAATGTCGAGCACCAGACTGATGCCATCCCACACGCCTTTGATGGCTTCCCAGCCACCTTCAAGAATGCCGTTGCCGATCGCCATCGCAGTGCCTGAAGCCGACAGGTTCGACCACTGTGGTTTGAACCCGGCCCACTCCTTGCGCAGGAAACCTTCGAGGTCTGCTGTTACGCCGCTATAGGAGTTAAACAGAGCGTCGATCTGCGCAGGCGTCACTTCGTTGTGAACACGGATTTTGTAGAATTTGCCGGGGATTCCGCCGGTCCAGCTTGCTTTGCCTTGTTGATCGAGTTTGACCTTGCTGACTGCTCCACCTTCCACAGCGACGATCTCGACCTCGATATCGCCGATGGGAATGTCATAAACCGATTCGAACTTGCTCTCGATCAGCAGCGGTCCCTTCAACGGGCACTGAGCCACGTTCGAAGTGAAGTCGCCGTCGGTCATGCTCACCGATTTGCTGGTGTCACCAACCTTGATCACTCGTTCCATGCCCAGCAGGGAAGGGAGGTCAGCCGCACGGCTGGCTTTGTCGGCGACGTTGGCGTACCAGGTCTTGGTCTGTTCCTGATACAGCTTCAGACTGTCCTTGAAGGTGTTCAGTTGGTTGTCAACAAAGGCAACGCGATCCATCAGCCTTGCTCCAGAATCAGGTGGTTTATCAGTGCTTCTTTAAGGTTGTTTGGAGCATCCGGGCGACGCACGAAACGGGTGATTTTCAGTTTCAGGTTATTCTCGGGCCACGCGCTGTAGAGGTCCGGGCGCGCTTCTTCGAGCCATTGCATCAAGTTGCCGACCAGCGTCGTGTGATCCTCTTTCGCCAACTGATCCAACAGCTTCTTCGGCACCTCCCACCACGGCCAATCCCTCGCCTTCGGCACCACCCTCGGCCCGACTTCCAGGCTGCGGCCATTGATCAGATACCGCTCAAACACCGGCAGCACCTCCCCAGCGCTCTCACCCAGCCCTTCAAGAATCGGATAGATATGCCGCCCATCCCAGAAGCGGAAAAACACCTCGGTCCCGTCCGGCATCTTCACCTGGGTCAGGCTGCGCAGGTGTTCGAAGACTTCGTTGGGTTCCGAGCGGGAAACCGCCAGCCAGCCCCAGTCGAGGGCGTCGGTTTCGGTGATCCAGGGCAGGAAGGCCGAGTTGGCCTTGAGTTCGGCGACGTAAGGCATCACCGGTTGCCAGGTGGAGTAGGGCGTTCCGCCCCAGACGGGAATGGCCTGGACGGACGGTTCGCTCTGATACAAGGCCTTGAGCGCTTCGGCATCGCTGGCGGCGCTGACGATCAGGTACAGGCGTTCGTTCGCCTTGAGCGGGTGCGCGGAGAGCCAGGCCTGGGGAGTGATTTTTTCAGATGCCACAACAACCGTCCTTGATGGGTGAGTCTAAAAACTCATGTCCGCTTCAATGTTTTCTTCGTAACCCGAAAGTTTGCGCAGAACGCTTTCGCTTCCCGAGTATTTTTCTTTCAACTGCTTGAGCTGCTGATCTGTTCCCTTGCAGTACGTGTTTGCATTGCTGACGAACCGATTGATGTTGTCAGGGTCGGCCGGGTCGTACTCGGGAATATCACCGCGAAGCGAGTCACAGTTGTTTCTCTTGATTACGTAGCTGGAGACGTCGTCGGGTACAGCGCTGCGACGCTCGGCTGCGGAGGCGGTCTGCGGTTGAGTCAGCAAGACACCTGATAAACAGCATGACAAAACGCGCAGATTGACTCGGCCTCTGAGCGCTATGAGATTTGTTCGCGTATGGCGCCCGCAAGTCAGATCGCGCATGCCCCTGCCTTACACTTCTCACACTCTTCACAAAACGGCGCATTACGCTTGAGGGTATTGATCTGCGCCGGCGTCAGCACGGCACCCGCCTTATCGGCATCGGCCTGTTTCAGTACGCCCGGCATCAACGGCGCCGCACCGGTGCCGCTCCCCGGCCCACCGCCGGAGTTGATGTTGATCGCCGGCCCACTCATGGTCACGCCGCCGCCGTCGATCTTGATGAAGCTGCCACCCCCGACCAACGTCAGTTCAGCCCCAGCCTCCAGCACGACCTTCATGCCGCTGCTCAGGTGAATTTCCTGCCCGGCGTCGATGAACTGTCCGGTGCCGATCTTGATGTGCTGGTTCACGCCCACGGTCAGGTGGTCGTTGGCCCGTGCTTCGACTTTGCGGTCTGCGTAAACCGTGTGGTGTTCTTCAGCCTTGAACTCGCTGTAGCTGTTCTTTTCCACGACGTCGTGGCGTTCGTTGCCGACGCGGATTTTCTGGTCGTGTTCGATGTTTTCGTCCCAGTCGCGCTGGGCGTGGAGGAAGATCTGTTCCTGGCCTTTCTTGTCTTCGATGCGCAGTTCGTTGAAGCCACCGCCGCCCATGGAACTCAGGGTCTTGAAAGTGGTGCGCGTCTTGTTCGCCGGCAGGGCGTACGGGACGGTGTTTTCCTTGTGGTACAGGCAGCCACTGATCAGCGGCTGGTCGGGGTCACCTTCGAGGAAGGTGACCAGCACTTCCATGCCGATGCGTGGAATGGCGATGCCGCCGTACTGGGCGCCGGCCCAGGCGGAAGACACGCGCAGCCAGCAACTGGTCTTGTCGTCGGCCTGACCTTCGCGGTCCCAGTGGAACTGGACTTTGACGCGGCCGTATTCGTCGCAGTGGATTTCCTGGCCTTTAGGCCCGGTGACCACGGCGCTCTGGCTGCCGAGGATGCGCGGTTTCGGGTGGCGCAGGGGCGGGCGGTTCGGCACGTCCCACGGGGTGGCCTGGAAGCGGTTGCGGTAGCCCTGATGGAAATCGTCTTTCAGCGCGGTGGTGTCGCTGGTCACCGACTCTTCCAGCACTTGCGGCTGCTTGCCTTCGTGATGGACTTCGGTGAGCAGCCACAGGTCATTCCACTTGGCTTTCGGGTGTTCTTTCAGCGCGAGGAAATGGCCGCTGACCAGCAGCGGCTGGTCGCTCTTGCCTTCGGCGAGCTGGAAGTCGCTGCGATGGCGTTCGAGGGCGCGTTTGGCCAGGTGTTTGCCGCGCTCTCGGTCGACGAAATGGCCGGGGTAGTCGTAATCCTCGAGGTCGGGCAGGGCGTCGCCACGGTTTTCGCTTTCGAGGGTGATGCGCGGTTTTTCGAAGTCGTAATCGCGGCGGGTGGTGCGGCTTGTACGGGTTTCCAGGCGCAGGTCGAAGCGCTTGATCACCGGGTCGCTGGCGACCATGCCGGAGTCCTGCTGATAGGCCACCGGCGCCAGTTTGTGGAACACCGTCTGGTCGTCGCCGAACACCAGTTTGTGCGCCGTGGCGCTGTGCTGGAAGTGGTAGTGAATGCCTTCTTCTTCGCACAGGCGCTGGATGAAATGCAGGTCCGATTCGTCGTACTGCACGCAGTAGATGCGCTCGGGGTAGATCGAACCGGTCTGGAACTCATAGGCGTTGCCCTGGATGCCATGTTCTTCGAGGACCTTGCCGATGATTTTCGGCACGCTGAGGTTCTGGAAGATCCGCTGGTTGATCCGGTGCGCGAGGTACGCCAGTTGCGGGCGCAGGGTCACGGAGTAGCGCGTCAGGCGCTTGCCGGAATCGCCTTGCGCGGCGCGGTAGATCAGGCCGTGGATGCCGCTGCCGTCGGGCGACAGCTGCAAAAAGGCCGGCTTGTGCAGCAGGGTTTCGAGGTCCAGCGACGGCTGCTCACTGACCAGATCCACCTCGAACACAAAAGGTTGGCTGATGGCTTCCCGACCGGTGAGGGTAAACACCTGAAAGTCGTTGGAAAGACCTTCGACGGTCAGGGCAAAGTGAGTTTCATTGGCCGGCGCGAACATCCCTTGTTCCTCGTGCTGTACAGCGGCGTTCGTCGACCGCTGGACGATCAACGCACGCGAAATTCTGGAGGGCGTAAACAACATCGACCAGCAGAGCTGGCCGATGCTTGAAACGATCAGCCGTAATTAAACGACTGGAGCACGCCAGTCATCGGAACCCGAAGTACCGGATACTTCGTGGGTCCAGGTGATTTTGCGGTAGGTGAACTGCACTTCTTCCAGGTGGGTGAAGTGCGCGTTGCCTGGATCCTGGCAGTTGTGCATTTTGTTGTTGATGGCGACGATGATCGCGTCTTCCAGTTTGGTGGTGTAGTAGTGCTCTTGGGTGCCTTGCGCCGAAGTGCGGTACCACTGGATAACGATTTCGCTCATGCGCTCGCCGGAGGTCAGAGCAGCTTGCAGCAGAGGCGAAGCCTTGTCGTAGACCTTGGTGATCACGACTGGCTTGTGAACGCGCTGACCGGTTGGCTGACCGGATTGCGGGTCACGCGGGATGATCACGTCGTGGGTGAAAGCCTGAACCATAACCTGGTCTTCGTGGCCTTCCTGGTAGGTGTTGCCAACGGAGTCGGCGGTGAAGGCGCCGGCAGTGATCAGGCCTTGTTTTTCGCCGGTAACCGACATGTACGCTGGTGTTGCCATGGGATGCTCTCCTTGCGGATAAAGTTAGGGTGCCCGGGAGGCGAAATCGCCCGGTGGGTGCCTGACTGTTATCAAGGAGCGTGCCAACATTTTCGAAGCCTCGTAAAACCGGGGGGATGGCGCAGGCAGTCATTGATTTTCGTGAAAAACGGCAGCGTTTCAGGCGAAAAGTGCGCAAGAAGTTGCGCAGTACTGCGCAACTTCTTGCGCACTTGGCTGGAGGCCAGGAGCGGCGTGGCTTGCAGCGGTTTTGAGGGGTGTTTTATTACGTACAACTGCGCAACTTCTTGCGCAGTATGGCCAAACGCCGCTTCGTCGCCTTACCGAGTCAGCACGGTGAGGCATTCTTCTATCGAACGCTGCTGCGTCTCGGCATACAACCTCAATTCATCGATGGTCGAACGCCCCAAAGCTTGTTCGAACGCCTGACGATTGGAGTGCTCGCCATAGTGCGTCTGCGCCGCATCCCCCAGGTTTGACTGAAAAATCCCCGCCGCACTGACCGGCAGGAAATCTTCGTACACCAGCGGCTCGGCTTTCACGTACCCATCGCGTAACAACGCTTGCAGCGAAACATCAGCGGGACGACTCGCCTCAAGCCCTTTGTCTGTCACGAAATAACGGAAGTACGCCAACTCCTGCTCGCGCATGCCCTCGAGGCTGTCAGGGAATTCGCCGAAGTGCTGAGTCATCAGCGCGTTGTAGCGTGAGGCGTTGGCTTCGTTGGGGAAATCGCCCAATTCATCGCGTGCCGCATTCAGCAGGCGGTCGTACAGCGCCCGGCCCTTGGGGGTCAGCGCCGCACCCCGTTGTTCGATTTCGCCGAACCGGGCGCTGTGGCTGCCGCGAGTTTGCGTCTGGTCGGTGAAGGCGATCGGCTCGTCCAGCGCCTTGAAACTGGTCTGACGCAGCAGGATCGGATGCTGCCGGCGCGGTGGCCCTTCGATCACCGCTTTGGGTGTGATGCCGTGCAGCGGCATCTTTGCCTGAACGATGTCGATGTCCAGCGTACGCGGTGTCAGGTGGTTGATGTGCGGGCCCTTGAACGCGACGACATCGGCGATCAAACGATGCTGGGCGCTGAGCGTCTGGTATTGCGCGGCGGTGACGGTGGCGCTGTGGTGCCAGCGAAAAGTCTCCAGCGCTTGCAGGACAAATTCCCCGGCCTCGGATTCATTCAACCCGCCAGCGGCTTCAGCCTGCTCGATCAGACGCAACGCGGTTGGGGTGAAGATCGAACGCTGATCCAGCACCGATTGCGCGAAGACTCGCAGCTCGGGATCTTCGATCAACTCCAGTCGCAGCAACGAAGTGAACACCCGAAACGGGCTGACCTGTAGCGCATCTTCATGCACCGCGCGGAACGCCGTGGAGTGCACAGGCACTCCGGCAGGGGTCAGGTCGTAATAACCCACGGGTTGCATGCCCATCACCGCAAACAGGCGGGCGAGGGTGGCCAGTTCGGTCGCGGTGCCAACGCGGATTGCGCCATGGCGCTCCATGTCCAGCCGTTCGATTTCGCCGGTGCTGTGCAGTTGACGGGCGATCTGCGGCTCGCGCGACAGCACGTCGAGGTTGGTCTGTTCCACCAGTTCCATCAAGGCGCCATACAGCGGCACTTCTTCGCGGTACATGTCGGACATCGCTTTGGAGAAGCGTTGGCGGATCAGGTCGGGGCTGACGAAAGGCTGCACGGTCATGAAAAAAATTCCTGGCACGGTCACGTAAAGGATGGGGGAAAAGATCGCAGCCTTCGCCGACGCGGGCAAACGAAGAATCCTACGAACTTCATTCTGCCAACGACTGACCGTTTACCTGTCCTGACGCGAATTCTCCCCCAGGAACTCCCGATACAAACGTGCCGTGTTCGACGGCTGCTCGACCATCGGCATGTGACCGACGCCGTCCCACACATCGACCCGCAGATTGGCGATGCCCTTGCTCCAGACCGGCACGCTGCTGACATCGATCAACCGGTCCTTGCGGCCCCAGAGCAACAGCCCCGGGCATTTGATGTCCGGGAGTTTCGGCTCCATCGGCGGACTGGCGCGAAAATCCCGGAAGATCTCTTCCAGTTCATCCCGGCGTTGTTCGTAGCGCTGGGCGATGGCATCCAGCACCAGCCCCGGTACCCAGGGCGGCGAGGCCATGGTCATCGCATAGAAGCGTCGGAATTCTTCCCGGGAATTGATCAAAAACGGATTGTGCCCACGTGCCAGATGGCGCTCCATGTCGCTGGGCTCCGGTGCCGTGACGCCGGCCGGGTCGATCAAGGCCACCGAAGCGATGCGATCGGGGTAGGTCGCCGCCAGCCACGCGGCGATGTAACCGCCCATGGAGTTGCCGATCACATGGACTTTCTCGACCCCGCAGACGTCGAGCAACTGGATCATGCGCTTGGCCTGCACCGCGATGTCGTAGCCACCGCCCGCCTTGAAGCCGGTTTCGCCGTGGCCGGCCAGGTCCGGGATGATCACTCGATACTGGCTGACGAAATGCCGGGCGAAGCGCAGCCACAGGTTCTTTTCCGCGCTGTAGCCATGCAGCATCAGAATGCTGCTCGACGCTTCATAGGGCCCGCCTTGCCAGGTCGACACGGTCATTTCGGCAATCGGTACTTCAATCTTGTGCAACCGGTACAGCTTGGCCTCCAGGGCCGCGCTCAGGTCGTAGAGCCAGTGGCCGACCGCCGGGTAGCTCAACCAGCTCCAGGCCACGAAAACTGCGAGGGCGACAAACAGCAAGAGCATCGGACGTCTTCCTTGTTCAAGACAGAATGTGGTCGGCCGGTTTCAGCGCCCGGGTCAACCGGTGATAGCTGAAACTGAAGCCCGGGAACATTGCGATCACATGACCGCTCTTGCTTTGATACCAACTGTGGCAGCCGCCGGTTTTCCAGACCGTGCGCTCCATCTCCCGGTGAATCATCTGAGTGTAGGTACGTTCTGCTTCGGGGCGAACTTCGATGCTGCGCAGACCTTTGGCCTGCACGGTGCGGATGCAGTCGAGGATGTAGTTCATCTGCGATTCGATGATGAACAGCGCCGAGGTGTGGCCTATGCCGGTGTTCGGCCCGGTGACGATAAACAGGTTGGGAAAGTCCGGCAGGCTGGTGCCGAGGTAGGCGCGCGGGTATTGCGCCCAGACGTCGCGCAGTTGCACGGTGTTTTTTCCGCTGACCGGGTAGGAAATCACGCCATCGGTGGCGTCGTAACCGGTCGACCACACGATCAGATCAACGTCGATGTGCTGGCCGTCCGTGGTGACGATGCCGGTTTCGTCGAGGCTGGCGATGCCTTGCTCGCGGCTGTGCAGCGTGACGTTGGGGCGGGTCAGCGCCGGGTAATAAGTGCTGGAGACCAGTACCCGCTTGCAGCCGATGGTGAAGTCCGGCGTCAGTTTTCGCTGGAGTTCGGGATCCGTTACCTGGTGTTTGAGGAATTTCAGGGCCTGGTGCTGCACCATGTGAATCGCCGGTTTTGAATATTTGAAGGCGATGACCCGGGTTTCGAACTGCCAGTAGATCATCCAGCGCAACAGCTTGTAGGCCGGTTTCAGACCCAGCAGCCAGCGCTGGAAAGGCCCGAATTTGCGGTCGGGTCGGGGCAGCACCCAATGCGGCGTACGTTGAAAGACGTGCAGTTGCTCGACCTGCGGCGCAATGGTCGGAATCACCTGCGCCGCACTGGCGCCGCTGCCGACGATGGCCACGCGTTTACCGCGATAGTCGTAGCTGTGATCCCAATTGTTTGTATGAAAGGTCTTGCCCTGAAAGCGATCCTGACCGGGGAAATGTGGGACAACTGGTTGGCTCAGCGGCCCGGTGGCATTGATCAGGAACTGTGCGTAGAACGTGCCTTTGGTGCCGGTGTGTACGGCCCAGCGTTTCTCGGTTTCGTCCCATTCGATGCGCTCGACATTGGCTTGCAGTTCCACCCGGTCGCGCAATCCGAAACGCTCGATCACGTGTTCGGTGTAATGATGAAGCTCGGCCTGTTCGGCGAACATCTGCGTCCAGGGGTAGGGCGCGAACGACAGTGAATACAGGGGCGACGGCACATCGACTGCCGCGCCGGGGTAAGTGTTCTGGCACCAGGTGCCGCCGAAAAAGTCCCGCCGCTCCAGCAAGCGAAAATCGTCGATGCCGGCCTTAAGCAAATTGATGGCCGCGCACTGGCCGCCAAACCCGCTGCCGATGATCAACACTTGATAGGTCTGCATGGGCCTCCTTCTTAGAGTCTTTTTTCCATTTTCTTCCTTTCATGTATAGCCAATCATTTGCCTGCCGTGTGATGGAAATGGCGGGGTATTCGGCCGCTGGCCGGTGATGGCTATTTAACGTCTCCCTGTTAGACTCCGAGCACATCCTTTTGCGGTGTACTCGAGGCCCTTATGGGAAGAACGGGAGGAAAGGGACTTTCACTGGCCAGGAGGCTTTACACATCGCGAACCCTCGGGCTGGTCCTGGGGCTTCTATGCGTGAGCGTTGCGATGTACCCGCTCGATCCGCCGGCGTGGGTCTGGGCGCTGATGCTGTTCAACGGCCTGGTCTGGCCGCACCTCGCGTATCAATGGGCCCGACGGGCCAAGGTTCCGTACCACGCCGAACACCGCAACCTGCTGCTCGACGCCTTTCTCGGCGGCTTCTGGGTCGCCGCCATGCACTTCAATCCCTTGCCCAGTGCCACGACCATTTCAATGATGGCGATGAACAATGTCGCCATCGGTGGCCTGCGTTTTCTGCTGGCCGGGGCGGCGGCGCAGTTGCTTGGCGTCGGCGTCGGGCTGGTAGTGTTTGCCCCGGCCTTCATCCCCGCGACCTCTCCGGCGCAGCTCTATGCGTGCCTGCCGTTGTTGATGCTGTATCCGCTGGCGCTGGGCTGGATCTGCTTCCGCCAGGCCTACACCCTTGGCCTGCACAAGCGTGAATTGCTGGCGTTGAGCCGTACCGACAGCCTGACCGGTTTGCTCAATCACGGCGCTTGGAAGGATCAACTGGACATCGAATTCGAACGCAGCAAACGCCAGCAGACAGGCGCGGCAATTGCGCTGATCGACATCGACCATTTCAAGGCGATCAACGACACCTACGGCCATGTGGCCGGCGATATCGTCCTGCGTCAGTTAAGCAAGATGCTCAAGCAGAACCTGCGCATGGCCGATGTGGCGGGGCGCTACGGCGGCGACGAGTTTTGCGTGATCCTGCCGGACTTGCCGCTGTTCAACGCGGCGCAGGCCATGGAAGCCTTGCGTGAGCGTTTTTCCTTTCTGGTCTACGAACAGAACCCGGCGCTGAAAGTCAGCCTGAGCATTGGCCTGGCGGCACTCGATCCGGCTCACGGCGATGCAACGCGCTGGCTGAATGATGCCGATGAAGCGCTCTACGAAGCCAAGGCCAGCGGGCGCAACCGGGTGATCTGCTGCAACGATGACAAGCCGCGGCGTGAGGTATTCGATTCGGTTTGAACGGATTGGGTGTCGCATCCGGGATAGAGCCTTGGGGCGATGTCAGGTACGGTTCAGTACCCGACACGAAACAAGGATTGATTCATGACGTTCAACTTCCCTCGTTCCCTGCTGGCCGCCGGGCTCGGCCTGACCCTCTCTTTCGCAGCCACTGGCGCGTTCGCCGAACCGCACAAACAGGTGCTGGCCGACGCCGAACAATACAAACCCGAAGCCCTGAAATTGCTCGAACGCCTGGTCAATATCGACTCCGGTTCCGGCTATGAGCCAGGACTCAAGCAAGTCAGCGACATCGCCATCGATGAGCTGAAAAAGCTTGGCGCGACTATTGAGTTGGTGCCAAACACCCCGGAAAAAACCAATCACGTGCTCGCCACGCTCAAAGGCACCGGCAAGGCGAAAATCCTGCTGATGGCGCACATGGACACGGTGTTCAAGGAAGGTTCTGCCGCCGAGCGACCGTTCCACATCAAGGACGGCCGCGCCTACGGGCCGGGGGTGATGGACGACAAGGGCGGGATCGTCGCCGGCATTTATGCGCTGAAGATCCTGAAGAACCTCGACTTCAAGGACTACGCGCAAATCACCTTCCTGCTCGACGCCAGCGAAGAAACCGGCTCGGACGTCGCCACCGAGCTGATCAAGAAAACCGCCAAACTTCACGACGTGACCCTCAACCTCGAACCGGGGCGTCCGGCGGATGGCCTGGTGGTGTGGCGCAAGGGCAGCGCCACCGCACTGGTCGAGGTCAAGGGCAAGGCTGCTCACGCCGGCGTCGCGCCGGAACTGGGGCGCAACGCGGCGATGGAAGCGGCGCATCAGATCCTGCAACTGGGCAAGCTCGGCGACGAAGCCAAGAAAACCACCATCAACTTCACTGTGCTCAAGGCCGGCGACCGCACCAACGTCATTCCGGATCAGGCCACGGCCAAGGCTGATGTGCGGGCGGCGGTGCCGGAGGAATTCGACCGGATCGAGAAGGATCTGGCACGGGTGTCGCAGGACAAGTTGATTCCTGACACTGAGGTGAAAACTTCATTGCAACGCGGCTTGCCACCGATGCCGCAGACGCCGGAGTCGGATCGTTTGATGGCGATGGCCCAAGGGATTTATGGCGAAATCGGCCGCAAGTTGACCGAAGAAGGCAGTGGCGGGGCGGCGGATGCGAGTCTGTCAGCCGGGGTGGGCACGCCGACGCTGGACGGGTTCGGGATTGTCGGCGGCAACATTCACACGCCGGAGGAATATGCGGAGGTGGAAAGCGTGGCGCCGCGGATTTATCTGTTGTCGCGGATGATTATGGAGTTGGCGAAGCAGTAACGGCAGCTAGCGGTTTCGCGGCGGGCGCCATGCGAGTGGACTCGTAATGGCGTCGGGCCGCTCTGCCTCTTTGTAGCGAGGTGCTGGGTTACTCTTTGACGCTCATGTATTCCTTGGCCCAGAGGATGTATTCCTCAGGCTGGGTGTAGGTGTGGGTCAGTTCGGTGGCGCTCAGGTCCGAGGCCTGGGTGAAGATCTGGCGCTGTTCGCGCAGGCTGTCGTAAGTGGCCTTGATCGCCGCGAAGTAAGCGCCGTGGCCGTCGATGGTCACGCGCACACCCAGTTCGGCCAGGCGTTTGTCGTCGCGCAGCGCCGGGTTGCCGTAGGTGACCAGCATCAACGGGACGGTCAGGTGTTCGGCGATTTGCTCGAGCTGATCGAAGTCCTGGATGCCGACCATGCAGATACCGTCGGCGCCAGCGGCCTGGTATTGGCGGGTGCGGCTGATGATTTCCTGATTCGGCAGGATGCCGGCGTTGGTCCGGGCGATGATCGCCATTTCCGAGTCGACTCGGGCTTCCAGTGCCGCGCGGATCTTGCCGACGCCTTCGGCGACCGAGATCAGGTCGGTGGATTTACGGCCGAATTGTGCCGGCAGCAGGGTGTCTTCGATGGTCAGCGCGGCGACGCCGGCGCGTTCCAGTTCGACGATGGTGCGCATCACGTTCAGGGCATTGCCGTAGCCGTGGTCGGCGTCGGCGATCACCGGCAATTGGGCGACGCGGCCGATTCGGGTGGCCTGTTCAGCGAATTCGCTGAGGGTGATCAAGGCAAAGTCCGGGGCGCCCAGTACCTGCAACGAGGCGACCGAGCCGCCGAGAATCCCTACTTCAAAACCCAGGTCAGCGGCGATGCGGGCGGACATCGGATCGAACACCGAGGCGGTGTGATAGCAGGTGTCGGAAGCCAGCAGCTGACGGAAGTTACGGCGCAAATCTTGATGAGAAAGCCTGGTCATACGAGTTCCACCAATACAAAGGAATGGAAAGGCTTGAGCAAAGGTGTCAACGCCGAAGGTGAAAAGGCTATCACGCCAATGGGTCAAGGATCATGACGAATTAACGAGGAAGTTAACCAGGAAAAACCTGTTCAGGCTTTCTTGCTGCAGGCAGAGGCGCTCAGGCCGCCACCGCCTGCTGCTGTTGATTGGGCAGCGGCACTGCCCGCACCGAGTTGCCCGGCTGCAATTGCAGGCGTTTGGCGGTGAGACGGTCGATTACCAGAGTGCTGCCGACCCGGCGTCCCGGAGCGACGGTGATGCGGCAGTTTTCCAGACGCCGGTTGTGGATCAGCCACAGCGGCGCCTGATCGTCCGGCGCGCCAATGCTCAGGGTCAGTTCCAGGCTGTCGCGTACCGTGCGGATGCTGCGGATCGGCGCCTCGATGACCGGGCCGCCGTCGAAGATGTCGATGTAGCCTTTGTGGGCGAAACCCTCGGACTGGAGAATTTTCAGTGCCGGCTCGGTGTTGGGGTGGGCCTGGCCGATCACGGCCTGTGCCTGTTCGGTGAGCAGGCAGGTGTACAGCGGCTGGCGCGGCATCAGTTCAGCGATGAAGGCCTTGTTGCCCAGCCCGGACAGGTGGTCGGCATGGCTGAAGTCCATCTGAAAGAAGTGCCGGCCGAGGCTGTCCCAGAACGGCGAACAGCCTTGCTCGTCGGCACTGCCGCGCAGTTCGGCGATCATCTTCTCGCCAAACAGGTGCGGGAATTCGGCGACAAACAGCAAACGCCCCAATGACAGCAGGCGTCCATTGCTGCCGTGGCGCTGATCGTGGCGCAGGAACAGCGAGCACAGTTCCGATTGGCCGGTCAGTTCATTGTTGAGGAACAGCGTCGGGATCTGCCGCTGAATGCCCAGGTCCGGCGCCGAGCTGACGGTCAACCCGACCCGATAGTTGTACCAGGGCTCACGCAGGCCGACAGCCCCGGCCAGGGCGCTGACCCCGACCACCCGCTGCTCGTCATCCTCGAGCACAAACAGATAGTCGGCATCGGCCCGCTCGACCTGCTCGGCGAAGGCGCGTTGCGCCCAGCGTACCCGGTGGGCCAGGCGATCTTCGTTGGCGGGCAGGGTGGTGAACCCCGGCCCGGCCTGTTGCACCAGCGTCATCAACGCTGGCAGGTCGCTGACTTGGACCGGACGGACAATCATGCTGCAACTCCTTTTGCGCGCCTGCTCGGGCACTGTCGTTGGGTGAGGGCGCGGTTCACAGGGCAATCACCCGGATCTTGCTGCCAGCGCTGACATTCAGTGCTGCACAAATCGCCGGCGTAAGCGCCAAGGGCTGACCGGGCTGGTAATCCAACTCGGCGACCACCGCCCGAAAGCCATGCAGTGCATCGTTACTCACCAGATAACGACCGCGGGCATCGATCAGTGGTTCCGTTTGAACCGTGGCGGTCTGGCTCTGGGCGATCGAACGGATGTTGGCGGTGCGTGCATACAAGGTCGGGCCGGCATCGAACAGGTCGATGTAGCTGTTGGTTTCAAAACCCTCGCGCTCCAGGATGTCGAAGGCCTCCTGACCGTCCGGGTGGATGCGACCGATGCACTCTTGCGCCGCCAGCGGCAGCATCGGCACGTAGATCGGGTATTGCGGCATCAGTTCGGCGAGAAACGTACGGCTCTGCAAGCCGCACAGGCGTTCGGCCTCGACGTAGGGCAGGTCGAAGAAATGTTTGCCCAGCGCATCCCAGAACGGTGAGTTGCCTTGCTCGTCGCTGTAGCCGACGATTTCGGTGATCACCGCTTCGGCAAAACGCGTCCCGTGGGCGGCGATGAACAGCAGTCGTGCCCGCGAAAGCAATTCGGAAAACGGCGTGCGCACCAGCGCCGCGTCGATGTGAAAACCGCGCAGCAGCGTGTGGCCGCTGAGGTCGTGGCACAGCGACAGCGCCGGAACGCCATGTTCGATGTTCAGTTCCCGCGAAGCGCTGGTGAAGTGGCGGTTGCGCAGGCTGTAGAACGGTTCGTTGTGGCCGGCCGTGGCGAGAATCTCCGAGCAACCGACCAGGCGACGGCTTTCCAGATCTTCCAGCACGAAGAAGTAATTCTCCGGGCCCTGAGCCGCAGCGTCGCTGTCGAACGAGGCGCAGGACGCGGCGATTTTTTCGCTCAGGCGCTGGCTGTCGTCCGGCAGGGACGTGACGCCCACCAGGCTATCGCGAGCCAGTTGTTGCAATTGAGGCAGGTCGTTTGGCTCGACTGGGCGTAAGACCAGCATGGATGCACTCCTGTATCAAAAGGTTCGGCCCATTCGCCGAACCTGACTATCACTGTCGGTTTCCACGCGTTAAAGCGGCGGACGCCTGATTTGTTGTCAGACGCCGCTCTTTTTCTTGTCAGCCATTGCTCGGGTCAGGCAGCGCGGTACTGGCGCCGAGCTTGTTCAGGAAGAACAGGTACACCAGACCCAGGGCGATCCAGATCAGGCCGAGTTTCTGTGCATCGACGCCCATGTTGTACATGATGGCCGCGACGATGATGAAGCCGATCACCGGGCAGATCAGGTGACGGATCACTTGGCCGGACTTCTGCCGGCGCCAGTAGTAATTGATCACGGTCAGGTGCAGCAGCATGAAGCCGCTCAAGGCGCCGAAGTTGACCAGCGAGGTCAGGGTGTCCACCGAGTTGATGAACAGGTAGCAGATCACCAGCGACAGCACGGCCACCAGATAGATGCTCAGGTACGGCGTGTTGTGTTTCGGGTGCACCTTGGCCAGCACTTTCGGCAGCTTGCCGTCGCGGGCCATGCCGAACAGCAGGCGCGAGACCGCCGCTTGCGAAGTGATCGCCACCGCCACGCCCCAGGCCAGGGCCGTGGCCACGCCGGTCAGGGTGGCGAGCCAGCTGCCGGCGGCAATTTCGGCGATTTCATAGAACGCGGTGTCGGCAGACTTGAAGCCCATGCCGGCGGCCAGGTCGGTGGCGATCCAGGTCTGTACGACGAAAATCGCGCCCATCACCACCAGGGTGATCAACGCTGCTTTTCCGACGCTGCGGCCCGGATCGCCCTTGATCTCTTCGGCGAGCGTGGAGATCGCATCGAAACCGAGGAATGACAGCACCGCAATCGACACCGCTTGCATCAGCAGGGCGAAGTTGAAGGTTTCCGGGTGATACAGCGGCGCCAGGGTCAACTGGCCGTTGCCGCCACCGTTGTGCAGGGCGTTCCAGGCGTAGAACAGGAAAATCCCCAGCACAACCAGTTGTGCCAGCAGGAACACGATGTTCATGCGGGCGGTGAAAGTGATGCCGCGCAGGTTGACGAACGTGGCGCTGACCAGGAACGCCAGGATGAAGCCGACCTTCGGAATGTCCGGGTACAAATGGTTGAGCGCCATCACCGCGTAGACGTAGAGCAGCGGCGGAATCAGCAGATAGTCGAGCAGCATCAGCCAGCCGGCGATGAAACCGACGTGTTGATTCAGACCTCGTTGTGCGTAGGAATACACCGAGCCGGCAATCGGAAAGGCCCGGGCCATGCTGCCGTAGCTCAGCGCGGTGAAGACCATCGCCACCATGCCGATGATGTATGCCAAAGGCACCATCCCCGGTGCCTCCGCGTTGACGTAGCCATACACGCCAAACGGGGCGATGGGGATCATGAAGATCATCCCGTACACCACCAGGTCGGTCAGTGTCAGGCTACGTTTCAACTCCTGTTTGTAGCCGAACTCTTCTATTTCCATGAAGCGCAACTCCTTGTCAGCCAATCGGTCGTTTTAGTTGTTATATCGGTCCGTCGTTTACAGCGTCAGCAGTGGTTACAACAATCTTTACAGCAGGGGTGCCAGATAATTTGCCCAGCGGGAAACCGCTTCCGGGCTGCGCAGCAGGTCGTTGCGCACTTCGATCAAGACCGACTCCAGACCACGGGCATCGCCGTGCACCGGCACGGTCATGTCGCCCAGCGGGTCGATCTTGTACGGCTGGTTGCCGGCGACTTTCAGCGGATGTCGGTCGAGACCGTCGAGCAGGCGCTGGGCGTATGCCTTGGACTGACCGAACAGCACGCCGACTTCCAGTTCCCGTGGCTGGCCGTAGTACACCGGGGTGAAACTGTGAATCCCCACCACCCGCACTGGCCGGCCATCGGCCAGGCGCTCGTCGATCAGTTGTTGCAACCGGGTGTGAAACGGCTTGAACAGGCACTGGCGACGGTGTTCGCGGGTGGCTTCATCGAGCTCGCGATTGCCCGGCACCTGATAGATCTCGCTCTGCGCCGGAATGCTGTCCGGGGCATGTCGGGGCCGGTTGAGGTCGATCAACAGTCGCGAATAATTGGCGCTCAGGAGCGTGGCGCCGATCTTTTCCGACAGTTGCTCGGCCAGCTCCAGCGCACCGATGTCCCAGGCAATGTGTTCACGCGCAGCCGTGTCATCCAGGCCCAGATTGTTCAGGGCGTCGGGGATGTAACGGCTGGCGTGCTCGCACACCAGGATCAGTGGATGCGACGAGTTTTCGCGGATCAGGTTGTAGACCGGTCGGGTGTACAACCCAAGCTCGGCGGATTCAGTACAGGCGTGCATAGTGCTCACACAGGTCAGCGGGCGAGAGCTGTTCCGTCAGCGCCAGTTCCTCGGTTTTAAGGGCGAAATACGTGTCGAGCAACGGTGCCGGCAGCGCTGCCATCAGCGCTTCGCTGCGACGCAGGCATTCCAGTGCCTGAGCCAAAGAGGCAGGCAGGGCAACGATGCCCCGCGCCTCGCGTTGTTCGTCGTTGAGTGAATCGGGGATTTCATCGGTGATCGCGTTCAGCGCCAGACGCTGTTCGATGCCCAGGCGTCCGGCGATCAGCAGCGCAGCCATCGCCAGGTGCGGCGAAGCGGTGGCGTCCATGGCGCGGAATTCCAGGTTGTACTGCTTTGCCACGGGTTTGTTGCCCAGGCTCACGGTCGGGCAGATGCGCAGCGCCGCTTCGCGGTTCTGTTGCCCGAGGCAGGCGTAGGACGCGCTCCAGTGGTGCGGCTGCAAACGTTCATACGACACCGGCGTCGGTGCGGTGAACGCACACAGCGCCGGCAAGTAATGCAGCACGCCCGCCGCCCAGTGCTGGCCGAGGGTCGACAAGCCATTGCTGGTGCCGGCGTCGTACAGCATCGGCTGACCGGCCAGATCGAGCAGGCTGACATGCAGGTGCACGCCGTTGCACACCGCTTCAGCAGCGGTCTTCGGTGCGAAGCTCAGGTCCAGGCCCATCTGCCGGGCGATTTCACGGGTGATCTCGCGTACGTTCACCGCGCGATCCGCCGCCGCCACGCCGAAGGTCGGGCGGCAGGTGATTTCGTATTGATGCTTGCCGTATTCGGGCAGGAACATTTCCGGCTCGACGCCGCCGGCGCGCAACGCGCTGAGCAGCCAGCCGCCGAACTCGGCGCCCTGGCGTTGTGCTTCGAGAGAGAAGGCCAGGTGTTCGGCAAACCCTGCGTGCAGATTGAATTCGTGTTCGAACGCGGCATTGACCTGCAAGCCGAGCTGGTCGCGATACCGCTCGATTTCATCGCGCAGCAGCGTGCGCGGGCAGGCGCCCCACGGGCGGCCGTCGGTTTCGCGGATGTCGCCGTGGATGAAATCCAGCGCCGGGGCGGCGGTGTCCGGGCCGTTGCCGACGGTGACGCGGCTGGCCAGATCGGGAATCAACCGCAGATCGCCATAGGCGCCCCACGGATTGCTCGACGCGATGATGTCCTGCGGCGTCAACGCGCTGTTGGCCGGCACCCAGCCGCAACCGGCCGCTTGATAGTGTTCCAGCTCATCGCTGGGAAACGAGCGGCCACGGGTGATGCCGATCAGGTCGGTAGTGACGATGGTGGTCATCGGCAACGGCGACAGGCGTTCGCTCATGGCTGCATCTCCTGCAACCGGCCGAGTACGGTGTCGGTGTCGGTGATCCAGCAGTAGCCCTTGATCGCGTTCAGGCACGCGTCGTGGCGTGCTTCGGTGTAGGTCGCGCAGGCGTCCGCCACCAGTGTCACCAGATAACCCCGGTCGGCGGCGTCGCGCACGGCCATGTCCACGCACTGGTCGGTGACGATGCCGGCGATGATCAGGTGCCGGGTTTCGAGGTTGCGCAGCACGTAGTCGATGTTGGTCGAGTTGAAGACACCGGAAGAAGTCTTCGGCAGCACGATTTCGTTTTCCGCCGGGGTCAGTTCGGCGATGACCTGTGCTTGCGGGCTGCCCTTGGGCAGGTGCATGTCCGACAGTTTGTGGTCCAGCGAGCGGTCGCGGCCGTCGGCGGTGAGGCTTTCGATCAGGGTGTGCAGCACGTTCTGCCGTGCGTCGCGGAAGGCGTTGAGCAGGCGCACCTGATTCGGCACCACTTGCGAGCGCGTGCGGTTGAGGAAGTAGGCGGCGTCCGGGCCTTCGAGGTGCGGGTCGAACTGCGGCTCAAGCCAGGCACGCTGCATGTCCACCAGCAACAGCGCAGTGTGGTCGGTGACAAACGGCAGGTCCCGCGGCGAGCGGTGGGGAAGGCTGAACATCCTTATTTATCCTCCAGCAGGTGGGTGTCGAAGTCGTTGCGCAGGGCATCGATGCCTTCCAGGCGATCGGCCAGGTCCGGGCTGCGCAGGGTCAGGCAAGCGATCAACGCTTCAACCTGGGCCAGCGCCGGGACCATGGTGTCGAACGGCGATGCCGACTCCACCGGGGCGCTGATGATCATGTCGGCCAGCTCGCGCAGCGGCGAGGCATAAATGTCGGTGAACAGCACGACGCGAGCGTTGTTGTTCTTCGCGGCAGTGGCCACGCGCAGGGCCTGGGTCTGGTAGCGGCGATAGTCGAACACCAGCACCACGTCCTGGCGCTGCAGGTCGAACAGACGATCCGGCAGTTGCGCGTTGTCCTCCAGCGCAAAGCAACCGGGGCGCAGCAGACGCAAATGATTGAGCAGGTAGGTGGCCATCAGGCTGCTGAAACGCCCGCCGAAGCAGTAGACCTGATGGCGCGTGTCGAGCAGCCACTGCGCGAGAATCCGCACGTCTTCGGGTTGGGTCAGGGCCTGGGTTTCAGCCAGCAGGTTGTGGCTGTGGGCCAGATAGTGGCTCCAGGCATCGTCCTGATTCAGGTTCGAACGCGGTTGCAACAGCGTGCGCGGCGAGCGCAGGCGATGGTCCATGTCGCTGAGGAGGGCGTCCTGGAATTCGGCGTAACCGCCAAAACCGAGTTTTTTTACCAGGCGCACGATGGTCGGATCGCTGACGCCGGCGTGTTCGGCCAGACGCGCCATCGGGCCGAGCCCGTTGCGCGGGTACTGATCGAGCAAGGCCCGGACGACTTTGCGCTCTGATGGCGTAAGGTCCAGGCCGGGATCAGTAATCAGGTCTCTGAGAGGGGGCATCCGGGCTCCTGCTGGATGGGGTGTTGGATTCGCTTCACAATCCGTTAAAACAGTATTTATGTAACTCACGCTACATGTCTAGTGAATTTTCCAGGCAATTATTTCAGCCCCAAAATGGGGCGAGATGCCCGTGTAACAAGGGCTACACGTCTATCGATCGATCTTGTAGTCCATTGCCCATTGTTGTGTCAGACATTGCCGCTTTGTTTTGACAGGGCGATTGAAGGGCTTCCCCGGAACCGCCCGGTTTACGGCACAATTGCCGTCCTGTCGGCACGTTGCCGGGTGTTTTTTACCTTCTGACCGAGTGACTCATTGTGCAAGCCACCCGTTTGACCTTGATGTGTCACGCCAGAACCGTCGCACAAAAATTGGCGCGTTTTCCTACGAACGAAGCTGTTGAAGAAAGCGCTGTTGCGTCTGACTCGCTGGCCGCTCGGTTCGAGAGGCCGCGCCGTTTGATCTGTGGCCCGGAATTGCGCACGCGTCAGACTGCCGCATGGTTCGGTCACGATGCCCAGGTGGATGAAGCACTGCGCGATTGCGACTGGGGCCGTTGGCAGGGGCAGTCGATCAAAGACCTGCAGCGAGATGAACCGGAAGCCCTGCAAGCCTGGCTCGAAGATCCCGGCGCCGCGCCCCATGGCGGGGAGTCGGTGGTGCAACTCGGCGAGCGAGTGGCCGCATGGCTGGCGACCCTGCAAACCACGCCGGGTCATGTAGTGGCCGTCACGCATCCGTTCATCATGCGTGCGGCGCTGATGCAGGTCATGCAGGGCCAGGCTTTCCATAGCATCGATGTCGAGCCGCTGGCGGTGGTCGAGTTGAGTTTCTTCGGGCGCTGGCGGCTACGCTTGTCCGGCATCGACCTTGAAGGAGACCGTACATGAAGCGATTGCTGGTCATCGGCATTGGCGCCGGCAACCCCGACTACATCACGATGCAGGCGGTGAAGGCGCTGAATCAGGTGGACGTGTTTTTCCTCATGGACAAGGGCCAGAGCAAGGACAAGCTGATCGACCTGCGTCGCGAAATCTGCGAACGCTACATCACAGATCGTACGTATCGTTTCGCCGAAGCCCACAGCCCGGAGCGCGAGCGCGGCGATGTGGACTACAGCGCCAGCGTCGATGATCTGAACCGCGCCAAGCAGCAAACCTTCGAGCGCCTGATCAATGACGAATTGGCTGACGGGCAGTGCGGCGGTTTTCTGGTATGGGGCGATCCGGCGTTGTACGACAGCACCCTTCGCATTCTCCAGGCGATTCTGGCTTCGGGGCGATGCACATTTGAATTCGACGTGATCCCGGGCATCACCAGCGTTCAGGCCCTGGCGGCGCAGCACAGGGTACCGCTGAACACCATCGGCCACTCGATTGAAATCACCACCGGCCGACGCCTGGCGGCGGGGCAGGTGAGTGATACCGACAGCCTGGTAGTAATGCTCGACGCGGAAGATTCCTACCATCGGGTGGCGGATCAGGAGACAGAGATTTACTGGGGCGCCTACCTCGGCACGCCGGACGAAATCCTCATCAGCGGCCGGCTCAAGGATGTCGCGGATGAAATCGAGCGGGTGCGCAAGGCTGCGCGGGCCGAGCATGGCTGGATCATGGACACTTATCTGTTACGCAAGCCTTGACCTCACGACCAAATCGCTCGCGATACACCGATGGCGGCACCCCGACCACGCTGCGAAACGCCACACGAAAGCTTTCCACCGAACGATAACCACAACGCAGTGCGATCTGCTCGGTGTTCTGCGGCGTGCTTTCCAGCAACTCCCGAGCTCGGGCCAGGCGCTCGTGTTGCAGCCAGGCCTTGGGTGACTGGCCGCTGGCTTCGGTAAATTTGCGCAGGAAGGTGCGTTCGCTCATCGCCGCTTCGCTGGCCAGATCACGCACTTCCAGCGGTTCGTGCAGGCGTTCGCGGGCCCACTGCATCACGCGCGACAGATCGCTGCGCGGGGTCGGGCTGACCGGGGTGGGAATGAATTGCGCCTGACCGCCGGTGCGTTGCGGCGACATCACCAGCCGTCGCGCTACCGAATTGGCCACCTGAGTGCCGAAGTCCCGCGCCACCAGATGCAGGCAGGCGTCGATCCCGGCCGCGCTGCCAGCCGAAGTAATCAATTGGCCGGAATCGACGTAAAGCACATCCGGGTCGACATCAATGGCCGGGAAGCGCTCGGCCAGCTCCGAGGTGTAGCGCCAGTGGGTGGTCGCGCCATGCCCGTCGAGCAATCCGCTGGCTGCCAGCACAAAGACACCCGAGCAGATCGACAGCAACCGAGCGCCGCGTGAGTGCGCATCACGCAATGCTTCGAGCAATGCCTCGGGCACCGGCGCACTGCGGTCGCGCCAGCCGGGAATGATGATGGTGCGCGCATCCGCCAACAATTCCAGACCACCATCGGCCAGCACCTGAATCCCGCCCATGGCACGCATCGGGCCCTGATCGACCGCCGCGATGCAGTGCGCGTACCACGGGAAATCGAATTCCGGCCGGGCCAGGCCGAAGATCTCCACGGCGATGCCGAACTCGAACGTACAGAGGCCGTCGTAGGCCAGGATCGCGACCAATCCAGGTGAATCAGGCATTTGGCGGAAAGTTCCCGGTGAGTGTCTTGTGCGCCACTGTAGCGGCAAGCGGCGGCTCGATAAAGTCTGTTCAACCCACACAGACAAAGGAGTGATTCAACATGCCCAGCCTGGTTCGCGAAATTCCTGCCGCCCCGTCGGCGATTGCCCTGATGCACTTCAGCAACCGTCTGACCTTCGAAACCGATTGTTCCGACGTCTTCAGCAGCCAGGAAGCCGGCGAGATCGATTTCGTGCTGGTGGACGTGCGCGGGCCGCTGGCCTTCGAGCGCGGCCACGTACCGGGGGCGATCAATATTCCGGGGCGTTTGCTGACAGCCGAAAGGCTGGCGGATTACCCGACATCCACGCTGTTCGTGGTGTATTGCGCCGGTCCTCACTGCAACGGCGCCAACAAGGCAGCGGTGAAACTGGCGGCGCTGGGTTATCCGGTCAAGGAGATGATCGGCGGGGTCACCGGCTGGCTCGATGAAGGCTTCGAATTGAGTGTCGCGGCACCGCGAGCGGCGACCCATCCGATTGCCTGTGATTGCTGATATTCAGTGAGTTGCCGCCCTCGGCGGCAACTTTTATCGGCTTTGTCCTACAACCCTTGCACCGCTCTGGCGCACACTTTTCCCACGTGATGGCACTCGCCGATTTTCTATAAGTATTTGTCGCTTAAACACAATTTGCCCCGTGCGCACCGCCATAGACTGCCGGCCACTTCGGTTTCTTTGCGCTACACAGCCCAAGGCCGAACCTGACAATCGAAAGCTGCCAATAAAAGCCTCCGCACACGGGAGTAATAAATGAAAAAGCTGGTTATGTTCGGTGCCCTGGCACTGTCGATGTTGTCCCTGACCGCCGTGGCCGAAGACGCCAAACCGATCCGTATCGGTATCGAAGCCGGTTACCCGCCATTCTCGATGAAAACCCCTGACGGCAAACTGGCCGGTTTCGACGTGGACATCGGCGATGCGCTGTGTGAGCAGATGAAAGTCAAATGCACCTGGGTCGAGCAAGAGTTCGACGGCCTGATCCCGGCGCTGAAAGTGAAGAAGATCGACGCGATCCTGTCCTCGATGACCATCACTGACGATCGCAAGAAAAACGTCGATTTCACCATCAAGTACTACCACACTCCGGCGCGCTTCGTGATGAAGGCAGGCTCCGGCGTGAAAGATCCGCTGACCGAGCTCAAAGGCAAGAAAGTCGGCGTGCTGCGTGCCAGTACCCACGACCGCTACGCCACCGAAGTGCTGGTGCCGGCCGGGATCGAACTGGTGCGTTACGGCTCGCAGCAAGAAGCTAACCTGGACATGGTGTCCGGTCGTATCGACGCGATGCTGGCCGACTCGGTCAACCTGAGCGACGGCTTCCTGAAAACCGACGCCGGCAAAGGCTTCGAATTCGTCGGCCCGACCTACGAAGACGCCAAATACTTCGGCGGCGGCGCCGGTATTGCGGTGCGTAAAGGCGATACCGAGCTGGCGGAGAAATTCAACACCGCCATCAACGAAATTCGCGCCAACGGCAAGTACAAGCAAGTGCAGGACAAGTACTTCGACTTTGATGTGTACGGCCATTAATACGCCGTAGAAAAAAGTGGCCCCGTTGACGCGGCGGCCACTTTTTTTTCGCCTGTGATTTATCCTGTCAGCACATTTTCAATGCAGTCACTGTGCAGCAGCGACTACAGAATTTCCGGAGTTCCCCATGCAACGCATCGATCATGTACTGCCCTGGAGCCACTTGGGCAGCGAACGCTCCCTCAGCGTGTTCCGTTACGGCACCGGCCCGCGCAAGGTCTACATCCAGGCCAGCCTGCACGCTGATGAACTGCCGGGCATGCGCACCGCGTGGGAGCTCAAGCAACGCCTGAACGAGCTGGAACAACAGGGCCGTCTACAGGGCGTGATCGAACTGGTGCCGGTGGCCAACCCCATCGGCCTCGATCAGCACCTGCAAGGCAGTCACATGGGCCGCTTCGAACTGGCGAGCGGCAAGAATTTCAACCGCTCCTTCGTCGAACTCAGCGCCCCGGTGGCCGAACGCATCGGCGATCAGTTGGGCAGCGATGCCCTGGCCAACATCGCACTGATCCGCCAGACCATGGGCCAGGTACTCGACGAGCTGCCGGCCCCGGCCTCGCAACTGGAAGCGTTGCACCGTCTGCTGCTGCGCCACGCGTGCGATGCCGATGTCACGCTGGACCTGCATTGCGATTTCGACGCCGCGATCCACATTTACGCGCTGCCGCAACACTGGCCGCAATGGCAATCCCTCGCTGCACGTCTGAAGGCTGGCGTGGCGCTGTTGTGTGAAGACTCCGGCGGCAGTTCGTTCGATGAATCGTGCTCCACGCCGTGGTTGCGCCTGGCGCGGATGTTCCCGGCGGCGGCGATCCCGCCGGCCAACCTCGCCACCACCCTGGAACTGGGCAGCATGGGCGACACCCGCGTCGATCAGGCCCAGGCCAATTGCGAAGCGATTCTGGGTTCCTCGCCGAACAGGGCTTCATCAGCGGCGAATGGCCGAAGGCGCCAGACGAATGCTGCGAAGGCATGCCGTTCGAAGGCACCGAATACCTGTTCGCCCCGCACCATGGCGTGGTGAGTTTCCTGCGCAATGCCGGTGAATGGGTCGAGCGCGGTGATGCGTTGTTCGAAGTGGTCGATCCGTTGAAAGATCGCGTGACCGCCGTGCGTGCCGGCACCAGCGGCGTGCTGTTTGCCATCGACCGTGGACGCTACACCCAGCCGGGTACCTGGCAGGCGAAAGTGGCGGGGCGCGAGCCGATTCGGGCGGGCAAGCTGATCAACGACTGACGACCCCATCTTCCGGATCACAGTGTTAGGCTCTGCCCCGAACCCTGCACTGTGTGAAGGAAGGCTTATGTTGAAGGTGTTTGCTCTGTTGACCCTCCTGGCGTCCAGCGCTGTCCATGCTCAAACCTCGCTGCAAACCGATCTGCCGCTCAACTACCTGGCCCAGGTTCACCCGGATGCCGAACAGCGTCCGCTGGTGCTTTTCCTGCATGGCTACGGCAGTAACGAAGCCGATCTGATCGGCATGAAATTTCAGCTGCCCAAGCAGTACAACTACCTGTCGGTGCAGGCGCCGATGGCGTTGGGGGAAGGGCGTTTCCAGTGGTTTCGCAAGAAAGGTGACGGTGCCTACAACGGCGAGACCGATGATCTGAAGATCGCCAGCCAGAAGCTGCGAGCCTTTATCGGCGCAGCCGCGCAGAAATATCACGCCCGACCGGACAAGGTGTACCTGATCGGTTTCAGCCAGGGCGCGATGATGACGTATGAGGTGGGGCTGCGGCAGCCAGCGGTGGTCGGTGGCATCGCCGCGTTGAGCGGGCGAGTGTTGCCGGTGCTCAAGAGTGAGCTGACGTCAGAGCAACAACATCCGCCGCTGGAAATCTTCATCGGCCACGGCACGGCGGATGACCGGGTGCCTTACAGTGGCGCCACCGCAGCCAAAGAGCTGCTGGAAAAGCTGGATTACAAACCGGCGTTCCATGCCTATCCCGGCGTCGGCCACAGCATCAGCGCGGCCGAGCTTCGGGACTTGAACGACTGGTTGCAGCAACTCAACCCTTGAGGATCATTTTTCGCTGAGGATGGTTTTTACCAGCGCATCGTGACCGCTCTTGTCGCTGGCCCGGGAAATCACCTGGACCAGCGCCATGTGCGTGCCGGAGCCCGCGATCAGCGTGGTATTGAGGGTCTGGCCGCCACCTTGGGTCGCGGTGCTGTCGACTTGGCGCAGGCCCAGGCCGTTGCCTTTCTGTGTCAGGCTCTTTTCGCTGAGTTTGTTGAAGTCCGGCAGCGCCTTGCGCTGGGCTTCGATGAAATCGGACACGGTGCCGTCGAGGAACGCGCTGTCGTTATCCTTGACGTTGTTGCCTTCGGGAATCTGGTTTTCGGCGGTGATGACCACCGTCTTGGTCGCGTCGTTGGTGAACATCGTGCCCTTGGCACCGGTCGGGCCGGCCGGCAGCGGGTCGCCGACAAAGCCTTTGGGCAGGACAAAACGGAGCTTGCCTTCGAGCATCGAGACTTTCTCGGTGACAGCCTTCTCTTTGGCCTTGGCTGCCTGAGCATTGAGGGCGCCGAAACCGGCCACCGCCGCCAGCAACAGGACGACGGCTTTCTTGCTAAGCAATGACATTCGAATCTCCGAGGGATGGTCGCGCTTGGGCGGCGATCATCCCACGGAGCATGCCCGGCACTCCAGAGCGGTTTGTCCGGGCGGGTTCAGTTCGTCGACGGCGCAGGCGCCGGTTTGGCCAGCAACTGCCGGGTGACCCCGAGCATCGCCACTGAAACGGCCACCGCCACCACGAAGCCGCCGAAGCCCAGACGTGGGACTGTCAGCGCCAACACCAGACAAAACGCCGAAAACGAATACATCCCCGTCGCCGTCGCTCGCAACAACGCAGCGGTAAACGCCGGGCCGCGCGTCTGCTGGGAAAACACCGCCATCACGCTGCCCAGCACCGGAAATACCGCGAGCAATCCGCTCCAACGCTCGCCGACCGTGCTGGCCAGCATCGTCACTACCAGCGTCAATGCCGCGCCGGCAATCATCCGCCAGATCAGTTTGTCCGACTTCGGTGCCGGCCCAATGACCACCGGTTGAACCTTGGGAAACAGGTACGGCGCAGCAAGAAGGGCGGCTGCAGCCGCAGCCACCGAGAACGGTAGCGACGCCGGAATCAGCGACAGGATTACCGCCAGCACGGCCCAGACCGACAAAGACACAACCAGCGCCAACGGCCAGTTCGCCCGCTGCGCCACCTGCGCATAAGTGACGCAAAACGCGATCATCGCAAACATGGCCGACAACGCCGCGACCGCCGATTGCGCGGCAAACGCCGGCCCTTGCTCGATGGCGAGGAAGAACAGAATCGGCCCGACCACCACCGGCAACCCTGACAGCCACCCGGCCACACTGGGCCCCCAACGCTTGCCGGCCAGGGAAATCAGCAGCAGAAACCGGGAATCAGCAGCAGTTTGAGGATCAGCACGCAGGTGTCTCCATCGGGTCAATGAGGGCCACGTTAGCATTGTCGTTAATGGATTGCTGCATATGTATGCAAAATATGTATACAAAGTGCTGGGCGGGATAGCCAACTATGCTCTGACTATCAGGGTTTACCGGAGTCGATGCCGCGATGAGCAGAACACCGAAGGTGTTGCGTGGATGCTGCGGAATCGGTTTGTGGGCACTGTTGCTGACGCCGACCTGGGCCAGTTGGCAGGACGCGGTGCCCGGCGCGCAGATCATTGGCACCGGCGATTTCAGCGTGTTCGGTTTCGACATTTATAACGCCCGGCTGTGGAGTGCTGCGCGTCCGTTGGCCGACGGTCAGCCCTTCGCCCTGGAATTGATCTACCGGCGCAATGTGTCTCGCGAAGATCTGGTGAAGGCCAGCGTCGATGAGATCAAGCGCCTGGCCGGATCCTCCATCAGTCCTGCGCAACTGGCGCTGTGGCAGGCCCAGATGCAGCAATCGTTCGTCGACGTTCAGGCCGGCACGCGGATTACCGGGGTGTACTTGCCGGGGCAGGGTGCGCGGTTCTTTGTCGGCCAACAGTTGCAGCACGAGATCGACGATCCGCTGTTCGCCCGGGCGTTTTTCGACATCTGGCTTGATCCCCGCACACGCAGTCCCGAGTTGCGTCAGCAATTGCTCGGCACTGCCAAACCCTGAGCGCAGCACGTCTGCTCTTGGGCACGCCGACTGAAACGTCTAAGCTGCGCCTTTCGACTTGTTTCTGGATGTGTGCGTGAAATTCAGCTTGCCTAAAATCGCCACCGCGCCGTTCTGCCCGCCGGAAGTGGCCGGCAGTGTCCCGGTGGATCCGAATGCCTCATTCTTCAAACGCGTACTGCGCTTTGCCGGCCCGGGTTTGCTGGTGTCGATCGGCTACATGGATCCGGGCAACTGGGCCACCGCCATCGAGGCCGGTTCGCGCTTCGGTTACAGCCTGTTGTTTGTGGTGTTGCTGGCGAGTCTGGCGGGCATGGTCGTGCAATGCCTGTGTTCGCGGCTGGGCATCGCCACCGGGCGCGACTTGGCGCAACTCTCCCGCGAGCGCTACAGCACCCCGACAGCGCGGCTGCAATGGGTGCTGGCGGAAATCTCGATCATTGCCACCGACCTTGCGGAAGTACTTGGCTGCGCGCTGGCGTTCCACCTGCTGCTGGGTTGTTCACTGACGTTCGGCATCGCCCTGACCGCATTCGATACGTTGCTCGTGCTGGCCCTGCAAAATCGCGGTTTCCGGCGGCTGGAAGCGATCATGCTGGTGCTGGTGGGCACCATCGGCGTGTGTTTCTTCGTTGAATTGTTGTTGATCAAACCGTACTGGCCGGACGTCGCCCAGGGCTTCAAACCGTCGTTGTCGGCCATCAGCGATGCGGCGCCGCTGTACCTGGCCATCGGCATCCTTGGTGCGACGGTAATGCCGCACAACTTGTACCTGCACACCTCGATCGTGCAGACGCGGCTGATCGGCCAGGACCTGGCGAGCAAGCAGGACGCGGTGAATCTGGCGCGCATCGACACCATCGGTTCATTGGCGCTGGCGTTGCTGGTCAACGCGGCGATCCTGATTCTCGCGGCGGCAGCCTTTCATCAAACCGGGCATTCCGACGTGGTGGACATCCAGGACGCCTACCACTTGCTCGATCCGCTGGTGGGCGGCGCGCTGGCCAGCGTGCTGTTCGGCGTGGCGCTGCTGGCGTCGGGGCAGAGTTCGACCTTCACCGGCACCATCGCCGGGCAAGTGATCATGGAAGGCTACCTGAACCTGCGGATTCCCTGCTGGCAGCGGCGCCTCATTACCCGTGGGCTGGCGCTGATTCCGGCGTTCATCGGCGTGTGGCTGATGGGCGATGGCGCGGTGGGCAAGTTGCTGGTGCTGAGCCAAGTGGTGTTGAGCCTGCAACTGCCGTTTGCGCTGTATCCATTGATTCGCATGACTAACGACAAACAGCTGATGGGGCCGTTTGTGAATCGCTTGCCGACCCGGGTTCTGGCGTGGGGATTGTTTGTGGTGATCAGCGGCGCCAATGCCTGGCTGATTCTGCAGCTGGCCGCCTAACGGCCGAAGGCATCCACCACAAAGTCAATGAACACCCGGGTCTTGGCCGGCATCAAGGTGCGGCTCGGATAGTACAGCGAAATCGCCCCGGCATCGCACTGCCAGTCCGGCAACAGCCGTACCAGTTCACCGCGTTCTATCTGCACGCTGACATCGGGCAACACCAGCATCGTCACGCCGAGTCCCAGCAACGCAGCCTTGCGCATGGCCATCGGATCGTTGAGCACGATGTTTGGATTCAGCAGAGCGCTGGTCTGTTCGCCAGCGTCGTTGTGCATTTGCCATTGGCGGATGCGCCCGGTGCGCAGGCCGCGCATGACGATGCCCTGGTGGTCGGCGAGGTCTGTCGGATGCCGGGGCAGGGTGCGTCCGGCCAGATAGGCCGGTGAGGCCACTGCCAATATTTCAGCGGAGGCCAGTCGCCGGGAAACCACGCCGGGCGTCAGCTCGAATCCGCCGCCAATCGCCACGTCATAACCCTCGGCAATCAAATCCACTTGGCGATTTTCGAAGTGCCATTCCGGGCGAATCAACGGATAGCGCGCCAGAAACTCCGGCAGCAGCGGCAGCATGTGATCGATGCCGAACGTCGGCGGCAGGCTGATCTTGAGCACACCCGCCGGCTCGCCGCGCTCGGTCGCCACCGTCGCAATCGCGGCCTGCAAGGCATCGAGGTTGCCGCCGATGCTCGCCAGAAAACCTTCACCGGCCTCGGTCAGCGACAGCTTGCGGGTCGAGCGCTGAAACAGCCGCACGCCAAGGTTGCGTTCAAGAATCGCCACGTTGCGGCTGACCGCCGCCGGGGTCAGCGCCAGCAACCGCGCAGCAGCAGAGAAACTGCCGGTCTCGGCGCTGCGGACGAAGGATTCAAGATTGGCGAGGGTTTCCATGGTTTCGACCTGATAGCAATGCTTGAAGATCATTCAAGGCATTACCGACTAATCAAGCAGGAATGGCAAGCGCAAGATTGGTTTCGAGTCTTACCCCACTTTCTGGAGAACACCATGAGCACTATCGGAATCATCGGCGCTGGCGCCATCGGTTCAGCGTTTGCCAAAGCCTTGTCGCGTCAGGGCATCCCGTTGGTCATCGCCAACAGTCGCGGGCCGGAGACCTTGTCCGGACTGGTCGCGGAACTCGGCCCGACCGCCCGTGCCGTTACCCGTGAAGAAGCCGCTGCCCAGGACATCGTGCTGGTCGCAGTGAACTGGTCGAAACTGCCGACAGCGCTGGCCGGGTTGCCGGACTTCGGCGGTCGGATCGTCATCGACGCCAACAACTCGATTGAAGCGCCGTCGTTCAAACCGGTGGATTTGCAGGGGCGGCCGTCCAGCGAAGTCTTCGCTGAATGGGTGTCGGGGGCACGGGTGGTCAAGGCGTTCAACCATCTGCTGGCGCGTTTGCTGGAAGCGGACCCGGCGTCGGAGGGTGGCAAGCGCGTGTTGTTCCTGTCCGGAGATGATGCGCAGGCCAAGGCTGAAGTCGGCGCGCTGATTGATCAGCTCGGCTTCTTCGGGATCGACCTGGGCGAGTTGAGCGTGGGCGCGCGGCTGGTGCAGTTCCCGGGCGGGCCGTTGCCGGTACTGAATCTGGTGAAGTTCGCCTGACGGTCGGGCAAAAAAATACCCGGTGCGACGTGAGTCGCACCGGGCTTGTTGCCAGCGGGAGGTGGATGTCGTGGATCCGCCGCCCGCTGTTGAACCTCTTTTGCGTTTAAGCGCGTTCCAGCGCCAGGGCCACGCCTTGACCGCCGCCGATGCACAGGGTCGCCAGACCCTTTTTCGCATCACGCTTGATCATTTCGTGCAGCAGGGTCACCAGCACACGGCAGCCCGACGCACCGATCGGGTGACCGAGGGCGATGGCGCCGCCGTTGACGTTGACCTTGTCCAGATCCCATTGCAGATCCTTGGCCACCGCCAGGGATTGCGCGGCGAAGGCTTCGTTGGCTTCGATCAGATCCAGCTGGCCGATGCTCCAGCCGGCCTTGTCCAGGCAGCGGCGGGTGGCCGACACCGGGCCGATGCCCATGATCGCCGGGTCAACGCCGGCGTTGGCGTAGGCGGCGATTTTCGCCAGTACCGGCAGGCCCAGGGCCTTGGCTTTTTCGGCGCTCATCAGAATGACCGCAGCGGCGCCGTCGTTCAGCGACGAAGCGTTGCCGGCGGTGACGCTGCCGTCCTTCTTGAAGGCTGGGCGCAGTTTGGCCAGGGATTCTGCGGTGGTGTCGCCGCGCGGCTGCTCGTCGACCTTGAACGCCACCGGATCGCCTTTACGCTGCGGGATCAGGATCGGGGTGATTTCATCGACAAAACGACCGGCCTCGATGGCGGCAGCGGCTTTCTGCTGCGAAGCGGCAGCGAAGGCGTCCTGCTGCTCGCGGCTGATCTCGTACTTCTCGACCAGATTCTCGGCGGTGATGCCCATGTGGTAGTCGTTGAACGCGTCCCACAGGCCATCGCTGATCATGGTGTCGACGATTTGCGCGTGACCCATGCGCAGACCGGTGCGTGCGCCCGGCATCACATAGTTGGCCAGGCTCATGTTTTCCTGGCCGCCGGCGATGATCACGTCAGCGTCGCCGCAACGAATCGCCTGGGCGCCGAGGTGCAGGGCCTTGAGGCCCGAACCGCAGACCTTGTTCAGGGTCATGGCGGGTACGGCGTGGGGCAGGCCGGCCTTGATCGCCGACTGGCGCGCCGGGTTCTGGCCGGCGCCGGCGGTCAGCACCTGGCCCATGATCACTTCATCGACCTGGGCGCCGTCCAGACCGGTCTGCTCAAGCAACTGGCGGATGACCGCTGCGCCCAGATCCACGGCGGAAACGGTGGCCAGCGAACCCTGGAAACTGCCGATCGCGGTACGCGTGGCGGCAACAATGACGACGTCTTGCATTTTCGAATTCCTCACTCGGCAGCGAACTGCATTTCCGGTATGTGACCCTGGACGATCAGTTTACCAGCGGTTTTGGCGACGATTTCCTCGACGCTGACGCCAGGTGCGCGTTCCTTGAGGACAAAAGCGCCATTTTCGATTTCCAGGTAGGCAAGGTCGGTCAGCACACGCTTGATGCAACCGGCACCGGTCAGCGGCAGGCTGCACTGGCTCAGCAGCTTGGACTCACCGTCCTTGGACGCGTGGGTCATGATGACGATGATGTTGTCGGCGCCAGCCACCAGGTCCATCGCGCCGCCCATGCCCTTGACCAGTTTGCCGGGGATCATCCACGAGGCGATGTTGCCTTGCACGTCCACTTCGAAGGCGCCGAGCACGGTCAGGTCGACATGACCGCCACGGATCATCGCGAAGGACTCGGCAGAGTTGAAGATCGAAGCGCCGATGCGCGCGGTCACAGTCTGTTTGCCGGCGTTGATCATATCGGCGTCGATGGTGTCTTCCGTCGGGAAAGGGCCCATGCCGAGCAGGCCGTTTTCCGATTGCAGCATGACTTCCATGCCTTCGGGGATGTAGTTGGCGACCAGGGTCGGAATGCCGATGCCGAGGTTCACGTAGTAGCCGTCCTGCATTTCGCGGGCGACGCGTTGAGCCATTTGTTCGCGGGTAAGTGCCATGTTCTTGTTCTCCGTCAGCCTGGATTATTTGCGGATGGTGCGTTGTTCGATGCGTTTTTCGAACGTGCCGCAAATGACCCGGTCGACGTAGATGCCGGGCGTGTGGATGTGTGCCGGATCCAGTTCGCCGGGTTCGACGATTTCTTCGACTTCGACCACGGTGATCTTGCCGGCGGTGGCGGCCAGCGGGTTGAAGTTCTGGGCGGTGTGGCGGTAGATGACGTTGCCGAAGTGGTCGGCTTTCCAGCCTTTGACGATGGCGAAGTCGCCGGTGATGGACTCTTCCATCAGGTACTTGCGACCGTGGAATTCACGCACTTCCTTGCCTTCGGCGACCGGGGTGCCGACGCCGGTGGCGGTGAAAAACGCAGGGATGCCGGCACCGCCTGCGCGCATTTTTTCGGCGAGGGTGCCTTGCGGGGTCAGGACGACTTCGATGTCGCCTTTGAGCAGTTGCTCTTCGAACAGTTTGTTTTCGCCCACGTAGGAGGCGACCACTTTTCTGATCTGGCGATCGGTCAGCAGCACGCCGAGGCCGAAACCATCAACGCCGCAGTTGTTGGAGACGACGGTGAGGTCGCGGGTGCCTTTGCGCTTGATCTCGGCGATCAGGTTTTCCGGAATGCCGCACAGGCCGAAGCCGCCGGCGATCACGGTCATGCCGTCTTCAAGGCCTGCCATGGCTTCCTCGTAGGAATACACGCGCTTGTCGAAACCTGCCATATGCACCTCTTTTATTGTTTGTCGGGCGGCTGGCTAGCCGAATGGTTGGAGTGTCTCGCCGGGGGATATATTTGTTAAGTTGATTTTTAAGGTTGATTGATTGATAAAGCTCAACAATGGACTTGGTTCTCTGTTCCCACGCAGGAGCGTGGGAGCGATCAAGAAATGCTCGCCGTCGTCGGCGGGCGGATGTACAGCTTAGCCGTTGGAGCGACACGACCATGACCATCAAGCAGATGCGCGCCTTTCTCGCCGTGGCCCAGAGCCTGAGCTTTGCCGTGGCCTGTGAGCGTTTGCACCTGTCGCAATCGGCGCTGAGCCTGACCATCAAGGCGCTGGAGGAGGGGCTGGGCGGGCGTCTGTTCAGCCGCAATACGCGCAACGTGGCGCTGACCCCTGAAGGGGAATCGCTGCTGCCGCTGGCCCGGCGCCTGATCGCCGACTGGGACAACGCCGAAGACGAAATGCGCCAGCGCTTCAGCCTGCAACGGGGGCGAGTGACGCTGGCGGCGATGCCGTCGTTTGCCGGCAACCTGCTGCCGCCGATCCTCAAGACCTTCCGTGCGCGCTATCCGAACGTCAACGTGACGGTCAACGACGTGATCAACGAGCAAGTGCTGGAAATGGTCCGCGATCGTCAGGTCGAACTCGGCGTGGCGTTCGAGCCGATGCAGAACACGTCGCTGACCTTCACGCCGCTTTACAGGGATCGCTTCGTCGCGGTGGTGCCACAGGATTCGCCGCTGGCCCAGCGCACCGACATCGACTGGCAGACCTTGCTGCAGGAGCCGTTCATTACCCTGCAACGACCGTCCACGGTGCGGGTAATGCTTGAGGAGCACTTGCAGGCCCGGGGCATGAAACTGCCGGTGGAGTTTGAAAGCCATCAACTGGCGACGGTCGGGCGAATGGTCGCCAGTGGGCTGGGCGTCAGCGCGGTGCCAGCGTTGTGCGCTGAGCAGATGCGTGAGCTGGGCGCGCGGTGTCTCACGTTGCATGAACCGGTGGTGGAGCGGGCGATTGGCGTGTTGACTGATTCCGGGAATGAATTGTCGGCGGCGGCGCAGGCGCTTTTTGACATTCTCAAGGCTGAACACTGACCTTCGGAGGTCACGAAGTCAGGCGTTGTGTCAGAAGTGGCAATAGCTGTTCGCAGGACGCTTCAATCTTCAAATCCAGCAACTCATCCGCCCGCGTCTTGCCCAGATTGATCGCAATCAGCGGCTTGCCCCGATCCGCAATCACCCGGCACAGGCGAAACGCCGAATACGCCATCAACGACGAGCCGACCACCAGCATCCCGGCCGCATTTTCTGCCAGCGCCATGGCCCGGGCCGCCGTCGTTTGCGCCACGTTCTCGCCAAAAAACACCACGTCCGGTTTCATCCGCTCGCCTTCGCAGTGCGGACAATGCGGCACCTGAAATCGTGCTTCAAAAGCCGGGTCGAGCAGGGTGTCACCGTCCGGCGCCTGCACGGCATCGACACCCGCCAGATAAGGGTTCTGCGTTTCCATCAATTGCTGAATCGAATCCCGCTCGCTGCGCCGGCCGCAATCCAGGCACAGCACCCGATGCAGGCTGCCATGCAGTTCGATGACACCGTGACTGCCGGCCTGATCGTGTAAGGTGTCGACATTCTGGGTGATCAATCCGCCGATCCGGCCCTGGCTTTGCAGGCTGGCCAGTGCCTCGTGAGCTGCATTCGGTTGCGCCTGACGTACGCGTGGCCAACCGAGCATCGCCCGGGCCCAGTAGCGCCGGCGTGACTCGGGCGCCGACAGAAATTCCTGGTACATCATCGGCTGCCGGCCACGGCGCACGCCGTTGGTGTCGCGGTAGTCCGGGATGCCCGATGGTGTGCTGATGCCGGCGCCGGTCAGCACCACGAAATCGCCGTCGGCCATGGTCCGTTGCAGATAATCGAGATGTTCGTGGAGGGGGCGGTCGAGCATGGTCAGCGCTCCGCAGGCTGTGAGTGCCTTGCAGGTTAGCACTGCCGGGCGCCTCTTTTGGAGGCGCCCGGTAACAACGTTTACTTGCGTGCCTCCAGAATCAGGTTGAACGGCGTCTGCGTCGCCCGTCGGAACTGCTTGAACCCGGCTTCGCTGAACACTTTGCGCAAGCGCATCTCGCCGGCCTGAGCGCCAAGCCCCAGGCCCACTTCCTGGGACAGCGAGTTCGGCGTGCAGATGAACGTCGATGCCGCGTAGAACAGCCGCCCGACCGGGTTGATGTTGTCGTCCAGCGTATCGTTGGCAAAGGGCTCAACCAGCAACACGGTGCCGTCGTCCTTCAGGCAATCGTAGGCATGTCGCGCCGCGCCGACCGGGTCGCCCATGTCGTGCAGGCAGTCGAAGTAGCAGATCAGGTCGTAGTCGTCGCCGGGAAAGCTTTTCGCCGTGCCCTGGAAAAACTTCGCGCGGCTGCTGACGCCGCCTTCTTCAGCACGCTGGGTGGCAACGGTGACCGAAGGTGCGTGGTAGTCGAATCCGACGAAACGCGAGTTGGGATAGGCCTGGGCCATGATCACCGTGGAAGCGCCATGACCACAGCCGACATCGGCGACCTTGGCGCCTTCTTCGAGTTTGGCCACAACGCCCTCCAGCGCCGGCAGCCATTCGGCAATCAAATGTCCTTTGTAGCCGGGGCGGAAGAACCGTTCAGTGCCGGTGAACATGCACGGATGGTGATCACCCCAGGGCAGGGCGCCATTGCCGCGCATGGCTTTGACCAGTTTGTCCTTGTCGTGGAAAAACGACGCCACTACGCCGAGCCCGCCGGCCACGTAGACCGGCGAATCTTCCTTGGCCAGGGCCATCGCCTGTTCTTCCGGCAGGCGGAATTTGCCGTCCAGGTGTTCCATGTAGCCCGACGCCGCGTGGGCGCTCAGCCATTCGCGGACGAGCCGGGAGTTGCAGGCGGTTTTTTCGGCGAGGGTTTCCGGGGAGATCGGTTGGCTGTCGGCCATGGCTTTGTACAAGCCAAGTTCTTCGCCGACGATGACATTGGCCAGCATCGCCGCGCCGCCCATGTCGTTGACCAGTTTGCCCATGAACTCGTTGAGTCTGGCCTCGTCCATGTCATGTGCTCCTGTTAAGGATCACAGTCCGGTGGTGTTGGGGGTCGAGGCATTCACCACCGGGCGGTGGTCGTGGAAACGGGCAGGGCGACACTGCTGTCCTGCGTCCCCCTCGACTGGGTACTGATTCAGTCTAGCCGGTGTTGGGACCGGCGAAAGCACGATAGGCGCACTTCCTTACGCAACACGCAGATTTTGCCTACAACTTCGACGTGGCTCTATCCCATATTCTGAATCGACTCGGTCGAGGCAAGGACTTTTGAGTGCTGAAGTCTTTGTTTATCTGTGAAGTCCGAAGCCACTTCCTCGCACAGATTGATCGAGTCCGCCGAGAAATCATCCCCGCTAAAAGCCATGAACTCTGTCGTCTTGCCGGGTTACTCACCGATGGTGCTCGGGAGCCGAAGCACAGAAATAAAGTGATGCATTGGATGCAACGGAGAGCGAATTGACCGCCTACTTTCCACCGCTGTGCATAGGCGGATTGACGTACAACCTTTCTCATCTAGAACCCTTTACATTCACGATTCAGAGTCAATTGGCGAGGCGTGATTTGCGCGTGCATGTCACTTTTTCGAATCATTGTTTCAGCACGGGGTACGATCAAGCCTTACATCCGGCCGGGGAGCCCATCCTGCTCGACCATGCCCAGCGGCAGCGTAGCTTTTGCATGACCCGCTACCGCCTTTCACTGTCACTGCCACCAGTGATCAAGGGATTGAATCATCCCCAGGCGAAAGTTAGTGAAACGGCGGCGATGCGAAACTGGGCGTACTCCATCATGATTGAGGATCCGAGCGGGCCCTACCATGTCTTTTTTGAGTTGCGTCGCGCTGCCGAAGAGAAGCTGCAAGATCTCAATCTGGTCGTGGAAAGCGCTTACCACCAGACTGAAAAGCCGCCCAGGCTGTTCGGGAAAATGGGATTTATGCTGCTGTGCGGTAAGGTCTACCTTCGTCAACCGACCTCCACCAAACGCTGACACCAAAAACGAAAAAAGGCGCCAGAGGCGCCTTTTTCGATTCGGTAAAGCAGATCCAGACACCACTTACGAACCGCCTTGCGCGGTTACAGCTCTCGCTGCCGGGAAGCGCTCAATCTCATCTGGTCAGTCGCTTCGATGGGGGCAAAACTAACGAAAACTGGCAGATACGTCAATGAATTCGTAACTCGTCGTTCAGGAAGAGGGCAGCGACTCTGTATCCCATTGTGTACAGGCTCGTCGCCGATACAAACCCCGCCATTTCTCGCGCATCGCCCACACAGCCGCGATACACCCGCCGGTTTAACTGAGTCTGTCAGTCGCCACGCCCGGCGGCTCCTCAGCAGAGATCTTGCCCATGCAGATTCCCCAACCCACCTTGCAGGCCAGCGTCGGGCTCGGCCTGCGTCGCGGCTTGATGAAGGATCTTCAAGCCGCCCGCACCGGCGATTTCGACTTTCTCGAAGTCGCCCCGGAAAACTGGATCGGCGTCGGTGGTGCCCACGGTGCCGCGCTGCGTGAACTGGCCGAGCGTTATCCGTTGTCCTGCCACGGCTTGTCGTTGTCGCTCGGCGGGTCGGCGCCGCTGGATGTCGAATTTCTCCGGGAAGTCCGGGTGTTTCTCGATCATTACAACGTGCCGCTGTACAGCGAACACTTGAGCTATTGCAGCGACGACGGCCATCTCTATGATCTGCTGCCATTGCCGTTTACCGAAGAAGCCGTGCGCCACGTGGCTGCGCGGATTCGTCAGGCCCAGGACATCCTCGGCCGGCGTCTGGCAGTGGAAAACGTTTCCTATTACGCCGCGCCCCGGCAGGACATGGACGAGGTCACCTTCACCAACGCTGTGCTGCGCGAGGCCGATTGCGACTTGCTGCTCGATGTGAACAACGTCTACGTCAACTCGATCAACCACGGCTTCGACCCGAAGACGTTTCTGGCCGGGATCGAACCGGGCCGGGTGGTCGGGATGCACGTGGCCGGGCATTTCGACGAGTCCGACACGCTGAAGATCGACACCCACGGCGCGTCGGTGAAACCTGTGGTCTGGTCGCTGCTGGCGGACGCCTATGCACGCTTTGGCGCCCAGCCGACCCTGCTCGAACGCGACTTCAACTTCCCGGCCTTCTCCGAGTTGGTGGCGGAGTTGCAGACCATTCGCCGCTTGCAGAATCAGGGAGGCCAACGTGGATAACCTTGAGCAGCAACAACGGGCCCTGACGCGCTACCTGCGCGATCCCGAGAACGAGACGCCCCCGGCCGCCATGAACGCGGCGCGAGTCAACGTTTATCGCGACCTGGTGTTCAACAATGTCTCGCAACTGTTGGGTGGGACCTTTCCCGTGCTGATCCGGATCATCGGCGATCAGCGCTGGCGCACCCTGATTCGCGGCTTTCTGCGGGACTACCGCGCGCAGACGCCAAAATTCGGTGAGATCGCCGAGGAGTTTGTCGGTTACCTCGCGTCGGAGCCCGCCGTGTTGAGCGCGGGCGAGTGGCCGACGTTTCTGGTGGAACTGGCGCATTACGAGTGGGTGGAAATGGTGTTGCAGCAGTCCGACGCCGAGCCATTTTCGGCAAGTGATCCCGCGTTGCTGGTGGAGCGGCCATTGCAGGTTTCGGCGCTGGCCTGGCCATTGGCGTATACGTGGCCGGTGCAAGTCCTCAGTCCGGATCATCAACCGTCTACACCACCGGCCCAGCCAACCTTGTTGCTGGTGCGGCGTGCGGTGGATTTCGGTGTGAAGTTTTCCGAGCTGAGCCCGTTGGCCTGGCGGTTGTTGCAGCGCATTGGCGAGTTCCCTGCGTTGAACGGTCGTGAGCAACTGGAAGGGCTGGCGATGGAGGCAGGGTTGCCGGGAACTGCGTCGTTCATGGACAGCGGGTTGGCGTTGTTGCGGCAGATGCATGCAGACGGTGTGCTGGGCGTGGTGTAGTCGGTTCAGCTATCGCGTAACAGCCATTCGGGTGGATGGGGATGCAGGCTGTAGAAATTGCGCAGTTGTGCCGAGTCTCGCTCGAACCACTCGTTCACCCATTGGCTGTATTGCTGGCGCGCGGCACCTTGCCATGCCGGTTGCCGGAGACAGTCGTACACGGTTTTTGCCGCCTGCATGCCCGTCATCAACGCTTTGAGTACGCCATGTGACGAGGCAGGGTCGAGCAGGCTGGCGGCATCGCCAACCATGAAATAACCTGGCCCGGCGGGCGCCGTGCAGAGGCGCCAAGTGACGTCGGCGCCGCGAATCGGAGCCGATAGTGGCAGTGTTCGCAGACGCTCGGGAATCATCTCTGGAGAGTACTTTTGCTTTTCGAAAGTCAGGCGCGCCCAGTGCAGCCGCTGCTGCTCAACCTGCGCGAGCCAGGTCCAGCCATCAGGATCGGCTGACAATCGAGGTGCCTTTTCATCGGGGGGCAGACTGCCCTCGTGATATCCGAAACAGGCCACCAACGGCGGCGAGTAGTGTCGAACTGCGATCTGTCGTTTTCGACTCAACCATCCCGGTCCACCACTGCCATCGATCAGGTAGGGAGCAAACAGCAGGCCGGCGTCGGTGTTCAAGCCGATCACGCGATCGTCCCGCAGGAGTACCTGTTGCGCGCGGCACGGCTGGTACACCGTGACACCGAGAACAGCAGCCTGTTGCAGCAGCGCCGCATCCAGTTTGGCCCTGGAGATCTGAAAGCCGCGCCAGGGGCCGTAGTCATCGCCACCAAATCCGATGAACTGCAGCGGACCATTCCACTGGACCCAGTGTCCCTCGAAACGCAAGGCATGGTGGTTACACAGTTGTTCAGCCACGCCAAGCTGTTCCAGCAACGGTTCGATGCCGGGGTGCAGACTTTCTCCGGGGCGGAATCTGGGAAATTGTTGCTGCTCGATCAGCGCAACCCGCAAGCCGCGCTGCGCACAGCCGATCGCCGCCGCGCAGCCTGCGGGGCCGGCGCCGATCACCAGCACGTCAAACCGATTCAAGTGCGAGCTGCCAGGCAGCGTTGCCGTACTTGATCAGCATGACTTTGGCGCTGACCAGGAGGCTCACTTGTTCCTCGACTTCAACATCCTGCCACTTGAAATTGGCGGCCGGCTGGATCACTTTGCCGCGCCTGTACATCTGGTAGCGATGCACCCATCCGTTCAACGTCACACCGGATTGTTGCTGAGCGATGTCGAGTTCTGCATCGGGACGTTGCACCAGGAAAAAAGACAGCAATGGCCAATAGTTGCGCTGGGCAGGGTTGTCGCCGGGTCCAAGCACCGTGTAAACGCGGTACATCGAGAGTACGCGGTCCTGATACGCCTGTTGGGTGATCTGGCCGGTCAGACTCAGCGAAAACCCGTTGGCAAGGGCCGTGCCCGTGTAGTCGCTGTATTCGTAGGCGTGGTAACGGACGAAGGTCTTGCCTTGGTCGAGTATCACCTGCGGGGCAGGATGATTGTCCCAGGCCACATCACCCTGACCGGTTTCCGCATCGGTCAGCGGGATGATGGTGTGCAGGCTGTCGCGTGGCTCGAAGGTGCGGGTGGAGTCCGGTGCAACGCCTGGCCAGTAGGAACCGAGCGCGGCACAGATGCGTTTGTCTTCACAAAAGGGGCTGGCCATCTGATAACCGGCCAGCGCATTGATCCAGGTTCCGTTCGGACCTGGCAAGCGAACCCAGCCCACCTCCCAGCCTGGGCCGAAGACCCCGGCGGCAGCGTCCGGCAATGAAGACGGGCGAGGGGGCGAGGGGTGCCAGGTTCCGGGGGCCGGACGCGGTTTCGGCTTGCGCGGCAGCGCCACAATGGCCGTGATCCCGCGATCCTCAGGCGTGAAGGGCTGATCTTTCAAACTCAGGTTCGCGCAATAGCGCACATTCGATAAGGCTTCCAGCCTCGCATGCCAGATGTCGGGGCTGGAGAAGGCAGGTTCCTCTTTCACCCAGTGCAGGAGCCGGCGCTGATGGCAAAACGGAAAGTAATCCGTGGCGCCGATGACCGAATAGGCAGCCTTCGAAGGCAGGTTGTCTGTCAGGGGTGGGCAGATTGCCCGGACAAAACCATCAGCGGTGCCATCCTGATAGTGCAGTGCACGATAGCCACCTTGCCTGACAAGATTGGCAACACCCTCGCGATCATTCAGGTCCTCGATCTGGCCATCGTCTCTCACCTTGTGCCGGCCATGGACCATGCCGCCGGTGTTGGCCGGCATCATGAAAGACAGTGGTTGTCCCTTGTAATGAGCCAGCTCGACCAGATGCGGCTTGGGCTCAGGAGAAAGAATTCCCGGTCCCAGGTCAGGCTGCGTTGCCCAACCTGCAAGGTCCTTGGTGATGATGAATGGATGCTCGGATATCTCTGGCTCTTGCCAGCCGGTGCCGCTGTGGCGCAAGTGGACATGACGGATCTTTTCGTTGATCTGGTAGTTATCCAGCGTCAGGGTCAGATCCAGCCCATGCAGGCACTCCGCTCCACTGAAGAGCTTGTGCAAGGGCACTTGGAAATCCAGCCCGTCATCCAGCCCTGACTGAAAGTCCATAGGCCCGAAGCGTTGGTCATCGCCCTTCAGTTGCACCGCAAGGTAGGCGCTGTAATGCACCGGCATCACCCGAATCCCGTGGGCATCATCGTCGACGAAGGGCAGGAAACACCGCAGTCGTTCGTCATAGCGGGCGCCTGCGGTGCCTGTTCGGGCGATCCCGGTGCGGGAGAAACACAGATCGGCATGCTGGCCGTGGACCGTGTCGACGGCGCAGCGGTACTCTCTGGCGAACACCGCCACCGACAGTGGTGCACCTTGAGCCTGTTGCAGCAGGTCGTTGAGCGTGGGTGGCTGGATGTCGAACACGTAGTTCAGAACCGCCTCGATTTCGGCATGGGTAGGGAAAATCCCTAGAGGCTGCCCGGTCTCGTCAGCCGTGACTTGCGGTGAAGCGAGCGCGTGGTAGAGCAGGCTTTGTGCGGGCAGGGCAGGCTCGATGGCGCGGTTGCCATCAGGGCAAAAGTCCTCGAAACCGGTGAGCGTCCGGTCGATGATCAGTGGTTTGAGCAATTCTGCCTTCAGTGAAGGCGCCAGAATATCCAGGCCGTGCGCCAGCAACAGCGAATGCCAGCCACCTGGAGCCAATCGCTGACAGGTTCGGGTTACGGACTCGAGCAGATTCATGCGTGCTCCACGGTACGGTTGTACGAGGGACCATCGCACATCAATCAGTTGGCGATCGCGACTGTCAGAACTTACAGTCGCGACCAACGGTGCTCATCGCGGCGGTGGAGACCAAACGATAGAGTTCGACACCGGGCAATAACAGTCGGCCATTTCCGAGAAGAATGTAGCCGTCGACTTCGCGCGATGTCATCCCGGACACCCGCAGGCCAGCGTCGCTTAAACAGCCATCACGAATGAAGCGGCAACTTCAGCTCTGCACACAACCCGCCACCGTCACGGTTGCTCAGATTCAGCGAACCACCCAGCGCCATCGCCAGTTGCTGGGCAATCGCCAGACCCAGGCCGGTGCCACCCGTGCTGCGGTTGCGTGAGTTTTCCACGCGGTAGAACGGCTCCATCACCTGGGCCAGTTCGTCTTCGGCGATGCCCGGCCCGCGATCCATGACTTTGATCGACAGTTCGGTGTGTTTGCGCTCGACGTGCAGTTCGGCAGCGCCGGCGAACTTCAGCGCGTTGTCGGTCAGGTTGACCAGCACCCGGCGCAAGGCGTGGGGACGGGTGTCGATGACGGCATCGCTCTTGCCGCTCAATTGCACTTCTTTGCCCATGTCCTGATAGTCGAACACCAGGCTGTCGAGGAATGAATCCAGATTGGTGCGCCGACTTTCTTCGGTCGAACCGTGGATGCTGCGCGCATAGGCCACGCCTTCACGCACCAGATGCTCCATCTCGCCAAGGTCGTTCCACAGTTTGTCCTTTTCCGCCGAATCGTCCATGAACTCCGCGCGCAGTTTCATACGGGTGATCGGGGTTTGCAGGTCGTGGGAAATCGCCGCCAGCAATTGCATGCGTTCCTTCAGGTACGCGGCGATCCGCGCCTGCATGGTGTTGAACGCACGGGCGGCGTAGGCCACTTCGTTCGGGCCTTTTTCGTCCAGATTGATCGGATGGGCGTTGGGGTCGAGGGTTTCCACCGCATTGGCCAGGCGGGTGAGCGGGCGGATGGCAATGCGCACCGCCAGCCAGGTGCAGGCGATCATCAGCGCCAGTTGTCCGAGCAGCACCACGGGTAACCACGGCGACAGCGGCACCATCGAAGGTCGCACATCGATGGTCACCGGGCTGCCGTCGCTCAGGCGCAAATGGCCTTGAAAGTGCTTTTTCGGTCCCGGAATGTCGGTGAAGGTCAGCGGGTAGGCTTCGCCGATGGCATCGGTGATCGAGGTGACGGCAATCGGCACGTCGCCCGGGCCGATCGGCGTGCCCGGTTCGCCTTCGCTCAGCAGGTAACCGTAGTTGTTCCGGGCCAGGCGTTCGAGCCACATCGGGCGTTCGTCGGCGGGCAAGCGGTCGAGGATCGCGATCGAGGTCGAGACGTCGGTTTCCAGGTTGCCGAGCATGGTGTTCTTCGCGCTTTCATAGCGCTCGTAATACTGCGCACCGAACGACAGCGCCTGCGCCAACAGCAAACCGATCAGGAAAATCAGCGACAACCGTGAGGCCAGGGTACGCGGCCAGTGCAGGGCAAACGTCATGCGGGGGCTCCGAGGATTTCGACCGGTAGCGAGAACACATAACCTTCACTGCGCACGGTCTTGATGTAGGCCGGTTCGCGGGCGTCGTCCAGCAGGCGCTGGCGCAAACGGCTGACCAGCAGATCGATGGAACGGTCGAACAGATCGGCGTCGCGGCCCTGGGTCAGGTTGAGCAACTGATCGCGGCTCAACACCCGTTGCGGATGATCGAGGAACACCCGCAGCAAGCGATATTCCGCACCGCTCAGGGCGACCATGGTGCCGTCGGTGTCCAGCAGATGCCGGGCCGAGGTGTCGAGCTGCCAGCGACCGAACGCCAGCAAACGACCGCTTTCGGTGACCACCAGATTGGGCGGCAGCATCCGTGTGCGGCGCAGCACCGCGTTGATCCGTGCCAGCAGTTCACGGGCGGCGAAAGGCTTGGTCAGGTAGTCGTCGGCGCCCATTTCCAGGCCGATGATGCGGTCGGTTTCGTCATTGCGGGCGGTGAGCATCAGGACCGGCGTGGCCTTGTGTTTGCCGGCGCGCAATTCGCGGCACAGCAGCAGGCCGTCATCGCCCGGCATCATGATGTCGAGCACGATCAGGTCGACGGTGTTGGCTTCCAGGAAACTGCGCATCTGCCGGCCATCGGCGACCACGGTGGTGCGCAGGCCATTCTTCTTCAGGTAGTTGCCAACCAGTTCGCGAATCTCGCGGTCGTCGTCGACGATGAGAATGTGATCGACATGATCCATGGAGCCAAACCTCTATCAAGGGGGGGATGTCTCGCAGTCTATAGAGCCCGCGCGGGCTCGCCTGCCTGCCTTTGTATTGCAGTGTATCCGGCGCAACGACGGATACACGGGGACGCAAAAACACGATTTTTTCAGGGTTTTGTATCGCTGTGTATCCCCCGGCGGGCGAGATACGTAGCGATTTATACCTGCCGTTTCCCGACACAGACGGGATACCTCGCGAGCCTTAAATGAGCTCCATCGAGGCACACCACAGCGCCTCGGCTCAATCAACGACCTACCCATTGAAGCCTTGAGGAAATCGCCATGAACAACAAATCCGTAATCGCCGCCTGCCTGTTTGCTGCCCTGAACATCTGCACCCTGTCGGCCCGCGCCGAAGCGGTTGCCGCTCCGCAAACCTACACCTACGGCACGCATCTGGACATCCAGAAAGTGATCTCGATGAAAGAGGACAAATCGATGACCTGCGGCATCGTCGACGCCCGCATGACTTACCTCGATTCGGCCGGTCAGACCCGCGTTCTCGACTACAGCAAATTCGCCGACGGCTGCGACAACCAGAACTGATCCGCCCCCAATTAAAGGAAGACCGCCATGAACAACGTATCGCGTTTCTTGACCGCCATTGCCTTCTCGTTTGCTGGTGTCGCGGCGCATGCCAACAGCGCCGTCGAACAGAATAGCTGCGCCGGCAGCACCTGCTTTCAACTGAGCCCGGTGGCCAAGCAGGGCAGCGATGCCTTGATCGCCGCCGACGGCGCCAGCCACACGCCGCAAGGACAGATGGTTGCAGCGGACGGCTCCAGTCATACCCCGCAAGGCCAGACGGTGGCCGAAAACGGCGCTAGCCGAACCCCGCAGAGCCAATGGCTGGACAGCCAGGCCGCTTAAGCCCCCGAGCGTGTCTGTCGGTCATTGGCAGACACCTGTTTTATCGGCAGACCGCCCATCCTTCAAGAGGTGAACCTCATGTTCCTTATCGCTTTCCTGGGCGGTCTGTTGACTGTCCTCAGCCCCTGCATCCTGCCGGTGGTGCCGTTCCTGTTTGCGGGCGTCGACCGCAGCCGTTCTTCGATCCTGCTGACCCTCGGCGGCATGGCCCTGACCTTCGCGGCGATTTCGAGCCTGGCGGTGGTCAGCAGCGAGTGGGTGATTCAGGCCAACAACACCGGTCGGCACATCGCCCTGGTGGTGATGGTGCTGTTCGCTTTGTCGCTGATTTCCGCGCGCATTGGTGACTGGCTGGCGCGGCCGTTTGTATTGCTCGGCAATCGTCTCGATCCGGACACCCGGCAGAAGGCCGGCCCCATGGGCTCGATCATGATCGGCGTTGCCACGGGGTTGCTGTGGGCGCCGTGTGCCGGCCCGATCCTCGGCGTGATCCTCACCGGCGCCATGCTGCAAGGTGCCAACGCCCAGACCAGCCTGTTGCTGCTGGCCTACGGTGCGGGCAGTGCGTTGTCGCTGGGGACGCTGATTTTCGCCGGTCGCGGCCTGGTCAACCGGTTGAAACCGTCGATCCCGTTCACCGGCTGGTTCCGGCGCGGGGCGGGCGTTGCGGTGTTGGCGGCGGCCGCGGTGATCTCCACTGGCGCTGATAAAACCCTGCTGGCCGGCACCTCGTCCGAAGGCGTCGCCAGCGTCGAGAAAAACGTATTGGAAAACGCGCCGAAAGTAGTCGACTACTTCATCAGCAAAGTGCGGGCGGATTCGACTTCCGATGAGCAGGGCAAAGGCGCGATGCCGTCTCTGACCGGCGCAGTGCAATGGCTGAACTCACCGGAACTGAGCGCCGAATCCCTGCGTGGCAAAGTGGTGCTGGTGGACTTCTGGACCTACGACTGCATCAACTGCCAGCACACGCTGCCATACGTGAAGGACTGGGAGAAAAAGTACGGCAAGGACGGCCTCGTGGTGATTGGCGTGCACACCCCGGAATACGGTTACGAGCGGATCATCGACAACGTCAAGGATCAGGTACGGAAACTCGGCATCACCTACCCGGTGGCCATCGACAACAACTACGCGATCTGGCGCAACTTCGACAATCAGTACTGGCCGGCGCACTACCTGATCGACGCCAAGGGCCAGGTGCGTTACACCCACTTTGGCGAGGGGCGTTATGAGGCGCAGGAGCAGATGATTCAACAGCTGCTGAAAGAGGCCAAGGCGCCTGCAGCCTGAACCGCGAACATCAATGGCTCACAGGTCGCGCACCATGAGCCATTGTTCGTTGTCCCAGGCCTGAAAACGCTCCAGCACTCTCCAGCCGCGTTTTGCGTAGTAGTCCTGTTTGTTTTGCGTATGCAGGTAGAAACGCGGAAGGCCTTGTTTCTTTGCTTGCTCGGCAATCCCTTCGATCAACTTTTCTGCCAGCCCCTGACCGCGAGATTCGGGGCTGACCAGCACGCAGGCCAGCCAAGGCTCCAGATCCGGTCGTTGCGCAAGATCTGCACGAGCCAGTGCCGCGCCACCCAGCAAGCGCTCGCCGTCCAGTGCGATCAGGCAGCGCCAATCACCATTGGTTTGCCCTTCGGCAAATTCCCGCTGCCATTCGGCCAATGGTTGATGGGCATATTCGTAGTGAAACTGGCGGTGGATCCACTCGGCGTAAGTGTCGCTGTGCTGCATGTGGTCGGCGAGCCATTCGAGGCGCAAGGACATGGTCGGATTCCGTTCTCGGGTCGGGAGCGCATGAGAGCCGATCCGCTCGCGCATTGGCAACCCCCGACAGTGTTTCGGGGCCTTTACAAAATCCCGCCATTCATCGGCGAAAGCCCGGTTTACGGGCTCTTTAGACGATTGGAGGGGACGCCGGGCGGCCTCGGCGCGATAGTGGTGGAGCAGGGTGATGTGAACCCTGTCACACATAAGAAAAGCGAGGTTGCCATGCCGAAATTCGTGATTGAACGCGAGATTCCAGGGGCCGGAAAGCTGTCGGAGCAAGAACTCAAAGCAGTGTCGCAAACGTCCTGCAACGTGCTGCGTGAACTCGGGCCGGAGGTGCAGTGGCTGCAGAGTTACGTCACTGCCGACAAGATTTACTGCGTGTACATCGCACCCAACGAAGAGCTGGTGCGCGAACACGCCCGGCAAGGGGGATTCCCGGCCAACAGCGTGTCCCGGGTGACGACCATCATCGACCCGACGACCGCCGAGTGACGCCTGATCCAACCTGTCGTGGAGCACCTGTTCATGAGTACCCCCGTTGATCTCACTGCCCTGAAGGAACGCCAGAAAGTCGCCTGGGCCAGCGGCGACTACGCCGTGATCGGCACCACCCTGCAGATCGTCGGCGAAACCCTCGCCGAAGCCTGCGATTTGCGCTGCGATGAGGAAGTGCTGGACGTCGCCGCCGGCAATGGCAATGCCACGCTGGCGGCGGCACGTCGTGGTTGTCTGGTGACGTCCACCGACTATGTCGCGGCGCTGCTGGAACGCGGCCAGGATCGGGCGCGGGCCGAACACCTGGACGTGACCTTTCAGGTGGCCGACGCCGAAGCGCTGCCGTTCGCCGATTCCAGTTTCGATGCGGTGCTGTCGACTTTCGGTGTGATGTTCGCACCGGATCAGACCAAGGCTGCGAAGGAGTTGGCGCGCGTCTGTCGCCGTGGCGGGCGGATCGGTCTGGCCAACTGGACGCCGGAAGGCTTCGTCGGCCAGATGTTCAAGACCCTCGGCCGCCATTTGCCACCGCCACCCGGTGCCCAGCCCCCGTCGAACTGGGGCGCGGAAGCCTGGTTGCATTCGCAGTTCGATGATCGCCAGTTCCAGGTGCAGGTGACTCGTCGTCACTTCAACTTCCGCTATCGCTCGGCGGCGCATTTCATCGACATCTTCCGCCACTGGTACGGACCGGTGCACAAGGCGTTCGCGGCGTTGCCGCCGGAGAGCGGGCAGGCGCTGGAAGGAGATCTGACGCAATTGATCGACGGGCTGAACCGGGCAGGACCGGAGTCGATGGTGGTGCCCAGTGAGTATCTGGAGGTGGTGATTACCAAACGCTGAGCGCAAACCCGTGTGGGAGCGAGCCTGCTCGCTCCCACGGGATTTCTATTTCAGGTGCGAAGCATCAAACCACTCCAGCGCCGTGCGCCAGATGCAGATGCCGAGAAAGTACGCCGACGCCAGCAACCACAGGCCCATCACCAGTGGATTGATCACCGGGTGGTTGATCACCAGCGACAGACTGCACAGCAACCAGATCGCCGTCACCGCGATATTGATCGGCATGAAGCGGCGTACGCGGAACGGGTGCAGGAATTTCATCCGGGTGATGGTCAGCAACGCCAGGCCGATCACGGTCAGGAAGGTAATCCACGGCCCCGGGCCGATGATGTACAAGCACAGCGCAACCACGTTCCACGCGGCGGGGAAGCCGACGAAATAGTTGTCCTTGCTCTTCATGTTGACGTTGCAGAAGCAGAACAGCGACGACACCAGAATCAGCGACACCGTCAGCAGCAGCGTGTAGTCGGGCAGCGGAATGTAGCGATAGATGAACAGCGCCGGAATGAACACATAAGTCAGGTAATCGATCACCAGATCGAGGATCGATCCGTCGAAACTCGGCAGCACCGACTGCACATTGACCTTGCGCGCCAGCGCGCCGTCGAGGCCGTCGACGATCAGCGCCACACCCAGCCACATCAGGCAGTGGGTCGGCTGGTTTTCCAGCAGGGCGAGGGTGGCCAGAAAGGCAGTGACCACGCCAGTCGCGGTGAAACCATGGGCGCCCCAGGCCTTGAGCCTGGCGATGTGGACGGTCGATATCACAGGGGCGTTCTCCAGAAAGTGAAGCGAGCCGGGTATCACGCTTGATTGACAAGGGTGGCGGCCAACCGGGTCGGGTTTGCAGCTATCGACCGGTCGGGCCGGGATAAGGTTCACCCTTCATGAATCTTAGCTGGCCGGGAAAATTTTTCGACGCCGAAATCGCTTCCCCGCAGCAGCGTCAGCCAAACGGTGCTGGCGCAACGCGTGCGGAGGTCTATCGTTGCCTGACGCTGTTACGCCTTTGCCTGAGGACGATGTCATGAACACCAGTGATCTGCTCGAACAACTACTGCGAGGCCAGGCCTCGGCGGGACAACAAAGTGGCGCTTCGGCCGGCGATGGCCTGGGCGGGCTCGGCGGTTTGCTGGGTGGCCTGCTGGGCGGCGGCGGTAACAGCGGCGGCGGTTCGCCTGCCGGTGGATTGGGCGGCCTGGGCGGGCTGCTCGGTGGATTGCTTGGCGGTGGCGGAGGATTGGGCGGCGGGGCGCTTGGCGGCGGTACGCAGAGTCGCTCCGGCGGCACCAACTACGCAGCACTGGCCTCGCTGGGCATGATGGCGTTCCAGGCCTATCAGGCCTGGCAGCGCAGTCAGGCGTCCGCGGCGCCGCAACAAACGCCGCAGACCGCTGACCTGCTAGCCGGTCCGCAAGTCGAGGAACACAGTCACGCGGTGCTGCGCGCCCTGATCGCGGCGGCCAAGGCAGACGGCCGGATCGACGATTCGGAAAAACACCTGATCAGCAGCGAAATCGGCCGCCACACCGACGATCCGAACCTGCAGCAATGGCTCGACGCCGAAGTCGCCAAACCGCTGGATGCCAGCGAAGTCGCGCAAGCCGCCAACAACGATCCGGCGGTGGCCGCCGAAATGTACATCGCCAGCGTGATGCTGGTGGACGACCAGCAGGACGCCGAGCGCAATTACCTGGATGAACTGGCGGCAGCATTGCAGATCGACCCTCAGTTGCAGGTGCATCTGGAGCAGCAGGCCAAAGGCACAGCCTGAAACACGTCATCACCCAAGCCCCGGACGTTTCCATCCGTCCGGGGCTTTTTTACGCCGATTGAATTTTTCTCCGCCAGCGTCGCTCTTCTGCATAACAGGACCCGATTGCAGCCGGAGCCGCGATGAACAGGAACCTCGACGACTACAACCGCATGCGCGACTTCTCGGCCACCTCTGAACCGGCGGCGGTCAAGCGGCGGGGCAAGAAGGCTGATGTCGATCACGCGCTGCAGTTCTGCATCCAGAAGCACGACGCGTCGCACCTGCATTATGACTTTCGCCTGGAACTCGACGGTGCGCTCAAAAGCTGGGCGGTGCCCAAAGGCCCGTCGCTGGACCCCACGGTCAAGCGGCTGGCGGTGCATGTCGAAGACCATCCGCTGGATTACGCGACCTTCGAAGGCAATATTCCCGAGGGCCATTACGGCGCCGGGGACGTAATCGTTTGGGATCGCGGCGTGTGGATCCCGCTGGAAGACCCGCAGAAGGCCTACGCCAAGGGCAAACTCAAGTTCGAGCTGCAAGGCGAGAAGCTTGGCGGGGTGTGGAATCTGGTGCGCACCCACATGCCGGGCAAGCAGGAGCAATGGTTTCTGATCAAGCATCAGGACAGCGCCGCCCGGCCGCAAAGCGATTACGACGTGCTGGTCGCCGAGCCGGACAGCGTGCTCAGCGAGCGTACCTTGGTCGACAAACCCAGGCTCGACGCCAGACAAGTCAAACCGCTCAAAAAGCCTGCGCGCAAGCCGGCCTCGGGAAAACTTGTTGGCGCACACAAGGCCCGGATTCCCGCGCAGTTGAAACCGCAACTGGCCACGTTGGTGGACAGTGCGCCGGCGGGAGACTGGAGTTACGAAATCAAGTTCGACGGCTACCGGATCATGGCGCGCATCGATCATGACGACGTGCAGTTGTTCACCCGTAACGCTCATGACTGGACGCACAAACTGCCGGAGCAGGCCCGGGCACTCGCCGCGCTGGGGCTGGAATCGGCCTGGCTTGACGGTGAAATGGTCGTCGCCGACGAGGCCGGTGTTCCGGATTTTCAGGCGCTGCAGAATGCGTTCGAAGCCAACCGCAGCGCGAACATCATTTATTACCTGTTCGACCTGCCTTACCTCAACGGCGTCGATCTTCGCGAAGTACCGGTCGAAGAGCGGCGCGCGGCGCTGGCTACGGTGTTGAAGGCGCACAAGGATCCGCTGTTGCGCTTCTCCGAAGCGTTCGACGAAACCCCGGAGGCGTTGCTCAACAGCGCCTGCCAGATGCAGATGGAAGGCCTGATCGGCAAGCGCCTCGGCTCGCCCTACGTGTCACGGCGCAGCAGTGACTGGATCAAGCTCAAGTGCAAGCATCGTCAGGAATTCGTGATTGTCGGCTACACCGATCCGAAGGGTTCGCGCAGTGCGTTTGGTGCGTTGTTGCTGGGTCTGCACGATCGCGACAGCGGTGAATTGCGTTATGCCGGCAAGGTCGGCACCGGTTTCAATGAGGCCACGTTGAAAAGCCTGCGTGCGCAGTTGAAGCCCTTACGGGCGAAGAAACCGGCCGTGGTCAACCCGCCGAGTGGCTTCGAGGCCCAAGGCGTGCACTGGCTGAAACCGAGCCTGTTGGCGGAAGTCGCGTTTGCCGAGATGACTCGGGACGGTTCGGTGCGCCATGCGGTGTTTCATGGCGTGCGTGAGGACAAACCGGCCCGGGACATCACTCAAGAGAGGGCCAAAACGGTGAAACAGTCTGAATCAGGACCCGGCCTGGCCAGCGGCAAGGTGCGCATCACTCACTCCGACCGGGTGATCGACGCCAGCAGCGGCACCACCAAGATGCAACTCGCCGAGTATTACGCCAGCGTCGCCGAGTGGATCCTGCCGCAACTCAAGGATCGCCCGGTGGCACTGGTGCGGGCGCCGGATGGCATTGCCGGCGAACTGTTCTTCCAGAAAAACGCCGAACACCTTGCGATCCCGGGCATCCGCACGCTGGACAAGGACGTCACCGGGCAACCGGTCATGTTGATCAACAATGCCGAAGCGCTGGTCGGCGCGGTGCAGATGAGTACCGTCGAACTGCACACCTGGAACGCCACCACGGTGGACCTGGAGAAGCCCGACCGCTTTGTTCTCGACCTCGACCCGGACCCCGCGCTGCCCTGGAAAAGCATGGTCGAAGCCACCGCCCTGACCCTGACCGTGCTGGATGAACTGGGTTTGCGGGCATTCCTCAAGACCAGCGGCGGCAAAGGCATTCATCTGGTGGTGCCGTTGATCCGCAAGCACGGCTGGGACGAGGTCAAGGATTTCAGCCATGCCATCGTCAGCCACATGGCCAAGCTGTTGCCGGAACGGTTTTCAGCAGTGTCCGGGCCGAAGAACCGGGTGGGGCGGATCTTTATCGATTACCTGCGCAACGGTCTCGGTGCCACCACCATTTGCGCCTACGCGGCGCGCACCCGCGAAGGGTTGCCGGTGTCGGTGCCGCTGTTTATCGATGAAGTGAAGGAGATCAAAGGCGCCAATCAATGGAACGTGCATAACGTCCACGAACGACTGGCGGAGGTCGGCGATGAGCCCTGGGCGGACATGAAGAAAACCCGCCAGAGCATCACGGCCGAGATGCGCAAGCGGGTCGGCATGAAAAAATGATCAGGTGTCGCGCAGCAAGTCGTGGGCGTTGAGCAATTGGTAGGCGACTTCCGGATGTTTTTTCAGGCCACGGCGGATGGCGGCCGGAATGGATTGTTTTGTCTTGCGGCAGAGGCCCGGCAGTTCGTCGATCCTGATATCGATCCCGAGCATGGTTTTGACCACGTTGTCACCGGGGGCGATTTCCACGCGAATGCCTAACTGCTCGAACATCCGGCCTTGCAGGCGTTCGAGATCGGCCAGGCTTTGCAGGTTTTCCAGACGATCCAGCAGGCGTTTTTCCTCCTGCCGGGTCAGCAACAGGATGCGTATATCTGCACCAGGATTTTCCAGCAGCGGATCGCGCCCGCAGTCGCAGACACCGGGAGGGCAGGGGGAGCGGATCGGGGCGGAAATCGTCATGGCCTCCATCATAGAGGCCGTTCGACGGTTTTGCCCATGGTCGCCCGGCTGCCGTCCATCGGCAGAGTGCAGAGCTGGCGACGTCGAGCGTACGGCTTACTGCGACAAGCCTTCGTAATGAACCAGGATGGCGTTGGCCAGCTCTTCATCGCTGGCATTCAGGCCGGGGTTGTCCTGGCGAACCTGTTGCAGCACCGACTCCAGATACACGCCACGGATGGCACCGCCGCTGGCGACGAAGGCGGACAGGTCGTCACGGGCCGGAATCACCATTTTGTGATCCTTGAAGGTGGAGTACAGCGACGCTGAAACACCCGCCGATGTGGCGACATCTCCCGCATCCACACGGGCGAAGGCCGATCCAAAGGGCAGGCACAGCACAAGAGACGAAACGAGTAATAAACGACGCATGACGGTGTTCCTCCAGCAGCGTAAAGCGAAAAGGAAGTTCCACATAATGTGAGAGGTGCCGCGTGGCTCGGGAGTTCCATGGGCCGGAACAAGTTGTCGGGGCTGCAAACCGAGAACTGCCGCACAGTGTTCTTTTTTACCGGATGTGACGACACACGTTGAGACGCTCTAACCCGGCGGGTTCGCGGAAATAGGCTTAACTGAAGCTTTGAAAGCGCTGTGCGGCGCGACCAGGGAGAAAATTACCGTGTCGATCAAACTGCGTTTGGTGTTGCTGATTGCGACCAGTCTGCTGACGGCGCTGATCGTGAGCCTGGTCAGTTACGTCGGCAACCAGCGGATGGCTTCGGCGGTCAGTGACAACGCGGTCAGCATGAGCGCGCTGCGCAACCACATGGAAGCCGACATGATGCACGACGCCCTGCGCGCCGATGTCTATTCGGCGATGCTCGTGGGGCTGGGCAAAAGCACCAGCACGGCGGACGAGGTGCGCAGTTCCGTCGAAGAACATGCCGCGCATTTTCGCGAGGTACTGGGCGAGAACCTGAAACTGCCGCTCGACGCCTCGATCCGGGCCGCGCTGGAGCAGATCCGGCCAAGTCTCGACACTTACATCAACGCCGGCGAGCGGATTGTCGGGCTGGCGCTGGACAATCCGGACACGGCGCAACACGAACTCGGCACGTTCAGCGCCGCGTTCAGCCAGCTCGAAGAGCAGATGGCGTCCCTGAGCGAGCTGATCGAAACCAATACCCGGCAGACCAGCCAGGGCACCGAAGCGGCGATCCGCAACGCCAATATCGCCCTTGGTGTCGTATTGATTGCCAGCCTGTTGCTGCTGTTGGTGCAGGGGCGCTGGGTGATCCTGAGCATCACCGGGCCATTGAAAGCCGCCAGCCGCATTGCTGAAAGCATTGCCCATGGCAACCTCAGCGAGCCGATCGCCGAGCCTTCGGGCAAGGACGAGGCCAGCGTGCTGATCCGCACGCTGGCGACCATGCAGCGGGATCTGCGCGACATGATCGACGTGGTACGCCGCAATGCCCACGGCGTCAGCGGCATGAGCGAGCAACTGAGCCACGGCTGCCATCAGGTGGCCGACAGCAGCCAGCAGCAAAGTACCGCCGCCGGCACCATGGCCGCCGCCGCCAGCCAGATGACCGCCAGCATCGAGGAGATCACCCGCCACGCCGAACGGGCGCTGAACATGGCCAGTCAGGCCGAGTCACTGGCGAAAAACGGCGGTCAGGTGATCCATCAGGTGGTCAGCGACATGGACGACATCGCTCGTTCCGCCCAGCAATCGGCGCAGGTGATCCGCACGCTGGATCAGGAGTCCGAAGGCATCTTCAACATCATTCAGGTGATCAAGAGCATCGCCGACCAGACCAACCTGCTGGCGCTCAACGCGGCTATCGAAGCAGCCAGGGCGGGTGAACAGGGCAGGGGGTTTGCAGTGGTCGCCGATGAAGTGCGCAGCCTGGCCGCCCGCACCAGCGCTTCAACCCAGGAAATCGCCGCGATGGTCGCGCGCATCCAGAACAGCACTCGGGAGGCGGTCAGCAGCATGGAGGCAGGTGTGGCTCAGGTCGACAAGGGCATGGCGGTCACCGCCGACGTCGAACGCGCCATCCGAGAAATCCTCGAGGCTACGTTGAACACCACACAACTGGTCAACGACATCACCCGCACCATCGGCGAACAGAGTCAGGCCAGCAACGAGATTGCCCATCAGGTGGAGATGATCGCGGGCATGTCGGAGGGCAACAGCAAGGTGATCGGCGAGACGGCCAATACGACGGATGAGTTGTCGAGCCTGGCGGGGAGGCTGGCGCAGTCGGTGGATCGGTTTCGGTTGTGAAGGTTTTGGAGAACTCAGTCGAGCGGTGCCGGGAACCCTATTTGTAACAAGGGAGCGTCAGGATTCTGGGTTGGAAGGGGCGGTCAAACGGCTGAAAGGCTCAAGCCAGAGCCGCTGATGGGGGTCATGTTCGGCCGCTGGCAGCCGATAAGTCCTTGAACGGATAAAGACTATCGAGTCGGGAACAGACGCGCGGGTTTGTCCTGACGTGATATTCTTCGCCCCACTTGGTTTGACCTAATTCAGTCTGGCGCGCTTTTCGGCGGGCCGACCGAACCCCTGTCGCTCAAGTAGCTGAAGCCAATAATGATAAGAAGTCAGTTCAGAAGGGACATATAACTGAGGTCGACGCAGCCTGTCGGCCTTGTGTGCCCACCCGTCAAAATTGAAGTGTGCCGGAACCCGCGACGCTGGCCTGAGTGTCGCGAACAAGGGGAACTCATACGTACAACAGCGGCGGGCGGAAGGCGTTTTATCATAGGTGCAACAGATGTTTAAAAAAGTGAACACAGCCTTGCTGGGGCTGGCTTTGGCGATGGGGATGTCGTCTGCCAATGCCGAAGAAGCAAAGAAAGTTGACGTTCTGCTGATCGGCGGCGGCATCATGAGCACCACCCTGGGTGTGTGGATCAATGAGCTGGAACCGACCTGGTCGATGGAAATGGTCGAGCGCCTCGACGGCGTCGCCCTGGAGAGCTCCAACGGCTGGAACAACGCCGGTACTGGTCACTCCGCACTGGCCGAACTGAACTACACCCCGGAAGACGAGAACGGCAAAGTGTCGATCCCGAAAGCCGTCGAGATCAACGAAGCGTTCCAGGTCTCGCGTCAATTCTGGGCCTGGCAGGTTCAGCAGGGCGTCCTGAAGGACCCTCGCTCGTTCATCAACACCACTCCGCACATGAGCTTCGTGTGGGGCGATGACAACATCAAGTTCCTGAAAAAGCGCTACGAAGCCCTGCAGGCGAGCCCGCTGTTCGCCGGCATGCAGTACTCCGAAGACCCGGCTGTGATCAAGAAGTGGGTTCCGCTGATGATGGAAGGGCGTGACCCGAACCAGAAAATCGCGGCCACCTGGAGCCCGCTGGGTACCGACATGAACTTCGGCGAAATCACCCGCCAGTTCGCCGGTTACCTGCAGACCAAGCCTAACTTCAGCATGAAGCTGTCGAGCGAAGTACAGGACATCACCAAGAACGCCGATGGCACCTGGCGCGTCAGCTACAAGAACCTGAAAGACGGCACCAAGACTGAAACCGACGCCAAGTTCGTGTTCATCGGCGCCGGCGGCGGTGCTCTGCACCTGCTGCAGAAGTCCGGTATCGAAGAAGCCAAGGAATACGCTGGCTTCCCGGTAGGCGGCTCGTTCCTGGTGACCGATAACCCGGCCATCGCCGAGCAGCACCTGGCCAAGGCCTACGGTAAGGCTTCGGTTGGCGCGCCTCCGATGTCCGTTCCGCACCTGGACACCCGTGTCCTGGACGGCAAGCGCGTCATTCTGTTTGGCCCGTTCGCAACCTTCAGCACCAAGTTCCTGAAGGAAGGTTCGTACCTGGACCTGCTGACCAGCACCACCACCCACAACATCTGGCCTATGACCAAGGTCGGCATCAAGGAATACCCGCTGGTCGAGTACCTGGCCGGTCAACTGATGCTGTCGGATGAAGACCGTCTGAACGCGCTGAAGGAATACTTCCCGAACGCCAAAGCCGAAGACTGGCGCCTGTGGCAAGCCGGCCAACGCGTGCAAATCATCAAGCGTGATGAAGCCGCTGGCGGCGTGCTGAAACTGGGCACCGAAATCGTTGCTTCGAAAGACGGCTCCATCGCCGGTCTGCTGGGCGCATCGCCAGGCGCATCGACCGCTGCACCGATCATGCTGAGCGTGCTGCAGAAAGTCTTCAAAGACAAAGTCGCTACCCCTGAGTGGCAAGCCAAGCTGCACCAGATCGTTCCAAGCTACGGCACCCAGCTGAACAACGATCCAGCCAAAGTGGCTGAAGAGTGGGCTTACACCGCCAAGATCCTGCAACTGCCAACCCCACCGGTGATTGGCCAGGCTGCAGCTCCGGCGGCAGAAGCGGCTGACAAGGCTAAAGCTCCAAAAGAAAACGCTGCACGTGACATGGCTCTGTAATTCAGACGCCTGACACACAAAGCCCACTGAACCGGCGACGGTCAGTGGGCTTTTTTGTGTCCGGGTTTCAGGCTTTGGCAGCGGCCAGATAGGCCCCCAACCGCCGCCCCATTTCCTCACCGAGCGCCTGCAACCCACTTAACGGCCGCACCATCACCTCGAACTCGACAATCTTCCCCTGTTCATCGAAGCGGATCATGTCGATGCCCTTGAGCTCTTTCGAGCCTACCTTGGCACTGAATTCCAGCACCACATTCAAACCATCAGCCGTCGCCAGTTCACGGTGGTATTTGAAGTCTTCAAACACTTCGAACACGGTGTTGAGGATCATCGCGACCACCGGCGCGCCGGGGTAGGGTGTGTGGGCCATCGGCGAACGGAATACGGCTTTGGGGTCGAGCAGGTCGGGCAGGGCTTTCAAGTTGCCGGTACGGATCATCTCGTGCCAGCGGTTCAGGGATTCGGCGGCGTTGGGGTGCAGGTTCAGCTCGGACATGGTTTCACTCCTGTATTTTTGTTGTTCTTTGCGCGACGCCCATGACTCTAGATTAAAGCGGCGTAATGGAAACCTTCTGTACCGAGCTGAATGACGACACATGAGTGGGCCAAATCCATCTGATCCGCTTTTTCCTGTTGAATCTGCATCTGTAACCATCTCAGCCATAGGCCCAAAATACCCTTGCCGTTCGGCCACACGCGACGAGCTTCATTCCGAAGCGCCCGGTGCGCCGGACATTCAGTATTCAGGAGGCCTTCATGGCTAAGATGGCGTTTTTCCTCGGCGGCTTTCTCGTGTTGACCATCATGATCGGCGTTCTGGCCACGATTTCTCCGGTCTGACGATCAGCAGTTGAGTACCGGCATGTAACGCTCTTCATGCTTTTTGAAATGGATCGGCGCTGTCGGGATTTTCTCTCCGTTCAGGAAGAGCTCCGGCAGCGTCAGGATGAAATCGTCCATTTCGCCGCTGCCCAGCGGTGTTCCGGGGGAATATAGATCCAGCCCTGTTTCACGCGGGTCGAAACCGGTTTTCAAGCGTTCGATGCTGACCTGGTACGACTTGCCATTGGCCAGTTGCACGGTGGCCATCGGCGAAGCCGCGCTGATCCACAGGGCCGGTTCGGGCGTGCTGTAGGCGGTTTTCCACTGTTCCGGTGTATTCAGGTTTCGCATGTACGGGGGCGTATAAAGATACGCGTACAGGCGCACTTCGGTATCGGTGCTGTGATGATAATCAGGTCTGGTCGGCGTCCCCGGCAGCGCTGCATAGACCAACAGATGCACCCAATCGAGCTCTTCTGACGTGGTCGTGTAGCTCATTGCCTGGTGAGGGCCGGGGCACGTTCTGATCAGCAACGCGTTCTGACCGACAGTCGATTGCGGATTCAGGTAAGGGCCCGAGCTACAGGCCGAGAGCAAGGGTAGAAGCAGATAGCAGGCTAGACGTTTCAAATAATCGACTCCGTGATTGGCTGTATTCCCTTTCAAACCACCGCAGATTACCTGAAGCAGCGCCTCTGTTGCGTGTGATCTAATGCCGGGCTTTTCATCCAGCAAACGGACTTCACCCCATGGCCGAACCGCGTATCCGCGCACTTGCACTGTGTGTCTTTCAGCAAAATGGCAAAATTCTGGTTAACCGCTTCCACGACCCGGTCGCAGACCAAACCTTCTACCGTCCCATCGGCGGTGGCATCGAATTTGGCGAAACCAGTCGCGAGGCCATCGTGCGCGAAGTGCAGGAAGAGTTGGGCCTTTCAATGAAAGACCTGCGCCTGCTCGGCACACTTGAAAGCCTCTTCGTCTACAACGGCAAACCGGGACATGAGATGGTTCAGGTGTATGACGCCCGTTTCGAAGACGCGCAGGTCTACGAGCAATTGCAGATCGTCGGTCACGAAAGCGACGGCGCCCCGTTCACCGCCAGTTGGCAGGACAACTCAAGTTTCACTGAGCAATCACCGCTGGTGCCCGTCGGTTTGCAGGCGTTGCTCAAGAACGCCGCCATTCTCGACTGAGCACGCAGTCACACGAGCACCCAGACAAAACCGCATTCGGTATTAGACTCCACCCACGATCTGATACCGGAAACCGTGACATGCCGGACTCCCCATGGACTCGCTGATCAACGCTGCCGGTCGCGCACTGGCGGCGGGTGATCCGTTGGCCGCGCTGAATTTCGTGGCGCTGCGCGAAGACCCGCCCGCCCTGGCCCTGCGCGGGATCGCCATGGCCCAGCTCGGCGTTATGGCGCGGGCCAAGGTATTGCTGCAGCGGGCGGTGAAAGCGTTCGGCGCCAATGAGCCGTTGTCTAGGGCACGCTGCGTGGTGGCCGAGGCCGAAGTGGCACTGGCGGCGCGGGATCTGGGCTGGCCGGTGAAGGCGCTGGAGGCGGCGCGGCGGGCCTTGCACGATCACGGCGACTGGCTCAACGCGGCGCACGCGCGCTATCTGCAGATTCGTCGGTTGCTGCTGATCGGGCAGTTGGACGACGCAGATGCGCTGCTCGCTGAACTCGATCCAGCACCGTTGCCGCCAGCCCTGCGCGCCGTTCATGAACTGATGACTGCCGGGATCGCGTTGCGCCGGGTGCAGGCGCACAAGGCGCAAATGGCGTTGGAACGTGCGCAACGGGCGGCTCAGTCGGCTGCCATTCCGGCATTGTCGGCGGAGATCGAGCACGCTCGGCAAATCCTCGAAGCGCCCGCTGCCCGATTGATCGTTGCGGGTCAGGTGCAAGCAGTGACATTGGCACAGGTTGAAGCGTTGTTTGCGTCGCCGACGCTGGTGGTCGATGCCTGTCGCTATAACGTTCGCGGTGCAGGAATGACGGTGGCGCTGGCCACGCGGCCGGTGCTGTTTCACCTCGTTCGGCTGCTCGCTGAAGCCTGGCCCGGGGATGTGCCCCGAGAGACACTGGTCGCCAAAGCCTTTCGATTGAAACTCGATGATGAATCCCACCGCGCCCGTTTGCGGGTCGAGATCGGCCGGTTGCGTGCAGCGCTGCAACCGCTGGCCGGAATCACGGCGACTTCCCGTGGCTATGCGCTGGTTGCGCAAGACGTGGCGCTGCTGACGTTACCGCTAGAAGACAAACACGCCGCACTGCTGGCCCTGCTCGCCGACGGCGAGGCGTGGTCAAGTTCGGCGCTGGCGCTTGCGTTGGGCAGCAGCCAGCGTCAGATACAACGGGCACTGGAAACGTTGGCGGCGCAAGACAAGGTCCAGGCGTTCGGTGTCGGCCGTGCGCGGCGATGGCTGACCCCGCCCGTGCCGGGTTTCGCGACGATCTTGTTACTCCCGGTGTCGTTGGGCAATGGCTAGGCTGGACTCACCCACTCAACGAGGAAGCCAGCATGAAACACGCAAACGCAGAAATCCTTCGTGAATACGGCCCGTTCGACGGCATCGACGGTGTCCACGGCGTGACCTTCGACGGTCGGCAAGTCTGGTTCGCCAGTGACGGCCAGCTCAATGCGCTGGACCCGGCCAGCGGCGAAACCGTGCGCACGATCAAGGTCGGTGCCGATGGCGGGACCGCGTTCGACGGCAAGCACCTGTTTCAGATTGCCGACCGCCGAATCCACAAGATCGACCCGGCCACCGGGCGTGTGCTCCACACCATTCCGGCCCCCGGCGACGGCGGCGATTCGGGTATGGCCTGGGCCGAGGGCACGTTGTGGGTGGGGCAGTATCGCGATCGCAAGATTCATCAGATCGATCCGGAAACCGGGAAAATCCTCCGCACCCTCGAATCAAACCGTTTTGTCACCGGCGTGACCTGGGTCGACGGTGCGCTGTGGCATGGCACCTGGGAAGGCGATGAGAGCGAGATCCGGCGGATCGATCCAGGCAGCGGCGAGGTTCTGGAAAGCCTGACGTTGCCCGCCGGGATCGGCGTCTCCGGACTGGAGGCCGATGGCAGGGATCGCTTCTACTGCGGTGGCGGCAACAGCAGCAAGGTGCGGGCAGTGCGTCGGCCGAAGTGAGGCGCTCAAGGCGCCCCGAACAGCATCGTCCAGTACACACCGTTATCGCTGCGGGCCTCACTGGCAAAACCGGCGCCGACCTGGGTGAACATCGGGTTCATCAGGTTGGCGCAATGTCCGGGGCTGGCCAGCCAGCCGGCCATGGCCTTGCTCGGAGAACTCTGCCCGGCAGCGATGTTTTCGCCGATCTGCCGGCCACGGTAGCCGGCAGATCGGGCGCGGTCGGCTGGCATGTCGCCGTCCGGGTCCTGGTGAGCGAAGTAGTTGCCGTAGGCCATGGCCTTGCTGTGACCCTGCGCGGCGGCGCCGAGGGCCGGGTTCCAGCTCAAGGGCCGGGCGGCGGCAAAGCGCTGGCGACCGCACATTCGTGGTCGGGCGCGGGCGGCGTTGACCTCGGCCAGCAAGGCTTTGCCGACGCTGCGGTTATCGCCCAAGCGGCTGTCGATCACCGGACGCGCCAGTACCACTTGCCATTCACTGCGGGCGCGGCTGATGCCGATGTCGGCGTACTGCGCATCCAGCAATGCGCCGCAATGTTCATTCTGCAATTGATCAAACGCCTCTTCGGCATCCTCGGCCCCGACGATCCGGATGCTGCGCACCGCGACCGCTGCATAACCGGAGGCTTTCAGTTGCTCGCGCATCCCGCCGCCGTAGCCATAGCCGATGGGCAACGCAATGTTCTGCTTCAGCGTCAGTGGCGCCAGGCGTTGTGCCGGACGCCGGTCGCAGCGTTGCGGATGGGCACGGAGGTCATTGATGGCGGCTGCCAGTTGCCGCTCTGCGCCAGCGTGGGCAGAGGGGGCGAGCAGGGGAGAAAGGATCAGCAGGCACAGCGAAACGAAGCGAGACGAACGGACGGCGTGGCGCATGGGACGCAAGGCTCTGAAAAAAGATAGCGCTGATAGGGAGTTAGCCGCGAAAGCGGCGCGAGTAGGACTGGCCTTTTTGCACTTGGTTCAGGAGGCGCCTGAGGCTTTCGCTGGTCGCCGACGAAGTGCGCAGGTGTCACTCACCGGTTCAACACATCCTTCATCCATTGCAGGTATTGCGGCCGTTCGGATATCGAGTTGTGCGCCGAGTCCTTTATCACTTTGAGCATCGCCACCCCGTCGGGGAAACTGCGCAGCAGGCGCTCTGTGCTGGCCCGTGAAACCACCTCGTCATCGCTGGCCGCCAGCAGCAGCGTCGGCACGCTGATGTGCGCCGCATATTTGCCGGACTCGTAACGATCCTTGAGCAACCACTTCACCGGCACCCACGGGTAATGCTGGACGGCGAGTTCAACGAGGCTGTTGTAGGGCGTGACCAGAATCAGCTGGGCCACCGGCCGCTGGCTGGCCAGCCGCACCGCAACGCCGGAACCGAGGCTGCGTCCAACCAGTGCAATCTGTGGATGCCGGGCATACACCTGATCGAACAGCGCCAGCGCATCTTCGGCGATCGCCGCTTCGGACGGGGAGCCGCCGCTGCCGCCAAACCCCCGATAGTGCAGCAGATACACCGCGTAGTCGGGAAACGCCTCGGCAAACGCCGGCAGATTGCGCGACACGTCTTCGGCATTGCCGCCGAAATAGATCAGCGCTTTCGCCCCGGAATGCTCACGAACACTGACGCGAATATCGGCGTCGGGCATCGCCAGCGTCATTCGCGATTCCGCCGTATCCATGGAGCCGGGCTGCGGGAAATAGATCAGCGAGCGCTGAAAAACGAACAGCGCCGCGCACAGGATCAGGTACACGGCAACGATCAAGGCGACGAGCGACATCAGGATTCTGGACATTCGGCTAACTTTAACGGGGCGTGAGGGTGCTCAGTCGCAGTGTAGTTGAGCCTTCCCGAGTGACCGCCGCCGAACACAAGGCGCAACAGATCCATCAAGCAGAGACGCGAGCATGAGCCACACTGAGGGTTGTTCCCGCCGCCGCCTGCTCACGCTGGCTGCCGGGGTTTCGGCGGTTTTCACGTTTGACCGGGCGTTGGCCACTGCCACGTCGCCGAGCGCCTCAGGAGGCCAGACCATGCAGACCCGCGCCATTCCTTCCAGCTCCGAGCGGCTGCCCCTGGTCGGGCTGGGTACGTATCGCGGTTTCGATGTCGCGCCCGGCGATCCGGCCTACCGGCCCTTGGCGGCAGTGCTCGACGAGTTGTTCAGGAAGGGTGGCACGCTGATCGACAGCTCGCCGATGTATGGCCGCGCCGAAGAAACCACCGGCGAACTGCTGTCGATCCACGAACCGCGTTCACCGGCCTTTCTGGCGACCAAGGTGTGGACGCGCGGGCGCGAGGAGGGCATCGCGCAGATGGAAAACTCCTTCCGTCTGCTGCGCACCGAGCGCATCGACCTGATGCAGATCCACAACCTGCTGGACTGGCAGACTCATCTGCCGACCCTGCGTGAGTGGAAGGAGCAGGGCCGCATTCGTTACATCGGTATCACCCATTACACGCCCTCGGCGTACGAGGAAGTGGAAGCGGTATTGAAGGCCGAACAGCTCGACTTCCTGCAGATCAACTACGCCCTTGATGACCGGGGCGTGGAGAAACGCATCCTGCCGTTGTGCCGCGAGCGTGGGGTAGCGGTGATCTGCAATCGCCCGTTCGGCGGCGGCGAGCTGCTGGCACGGCTCAAAGGCAAACCGCTGCCGGGCTGGGTGTCGGATGTGCAGGTCAACAGCTGGCCGCAACTGGCGCTGAAGTTTTTGCTGTCGAACACGGCGGTCACCTGCGTGATCCCCGGCACCGGCAATCCGCGCTACATGGCCGACAACGCCGGCGCCGGGTTCGGGTCGATGTTGACCGATGCGCAGCGCCAGCAGTTGATTGCGCTGGTGGGTTAGCAGCGCTCGCGTCAGTCTTGCAGGTGGGGCGATGAACGGTCGTTGTCGCCCTGTGAATCATCGTTCGTTTCCCAGGTCGTATCTGCGGCTGCGCGCACCGCGCCACTTCGGTGTGGGTTGCGTTGACCCTTTCCGTCGTCAAGACCTTGGTTTTAGGGAAATTCTGAATGATGCGTGCAACAACGCTGCTGCTGACTGTTTCCGCCGCCGTATTGCTGGGCGGCTGTGTGGCGGACTTTGATGATGACTACCGACATGGCCGCCATTACGACCGTGATCATGGCCGTTACTACGATCATGATCGGCGTTGGGACGACCGCGATTACGATCGCCGCGACGGGCGTCGCTACCACCGTGACCGGGATGATGATTGATCAACGCTGGACAGGCAGGTTTTGACGGGATGGACGCAGTAGTGGCTATTCAGTAGCATCGCGGCTTTTCCCGGCCTTTCCCTCAAGGATGAACATGCCAGTCACTTCGCTCCTTCGCCGTTCTTCGGCGCTTTTCGGCTTGATGGTGTCCCTCTCGGGGCTTGGTGGTTGCGCACTGACGGGGACCTATCAGGACGCCACCGGGCCAGACGCTGCCAAGATGCGTTTCGTGGCCAACACTGACAATGCCACCGTCAATTACTTCGACGCCGAGCATTGCGACGGCCTGACCACTGGCATCCTGAACAATTTATTTGTCAGAGACAGTCCGCGGCGGGTGGGCATGACCGTGGCGCCTCCGGAAAAGGCCCGTGGTTATCTTGAAGTGAAATTGCCGCCCGAAAAGGAAGTGTTCCTGCAGGTCAATACCCAGGTGGGCTATGGCGTGTGTGGCGCGGTATTCGGTTTCAGACCCGAGCGCGCAATGGAGTATGAACTCACCTTCGAACTCAAGGGCAACCAATGCTTGACCTTGATGCAGCGCCTGCAACGGGTTGATGGCAAGGATGTACGTACGCCCGTCACCATCAGGCGCGATGGATTTGCCGCGTGTGAGGGCCGCAGCCCGATCTTTCCGAAACCACCCGCGCTGCTGCCCGATACGCCGGAACGCACGGCGATGATGGATCGCATCATTGCCGGCAGTACGTTTGTCCGGATGACCTCCGACACGGCCAGGGACAAGGTCGAGGGCAACTCGCCGGAAAAAATCGACTCACTGATCAGCGAGCGCAAGGCCAAGCTGGGCTTCAATCTGCCGGACGAATACTGGACGTTGTATCGCCAGAATCTTGAGGCGTTCGATCAGGATTTCGCCGCCAAGAAGACGCAGGTGATGCAACGCTCGACCGACGAATACCGCAAACGCCTGAGTAGCGCGGACGACAAGCAATTGAAGGCGTGGACAGGAACCGGCGAAGCCGCCAACCCCATGAACTCGGCGCCGGCGGAGCTGGAAAAAACCATGATCATGTTCTATTTCCAGACCGACAGAGCGGTGACGGTCGAAACCATCAATCGCCACCTCGACCGCATGGCGAAAATGGAGCAGCAGTACGACGTCTGCTCGCGCTACGCCGATTGCTGGAAGCGTTGATAGTCCGTCTGCGCTGACAAAAAAAGCCCACTGAGCCTAATCGGCCAGTGGGCTTTTTCATGGCCGTTCCTCAAGGGAACAGCAGGTACAGCGATTAAAAATGAGCGTTCGCCCGGACGCTGGATCGCGCAGGCACGGAGGCCTCGATGTCCAGCAAATGGGTGGCGAGTATGTCGCTCAGAAAGCGGAACTGATCGTTGAGGCCCACCACTTCATTGCTGAAATGATTGCTCGCGGCGGGCATCAGCAGATCTTCGAAATCTTCGTTGAACACCAGCGGCTGTGTCTTCAGCGACACCACGTGCTGGTCGTAATAGTTGTTGCCGAAGACCGGGAAACTCACGGCGAGGGTGACGGTATGACTCATGATGTGAACTCCTCGTGGTGTTTGTCTCGGATGGGTGAATCCTGCGCCAGACGCGTTTGATGCGGAAGGCAATCGTCGTAATGGTGAACATCGACGTCAGTGATGGTTGGGAAGAATGTTGAAATCGCCCGCCAGAATTGCAGCCCCCTACAACCGGACAAACGGCTGAAACCCGCACCTATACTCAAACCATTACCTCCAGATCTGATCCACAAAAGGACACCGCCACCGTGAACCTGCGTGCGCTGATCGTCGCCGCACTGATGTTGCTGGCCGGCTGCGCGACGACGGCGCGGGGCCCGGCGAGCGCGCCGCCGGTGGTGGTTTCACCGGCCACCTGGCAGCAGATCGACCGGGACATCGTTACGGCTTCCCGACAGTCCACCGAGCAGGTCAAGGTTTTCGCTCGCGGTTCAATGGAACATTGGCGCATTCGCGTCTATGAGCAAACTGAAGAAAAATTCATCCCGTGGTTCAGCAGCTACTGGACCCAGGAATGGCTGTCGATGAAGGTTAGTTGGTACACCATCAGCGCCGGCGGCGAGCAGGATGCTTCGTCCAAACGCCTGGCCGCCTATTTGCTGGAGCAGTATCAGGAGCGAGTCCTGGCGCCCGTCGCGGCGGAAATCGACCCGGACGCGATCCTCGGCCAGTCCACCGCGTTCTACGCGCAATTGATGGCGCAGCAGATGCCGGTCATCGCCCAGCGCTACGGCATACCTATTGCCCAGCTCAACGGGCACTTGCAGAAAATCCCCGCCATTGCCCTCGGCCCGCCGCCGGCCCGGGATGCCTCGCTGTATCAGATCGTCAGCACTGAACCGCTGAACACCTTGCCGGCCTACGCGGCGTTGATTGACAAGATCCACATCGAAGGGGGGGCCAAGGGCATCGCCTCGACCGACGCGGGCATGGCCCCGGTGGCCAAGCGTGCCAGCCAGCGCATGGAGGCGGAAATGGCCCCGCGTGGCGCCGCCAGCGCGGTGGCGGCGGCGGCCGGCAAACTCGTCGGCGGGCTGATCTCGGCCGGTGTGGCAGGCATCCGCGCCATCCTCCAGGCCAGTGATCGTCCCGACAGCGAAGCGCTGATCCGCAGCAGTCTGGGCAACACCTTCGACAAGGCCTGGCTGAAGCTGGTGCAGAACCCGACCACCGGCGTGATGGCCGGTACGCTGCACATGGCGGCGCAGGTCGAAGGCAATCTGGGCGGGGGCGATGAACCGTCGGTCGGCTTGGGCGCCACTCCTGTCGAATGGCGGCCGCCTGAATCGACTACTCAGCAGATCGACCCCTAAACCCGCAGGAGAACGACCATGGCTTACATCGATGTTTTTGTCGCACCCGTGCCGAACGCCAATCGCGAACAGTACAAAAAACACTGCGAAATCGCCGAGAAACTGTTCAAGGAGTACGGCGCCCTGGAGGTGGTGCAAGGCTGGGGCGATGATGTGCCGGACGGCAAGGTCACCTCATTCCCGATGGCGGTGAAACTCAAGGACGGCGAAACCGTGTCGGCCGGCTGGCTGGTCTGGCCGGACAAAGCCACCCGCGACGCCGGCATGGGGAAAATGATGGAAGACCCGCGCATGCAACCGGACGTCAATCCGATGCCGTTCGATGGGCAGCGGATGATCTTCGGTGGCTTCAAGAACATTCTTGAGTCTTGAGGCATATCTGCCGGATCACTCCGCCGATGGGGTGATCCGGCAGCCTTTGCGGTTGCGAATCTGCTCGTCCGTCGGCCGCTCGCGAACAAACTCGAAACGCGGCTCACCCTCGCTGTAATGCACCAGCCAGCCCCATTCCAGCTCGTTTTCATCCTGCCCCGGGTTCGGTGGCCGAGCCCACCAGGGTTCTTTACTGAGGATCTCGCGCATGACGCCCTCCGGTTGATGGCAATCGTTGAACTATAAACCCCACGCCAAGAGTCGCCAGGAATGGCCGTGTAGAATCGACGGATCAACATCGACAAGGGAGCGGGGCCATGACGGATGACAAACACGGCGAACAACCGTTCAAGCGGCTGTTCTTCGCCCTCGACTGCCCGCCGGCACAGCGCAAGGCGATTGCCCAATGGCGCAGTGAACTGGGGCTTAGGACCGGTAAACCGGTGCCGGCAGACAATTTCCACCTGACGCTGCTGTTTCTCGGCGCGGTGCCGTTGGCGCAGATAGGAGAAGTCTGTGAGGCGGCGTCCAAAGTGAGTACGCCGGGCGAGGCGCTGATGATTTCGCTGGATCGCTTGCAGGTCTGGCGTCGCGCCGGGGTGTTGTCGCTGGCGCCGGAGCAGGCACCGCAGGGATTGCTGCGACTGGTGTACGCACTGGAGCAGGCGATGTTGCCGTTTGGCTTTGAAGAGGCGACGCGTGAGTATCGTCCGCACCTGACACTGGCCCGCGACTACCGCGCGCCGGAACCGGAGTCCGCCACGCCGCCGGAGTTCTTCCTGCGGGCCGAGCGCTTTGCATTGTTCGAATCCCACAAGGGCCGTTACCGCGCACTGGCCGATTGGCCGCTGATCTGAGCCCACAAAAAAAGGCGCCCGAGGGCGCCTGAATTCACCTGAACCGAGGAAGCCAGGTGAGGCCGTTCAGAGCAGGGGGCAGCGGTGGTAAGGCGCTGCGTGAACGGAAATCGATGTGTGTTTATTTGCCGAGCTTCACCCGGGTCCAGCCCCGGGTCATGATCCGTTGCGTGGAAATCGGTTGATCCGGCACCGCATACAGCGTGGCCATCACTTCCTGCGACGGGTACGAGCCCGGGTCGTTGCGGATCGCTTCATCCACCAGGGGCGTCGCCGCCGAGTTGGCGTTGCTGTAACCGTTGCTGTTGGTGATCTCGGCGATGATGTCCGGACGCATCAGGAAGTCCATGAACAGGTAAGCGTTCTCGACGTTCGCCGCATCGCGTGGAATGGCGACCATGTCGTAGAAGCTGCCGGCACCTTCCTTCGGAATGCTGTAGTCGATCACTACGTTGTTGCCCGATTCCACCGCGCGGGCCTTGGCCTGCAGCACGTCGCCCGAGTAACCGACGGCGACGCAGATGTTGCCGTTGGCCAGGTCCGAAATGTATTTCGAAGAGTGGAAGTACGCCACGTTCGGGCGAATCTTCATGAACAGCGCCTCGGCTTCCTTGATGTGCGCGGTGTCCTTGTCATTCACCGGATAGCCCAGATAGTGCAGGGCAGCCGGGATCATTTCGGTCGGTGAATCGAGGAAACTGATGCCACAAGCCTTCAGCTTCTCGGCGTTCTCCGGTTTGAATAGCAGGTCCCAGGAGTTGGTCGGCGCGTTCTTGCCGAGCACTTCCTTGACCTTGGCCGGGTTGAAGCCGATGCCGATCGAGCCCCACATGTACGGGAACGCGTGGGCGTTGTCCGGATCACTGGCGGAGGCGTTTTTCAGCAGCACCGGGTTGAGGTTTTTCCAGTTTGGCAGCTTCGACTTGTCCAGGGTCTGATAGACCCCGGCCTTGATCTGCTTGGCCAGGAAACTGTTGGACGGCACCACGATGTCGTAGCCGGATTTACCCGCGAGCAGACGCGCCTCGAGGGTTTCATTGCTGTCGAACACGTCGTAGGTCACGCGGATGCCGGTCTCGTCCTCGAACTTCTTGACGGTGTCCGGGGCGATGTAATCCGACCAGTTGTAAACGCGCAGCACCTTGTCGTTGGCCTGGGCGCCTGTGGCGATTGCGCCCAATAAGGACAGTGTCAGCAGAGTCCTGCCAAACATTTTCATCGGTGAAACTCCATTCTTTTTATTCAAAAGCTTTTAAGCAAAAGCGCAAAGCCGTAAAACGCGACGGCCCTAGGCCGTCGCTGCCACTCGTTGAGGTTGCGGTTGCTGCCACGATTCGTTGGCGGTCTGATCCATGGCTTCCTGAATCGCCCGCTTGCGGTTGGCTTCTGCCTTGCGGCCGAAGTACCAGACCAGGAAGGTCACCAGCGACACCGCCAGCAGAATCAGGCTGGCCACGGCGTTGATCTCGGGCTTAACGCCCAGACGCACGGCCGAGAACACTTCCATCGGCAGGGTGGTGGAACCTGGCCCGGAGACGAAGCTCGCCAACACCAGGTCATCCAGCGACAGAGCGAACGACATCATGCCGCCCGCCGCCAGCGACGGCGCGATCATCGGGATGGTGATCAGGAAAAACACCTTGAACGGCTTCGCGCCCAGATCCATCGCCGCCTCTTCGATCGACAGGTCCAGCTCGCGCAAGCGGGCGGAGACTACCACCGCCACATAAGCGGCACAAAACGTGGTGTGGGCGATCCAGATCGTGACGATGCCACGCTCCTGCGGCCAGCCGATCAGTTGCGCCATCGCCACGAACAGCAGCAACAGCGACAGACCGGTGATCACCTCAGGCATGACCAGCGGCGCGGTCACCAGACCACCGAACAGCGTACGACCCTTGAAGCGTGTCACGCGGGTCAGCACGAAAGCGGCGAGGGTGCCCAGCGCCACGGCGGCGATCGCGGTGTAGCAGGCGATTTCCAGCGAGCGCACCACCGAGCCCATCAGTTGCGTGTTGTCGAGCAGGCCGACATACCACTTCACCGACCAGCCACCCCAGACCGTCACCAGTTTCGAGGCGTTGAACGAGTAGATCACCAGAATCAGCATCGGCAGATAGATGAACATCAGGCCGAAGATCAGCATGAACTTTGAAAATCCGAAGCGTTTCATCCCCGTGCCTCCATCTCTTTGGCCTGGCTGCGGTTGAACAGCAGAATCGGCACAATCAGGATCAACAGCATCACCACCGCCAGGGCGGACGCCACCGGCCAGTCGCGGTTATTGAAGAACTCTTGCCACAGCACGCGACCGATCATCAGGGTCTCCGGGCCACCCAGCAGTTCCGGGATCACGAACTCGCCCACCACCGGAATGAACACCAGCATGCAGCCGGCGATGATGCCGTTCTTGGCCAGCGGCACGGTGATTTTCCAGAAGTTGTTGAAGTTGCTCGAGCCCAGATCCTGCGCGGCTTCCAGCAGGCTGCCGTCGTGCTTCACCAGGTTGGCGTACAGCGGCAGCACCATGAATGGCAGATACGCATAGACGACGCCGATATACACGGCCGTATTGGTGTTGAGGATCTCGATCGGGTGATCGGTGAGCCCGGTCCACATCAAAAATGCGTTGAGCAAACCGTTGTTGCTGAGGATGCCCATCCATGCGTAAACACGGATCAGGATCGCGGTCCAGGTCGGCATCATGATCAACAGCAGCAGGACGTTTTGCGCTTCCTTGCTGGCCTTGGTGATCGCGTAGGCCATCGGGAAACCGATCACCAGGCACATCAGCGTGCTCAGCGCCGCGACCTTCAGCGAACCGAGGTAGGCCGACAAGTATAGCTCGTCTTCGCCGAGCATGGTGTAGTTGCCGATGTTCAGGAACAGCTGGAATTTCTGTTCGGCGTAGGTGTAGATCTCCGAGTACGGCGGGATCGACAGCGCGGCTTCCGAGAAACTGATCTTCATCACCAGGAAGAACGGCAGCATGAAGAATAGGAACAGCCAGATGAACGGGATGCCGATGACGAACTTTCGCCCGCTGGGCACCAGGCGCAGGAATTGCTGATTGAAGGTTCTCATGAGCGCAGTACCACGCCGCTGTCGTCTTCCCACCAGACGTAGACCTTGTCGTCCCAGGTCGGACGCGCGCCACGGCGTTCGGCGTTGGCCATGAACGACTGGACGATCTTGCCGCTCGGCAACTCGACGTAGAACACCGAGTGGCCGCCGAGGTAGGCGATGTCATGCACCTTGCCTTCGGACCAGTTGTAGCGGGTCTCTGGCTTGATCGTGCTGACGAGCATTTTTTCCGGGCGGATCGCGTAGGTGATCGACTTGTCCTGCACCGAGGTGCTGACGCCATGACCGACGTAGATCTTTTGCTGCAAGTCCGGACTGTGAATGATCGCGTGACCTTCAAGGTCCTCGACCACGGTGCCGTCAAAGGCGTTCACGTTGCCGATGAATTCGCAGACCATGCGGCTGACCGGTGCTTCATAGATGTCGACCGGGCTGCCGATCTGGGCGATCCAGCCCAGGTGCATGATCGCGATGCGCTCGGCCATGGTCATGGCCTCTTCCTGGTCGTGGGTCACCATCACGCAAGTCACGCCGACGCGCTCAATGATCTCCACCAGTTCCAGCTGCATTTGCGAGCGCAGCTTTTTATCCAGTGCGCCCATCGGTTCGTCGAGCAGCAACAGCTTCGGACGCTTGGCCAGGGAGCGGGCGAGGGCCACGCGCTGACGCTGGCCACCGGACAGCTGATGCGGGCGGCGCTTGGCGTATTGGGTCATGTGTACAAGACGCAGCATTTCTTCGACGCGGGCGTCGATTTCGCTGGTCGGCAAACGGTCCTGCTTGAGGCCGAAGGCAATGTTCTGCGCGACAGTCATGTGCGGGAACAGGGCGTAGGACTGGAACATCATGTTGATCGGCCGCTCGTACGGCGGCATGTCGGTGATGTCCACACCGTCGAGCAGAATGCGTCCTTCAGTCGGCCGTTCGAAACCGGCGAGCATGCGCAGCAGGGTCGATTTGCCCGAGCCGGAGCCGCCGAGCAGGGCGAAGATTTCGCCCTGATGGATCTCCAGGGACACGTCGTCCACAGCGGTGGTTTCGTCGAACTTCTTGGTGACTCGATCGACTTTCACCAGAACCTTTTTCGGTTGCTGATGACCTTCAAGAGCCTTCCTGTAAGTGCTGGAGGCGTTTGCCATGTGAAACTCCCAACAGGTTTCAGTCGCCGGGCCAACGCGGCCTGGCTTAAGAGTGGATTGCAGACCCGCACCGTGCGGGTTGTTCGGCGCCGCCGTCCTGGCTGCCGGGTGGTGCTTTTTGTTTTCGCGGTGTGTTGCTGATCGCGGATGACGGATGCACAGGTGCGCAGCCGCCGACCCCGCGGGGGCAGTAAATGGTTTTGCAATCGTTGGGTGGCGTCAGCGCTGGTTACGTCGCGCCGCACGCTGGCGGCAAGCCTCGCCGAATGCCTGGAAAATCCGCAGGTAGTTCGGGTTGTCCAGCACCTGCCATTCCGGGTGCCATTGCACGCCGAGGGCAAAGGTCGGGCTGTGCTCCACCGAGACCGCCTCGATCAAGCCATCCGGCGCCACGGCTTCGGCGCGCAGGCCGGGAGCGAGGCGGTCGATGCCCTGACTGTGAATCGAGTTGACCTGGAATTCACCCGGCAGCTCCAGCGCTTCGAACACGCCACCGGCCAGCACCGTCACGGCGTGGGCCGGGGCGTACTGCACGGCGACATCCGGGCTGTCGGCTTCGCGGTGATCGAGCATGCCCGGCAACTCATGCACCTTCTGGTGCAGGCTGCCGCCGAACGCTACGTTCATTTCCTGGAAACCCCGGCAGATGCCGAGTACCGGAACGCCCGCCGCGATGGCTGCACGTAATAAAGGAAGGGTGGTGGCATCCCGCGCCGGATCGTGATCCGTGCCGGGAGCGCTGTCCGGGCCCTGATAGTGGAAAGGTTCCACGTTGGACGGCGAGCCGGTCAGCAACAGACCGTCGAGCTGACCCAGCAGGTCTTCGATTTCAGTCAGTTTGCCAAGGGATGGAATGACGACGGGCAACCCCAGCGCCGCAACGCTGACAGCGCGAACGTATTTGTCGCCGCTGATGTGGTAGGGGTGCAGGCCAATCTGTTTGACGCACGCAGTAACGCCGATCAATGGCTTGAATGCCATTTTTATTCACCTCGAAGTTTGACACTTGAACGAGCTTTTTCGGAGCTTAGCCTCGTTGATTTTAATTAACAACTCCCATGTAAAAAATTCTAAACGCCGTTCATCAAATCTTCATGATTCCCGGGCCTCTGGCGCCTGCGTTGGCACGAGAGTGTTAAAAAAAGCCCGAAAAATAAACGCTGAGCGGCCATGTGTTCGCTATTGACTTCACTTTGCCGTTCGGGTTGACTGGCTCGGCGAAACAGCAGTGAACATAATAATTAACAGCTAAATAGGTGCATCATGTCGGTCCCTCTGCGTGCCGTTCAACTCAACGAAGCAAACGCATTCCTTAAGAAACATCCTGAGGTTTTGTACGTCGACCTTCTGATTGCAGACATGAACGGTGTGGTGCGCGGCAAGCGCATCGAGCGCACCAGTCTTCATAAGGTTTACGAGAAAGGCATCAACTTGCCGGCTTCGCTTTTCGCCCTCGACATCAATGGCTCCACGGTGGAAAGCACTGGCTTGGGTCTGGACATCGGCGACTCTGACCGCATCTGCTATCCGATCCCGGGCACCCTGAGCATCGAGCCTTGGCAGAAGCGCCCGACCGCACAACTGCTGATGACCATGCACGAACTGGAAGGCGAGCCGTTCTTCGCCGACCCGCGTGAAGTGTTGGCCAACGTGGTGCGCAAGTTCGACGAAATGGGCCTCACCATCTGCGCCGCGTTCGAACTCGAGTTCTACCTGATCGACCAGGACAACGTGAACGGCCGTCCGCAATCGCCGCGTTCGCCGGTTTCGGGCAAGCGTCCGGTGTCGACCCAGGTTTACCTGATCGATGACCTGGACGAGTACGTCGACTGCCTGCAAGACATCCTCGAAGGCGCGAAAGAGCAGGGCATTCCTGCCGACGCCATCGTCAAGGAGAGCGCCCCGGCGCAGTTCGAAGTCAACCTGCACCACGTATCCGACCCGATCAAGGCGTGCGACTACGCCGTCCTGCTCAAGCGTCTGGTGAAGAACATCGCCTACGATCACGAGATGGACACCACCTTCATGGCCAAGCCGTATCCGGGCCAGGCGGGCAACGGTCTGCACGTGCACATTTCGATTCTGGACAAGGAAGGCAACAACATCTTCGCCAGCGAGGATCCCGAGCAGAACGCCGCGCTGCGCCACGCGATCGGCGGTGTGCTGGAGACCCTGCCTGCGCAAATGGCCTTCCTGTGCCCGAACGTCAACTCGTACCGCCGTTTCGGCGCACAGTTCTACGTGCCGAACTCGCCGAGCTGGGGCATCGACAACCGTACCGTGGCAGTACGCGTGCCAACCGGTTCGGCAGACGCCGTGCGCATCGAGCATCGTGTCGCCGGTGCCGACGCCAACCCGTACCTGCTGATGGCTTCCGTGCTGGCCGGTATTCACCACGGCCTGACCAACCAGATCGAACCGGGCGCCCCGGTCGAAGGCAACAGCTACGAGCAGAACGAACAGAGCCTGCCGAACAACCTGCGCGACGCCCTGCGTGAGCTGGACGACAGCGAAGTCATGGCCCGCTACATCGACCCGACGTACATCGACGTGTTCGTCGCGTGCAAGGAAAGCGAGCTGGCCGAGTTCGAAAACTCGATCTCTGACCTTGAGTACAACTGGTATCTGCATACCGTCTGACGCTCGAGCGCTCACCCCGCAAGCACCGCCGATTCCGTGGGAACGGCGGTCACCTCTTTCTCTGTGTGAGTCACCCCCATGACCATGACCCGCAACGACTGGGAACAACGCTTCCAGTCCCTGACCCTTGAATCCCGCGCCTTCATCAATGGCGAATACCGCCCGGCCATCAGCGGCGACACCTTCGAATGCCTGAGCCCCGTCGACGGCCGTTTCCTGGCCTCCGTCGCCAGCACCGATGAAGCCGACGCCAACCTGGCCGTCGAAGCCGCGCGCCAATCCTTCAACTCCGGCGTGTGGGCCAACAAGCCCCCGGCCGAGCGCAAGCGCATCCTGATCCGCTTCGCCGATCTGATCCTGCAACACCAGGAAGAACTGGCGCTGCTCGAAACCCTCGACATGGGCAAACCGATCAGCGACTCGATGAGCATCGACATCCCGGCGACCGCCAACGCGATCCGCTGGAGCGCCGAAGCGATCGACAAGATCTACGATGAAGTCGCCGCCACTCCGCACGACCAACTCGGTCTGGTGACTCGCGAGCCATCGGGCGTGGTTGCAGCCATCGTGCCGTGGAACTTCCCGCTGATCATGGCCAGCTGGAAATTCGCCCCGGCATTGGCGGCAGGTAACTCGTTCATCCTCAAGCCTTCGGAAAAGTCGCCGCTGACCGCGATCCGCATCGCTCAGTTGGCGCTGGATGCTGGCATCCCGAAAGGCGTGTTCAACGTCCTGCCAGGCTTCGGCCACACCGTCGGCAAGGCGCTGGCGCTGCACATGGACGTCGATGTGCTGGCCTTCACAGGCTCCACCGCGATTGCCAAGCAACTGATGATTTATGCCGGCCAAAGCAACATGAAACGCGTCTGGCTCGAAGCAGGGGGCAAGAGCCCGAACGTGGTGTTTGCCGACGCACCGGACTTGCGCGCGGCAGCACAAGCAGCGGCCGGCGCCATTGCGTTCAACCAGGGCGAAGTCTGCACCGCCGGCTCGCGCCTGCTGGTGGAGCGTTCGATCCGCGAGCAATTCATCCCGCTGCTGGTGGAAGCGCTGCAAGCGTGGAAACCGGGTCACGCCCTCGATCCGGCGACCACCGTCGGCGCTGTGGTCGATCAGCGTCAACTGGACAACGTGCTGCGCTACATCAGCATCGGTCGGGAGCAGGGCGCCGAACTGATCGCCGGCGGCCACCGCACCCTCGAAGAGACCGGCGGCAGCTACGTCGAGCCGACGATTTTCGACGGCGTGACCAACGCCATGACCATCGCCCGCGAAGAAATCTTTGGCCCGGTGCTGTCGCTGATCACCTTCGACACCGTTGAAGAAGCGCTGCACATCGCCAACGACAGCATCTTCGGTCTCGCCGCCGGGGTCTGGACCAGCAACCTGAGCAAGGCCCACACCTTCGCCCGTGGCCTGCGCGCCGGCAGCGTCTGGGTCAACCAATACGACGGCGGCGACATGACCGCGCCGTTCGGTGGCTTCAAACAGTCGGGCAACGGTCGCGACAAATCGCTGCACGCGTTCGACAAGTACACCGAGCTGAAAGCGACCTGGATCAAGCTCTGACTCTTTTACAGCGGTGGTCGCCTGCAACCGGCGACCCTCGGAGAATAAAAAAATGAAACAACAACACGTCAACAGTTACTACGCCGCCACCCGCAACGAAGTGATCGATTTTCCGGTCCTCGAAGAGTCGGTGGAGTGTGATGTCTGCGTCATCGGCGCCGGTTACACCGGCCTGTCCTCGGCGCTGTTCCTGACCGAAGCCGGCTACAAGGTGACGGTGCTGGAAGCGGCGAAAGTCGGCTACGGCGCCAGCGGTCGCAACGGCGGCCAACTGGTCAACTCCTACAGCCGCGACGTCGACGTGATCGAAGAGCGCTACGGCGACAAGACCGCCGAAATCCTCGGCAGCATGATCTTCGAAGGCGCCGACATCATCCGTTCGCGCATCAAGGAATACGACATCAAATGCGACTACCGCCCGGGCGGTATCTTCGCAGCGATGAACAAGAAACAACTCAACGGCCTGGCCGAGCAGAAGCGCAACTGGGAACGCTACGGCAACCGCAATCTGAAGATGCTCGACGCTGCGGACATTCGCCGCGAAGTCGGTTCCGACTCCTACGTCGGTGGTCTGCTGGACATGCAGGGCGGTCACATCCACCCGCTGAACCTGGCCCTCGGTGAAGCTGCGGCCATCGTGCGTCTGGGCGGCAAGATCTACGAGCAATCCGCTGCGGTGGAAATCAAGTACGGCGAGCCCAACGTCATTCGCACCGCCAAAGGCCAGGTCTGCGCCAAGTACCTGCTGATCGCCGGTAACGCCTACCTGCCGCAAGGCCTCGACAACCGCGTGACCGCCAAGAGCATGCCGTGCGGTTCGCAGATCTGCGTCACTGAACCGTTGACCGAGAAACAGGCCCGCAGCCTGATCACCAACAACTACTGCGTCGAAGACTGCAACTACCTGCTCGACTACTACCGCCTCACCGCCGACAACCGTCTGCTCTACGGCGGCGGCGTGGTCTACGGCGCCCGTGAACCGGACGACATCGAAACCCTGATCCGCCCGAAGATCCTCAAAACCTTCCCGCAGCTCAAGGACGTGAAAATCGACTACCGCTGGACCGGCAACTTCCTGCTGACCATGTCACGCATGCCGCAATTCGGCCGCATTGAGAAAAACGCGTACTACATGCAGGGCTACAGCGGTCACGGCGTCACCTGCTCGCACCTGGCCGGCAAGCTGATCTCGGAAATGATCCGCGGCGACGCCGAACGCTTCGACGCCTTCGCCTCGCTGCCACACATGCCGATGATCGGCGGCCGCACTTTCTCGGCCCCGCTGACCGCCCTCGGCGCCGTGTATTACTCGCTGCGCGACCGTTTCGGCATCTGATTTACCTCGCCGGCGGCGCCCCCCAAAAGGGCGCTGCCGGCTTTTTCATGTGCCGTCCATCGAACCTGCTGAGCAACACCGACAAACGTGATTTAATAGCCGCCTTTCACGGTTCCGGGACACGGGAGCAACGTGATCCGCGCGACCTGCGCGGCACCCGCCACCCACCCCCATTACCCTTAAGTCGTTCTCACATAAGGCTGTCATGGATACGGGTTCTCGACTCAAACTAGTACGCGAAAGCTACAAACTCTCCCAGCGCGAGCTGGCCCGGCGTAGCGGCGTGACCAATGCAACCATCTCCCTGATCGAACAGAATCGTGTCAGTCCTTCCGTCAGCTCACTGAAAAAGCTGCTCGAAGGCATCCCGATGTCCCTGGCCGACTTCTTCACCTTCGACCAGCCCCCCCGCGAACACCAATACGTCTTCCGCGCCAACGAACAACCCGACCTCGGCCGCCACGGCCTGCGCCTGCTGCTGATCGGCGCCTCGGTCCCCAGCCGCCAGATGCGCTTGCTGCGCGAGCAATACGCGCCGGGCGCGAGTTCGGGGGAAGAGCCGATTGTTCACGCGGAAGGTGAAGAGTGTGGGTTGGTGACCCGTGGCACGGTCGAGTTGACGGTGGACGGGCAGGTGAGCGTGTTGAGTGCGGGGGATGGGTACTATTTTCCGACGACGCTGCCGCACAAGTTCCGGAATATCGGGGCGGATGAGGCAGAGATTATTAGTGCGAATACGCCGGCGAATTTTTGAGTTTGATTTTTCGCAACGCTTTCGATTGACCTATAAAAAAACCGCAGAAGTGCGGTTTTTTTGTACCTGATTTTTAGTACCTCATTTCGGTTCATGTGATAAATTTGGCGATGTCCATGTGCCATCATTTGGGGCGAGAACGAAGATAATCGCTAAGGCTCGCGATAACAGCGCGTGAGTTCTTGCCCTCGTTGCTGCGGCCTCCACGTGGAAGGTCTTGAGAAAGTGGACGTGGCGATTGATTGAAATGAAAGCGACGAAAAACTTGTTAATGGGTTTTTGATTGAATTTGTAATTGGGGTGAGTCTTGCTAGGGAAAATTGCTAGTTTGTTAGGGATCGTGAGTAAAGATAGATCAATTCCAGCTGTGATACTTAATACAAGGCGGCTCAATCGCTTTTCGAAAGGTTCGTTGTGTTTTTCTTTCTTTCTGACGCTGATGGCATATTCGCTTTGGATTTATCCAGTATTTGAGGAGGTCGATGTCACAAACTCTGCAGTTGTGGGTGTTGTGACTTCGAAGGAATATCAATCGATCACGAATGGGCAGTTTGAAAAACTCGCTTCTTATAATGAAGGGTTTTTAAGTGAAGATAATTTTGTAAAGTATGATCTTCATGGGGTTCAGGGTTTTAAAGGAGTGGTTGTAAAGTTTGATCTTAATCTTGTTCCTGCGTCGGAAGAGAGAGTTGGAGGAGGGCATAAATATAAGTATGAGAGTGTTTATAGGCTGAGTTTGAATTTTGGTCACTTGGTTCTGTTTTTGATCGTTGAAGCCTGTATTTTGTTGTTTGGCTGGTATTTTCTCCTTTGGAAACCGCCTGCGGCGCAGATTGAGTTTGAAGAGGATGTGTTAAGAAACTTCTTTGCTTTTGAAACAGATGAAAACGCCTCCAATAACTTGAGTGTTGAAGAGCGCATAGAGTTGCTTCTTCGGAAATTTCATCGCTTTGCGAAAGACTTGAGTGTACGTCAACGTAATCGTCCGGCACTTTTGGTGGAGGATGAGTATGATGTTCAGTATTTGGTTTTTGCGTTGTTGAGAATGTATTTTTCAAATGTTAAATCAGAGGATGTAGTTCCGAGTGTCTTGGGAGGTGGGTCTAGGGTTGACTTTTTAATACCAGAAGAGGAGTTGGTAGTAGAAGTCAAAATGGCACGGGCGGGTATGAGTGATCGAACGCTTGGCGATGAGTTGATTCGTGATGTCGCAAGGTACCATTCGCATCCGGCTTGCAAAACGATTGTCTTCTTTGTGTATGATCCAAATGGTCACATAAGAAATCCGACTGCCTTGAAAAAGGAATTCCGGGCGGCTTCGGATAAGTTGAAGGTCATCGTTGTGTTTGCTCCTGAATATTAAATCTATTTCGTAAGCAAAAGAAAATGACAGAAAGGGTGACAGATTTATTTATGTGAATCTGTCACCTTCAAGTGTCTAGCCAGGAACTTCAAGCCCTCGTCGCTCTATAACTCGAAACATATCACTCGCGTCTTGCACCATGATTCTGGCGATGGTGGTGACGGTGTTAATGTCATGTTCAGCATGGTCAGGTAAGTGAATGCAGGCCATGAGATCGAGACATTTGAGGACGGCATTCAGGCGTTCACTAAAGCAGGCGTGTAAATCTCGCAGCGGGATGTCGGCGTCGATGAGCAGCACTGGGTGCTCGGTGGCTGGGTGTGCGTCACTTCTGAGGGCTGCGAAACCCTATCGCCAAAATCGTTCAGCGACAGACCCACTCTAGGCACCGATCCCCACCGTCGCAATCAGCCTGTAGGACGCAAAATAGCCACGTCTAGCCAGAGAGTTGACTCCCGTTCCGCCGCGCAGCCGGCGTAAATCAAGGGTTACTGAGTGCCAGGGAAAATGACTCGTCGAGTTTCGGCCTGCTTCGCATCCCATCGAGACCAAGCTCCCTCACCACGCGCGGTCATTTCCTACGATGTTTTCAGATCCCAAAATCCAGCCCCATCCCCGCCCCGGAACTTTCCTAAAAAGCGATGTCAATTTGATAGCGTGTCGCGACGCTCATTTCGAACGGATCAACCAGTGCCTGGCTGTTTCCCGGCAAACCCAAGGAAGTGTGAGATGAAACTGATTCTTGCGATGTTGTTGATGTTCAGCGGTTACGCATTTGCCGGTTGTTCCAGCATCCACGACAGCGACCAGCGCGCTTACTGCGAGGCAAAAAACGGCAGCACGTGTTCGAGCATTCATGATTCAGATTTGCGCGCAACATGTGAGGCCGAGAAAGGCAGTACTTGTTCGAGCATTCACGACAGCGACCAGCGTGCTTACTGCGAGGCGAAAAAGGGCAGCACTTGTTCGAGCATTCATGATTCGGATTTGCGCGCAACGTGTGAGGCTGAGAAAGGCAGTACTTGCTCCAGCATCCATGACAGCGATCAGCGTGCATTTTGCGAGGCGAAAAAGGGCAGCACTTGTTCGAGCATCCATGATTCGGACCTGCGCAACCAGTGCGAAGCCATGAAACGTTGATCCATCGACCTGATTCCTAACGCAAAAAGGGACACTCAACGGTGTCCCTTTTTTGTGGGCAAGAATGTTCGCTTCACCCATCGCCGTACATTAGTTCAAGTCTTTCAATCCACTCACTAGTTGCGTGAAATTTGGAATAGTAGGACTGTTTTTCAGTTTCACTAAGTTGAGTAAAAAAACTGAAAAAATAGTGGTTGTCGTAATATTCTTGAGCGCCTTGCATGCTCCCTCCCCACCCAGAAGGCGCGTAGCCTTCAAAAGCAAACCATGGCGGAGGAACCGCAAATTTTTTACGGTTAAGCATTGTTAAAAAGTCAAGGCTGTTCGTTATCAAGCGAATCGTGACGGAGTTGAACTCTCTAGTCGATGCGAAGACTATCAGTCGGTCTCCGCTCAGTGCGCTTTCGTATTCAAATACTGGAAGATCATTGAAGGTTCTTTCAGTGTTTTTTCTGAAGTGAGATTCAACGAGCGATTCAAATTCAACTAAATCTTTTGGTTCGATAAGGAACTGCGAAAAAAATGCGCAGATATCAGCGCTTTCCAAGGAAGTAGTGGGAGGCTGTGTGGGTAAGTTGGTATGAGCTAAAGGCCGAGAAAATAAGCTTTTAAGCTCCTGTTTGCTGTACCCGGCAATTTGCTCTTGACTAGGTTTTGGCTTTACCAGTGCCATTATTTTTTTGATAAAGCTCATGCTGCTCTCACTCTTGCATATATTCAGTTAGCCAAGTAGCACCTAAATAACCGGCAGTGCCAAATATAATGCCCCCGATTGCACCGCTGACAACTGCGCCAGGGCCTGTTTCGATTCCCACTGCTGCTCCGACCACCACGCCAATCCTGGCGCCAGCTATCGCCGCACCCCAGCCACCAGCCTGTTTGACAACCTCAACGGATATAGGCTTGATGCTGTTTTGTTTAATTGATTCTTCAGTCGCGATCTTCAGATCGTATGCAGTGAATGCAATCCCGAACACCCGCACAACTCTTGCGCCTTTTATAAAGGCGTTTGTGACTTTGTGGGAGGTAGGCGTGAAAATCGCCTTCGCTGGGATTTTATCTGCTTGAACTAATACTTCTTTATCGATGTTCTTTACCCAGCCAGCAATTTCATCGATTTTTGCTACGTTTTTTGGTGCGTGTTTTTTGTAGTCTTCGAGGGCTTTTAGAATTTCTTCAGTTGATACTAGCTTTGCGCCTGCGGCTTTAGCTTTTTCAATATCAATGTAGACAGTTTTTCCTTCGAATCTTGGTGATCCATTCGGGAATTCAGAACTCGTGGAAATATAGCCTGAGGGGTACTTTCGACTACTGTAAACATGTTGGGCAACTGTGGCGCCAGAATCCGGTGCAACAGAACGCATTCCGTATTTTTCCGGCCAGACTTCGTTTTTGATCTGAAGTTCGGAAAGATTTTTTGCGATCAGGTGAGGGTTGTCGGGCGAAGAGTAAATTTTCCGGACTAGAAATCCGTCCTTGCCGATTTCATCTACAACAACAAATAAATGAATGTTGGCCGGCATCAAGTAGCCGGGTACGTTGCTAACGGAGTTTGCCTGCTTGTTTGTTGGCACTTTGCAAGAAAACTCCGTCATACGTCCTCCCATTTTTCAAGCGCGGCTACACCGGTTGTAACTTCAAGAGCTTCTTGCTTGCTAGTTGCGATGCGAGGTGTGTGCCCAGACTCATCAGAGAAGCCTGTATAAACCCTGCCTGCTTCGTCTCTGATGTGGTAAGGCACATTGGCGAGGGGTTGGCCGTCACTCCCGACGATGCAAAATTTTTCGTCAAATTTCATGGCCCAGAGAGGCATGGCTGATGGAGGGGCGAATTCTGCGGGCGTATGCGAATTTCCGATAATTACAGTTGATGAGCCGGCGATTACTTTATTGCCGTGGCCTCCGACACTTCCCACGGTTGCGGCAGGCAAGCCGTTGATGAGCACGGTGGAAGCGACGTCTCCCACGATGGGGCTGCCACAAGCGCTCTTATCGTTCTGGCGGGCTGCAGGTAACCCATCAAAAAAAACGTCGGGTGAGCCGGCGGCGATTGGATTTACTCCATGCCCAGGTAGCGGGCAGGAGGTTGGATCAGTAACTCGCGCAGCGGGTTTTCCTGACATTGTGAACATCCTTGTAAATACGCTGTTTTGGAAATGTTACACAAAAGAGGGTGGTTTGAACCATTTCACTTGTCTCCCCGCATCTCATCGCCAGAGGTTTCCCCCATCGGCACCACGTCGTAGACTGCGAAACAAGTTGTCACGCCTCTCCCACGGACGGAACCGCGCATGATTCAGATCGGCAGCCGCAACAACGCCCCCACGCCGCAGCACAAAACCCAAGACATCTATATCTTCAGCATCGACCTGTCCCGCCCGACAACGCCGTTCTGCTTCGAGCAGTCGATCGGCGGCGGGCATGCCAATCAGGGTGGTGCGCGGTGGTTGGCGCTGGATGAGCTGGAGGCGTGGCCGGGCGAGTGGCGGGAGCATTTGAAGAAGGCCAATTGCGCCTGGGTGGCCGAGTTGATGGACGCTCATCCGGCGGCTGATCAGGCTGATCTGGTTTCGCTGATCCTCCAGCAATACGCCGAGCCGGCGCAGCCAACCGGCCGTTTGCAGGCGATTGGCCGCTGGCTCAAACGCAACATTCACGTCGGCGGCCGGTACGGCGTCTAACCCGAGGAAACGCCCATGACTCAGACTCTGGAACGCGCCATCGCCATTGCCGCCACGGCCCACGCGGGGCAGGTGGACAAGGGCGGTGCGCCGTACATTTTGCATCCACTGAAAGTCATGTTGCGCATGAGCAGCCTGGAAGAGCGCATCGTCGCGGTGCTGCACGATGTGGTCGAGGACTGCGGCATCAGCCTGGATGATTTGCGCAAGGAAGGCTTCAGCGAAGAAGTCTTGTCAGCCATCGAATCGGTGACCAAGGTGCCGGGCGAATCCTACGAGGATTTCGTCGAGCGCGCGGCGCAGAACCCGATCGGGCGGGTGGTGAAACTGGCGGATCTGGAAGAGAACAGCGACCTGTCGCGGATTGCCTCGCCGAGTTGGGAGGATCTGGAGCGGATCGAGAAATATCGGCGGGCGATCGGACGGTTGCGCGCCTGACTCAATTTGAATAGCCAGGAAGGCGACCATGAAATCCATTCTGTGTTTGTTGATCGCTGCCGGATTCGGTGCGCTGTTGCAGTTCGAGGGCGTGCCTCACGGTTTGCTGTTGGGCTCGATCCTCGTCACCGCACTTGTCGTCACCCGGTTCGGCTTCGTGCCTGCGACGCCTTATGGGCTGGGTTACATCCAGGTCACGCTGGGCATCGCCACCGGACTGATGTTCGAAGCGTGGGACAGTGCGACCGTTTCGACGATGTTGCCAAGCCTCGGCGTGTTGCTGCTGTGCCTGACGGTGCAGGTCGCGCTGTCCGCCTGGTGGCTGGCGCGAGGGGCAGGGTGGAACCGCACGGATGCATTGCTGGCGGTGTATCCGGGGGCGCTGGCGGCGGTGTTTGATTTGCTGGAGTCGGAGAAGGCATCGAGCAAAGTCATCATCGTGCACCTGATGCGGTTGTTGCTGATCACGGTGCTGGTGAGTTTCCTGATTCCCGGGCCGGTATCGGTCGCCGTTGCCGAAGCCGATCCGCTGTCGACAGGCATGGCGTTGACCGTGCTGTCGGTGATCTTCCTCAGCGTGGTGGTCGGGCGATTGCTGCTGGCGATGGGTGTGCCGGCGCCGTTCATGTTGACGGCAATCATCATCACCGCTGTGTTCGTGAAATCGGGATGGCTGCACGGCTTTCACATGCCGGACTGGAGTTTGAATCTGGCGGCGTTGATTCTCGGGGCGCGGATCGGCTCACGGTTCCAGGGCCTCGGTTTTAAGGAGCTGGCCCGTCATGGCCGCACGGCGTTGGTCTCGGTGGGTTTGATGATCCTGGTTGCGGCCGGGTTTGCCGAAATGGCGGCGCGGTTGCTGGGGAGTGATGCGTTGTCGCTGTGGCTGGCGTACATGCCGGGAGCGATCGAGACCATCGCCATCGTGGCATTTGGTGGCGGGTTGAATGTGGTGTTTATCCTGACTCACCATCTGGTGCGGATGGTGGTGCTGCACTTTGCGCCGGCGTTGTTGGTGCAGGTGCGTAGAGCGCGGGAAGAGGTGTGATTTGTGCGTCGTTCACTTATTTGTGTCTTGAGGTAGGTCATGGGGTCATGGGTTCGGTGCAAATGTGATGAGCTGGTTCACAAAAACTGGTTTTGCGGGGCGGGTGTATCTCTGGTGGCTTCAGAGGATGCGCTTGATCTGCCGGATGGAAATCAAATGTCCGCCAATCAACTCGTCGACAAGCTGTTTGCAGAGTCCGACATGCTTCTCAAATGCTGGAATTGCGCTCGGATCATTTTGTTGAACGAGCGGGGCGGGGAGTTTGATATCAGGTTTTTCGCCCCCGAGCCTGATTGATCGGCGGTGCTGTCGGTGCCGCACTTTCTGTTGCTGATGTCAGTGCTGGCGAGTACCGATCTGGTGGCGATGTTGCCGTCGCGGCTGGTGCGCGACCGTTCAGCGTTGCAGGTGGTCGAGCCGCCGCTGGCGGTGCCGGGTTACGAGATGGTGATGCTCTGGGCCGAGCGCTCGCATCGGGATCCGGTTCACAAATGGTTTCGCGAACATCTGGTGGCGTCCGTGTGAATCATGCATGCCCCAGGGCAATCGCAAACGAGACGACGATCATGCACGCAAACGCAAAATTGAGATTCATGGGTGTTCATCCTGAGCCTTATTGAAGTGGTGCCATTGTGAACAGGCCCGATGCAAAGAAAAAATTCGGCTTCATGATTTCAATGATCGAAACAATTGATACCAGCCGGTTTGTGTTTGCTCGAGGCTTTGGTTAGTCTCGTTAAACCTGCAACTACAAGCACAAACAGGCATAACCATGCACGATCATTCCGTTGCCGAGCTCCCCTCCCTGCGTCGGCAGAAAATCCTCCTGATTCTCGAACGTGACGGCAAGGTCATGGCTTCCGAGTTGAGCCAGCACTTTGCGGTGTCCGAAGACACCATCCGCCGCGATCTGGCGGAACTGGACAATGCCGGCCTGGTGCAGCGAGTGCACGGTGGGGCGCTGCCGCGACCGAAGGATACCGGCAAGGATTACTTCACGCGGATCAGTGAAACCGACGAGGTGAAAACCAGTCTCGCGCAACTGGCGGCAGGCAGGGTGAAGAATGGTCAGATCGTGTTGTTCGATTCCGGCACCACCACGTTGCAGATCGCCCGTTCGCTGCCCTCGGATATTTCCATCACGGCGGTCACTACGTCACCGATGACAGCAATCACGCTGGCGGAATACAAGGGCATCAAAGTAATTCTGGCGGGCGGCCAGCTGAATCTGGCGACGATGTCGGTCAGTGGCCACGAAACGGTGCGACTGCTGCAAAGCATCAAGGCGGATGTGCTGTTTACCGGGGTTTGTGCGATTCATCCGGAAGTGGGGCTGAGCTCGCTGTATTTCGATGAAGTGCCGGTGAAGCAGGCGTTGTTCGACAGTGCGGCGCAGGTGATTGCCGTGACCACGGCGGACAAGCTGGGGGCGGTGGAGCCTTTTGTGGTCGCACCTTGCAGCCGGGTGCATACGTTGATCACCGAGCGGCACCTGGCGTCAGGCAGTGCCGAGGATTACCGGCGGTTGGGGATTGAGGTGGAGCAGTTGCAGGACTGACGTTTTGGAGCGAAACAAAAGGCCCCACCGCTCGCGATGGGGCCCGTTCAATCAGCGCAGTTTTTCCAGCATCTGGTAGTACCACATGCCGGCGGCCAGCATCGGATTCCCCAGCAGATCCCCCATCGGCACCCGAATGTGCGAGCACGCGGCAAACGTGTCGAACTGCTGCATCTGCCCGGTGATCGCCCGGCTCATGATTTCGCCCATGATGTGGGTCGTGGCGATGCCGTGGCCAGAGTAGCCCTGGCAATACCAGACGTTGTCCGAAAGCTTGCCCAGTTGCGGAATGCGGTTGATGACGATGCCCATCGCGCAGCTCCACTGGTAGTCGATTTTCACCCCCTTGAGCGCCGGGAAGGTCTGTTCGATGCACGGCCGCAGTTCGCCGGCGATGTCCCTTGAGTCCTTGCCGCTGTAGTTGGCGCCGCCGCCGAACAGCAGGCGGCCGTCGGCAGTGAGGCGGTAGTAGTCGAGGACGAAACGGCAGTCGTACACGGCGAGGTCTTCGGGGTTGATCTGTTTGGCCAGGTTCCCCAACGGTTCGGTGGTGACGATGCCGCCCATGGCCGGGAAGATCTTGCCCTTGAGCTGGCCCGGTTCGAGCCTGTGGTAGACGTCGCCGGCCAGCAGCACCTGATTGGCGTCGATCCGGCCGTGGGCCGTGCGAACGCCCGGGCTGTCGCCGTGAATGATCTCCAGCACTTCGCTGTTTTCGAATATCAGTGCGCCGAGGCTTTCCGCTGCCCGCGCCTCGCCGATGCACAGGTTGAGCGGGTGCAGGTGCATGTTGCGAGTGTTCTTGATCGCGCCGTGATAGAGGTCGCTTTGCAGCAGGTCGCGCACCTGGCTGCGGTCGAGCAGGCTGACCTCATCGCCCATGCCTCGGCGTACGGCTTCGTCGTAGTCGCTGCGCAGACCGGCCATGTGGCTCGGCTTGTACGCCGCGTGCAAATGGCCGTGCTTGAGGTCGCAATCGATTCCGTATTTCTCGACCCGTTGCTGGATGATTTCGTGCCCGCGCCAGCGCAGGTGCCAGATGAAGTCGTCGACTTCATCGCCCAGCGTATTGCGCATCTGTTTGCGCATCGCGCCGTCGCCGGACAGGCTGCCGGTGACCTGGCCGCCGTTGCGCCCGGTGGCGCCCCAGCCGATCTTGTGGCTTTCGACGATGGCGACTTTCAGGCCTTTTTCGGCCAGTTCGACGGCGGTGGCGACGCCGGTGAAACCGCCGCCGATGATCACCACATCGACCTTGTGCCGACCTTGCAGGGACGGGTAGTCGGTGTCGCGGTTGAGGGTGGCGGTGTAGTAGGAATTGCTGCGTTCAGTCATGTCGGTATCCAAGGCAAAAAGAGGAAAAAAGGATCAGGCTTCGGTCAGATACCAGCGCCAGTCCTGCTCACCCACTTCGGCCATGAACTGCCGGTATTCCGCACGCTTCACTGCCAGATACACCCCGAGAAACGCCTGTCCCAGTGCATCACGCGCCCACACCGATTGTTCCAGCGCCGTGAGCGAGGTCAGCCAGTCGGTCGGCAGCAATTCTTTCGCCTGCGCATAGCCATTGCCTTGCACCGGTTCGCCCGGATCGATGTCTTCTTTTATGCCGCGATGAATGCCCGCCAGGATCGCCGCCGCTGCCAGATACGGGTTGGCATCGGCGCCGCAGATGCGGTGTTCGATGTGCCGGGTGTTGGCCGGGCCGCCAGGCACGCGCAGGCTGACGGTGCGGTTGTCGACGCCCCAGGTCGGCGCCAGTGGCGCGTAGCTGTTGGCCTGGAAGCGGCGGTAGGAGTTGGCGTTGGGGCAGAACAGCAGCAGCGAATCGAGCAAGGAGGCGAGCATCCCGCCAATCGCCGTGCGTAACAGCGGCGTGCCGGCCGGATCTTCGGAGGCAAACAGATTGCGCCCCTCGGCATCGGCGAGGCTGACGTGCATGTGCATGCCGGTGCCGGCCAGGTGATCGAACGGTTTGGCCATGAACGTCGCCTGCATCCCGTGCTTGTGCGCCACGGCTTTGACCAGCCGTTTGTAGCGCACGGCCTGGTCCATCGCCTCTAGCGCATCGCCGTGTTCAAGGGTGATTTCCACCTGGCCCGGTGCGTATTCCGAGATCGCCGTGCGGGCCGGAATGCCGTGCAGTTTGCAGGCGCTGTAGAGGTCGGCGAGGAATGGTTCGATCTGCTCCAGCTCGCGCAAACCGTAGACCTGCGTGTGCCTCGGTCGACCGCCGTCGGCATCCAGCGCCGGTTGCGGACGACCGTTGTGATCGCGTTTGGCGTCGAGCAGATAGAACTCCAGTTCGCAGGCCATCACCGGGTGGTAACCCTCGGCTTTCAAGCGGTCGATGACCTTGATCAGCAAGTGACGCGGGTCGGCAATGCTCGCCGGCATGCCCTGTTCCGGGTGCATGCTGACCTGCACCGCAGCGGTCGGAATCTGCCGCCACGGCAGGCGTACCAGACTGCCTTCCAGCGGGTAGGCGCGGCAGTCGATGTCGCCGACGTCCCACACCAGACCGGAATTTTCCACGTCCTCGCCGTGCACGGTCAGACCGAGGATGGTGCTCGGCAGCGGGCGCCCGCTTTCGTACACGGCGAGCAGTTCTTCGCGGTGCAACAACTTGCCGCGGGGCACGCCGTTGGCATCGAGGATGAACAGCTCGATCATGTCGATGTCGGGGTTCTGATCGAGAAAGCGACGGGCGTCTTCAATGGCTGCGAATTTCATAATCAATCACTCACGATGGCGCCGCACAGGCGCGCAGATTCGGGCCGGACGCAGCTCGGCAAAAGGCGCGGGCGTCCTGGCAGGGATATCGAAAAAAGTATTCGGATTGTGGCGAGGGAGCTTGCTCCCGCTGGACTGCGCAGCAGTCATTTCTGTTTTGGGGACACTGCGTGTCCCGGCGGGAGCAAGCTCCCTCGCCACAGGACTAGCAGATATCCGGCGGGCGTGCGGAGTGACGCAGCTTGGAGCGGCTCAGGGCCATGGGGAGATTGACGATGCGATTCATGCGCGGCCCCTGTGAAGGAGGGCGCACAGTGCAGAGACGTTCAACGATTCTGATTGTTGTAGTGACGTGCTCATGACGCGTGTTTCCGTTGGCGGAAAACGTCGGCGGCGGGAGTGTCCCGCCATGCCGGTGTGGCTGGATAGTAAGGGGGAACTCCCGGATAAGTAAACGCCTGATTCCGGAGGGCGTGGCGAGCCCCCGGTTCAGCGCAACAGGTGAAACCCCAGCCCGACGAGGGCGCAAACGATCAACACCTCGATCACCCCGCGCTTGAAAACAAACAGTGCGAGGGTTGCCGCCAGTGCGAGCAATAGCGCAAAAAAGTCAGGTTGCCCGGCAAACCCCTGGGGCCAGAACACGTGGTAAGCAAAGAAACACGCCAGATTGAGGATCACCCCGACCACGGCGGCGGTGATCGCAGTCAGCGGTGCGGTGAACTTCAGTTCGTTGTGGGTCGACTCCACCAGCGGTCCGCCGGCGAAGATGAACAGGAACGAAGGCAGAAAGGTGAACCAGGTCACCAGCGTCGCGGCCAGCGCGCCGGCGGCAAACGCATGTTCCGGGCCGAACGTCGGTTGCACGTAAGCCCCGACGAACCCGACAAACGCCACCACCATGATCAGCGGCCCCGGCGTGGTCTCGCCCAGGGCCAGGCCGTCGATCATCTGCGTCGGCGTCAGCCAGCCGTAATGCCCGACCGCGCCTTGATACACATAGGGCAGCACGGCGTAAGCGCCGCCGAAGGTCAGCAGCGCCGCTTTGGTGAAAAACCAGCCCATCTGCGTGAAGGTGCCGTTCCAGCCGAACAGCGCGGTCAGCAGCGCCATCGGCAGACACCACAGCAACGCGCCGACCAGCGCCAGACGTAGCAGCCTCGGCAGGCTGAACCGTGCATGTTCGGGCGTTGGCGTGTCGTCATCGATCAGTGCCGGGCCGAAGGATTTTTCGCTGCCACGATGACCGCCGTGGTTGAACCGCTGCGGCGCCCAGCGTCCGCCGAAATACCCGATCAATGCCGCACCAAGCACGATCAGCGGGAACGGTACGTTGAAGGCGAAAATCGCCACGAACGCTGCTCCGGCAATCGCCCACAGCCAGCCATTCTTCAAGGCCCGCGAACCGATGCGATGGGCCGCGTGCAACACAATCGCGGTCACCGCCGGTTTGATCCCGTAAAACACCCCGGCCACTACCGGCACATCGCCAAGCGCAATATAAATCCAGGAAAGGACAATCAGAATCAGCAGCGACGGCAGCACAAACAGCGCCCCGGCCAGCACGCCGCCGCCCGTGCGGTGCAGCAGCCAGCCGATGTAGGTCGCCAGTTGCTGGGCCTCCGGGCCGGGCAGCAACATGCAGTAGTTGAGCGCGTGCAGGAAGCGCCGCTCGGAGATCCAGCGCCGGCGCTCCACCAGTTCCTGATGCATGATCGCGATCTGCCCGGCGGGGCCGCCGAAACCGATGCAGCCGAGCTTGAGCCAGAAGGGCCAGGCCTGGCGCAGGCTGACAGGCTGGGGGCGGGGCAAGTCCTCAGGGGGCGTTGTGCTCAAGTGCGGCTCCGCGTTCGAATCGTCGGGAACCGCTATCTAATCAGGCTTTTGTTGCATCCGACAGTGCCCCGTCAGGCATGCGCCAGACTCCAGCGAAACGCCGCATTCTGATCACTCTCCCGCGCCTCAACCCAATGCGAGCCCTCAGGCGTGGACTCACGCTTCCAGAACGGCGCACGCGTCTTCAGCACATCCATGATGAACGCACAGGCTTCAAACGCCGCATGCCGATGTTTGCTGCTGACGCCGACAAACACGATCGGATCGGTCACCGACAGCGCGCCGACCCGATGCACGATCTCCACCGCCAACAGCGGCCAGCGCTCGCGGGCCTGTTCGGCTATCTGTTCCAAAGCCTTCTCGGTCATGCCCGGATAGTGTTCGAGGAACAGTTCGTTAACCGTTTGGCCGACATTCAGATCACGCACGTAACCGATGAAGTTCACCACCGCGCCCACCCGTGGATTGCGTGCATGCAAATCCGCAATCAACTGACCGGCATCGAAGCTTTTACGCTGGACTCGAACGCCCATGGCTCACCCCCCCGTGACCGGTGGGAAAAACGCGATCTCGTCGAAATCCTCAATGGCCTGATCCGGCTGGCACAACTCCTGATTCACCGCACACATCAGGTTGCCGGCGCCGAGCACTTCGCGCCACAAGTCGCCACGCTGCATCAGCATCTGCCGCACGTCCTCTACGCTGGCGAGGGCGCTGCTGGCCGGAATCTTTTCACCGCCCAGATTGAGCCGGTCACGGTAGCTGGCGAAGTAGTTGATCAGAATCATTGCGGGTTCTCCCATTGAAAGTGGCCGGAGCGGCCGCCCTGTTTGCTCAGCAGACGGATGTCGCCGATGACCATCGCCCGGTCCACCGCTTTGCACATGTCGTAGATCGTCAGCGCGGCGACGCTGGCGGCGGTCAGGGCTTCGAGTTCGACGCCGGTCTGGCCGGTGAGGCGGCAGGTGCTGGTGATCTGCACGCGGTCCGGTTCGCAGGCCTTGAGTTCGACGTGGATCGAGCTGAGCAACAGCGCATGACACAGCGGAATCAACTCGTGGGTGCGCTTGGCCGCCTGAATCCCGGCGATCCGCGCCACGGCGAACACGTCGCCCTTGGGGTGGCCGTTGGACTGAATCATTTGCAGGGTTTCAGGACGCATCTGCACCCAGGCCTGGGCAGTGGCTTCGCGGCGCGTCGCGGCCTTGTCGCTGACGTCGACCATGTTGGCGCGGCCCTGATCGTCGAGGTGGGTGAGGGTGTCGCTCATGGGGTTTGCTCCTGGATCGGGCTGTAGATTCGGGGGGCGTTGCGGTGCGGGACGTGGATCAGGTTCAAGCGGTGCTTGAGCGCCCAGCGCACGGTCAGCGCGGTGGGGGCGGACAGGCTGACGAGGGTGCCAAGACGGGCGCGCACCGCTTTGTGGATCAGTTCAAGACTGCAACGGCTGGTGACCACGACGAAGCCCTGACGCGCATCGAGGCCTTCGAACTGCAGGGCACCGATCAGCTTGTCGAGGGCGTTGTGGCGGCCGATGTCTTCGCGGCACAGCAGCGCTTCGCCGTCGGCGTCGAAGTACAACGCCGCGTGCAGGGCGCCGCTGCTGCGGGCCAGTTGCTGGGCCTGTTCGATGCGTTGGCGGATGCCCTCGAAATGCGCGGCCGGTGGCAACGGTGTCGGCGTCAGGATCTCCAGTTGCGGCAGCGCCTGTTCAAGGGCTTCCACACCGCAGAGGCCGCAACCGCTGGTGCCCGCCATCTGCCGGCGATGATCTTTCAGGGCCCAGAACGCGCGGCTGGAAATCTGCACGTCGGCCTGGCAGGCCTGGTCAAAGTGAGTCAAACGGATGTCGTGGATATCGTCGAGGCTGTCGACGATGGCGTTGCTCAGACTGAAGCCGCGAATGAAGTCCTCGATGTTGCCCGGCGAGACCATCATCACCGCCTGATTCAAGCCGTTGTAGCTGATGGCCAATGCGATCTCCGCCGCCAGCGCCGCGTGGGACACAGGCGCATCGTCGAGGTATTCGCGGTAAGCCACTGGCGAAGGTTGTGGCGCGGGGGCGTTGGCGTCGCCCGGTTCGATGAGTTGTTCAACTTGGCACAGCATCTTGAAAGTCCCCGAAGCGCTGAAGTGAGTTCAGGCTACGGGGCAGCGAAAAGTGCGTCCAATCGCTTGTTCCGATGCAGTGATTGGATTGGTCGATCACTGCTGGCGAAGTTGAAAGCGTTGCACCGAAGTGCAACGTTTCAGGCTACTTGAGGGGGTGTTAAACGGCAGGCGCCTCGATCCCGAACATCTTGCGCGCCTCGGCAAAACACTTTTCGGCAATCGCCGAGCGCGGTTCGGTCTTGCGCATCACCAGCCCCAGCGGCGCGAGTACGCTCGCATCCGGCAGGTTAATGAAGGCCAGGTGTTCGATCGGCTCTTGCAGACCACTGTCCAGCGGCATGATCGAGCAGCAGAAACCCTGGTGAATCGCCTGCAACAGTTGATAGGTCGAGTCGCTTTCCATGATCGGCTGCGGGTTGAGGCCGCGACTGCGGAAACTCAGGTCGATGGATTTGCGGTAATGCATGCCGGTGGTGATCATCCCCAGCGGCAGTTCGGCGGCATCTTCCCAGCTCATTTCCGGGCCTTCGAAATGGAAGTGGCGGGTGTCGTAGAGCAGGCCGACGCGGGTTTCGCCGATCTCGAAGAAATCGAAGTAGTTCGGGTTGACGTGATCCAGATAACACACGCCCAGGTCCAGCTGATTGTTGCCCAGGCCTTCGATGATTTCGTTGGAACTCAGCGACGACAGGCTGTATTTCAGCTCCGGATAGATCGCGGACAAACCCTGAATGTAATTGACCGGATTGAAGTTGCTCAGCGGCACCAGCCCCAGGCGCAGGCTGCCGACGAGTTGCCCGCGGCAGGCGGCGGCTTCGGCAAACAACCCGTCGTGGGCGGCCAGCAGGGTGCGGGCCCAGGCCAGTACGCGTTCGCCGGCCTGGGTGAAACCTTCGAAGCGCTGGCCGCGATTGACCAGCACCAGATCCAGCTCGTCTTCCAGATTACGCAGGCGCATCGACAGGGTCGGCTGGGTGATGTGGCAACGCGCGGCGGCCTGGCCGAAGTGACGGGTTTCGTCCAGCGCGATCAGGAACTTGAGTTGTTTGATGTCCACGATGGCACCTGCTCGATTGAGAATTTTGATTGAGTATTGACGCAGATGCGTACGGCGCACGGAAAGCGCAGGGGGTGACGATCCCATTGATCGCGTTTTACGTCCAATCGGAAGCGTTGAAGAGGCTATCGAGGGTTTCGATGACGGCCGGTTTCATTGGCGCGAACGGTAGTCGACGTTCGTGGAAAAATAGCCGATAGAGCGGGTCGATAATGCGGTTGGTTAGAGTGATTAGACAGTCTTGATAAGTGGCACTTAGGCTCTGGCCCAATTGAATTGGCGAATGCCGGAGAGTGCCATGAGTGTTAAAGCGGATGCCTTGTTTGTTCCCTTGAATATTGCCGTGCTGACGGTCAGCGATACCCGCGATTACGCCAGCGATACTTCCGGCCAGTTGCTGGTCAGTCGTTTGCTGGAGGCAGGCCACACGCTGAGTGAACGCAATCTGCTCAAGGATGATTTGTACAAGATTCGCGCTCAGGTCGCGCAGTGGATCGCCGACGACAACATCCAAGTGGTACTGATCACCGGCGGCACCGGTTTCACCGGCCGCGACAGCACCCCGGAAGCGGTGGCGTGCCTGCTGGACAAACAGATCGACGGTTTCGGCGAACTGTTCCGCGCGATCTCGATTCTCGACATCGGCACCTCGACCGTACAAAGCCGCGCGCTGGCGGGCCTGTCCAACTGCACGCTGGTGTGCTGCCTGCCGGGCTCTACCGGCGCGTGCCGCACGGCGTGGGAAGGCATCCTCGCCGAGCAACTGGATAACCGTCACCGCCCGTGTAACTTCGTCCCGCACCTCAAACCGGTGCAAGCCTGCGGGCCACGCGGATGAGCAAGGCTGCATTGATGCCGGTCGAAGACGCCCTCGACCAACTGTTGGCGATGGCCAATGAACAACGCCTGCCGGACAGCGAATCAGTGCCGCTCAATGAGGCACGCGGACGAGTACTGGCCAGCGATCTGGTCGCCACCCTCGATCTGCCGCCATGGCCAAACAGTGCCATGGACGGTTACGCCTTGAACCTCGCCGATCTGCACCGCCAGCCATTGAATGTTTCGCAACGGGTCTACGCCGGGTTGGCGCCGGACGCCTTGCTGCCCGGTACCTGCGCGCGGATCTTCACCGGCGCACCGCTGCCGCCGGGCGCCAATTGCGTGGAAATGCAGGAAAACGTCGAAGTGCTGGAGGATGTCCGGGTGCGGTTTCTGCAACCGCTGAAGGTTGGCCAGAATATCCGTGCCCAGGGCCAGGAGAACCGCGTCGGCGACACCTTGCTGCGCGCCGGCAAACGCCTTGGCCCGTTCGAACTGGCGGTGGCTGCGGGGCAGGGCATGACCCATTTGCCGCTGGTGCGCCGACCGCGTGTGGCGCTGCTCTCTACCGGTGACGAGCTGGTGGAACCGGGCCAGCCGTTGCGTCCCGGCAGCATCTACAACAGCAATCGCACCTTGCTCGATCACTGGTTGCGCGAACTGGGTTGCGAAGTGATCGACGCCGGGATTCTTCCCGATCGCCCGGCACAGACCCGGCTCAAGCTTGAGCAGCTGCAAGTGGCAGCCGATCTGATTCTGACCACGGGCGGCGTGTCTGCCGGCGATGCCGACTGCCTCGGCCAGGTGCTGCGCGACAACGGCAAACCGTTGCTGTGGAAGCTCGCGATCAAACCCGGAAAACCGTTGACGGTTGGCCATTTCGGCACGGTGCCGGTGATCGGTCTGCCAGGCAATCCGACCTCGGCGCTGGTGACGTTCGGCCTGTTGGCGCGCCCGTACCTGCTGCGCATTCAAGGCGTGGAAGAGGTGATGCCGCTGAGTTTCACCGTCAATGCCGGGTTCGACTGGCCGAAACCCGGCAGTCGCCGCGAGTACCTGCGGGTGCGCCTGGAGGGCGGGCAGGCGGCGCTGTATCCGAATCAGAGTTCCGGGGTTCTGCTCGGCGCCACCTGGGCTGACGGGCTGGTGGAAATTCCGGAGAACAGCACCTTGCGAATGGGTGATCCACTGCGTTTCATTCCGTTCAGCGAGCTGTTCTGAGCGCGATCAAAAGGTGTAGGCCACTTGCCCGGCGAGGGAGGTCTGCAGCCGACGTTCGACAATCGGGCTGTCGGCCGCCTCGTGGTTCAGGTATTGCACCGCCAGCACTGTCGAGACACTCCATTGTTTGTCCAGAGGCAACGACCACGTCAGGTCCGCGCCGCGACTGATCAACCCGGCGCGGGCCTTGTACGCCCGGAACTGGCTGCGCGAGGCCTGCGCATCGCTGACGCCGTACCAGGTACGCATGTAGTTGCTGTCGCCAAACTGGCTGTTCAGACCGCCGACCACTTTGCCGAAACGCCCTTCGTAGAACGGCGCGCTGATGCTCAGCTTGAGGCGGTTCCAGGCCGAACCGGTGTCGTGGTCATCGTCATCCTTTTCCAGCGCATGTTCGAAGCTCGCGCCGAGAATGATCGGGCCCATGTGATACGTCCCGTCGAGCCCGATCACCGGGCGCGATTTGATCGAGCCCATGCCGTTGAGCTCGTCCGAGCCTTTGAATCCGGTCTTGCGATCCTTGCGCACGTCGCTGGCACCGACGTAGACGCTGAGCCCGAAATCCTCTTCATCGAAACCCCAGCCCAGGCCTCGGCTAGTGTCGAGGAACACGCCGTAGGGGCTGACGATTTCGACACCCACCAATGGCGCCACCACCCGCTCATCACTGCCGCTGTAGCGCGGCGCACTGGCAGCCCCGGCGCGCAGTGTGGTGTGCCAGTCTTCGGCGCGCAGCGAGTCGCCGGGCAGCAGCAGGCAAAGGGAGGTCAGGGACAGCGAGAACGTACGCAACGAAACCGGCATGGGGCACCCGAGGGAAATGTGGATGCGCCATGCTAGGCGGGGGCTGGCCGGCAATCTTTGGCAGCTTTGTCGGGAAACTGTCAAAGACTGTGAAGGCGGCTACCGGCTCAATCCCGGCCGAACGATAACGCGGTGCAACTGGACGCCCGCGAAAAGCCCGGTCAGCATGGGCGCAAAAAAGGGACCCAACCCATGCGCCGACTACCTTCCCTGGCCGCCCTGCGAACCTTCGAATGCGCCGCCCGCCACGCGCATTTCGGCCGGGCCGCAGCGGAGCTGTGCGTCACCGACAGCGCCGTCAGCCATCAGATTCGCCAACTCGAAGAGCAACTGGGCATGTCGCTGTTCATTCGCGAGGGCCGGCAGATTCGCCCGACCATCGCCGCCGGGCGCTTGATGCAGAGCCTGCAACAAGCCTTCGAACTGATCGGCGATGCCTGCGACGAGTTGCGCGATCCGTCCTCGCTCGCCGTTCTGCGGCTAGCAGTCACGGCAGAACTCGCGCAGAAGTGGCTGATGAACCGTCTCACCGACTTCTACGCGCGTTATCCGCACATCACCTTGCACCTCTACGAACAACCGATCGACGCCACGGCGCCCGGCGAGGACATCGATCTGGCGATCACCTACGGCACCGGCCCGGTGGACAGCAGCGCGTATTTCGTCCGTCCGTTGCCGGCGTTGCAGTTCTTCCCGGTGTGCAGCCCCGGCCTGTTCAACCAGGGCAACCTGAAAACCCCGAAGGACCTGGCCCGGCATTGCCTGTTGCACGACGATCAGGACGGCAAGACCTGGACCGCGTGGCTGACCAGCCATGCCGGCGATTTGCGCCCGGAACGCCAGTTGTATTTCGCCCATGCCGGGCTGGCGCTGGAAGCGGCGGCGCAAGGGCAGGGCGTGGCGATGGGCGACAACCTCACCGCGCAGGAGGATTTGCAGAGCGGGCGTCTGGTGCGACCGTTCACCTCCAGCATGACTGCGCTGGGCCAATACGCGCTGGTCTGCGAGCGGGTGCGGCTGGAGCGTCCGGCGGTGGCGCAGATGCTGGAATGGTTCAACGATCAACTGGCGGATTGATGAGTTGAATTCAACTGTTCCGAAATAATCATCGTTGGCGAGCCGACCGCTCGCGACCGTAGCCTGAGGTCATTCCCATCCCGATGACGAGGTTTGACCATGGCACGTTTGCTCGACACCACCCCGAAACTCGACGGCTTCCGTCTGCCCGGCGAATTCGAAGCCAAGTCCGGTTGCTGGCTCGGCTGGCCGGAGCGCACCGACGTCTGGCGCAATGGTGCGAAACCGGCACAGAAAGTCTGGGTGCAGATCGTCACCGCGATCTCCCACAGCGAACCGGTGACGGTCTGCGCTTCGGCGGCCCAGTTCGCCACCGCCCGCCGCCAGTTGCCACCGCAAGTGCGGGTGGTGGAGATGACTTGCAACGACACCTGGTTTCGCGACAGCGGCCCGTGCTTTGTGGTCAACGATCAGAGCGGTGAAGTGCGTGGCGTCGATTTTGAATTCAACGCCTACGGCGGCCTCGATGGCGGCCTCTACTACCCGTGGGACAAGGACGATCAGATCGCCAGCAAGATCCTCGAAATCGAACGTTTCGACCGTTATCGCGCGCCATTGATTGCCGAACTCGGCGGCATTCAGAGCGACGGCCAGGGCAGCATCCTCACCACCGAGCAATGCCTGCTCAACCGCAATCGCAACCAGCACCTGGGCAAGGACGAAGTCACCCGCCGGCTAACCGATTACCTCGGCGCCGAGCAAGTGATCTGGCTGCCGCGCGGTTGCAAGTTCGACGAAACCGACGGCCATGTCGACGACCTCGCGTGCTTCGTGCGCCCCGGCGAAGTGGTGCTGCAATGGACCGACAACCGTGACGATCCGCAATGGGAAATCTATCAGGAGGCCTACGACATCCTGCGCAGCACCCGCGACAGCCGTGGCCGCGAGCTGATCGTGCACAAGCTGCCGCAACCGGACGTGCTGGAGTGGACCGCCGAAGAAGCCGAAGGCCTCGATCAGCAGGACAGCACCCACACCCGTCAGGCCGGCACCAAGATCTGTGCGTCGTACATCAACTACTACGCCGGCAACAGCTCGATCGTGGTGCCGTTGTTCGGTGATCGCAACGATCAGGTGGCGCTGGCGACCCTCGCCGAACTGTTCCCGCAGCACAAGATCGTCGGTATCGAAAACTCCCGGGAAATCCTGCTCGGTGGCGGCAACGTCGCGTGCATCACCATGCCGCAATACGCCGGCCAGAAAAAAGGAGCCTGACCATGGGCCTGCACAAACTGAGTAAAGCGTTATTGCTGGTGCTTGCACCCCTGTGTGTGCAGGCTGCCGAGACGGCGAAACCGGTGGTCAATCTGTATATCTGGGGCGAGTACCTGGCCCCGGATACCCTGAAGAATTTCGAGGCGAAAACCGGGATTCAGGTGGTCGCCGATCACTTCGATTCGCTGGAAACCGTCGAAACCAAACTGCTCACCGGCCGCAGCGGCTACGACCTGGTGCTGACCGCCGGCCAGCACCTGTCGAGAGCCATCGAGAGCGGCGCGATCCAGACTTTGAACAAGCAGCAGCTCCCGCATTTTGCCGGGGTTGGGGACGAATTCCGCCAGCACATGGCGGTGTTCGATCCGGGCAACCGCTACGCCGGGATCTACGCCTGGGGCACTACTGGCGTCGGCTATCAGGAAGAAGCCGTGAAGCAGCGCTTGCCGGAGGCGCCACGGGACAGTTGGGCGATGCTGTTCGATCCGGCGGTGGTGTCGAAATTCGCCGATTGCGGGGTGAGCCTGCTCAACGATCCGAACGAAGTGTTCGCGGCGGTCATGAAGTACATGGGCCTGGACATCAACCGCCAGAGCCTGGATGACCTGAAACTCGCCGAGCAGCAACTGGCGAAGATCCGTCCGTACATTCGCTACTTCGACAACGACCTGAACATCAGCGACCTGGCCAACGGCAACACCTGCGTGGCGATGTCGTGGAACGGCAACGTTGCGATTGCGGCGGGCCAGGCCGAGGCGGCGCACAAACCATTCAAGTTGAATTACCGGATTCCGAAGGAGGGCACGCTGATCTGGTTCGACGCCATGGTCCTTCCCAAGGACGCACCGCACCCCGAGGCCGGATTGGCATTGATGGATTACCTGATGACGCCCGAGGTGATCGCGCCGATCACTGACACCATTCACTACGCCAACGCGATTACGGCGGCGGACGGGTTGATTGATCCTGCGATTCGTAATGATCCGGGGACGTATCCGCCTGAGGCGGTGAGGGCTTCTTTGTATAGCAAGAATGATAATGGCAAGGCGTTCAATCGGGCTTTGATTCGGGCGTTCAGTCGGTTGAAATCGGGCCTTTGAAAGCCGCCCTCACTTACGGTGAGGGCGCTTTTGGCACCCGCCACAAATACCAAGCCGCCACCGTCCGAAACGGACGCCAGCCCAACCCGATCTCAATCATCTGCTTGCGCGTCGGCTGCACCTCCAGCCCCTTCAACCGCCGATACCCCTCGCGCACACCAAAGTCATCCGCCGGCAAAATATCCGGCCGCTCCAGGCTATAAATCAGCAACATCTCCACCGTCCAGCGGCCAACCCCGCGCAGGCTGACCAAACGCTCGATCAGCGCCTCATCCTCCATCGCCAGCGCGGTCGAGTAATCCGGCACCACGCCGTCCAGGGTCGCCTGGGCAATCCCCTGAATCGTCGCAATCTTGCCTGCCGAAAACCCGCAACCGCGCAACCGATCGAAGTCCGTCGCCAGAATCTGCTCCGGACGCGGAAACGTCTGCCCGGGAAACAACCCCACCAACCGCCCGACAATCGCATCGCCAGCCTTGGCATGCAGTTGCTGATAGGCAATCGCCCGCACCAGCGATTCATAGGGATCGCGCGCCGGATGCGGTTGATGCAGGCAAGGGCCGACCGCAGCGATGTGGCGCTGCCAGTCGGCGTCGAGGCTGGCCAGAAACTCGCTGGCCGGTTGGTAGGGATCGGGCATGGCTTACTTCAGCAGACCGTTGACTTCGCCATAGGTGAAGGCCTTGAGGTCATGGGTATCGAGCTTGCCGCTGGCGAGGAAACTTTTCACCAGTGAACCCATGGCGCCGTAGAGGAACTCGGCGATACCGGAACCGGCGCTCAGGCGGCGTACACCGAGGGTTTTCAACTCATCGGGGGAGGGCAGGCAAGCAAAACCGAGGACGTTGACCGGCAGTGATGTGCCCTTGCAGATGGCTTCGATTTCGTAGGCGGACGTCACGCCGGCGGCAAACAAACCATCGGCCCCGGCTGCCTGATACAGCGCCGCGCGGTGCAGGGTTTCGGCGACGCGATCCTCGGCTGGCACCAGACTTTTGAGGTAAACATCGGTGCGGGCATTGATAAACAGCTTCACATCGCGCTTGTCGGCGACTTGCCGTGCCACTTCGATCTTGCGCGCCAGCAGTTCCGGCGTGCCGTTGCCGTCTTCGATATTGATCCCGGCCGCGCCTGCTGCGACAACCGCATCGATCACTTCGGCGACCCGGTCGAGGTCATCGGAGTAACCGGCCTCGATGTCCACACTCAACGGCACCTTGATGACACGGGCAATCGACTCCACGGTGCTGATCAAGCGCTCCAGCGGCAGGGTGTTGCCATCCGGGTAACCGTGGGCCCAGGCCACCGCGGCGCTGCTGGTGGCGACGGCCTTGCCGCCGAGTTGTTCGACCAGTCGCGCGCCCGTGGCGTCGGCAACGTTGGTCAGGATCAGCAGGCCATCGTGGTGCAACTGGTGAAACTGTGTGTCGAGCGCGTTCATCGAAATCCCTTCTTGTCGGTTGTTCAGAAAGCCAGCGGTTGCGTCAGTTGCACGGCAGCGTTTTCCAGCCTGAGCAAAAACGCCTTGCGCGGTTGTCCACCACCATAGCCGGTCAGCGAGCCGTCCGCACCGATCACCCGATGGCACGGCACCACGATCGACAGCCGATTGTGCCCGTTGGCCAGCCCCACCGCGCGACTGGCGCCGGGTTTGCCCAGCCGTGCGGCGATGCTGCCGTAAGTGCTGGTGTGGCCGTAGGGGATTTGCCGCAGTTCGGCCCAGACCTGACGGGCAAACTCACTGCCGGGCAGGTGCAGTGGCACGCTGAACTCGCTCAGCTTGCCGGCGAAGTACAGCGCCAGTTCGTTTTCGATCTGCTGCAAATGCGCGTTGTGTCCCGGCGCGACCACGTAGCCGTAGCGGTTTTGCAATTCTTCGACTTCCCGGGTCAGCGCCGGGCGGTCGAGAAACTCCAGCAACACCAGCCCGCGTCGCTCGGCCATGGCGATCATTGGCCCCAGCGGCGTGGTCAGGCGGGTGAACAACAGCGGTTCGCTGGCCGCTGCGCGTCCCGGCGTGATGTGGAACGACTTCTGAAACGCATCGCGAAAACCGCTGAGAGATTCATAACCGGAGTCGAACGCCGCGTGGTCGATGGAGGTGCCTTGCTTGATCCCACCCAACGCCACGCCCAGCCGGCGGGTGCGCAGCCACGCATGAAAGGTCATGCCGAAATGCTGCTTGAACCAGCGCCGCAGCTTCAGCGGTTCGATGCCCTCGGCGAGCAATTGCGCATCGCTCCAGCGCAGCTCCGGATCGGCGTCGACGGCTTTCAACAGCCGTTGCACCCAGTCCGGGGCGATGGCTGCAGCGTCCAGCGGTTTGCAGCGCAGGCAGGCGCGGTAACCGGCGGACAGGCAGTCGTCAGCGTGGGCGAAGAACTCGACGTTTTCCGGTTTCGGCTTGCGCGCCGTGCAGGTAGGGCGGCAAAAGATCCCGGTGGTTTTCACGGCCGTAAAGAACACGCCTTCATAGGCAGTGTCGCTTGCGAGCATGGCGCGAACCATTTCGGCGTGAGGGGGCAGGGCAGCGGTCTGTATGTTCATGGGCCGAGGATAAAACCAGTTATTCGATGGCTCCACCGAAAAATCGACAATGAATTTTCGGGCCGCTGCACTACAGTGATCGGGTCGCTACAACTCGGGAATTGCCTGTATGCCACCGTTCACGATTCAACACATCGATCACATCGTGCTGCGCGTTGCGGATCTGCAACGCAGCATTGATTTCTACGACCGGGTCTTCGGTGCCGAAGTGGTCAAGCGCAACGAAAAATTCGGTCTGGTGCACCTGCGTGCCGGCACGTCGATGATCGATCTGGTCGACCTCGACGGCGAAATCGGCCGCAAGGGCGGCGCCGCTGCCGGCAGCGAACGGCGCAATGTCGATCATTTCTGCCTGCGCATCGAGCCGTTCGATGAAGAGGCTTTGATCAGTCACCTGCAAGCCTGTGGGTTGTCCGTCGACAAGGCCTCCACCCGTTACGGCGCCGAGGGCAACGGCCTGTCGCTGTATTGCTTTGATCCGGACGGCAATCAGGTCGAGCTCAAAGGCCCGTCCGAAGCTTAGGCCCGCTTGGCCATTAGCAACACCGAAGCCGCCGCCGACAACAGCCCCGCGCAGCAACGGTTGAAAATCCGTTTGCCGCGCGGCTCGGCGAACCAGCGGCGCATGTGCAGGCCCATGTACGCGTAGGCGCTGATGGCGATCCACTCCAGCAGCAGGAACAGCACGCCCAGCAGCATGAACTGCGGGGTGATGGCGCGATTCGGGTCGACGAATTGCGGCAGGAAGGCGGTGAAGATCAGGATTGCCTTGGGATTACCTGCAGCCACCAGAAACTCCTGACGTGCCAGGGCCAGAAGCCCACTTGCCGGCGCAGTAACGGCGTCTTCTGCAGCCGGATTCGCTCGCCACAGCTGCCACGCCAGATACAGAAGATACCCCGCGCCGACAATCTTGATCCCGTAGAACAACAGCTCGGACGTTTGCAGCACCACCGCCAGCCCCGCCGCCGCGAGGGCGATCATCCCGGCAAACGCCAGCAACCGACCGACACCCGCCACACAGGCGCGACGATAGCCGTAACGGGTGGCGTTGCTGACCGACAGCAGGTTGTTCGGGCCGGGTGCCATGTTCAAGGCGAAACAGGCGGGCAGAAACAGGGAAAGGGTGGCGAGATCCATGGCGCGGGCTCCGGTGGCGGGACGGCTATTTTTATCATGCTGGCGGCGGGCCGGAACCGTACAGTCAGGCTGCGGAGTCGCGGTACAGCGATTGCCGGGCGCGAATCCGTTCGAACTTTCTGCCGCCCCGCCAACTCTGAATTCGTCACAGGGTGATGGAATCGGCAGAAAAACCCATCAACCGGTCAGAAAACGCCTTGGCCGTGTAAGCTTTCGCGCCACGCTATTCCATTCCCCCATGGCCCCAGGCGGCCCACTGTACGAGCGACCTACATGCAAGCAAAGGCCCGCGAGGTTCATGTACCACCGGTGTTGCAGGATCTGCGCGCCGGCACGGCCGAACTGCACATTGCTCTGGAAAAACGCCTTCCTTTCTTCTCCGACACCCTTGATCTGCAAGCCTTCGAGCGACTGATGCGCGCCTATTACGGCTTCTATCAGCCACTGGAAAGTGCATTGCAGGACAGCGGCGAGATCCCTGCCGATTTCGATCTGGTTTCGCGCCTCAAGGCGCCGACCCTGCAACGCGATCTGCAAGCGTTGGGCGCGAACGACGGGGACTTTTCGATCTGCCGCCAGTTGCCCGTCATCGACTCTGCCGCCGCGTGCCTGGGCGTGCTGTACGTGCTGGAAGGCGCAACTCTCGGCGGGCAGATCCTGCGCCGGGAAATCGCCTCGCGGCTGAGCCTGGGCGCGGACAACGGCGCGGCGTTTCTGGACATCTACGGCGTTGCCACCGGCCGGCGCTGGCGCGACTTCATCGAATACCTGGGCAGTCGCCCGATGGACGCCGACGAGCGCGAAGCCGTCGTGGCGGCCGCCCACACCACATTCAGCTGTTTCGAGCGCTGGCTCGAAAGCCAGGAGGTTCTGGTATGACCCCGCAAGACAAAGAAGCCTTTGAAGAGTTGCTGGCCAACTGCGCCGACGAGCCGATCCGTTTTCCCGGCGCGATCCAGCCTCACGGGTTGCTGCTGACCCTGAGCGAGCCTGACCTTTCGATCATTCAGATCAGCGCCAACGTCGAGACTTTGCTGGCGCGCCCGGCACAAGAACTGATTGGCCAGCCACTGCAAAGCCTGATCGGCGATGCCCATGCCGCGCAGGTTCGCGAAGCCTTGCAGCAGCCGACCCTGTCCGACGCGTCGCCGCTGCACTTTCGCCTTAATGGCACGGCGTTCGAAGGCTTGCTGCACCGGCATCAGGATGTGCTGATTCTGGAGCTGGAAATCCACGTCGAGAACTTCCAGCCGCGCAACGTCGCCGGCACCGAAACCCACCTGGGGCGGATGCTTGCGCGCCTGCAAAAGGCCCAGAGCCTGCAAACGCTGTACGACATCAGCGTCAAGGAAATCCAGGCCATGACCGGTTACGACCGGGTGCTGATCTATCGCTTCGAGGAGGAGGGCCACGGTCAGGTCATCGCCGAAGCGTCCGACCCGTCGATGGAAGTCTTCAACGGGTTGTTCTTCCCCGCGTCCGATATCCCCGAGCAGGCCCGCGAGCTGTACCGCACCAACTGGCTGCGAATCATCCCGAATGCCGACTACCAACCGGTGCCGCTGCTGCCCAAGTTGCGCCCGGACACCCAGACCCCGCTGGATCTGAGCTTCGCGACGTTGCGCAGCGTGTCGCCGATCCACTGCCAGTACATGAAGAACATGGGCGTGCTGTCCTCGATGAGCATTTCCCTGCTCAAGGGCGACCGGCTCTGGGGCCTGATCAGTTGCGGCAATCGCCAGCCGCTGCATGTGCCGCACGAGTTGCGCACGGCCTGCCAGACCATCGGCCAGGTGCTGTCGTTGCAGATCAGCGCGATGGAAGCGCTGGAAGTCAGCCGTCAACGCGAGGAAAAAGTTGAGGCGCTGGCGTTGCTCAATCAGGCGATGATTGATTCCCCTCAGAACGTCTTCGATGGCCTGGCCAACCAGCCGCAGGTCCTGATGGCACTGGCCAATGCCGGTGGCATCGCGATCATCGAAGACAAGCAGTTGCACCGTTACGGCAATTGCCCGGAGCCGGAGGAGATTCGTGCCCTGCACAAGTGGCTGCAGGAACGCGGCGAGCCGGTGTTTGCCAGTCATCATCTGGCCAGCGTCTATCCGCCGGCGGCGCACTATCAGCAGGTCGCCAGCGGTGTGCTCGCCATGAGCCTGCCCAAACCGGTGGACAACGGCGTTCTGTGGTTCCGGCCCGAAGTCAAAGAGAACATTAACTGGAGCGGTGACCCGCGCAAGCCGTTGGATCTGGAAAACTCCGACGCGGGCCTGCGTCTGCGACCGCGTACTTCGTTCGAAATCTGGAAGGTCGAGATGGCCGGGATTTCCACCAAGTGGAGCCACGGCGATCTGTTCGCTGCCAACGACCTGCGTCGCTCGGCGCTGGAAAATGATCTGGCCCGTCAGGTGCGCCGCGAGCAGGAAGCGGTGCGCGCCCGTGATGAGCTTGTCGCTGTGGTTTCCCACGATCTGCGCAACCCGATGACCGTGATCTCGATGCTGTGCGGCATGATGCAGAAGGCTTTCAGCTCAGACGGGCCGCACACCTCGCGACGTATCTCGACGGCTATCGACACCATGCAACAAGCCGCCGGGCGCATGAACACGCTGCTGGAGGACTTGCTCGATACCTCGAAAATCGACGCCGGGCGCTACACCATCGCGCCGCAGAAACTCGACGTTGCGCAGATGTTCGAAGAAGCCCAATCACTGCTCGCGCCACTGGCGCTGGACAAGGACATCAGCATTTCGTTCGAGGCCGATCCCGATCTGAGCATCCATGCCGATCCTGAGCGACTGTTTCAGGTGCTGTCGAATCTGGTCGGCAACGCGATCAAGTTCACCCCGCGCCTGGGCACGGTCGATGTGTATGCCAAATCGGTCGGCGACGACATCGTCTTTACGGTGCGCGACAGCGGCGAAGGCATTCCCAAGGATCACTTGCCGCACGTGTTCGACCGTTACTGGACGGTGAAGGACGGCAACCCGACCGGCACCGGGCTGGGCCTGTACATCACGCAGGGCATCGTCGAGGCCCATGGCGGGCGGATTGTTGCCGAGAGCGAGCCGGGACAGGGCAGCGAATTTCGCTTCACCGTGCCACGTCTGGACTGAGCAGCGGTTCGCGACGGGTGGCCTGCAACAGTGCCACCCATTCGGCGGCGAATCGATGGCAATCGCCGGGCCAGCGCGCCGTCAGCAATTGGCCGTCGCGCACCACAAATCCCGCGAGGGGTGCCTGCGCGCAATCTCGCTTGGCGATGAGTGGGCCGCGTATGAAATCGGCCTTGCTGGCCAGTGCGGTTTTCACTTCTGCCTCGACCGTCTGTTTGTAGGTGCGGTAGTAGCGCCCCAGCCAGAACGAGGTCATCAGCCACGCCGGCAGCTCCATGGTTGCCGCGAGCAACGCGGTGACCTTGCGCCCGAACAACACCGAACGCCCGGTTTCCGGATCGAGCGTCCGGGCCAGCAACAACACGCCATGACACACCGCTGCCACGGGTTTTTCAGCCTTGAAAAATTGCAGGGCGATCTGCTGGGCCTGCGTGGACTCCAACAGCGTGCGCATCCCCTTGGCATGACCGCCGGGAATCAATAAACCGTCGAACCGGGTCGTGTCGACATCGGCATACGCCAGCGGCTGGCGAAACGCTTCGGATTCGATCATCTGCGTGTAACTGTCGAGGTCGGCCTTGCGCGTCATCAGCATCGAACTCAACAGACCGAACCCGATGTCCACCAGCCGCGGGTCGGCGTGGGCGGGCAAGCCTTGCGGCGTGGCAAAACGCACCTCGATGCCCGCGTTGCGCAATGCCTGCCAGGGCACGCTGCTTTCGGTGGGGTCGTAATCGGCGGCGGGCAGCAGAATCAGAATCATCGAGGGCAGACTTCCAGTCGAGAGTGGTCGCAGAGCTACAGCGTAGTGGGTCTACGGATACGGGGGTAATTTCGTTCAATACCGCCGGGTGGTGTGCTGGCTACTGTGAGCGCCTTGTTCCTCGATTTGAAGCAGGTGTGCGATGAGTCTGATTGTGTCGATGGCGGCGTTTGCCCTGGCCGCGTCCATTACCCCGGGGCCGGTGAATATCGTGGCGTTGAGTTCGGGTGCGCAGTTCGGTTTTCGTGCCAGCCAACGGCATGTGGCGGGGGCGACGCTGGGGTTTGTGTTGTTGCTGGTGTTGATGGGGCTGGGATTGCATGAAGTGCTTACGCTGTGGCCGTCGCTGACCCGCGTGGTGCAACTGGCCGGGGTGGCGTTTCTGTTGTTCATGGCCTGGAAACTGGCCACCGATAACGGTCAGTTGAATACGGGAGAATCGGGCAGGGCGCCGTCGATGCTCTACGGCGCGGTGATGCAATGGCTCAATCCCAAGGCGTGGCTGGCCTGCGTGGCGGGGATGGGCGCGTTCGTGGCCGATGGCGAGGCGCGGCTGGTGTGGCAGTTTGCTGCGGTGTATCTGGTGATCTGTTATCTGTCGGTGGGTTGCTGGGTGTATGCCGGGACGTTTCTGCGCGGCTATCTCGGCAACCCTGCGGGGATGCGCCTGTTCAACCGGGTGATGGCGGCGTTATTGGCGATTAGTGCAGGGTATTTGTTGCTGCCGTGAGCGGGCGGGCGTTAGGTTTAAAGGTGTTTAAGGATGCTTCCGGCAAGCCACAACGCCTTGCGCCTTTGCCTACGCATCCGCCAGAATCCGCCGGCTTGTGGGCCTTGGGGCCGGGTTCTATCGTGTGTCGGTCGCTGACGAATCAGCGACCGGACTTGACCGTCCGACTCAATCAAGGCGCCAGCGTGCCGTTTCCGTTCAGCTCTCGTGGCTGTTCGTGTTATGGCGGTTGTATGCGGGATACCTTCGGGTATGCCGGGTTCCTTGATTCCCGGTCGGTCAACCCGCGTACAGCTGCCACCTGTTTCGATTGACCGCGAACGGTTGCAGCTCCGCCTATCAAGGAGCTTCACCATGATCAAGCCAACGCCAAACCCGCCTGAAACAGATACAACCTCGCCCTACGAAACCCTCGATTCAAAGAAATTCCACGAAGCCGCCGAACGCGCCCTCGATCACTACCTCAATCCGTTCCACCCCAGAAAGCCGCTGCTCAAACCCAACTCCCGCTACCTCATCGCCCCCGGCATCGCGAACGAAGAACTGCTGGCCGACGCCTGCGAAACCCTGACCTCGGCCAAAACCATGGCCAGCGATTTCGCCGGGATGATCGATGCGCCGCAGCGGCATGTGCTGCTGGGCATCGGGCAACTGATCATGCTGGCGGAACTGGCGGTGAATCGGGTGCTGGATAACCAGGACGTGGCGGCTGAACCTCGGCCCTGAGGGCTGAAACTGAAACGGCCCCTTTGCGGGGCCGTTTTTGTGTCTGCAGGAAAACCGTTCACCGATGACCATTCGTCTTGAAACCACGCTCACCTGTCAGATCTGACAGGTGACGGTTCTCTCCTTTCGCGGTGTCATGAGTTTCGCCCCGAAGATGGCTATTGACTGCGCGCCAGGAGAACAACATGAGCATCAACGTCAATTCGACACAGATCAGCGCCTTGCTCCAGCTGTATCCGATGGCCATCCCGGGCGCAGTAGAAAACCTGCAACCGCCAGGGGCCTACCATCTCGGCATTCCCGAAAGCATTCATTCGCCATCCACCAAACTCTTCATGGTGATCGACCCGGTCACGTTGTTTTCTACTCCCTTCGCGGCAGGTGACTCCGTAAGGCTGTGGGTCAACAGCCAGGCGACATCCGTGATCAAGCCTATCAAACCGGGCGAAGAGAATGACCGCATTTTTATGGAGTTGCCTTGGGGAGTGTTGAAGGATGGCCTCAATACGCTGTACTACGAAGTCACCCGGGTCAGCGGTAATAAAGATCAATCCACCCCGATACTGAATGTGCTGTTCAATAACCCGGTCTCCACTATCACAGTGAATCATCCGCCCAGCATCGGTCCAGGGCAGTCGGCTACCGTCACTTTAACCCGCAGCGACCCGCGCCAATTTGACGAAGTGGAACTGACCATAGGCTCGTGGAGTAAAACCATTCCCTATGTCCATCCTGCCAACCCGGTCACCTATACCTTGACGGCTCTTGACCTCCAGCAGATCGGTGACGGTACTCGTTCAGTGAGCGCCACCCTAAAAGATCAACTGAGTAACCTCAGAGTGTCGCCGACGACCTCCATCGTCATCACCGCCAACACACTTGTGTTACCGCCCCCCTCCGTCACGGGGCAGACAGGCAACAACTTCAGTCCGACCTTGCAGAATGTCGAGGTAGTGGTGCCTGCGGGCACTTTGCTACCCAGCGACAAGGTCTACGTCGAATGGGAGGGCGCAATCAGTGCGCCGGGGGCGTCATTCAAAAGTGCGCAACGGCTGGTCAGTGCCGGCCTGAAGTTTCCGGTACCACGCTCGGTGCTGGCCTACAGCCTGGGCAAAGCGGTCAAGGTTACCTATGTCATCGAGCGCAATGGTGTCTCGACCTCATCGCAAGTCTTGCCACTGAATATCCTGCCATTGCCCGCAACGGCGCTGATCCCGCCGAAAATTCTGGAAGCGGATGCTAATAACGTGCTTGACGTTATCGCGCTGGGCACGAAGAACGCCACGATTCACGCCTTGCTCTTTACGCTTATTGCAGATGGCATGCCGTGCTGGCTTTCGCTGGAGGGCAAGAAGGCGGACGGTACGGCGCACAATCTGGTCTTGTGGAATGGCCTGCCGGCGCGGGTCAATCCGACTTGGGTCAGTCAGGGTTTCTGGCCTGCCGCACTGGTGAGCAGTTACCTGAAGCAACTGGGAGATGGCACTTCACTGCGCATCAAGTTTGCGGTGTCGATGGACATGAGCAATGTCAGAGCGACGGCCTTGGAGTTTCCGGATCGGGTCTACAAGGTCAAGGCTGTGGCGCTCGTAGCGCCAACCATCGCCAACGTGAACGAGAACACCGCCACCGGTAAACCTGTTGCGAACACAGGAACCACCACGGCAACCACGCTGGTGATCAGCGGCAAACTGAGCCCCGGCCAGCAGGGCGAGTTGTACGATGGCAGCGGCGCGAGCGCGAAGCCGTTGGGCAAGGTGACCGCCAACGCGGCGGGCGACTATTCGATCACCATCACGGCCGCGCAGGGTGCCCATCGGTTTTACATTCAGTCGCTGTATCACCCCGGGACGGTGTACTCCAATGTCTGGACGTTGACTGTTGTTGCTCTCGTTGTACCGACCATCGCCAACGTGAACGAGAACACCGCCACCGGTAAACCTGTTGCGAACGCAGGATTCACCACGGCGACCACGCTGGTGATCAGCGGCAAGCTGAGCCCTGGCCAGCAGGGCGAGTTGTACGATGGCAGCGGTGCGAGCGCGAAGCCGTTGGGCAAGGTGACCGCCAACGCGGCGGGAGACTATTCGATCACCATCACGGTCGCGCAGGGCGCCCATCGATTTTACATTCAGTCGCTGTATCACCCCGGGACGGTGTACTCCAATGTTCATACCCTGACTGTGGTGGCACTCGTCAATCCAACTATCGAATCGGTGACTACGGAGCCAGGTAAGGTCGAAATTCCGCATAACGGACCAACGATAGCGGACACCGTCAACGTAACCGGTCAAGCAAGCGCAAATCTGCGGGTAGAGATTCTGGTCAATGGCCAATTGAAAGCGACGCTGACAACGAAGCCGGATGGTAGCTACTCCCAAGCATTGTCCGGATTCAATTACGACACGCGAACAGATATTCAGGTCAGAGCGTTATACGCTAACAATCCAGTTTCGGCGATCCGGTCATTTGTGGTTCGTCGCACCCTGCAAATCGATCAAGGCGACATGAACCTGAATGGATATAGAGTTGAAACCCCATGGCAGAAAAACGGCAACGCCTTCCCGGGCAATACTCAGAGACGCGCAGCTGTATACGGTGTGGGCCCTGTCACTTACAGCTCCAATAACCCGGCTGTAGTTGGTGTTAACTCAGCCGGTGACGTTACCGGATATCGTCACGGTAGTGGGGTAATCACGGCCACTGACGGAGTAACATCCCTGAGTTACCGTGTTTTCGTCACTAAAGTGTTCAAGTTGGAGTTCGGCGTTACCAAACTCAATTATTCGGAGTCGCTCAACTGGATAAGAAGCATTCCTGGCGCAGAACCCGTGGTCAACGCCTTGGGGGGCATGTCTGTGGTTTACGGTCCACCGCAATTCTGGCCGCTGCCGGCTGGCGTCGTTTATAGAGTGTGCAGTGATTCGGGGTGCCCGGCCAATACTTGCCAGCTTTGGATCGCTCCGGCAGGAGTCGCTTGTTATGCTGATCTGGATACCCGCTACGATGCATTTATTCTCGTTCCGATTTAGGCCAAAAAGGTGCCAAAAAGGGGACGCATTTATTTACCTGTTTATTTACCTGCAGCAAAGTCATGACCAATGACGTTGCTGATTACCCTTACGGCCCGCAGCGATGCGGGTCGTTTTGTTGTTATCCCCGATACTGTCCCGGCGTCGCCGCCAGATGCTGCTTGAACGCCCGCTGAAAATGCGCCTGATCGGCAAACCCCGCCTCCAGTGCCACATCCGCAATCAAATGCCCGCGACGCAAACACTCGCGAGCGAACTGGATGCGCTGGTTAACCAAAAACGCATGGGGCGTCATGCCGAAGTGCAGTTTGAAGGCGCGGATCAGGTAGGACGGTGACAGCTCGGCAGCGACGCAGATGTCGTCGAGGCTGAGCAGGTCGGTGCAGTGTTGGCGGATGAAGTCGGCGGCGCGTTCGAGTTTGAAGTTCGGTTCGCGCAACGGAGGTTCGATCGGGTTCAGGCGCAGTTGCAGGTCGCTGAAAAACTCCACCGCTGCGCTCTGTTTGCGCAGCACGTCTTGCTGCTCGTCGACCAACACGCCGTACAACGCATTCAAATCGCGAAACAGACGAGCATCATTTAAATGGGTATCGGAAAACCGCCGAAACTCAAGTTCCGCACTGAACCCCAACTGATGCTGCAGATCCGTCAGCCACGGCGTTTCCACATACAACATCAAATACGACCACGGCTGATCGTCGATCGGGTTGCACGCGTGGACGTCCCCCGGATTCATCAGCACCACGGTGCCGGCCGCCACTTCGAACGATGATTGCTCATGCACATAAGTGCTGCGCCCGGCGGTGATCGCGCCGATGGAAAAGTGCGCGTGGGAGTGCCGTGAGTAGCAGACCTCACGCCCATCGGCGATGGCCCGCGCTTCGATGAAGGGCAGGGCGTCGTCGCGCCAGAAGCGCGGGGCTTGTTCGGGGTTCTTGGCGACAGCTTTCATCATTGTGGTTCTCGGCAGGCCAGTGCCCGAGTGTATTAGCTCTGGCCGGCGAAGGCTCGTTCGAGTTCGGCGATGTCGAGTTTTTTCATCCCGAGCATGGCCTGCATCGCCCGTTGGGCCTTGGTCTGGTCGGCGTCGGTCATCATGTGCATGAACGCCACCGGCACGATCTGCCACGACACGCCGAACTTGTCCTTGAGCCAGCCGCACTGTTGGGCTTCCACTGGGCCGCCGGCAGACAGGTTGCCCCAGAAGTGGTCGACCTCTTCCTGGGTCTGGCAATTGACCTGAAACGACACCGCTTCATTGAATTTGAACACCGGCCCGCCATTGAGCCCGGTGAAGCTGTGGCCGTCGAGTTCGAAACTGACGGTCATCACCGAGCCTTCCGGGCGGCCGTGGAATTCCTGGCCGACCTTGCTGTAGTGGGTGAGGGCGGTGATTTTCGAGTGATCGAAGATCGAGCAGTAGAACTTGGCCGCCGCCTCGGCCTGATCGTCGAACCACAGGCACGGGGTCAGCTTCTGAAAGCGTTGCATGGCAGTCATCCTCGGCAGGTTGGACACGCTGGATTAATAGCGTAGTCAGTCTGGGCTCAGCTGGCGGTGCCGTGGATCGAGTGGTTGGCTGTTGTGAGGATGAGGTGTAGTCGTATTGACTTTGATTGGTGTCATAAAGACTCTTTTGTATTTGTGTCAAATTGACTCGTGTTTTCGCAACTGGCTGATATTGCTGGGCTAAAAATCTGGCACGCAAGTTGAATTGTTCAACGTACAAACTGATCCGCTCAGGAGTACGAAACATGTTCACTGTCTTCGAGAGTCCGCTGAACGTTCTGCACCTGTCGAGCAAAGTGCTCGTTGCCGGTCTGGTCATGTTGCTGGCCGGGATTTACGGCGCTTATCTGTATCAGGGCCCTATGCCGATTGCGTTGCTGGTGGCGATGCACGCCATGACCATCGTCGGCCCGACGCTGATCAAGATCGGCTATGTGATGCGCCTGCTGTCGCAGTATCGGTTGGGCCAGTCACCCGCACTGGCGGTGGCCTGAGATGCGCAGACTCGCGGCGGCGCCAGTGTTCAGCCTGGGCTTTCGGCCGCTGTTTCTGGCCGGGGCCGGATTCGCCGCTCTGGCGGTGCTGATCTGGGGCCTGTGGCTTTACGGCCATTGGTTCGATCTGCAACCGGCGGGCGGCATGCTCGCCTGGCATCGGCATGAGATGCCGTTCGGTTTCGCGGCGGCAATCGTTGCCGGGTTTCTGCTGACGGCGGTGCCCAACTGGACCGGGACTCCCGGCGTGCGCGGCGGGGCGTTGATCGCTTTGGTGTCGGCCTGGCTTCTCGGGCGCGTGGCCTGGTGGATGCCGTTGCCCGTTGGATTGATCCTCGCGCTGCAATGGGTTTTTCTGCCGCTGCTGGCGGTGATGCTGGCGCGGGATCTGATCGCCGCGCGCAAACGCGACAACTACCCGATTGTGCTGGTGCTCGCGCTGATGGCGGGTTGTCAGGCGCTGACCTTGATTGGCCTGTTCAACGACGACACCGGTTTGCAGCGCCAAGGCGTGCTGGGCGCGTTGTGGCTGATTGCGGCGCTGATGACAGTGATTGGCGGGCGAGTGATTCCGTTCTTTATCCAGCGTGGCTTGAACCATCCACCCGTGAAGGCTGCCAATCCACTGCCAACACGATTGCTATTGATCGGCAGTCTGCTGACAGCCGTCACTTTTGCAGCTGGTCTCAATGATTCGCCACGACTGTGGCTGGCAGCACTGTTTGCGCTCACCGGCAGTTTGCAAATACTGCGGCTGATCCGCTGGCATGATCGCGGGATCTGGCGCGTGCCGCTGCTCTGGTCGTTGTACCTGGCTTACGGCTGGATGGCATTGGCGATCTGGGCCATGGCGGCTTGGCATCTGGGACTGCTCGGCCAGCAAAGCCTGGCGACTCATGCGCTGGCCGTTGGCGGTGTCGGTGGCTTGATTCTGGCGATGATTGCGCGGGTCAGCCTCGGCCATACCGGGCGACTGTTGCAGCCACCGAAAGCCGTGGTGCTGGGTTTTGCGCTGGTGCTGATCGCGGCAGGTTGCCGGGTGTTGCTGGTGCCGTTTTCGAGTCTTGGCCTCGGCTTGTCTGTGGTGCTCTGGTGCGCGGCTTTTATTCTGTTCTTACGGCATTACACCGGGATTCTGCTCAAGCCAAGGCTGTAGCGTTTCATCCGCGGCGCTCGGCAATCATCAGCAACGACTGTGGCACAGGGCTTTGCGGATGTTGTGGCTCGCGCAGACTGCTCAACTGAAATCCGGCCATGTCCAGCGCATTCAGCCAACTGGACAAGGTGCGGAAATACCACGGCATCGGTTGCCACTGGCCCTTGAAACCGTCGAAGGTTTCCTCGCGCCAGCCATCCTGATAATCACCCGCTGCCACCGACCACGGATGCAGCGTCTGGATCACCAGCGCACCGCCGGGCACGAGCAGGGCGTTCATGGCGGCGAGCAGCGGGATGATGTCCTGATGCAGCAGGGAAAAGTTGGCGCAGATCAGGTTGTAATCGCGGCCGATGTCGACTTTCGCTTCTACCAAATCTTCATAGCTGGCGACCTGCACCGGTGACGATCCTGCCGCTTGCGCTGCCTCCACCAGTGTTGCATCACCGTCCACGCCGACCGCTTCGATCCCGCGTTCGGCCAGCGCCCGCAACAACCAGCCTTCGCCGCATCCCAGATCGAGCACGCGCTCGGGTTGGCGCCCCATGATTGCCAGCAGAATGGCCTGATCGGTGACCTGCCGACGGCTCTCGATGGCGCCGCTGCGCACGGCTTCGGTCCAGGCCAGGGCGTTGTGGTGCCAGCTCTGGAGCAGGGTGGATTCAGGCGAGGGCATGGCGAGCTCCGAGGATGCGGGTGCAGACAAGGATAGGTCAGGTGTAGTCGGCCAGACGAATCCGGTTGCGACCGCCACGCTTGGATAGAGCGCGCTGGTGAGCATCGTGAGGGGATCGAGCGCCATGAACGGACGGGTCTGCCTGGATAGTGGTAATGGGCCACGATTGTAAGCGTTCGCCCAGTGGGCTGCTATTTTCACTCACCGGTTATTCCATTTTCAGGCGAGGTGTTCCATGGACCGGTTTACTGGCGGTTGTCTGTGCGGCGAGGTGCGGATCGAGGCGTCGGGGCGACCTTACCGTGTCGGGATTTGTCACTGCCTCGATTGCCGAAAACACCATGGGGCGCTGTTTCATGCATCGGCGATCTTTCCCGAGGATGCGGTGGCGATCAGCGGCGAAACCCGGGACTATGCCGGGCGACATTTCTGCCCGCGCTGCGGGTCGTCGGTGTTCGGCCGCAGCGGCGATGAAGTCGAGGTGAATCTGGGCGCGCTGGATGCGCCCGATCAATTGCAGCCGACTTACGAACTCTGGACGGTGCGTCGCGAGTCGTGGCTGCCGGCGTTTCCATTGGCCAGACACTATGTGGGTAATCGCGAGGCAACGGGGAGAACCGAAGAGTAGCCGGGGGCAGGTATCGCACCTGACCCCGGCCAATAAAATCAGCCGCGAATAAAGGCCAGCAGATCCGCGTTGATCGTTGGCGCTTCTGTGGTCGGCATCCCGTGAGGGAAGCCCGGATAAATCTTCAGCGTGCTGTTCTTCAGCAATTTCGCTGACAGCACACCGGCGTTTTCATAGGGCACGATCTGGTCGTCATCGCCGTGCATCACCAGCACCGGGATCGAGATGCTTTTCAGGTCGGCGGTGAAGTCGGTCTGCGAGAAAGCAACGATCCCGTCGTAGTGCGCCTTGGCGCCGCCCATCATCCCTTGGCGCCACCAGTTCAGGACTACGGCCTCCGAAGGCTTGGCCCCGGGCCGGTTGTAGCCATAGAACGGACCGGCCGGCACATCGTGATAGAACTGCGCACGATTGGCCGCCAATTGGGCCTGAAGATCGTCGAACACCGACTTTGGAAGACCCCCCGAATTGCTTTCGGTTTTCACCATCAGCGGCGGCACCGCGCTGATGATTGCGGCTTTGGAGACCCGATCCTCGCCATGCCGGGCGATGTAATGGATGACTTCGCCGCCACCGGTGGAGTGGCCGACATGCACGGCTTTCTGCGTCCCCAGATGATTGACCACCGCCGCCACGTCGTCGGCGTAGTGATCCATGTCGTGACCGTCCCAGACCTGGCTCGAACGCCCGTGACCCCGTCGGTCGTGGGCCACGACCCGGAAGCCCTGAGCGAGGAAGAACAGCATCTGCGCATCCCAGTCGTCCGCGCTGAGCGGCCAGCCGTGATGGAAATGGATCACCGGGGCGTCTTTCGGACCCCAGTCCTTGTAGAAGATCTCGACGCCGTCTTTCGTTGTGACATAGCCCATGTTCGCTACTCCTGAAGAATGCGGAACGGAAACGTGAAGGGGTGAAGACAAGCGTTATGAACTCTAGGATTGAAGTGCACTTTAAGGTCAAGCAAGTTCCGAACGGTCATCGCTGGCGTGAATGGTGGGCCATAGCCGTTGTGCGCTTGACCTTAAAGTTTGGTTGAACCTTAGAGTGGCGCTGACCGGCCACCTGCCGGGCCACTCATCGAGAAAGGTCAGCGAACATGAGCAAGCGCTTTACAGAAGTCGAATTCGGATCGCACAAGGTCGAGGTGCCGGAGGGCGGCTACTACGACCGTTTTCGTATGAACCCCAATCTCGACGAAGTGGCCCGGGACAAGGCTGCCGGCAATATCGACTTCTTCCGGCGCATTCCCAAGCAGCAGGTCGCTTCGAGAGTCGGCCCGACCTGGGCGCCGAACTTCTATTACCGTTCCGGCAGCGTGCAGTTGCTGTTCCTGGCGCCGCTGGACCGTCTGCGCGCTACCTTGCCTGCGCCGCTTGAACCGCTGCGGGCATTTCCCGGTTATGGGCTGGTGGCGCTGACATTTTTCTCCTACTCGGTTTGCGACAACGACCCGTACGACGAAGTCTCCGTGGCGATTGTCGTGCGCCGCCCCGGTGCCCAAGGCTCCCACGCGCTGGAACTGATGGACGCCATGCGCCGGCGCAGCTTCACCGCCCATGTGCTGGCGCTGCCGGTGAACACCGAAATCGCCCGGGTGCGCGGCGTGCACGGCTATCAACTGCCCAAGTGGCGCGCCGACATCAACGTGAACATCGGCACCAGCGTCAGCGCCCGTATTGACGGGCCCAAGGGCCTGCCGGACCTGGTCCTGAAAGCGCCGCTGCCGACCCTGAAAAACGTTACGCCGCAATCGCGCATGAGCACCGCCACCATGATTCATCAGGTCGATGGCCTGTGGCATCAGAGCGTGGTGCAGAGCAACACACTATCCTTTGCCCAACGCCTGTTTCCGCGCGATGTGCAGCTGGATCGCAACGGCGGCCCCCTGAGCCAGTTGCTCGATGGCCTCGGGGCTTCGCGGATCCTGCGTCTGGACGTGATCAAGGACGCCCAGATCGTGCTCAACCTGCCCGTGCCGCTGACGGCGTTCGGTCAGGTCGGTGTCACCCCAAGAGAGGCTGCCAAATGACACGTCGAATCCTGCACGTCGTGACCAATGTCGCCCACTATGTCGACCCGACCGAACCCACCGGGTTATGGCTCGGGGAGTTGACCCATGCCTGGCAGGTGTTCGCGGAAAAAGGCTTCGAGCAGCGACTGGTCAGCCCCAGGGGCGGGCGGAGTCCACTGGAGCCTCGGGCATTGAAGTGGCCGATGCTCGACCGCTCGGCCAAGGCCTGGCTGAACGATCCGGCGAGCATGGCGCTGCTGGCGAACACCGCCAGCCCGGAGCAGATCGACAGCGCGGATTACGACGCCATCTATTTCACCGGCGGGCACGCGGTGATGTGGGACTTTCCCGACGACCCCGGCCTGCAACGGCTGACCCGGGAGATCTTCGAGCGCGGCGGGATCGTTTCGTCGGTCTGTCATGGTTATTGCGGGTTGCTCAATACGCGGTTGTCGGACGGCAGCCTGCTGGTGGCGGGGCGCAAGGTCACCGGTTACTCGTGGATGGAAGAAGTGCTGGCCGGTGTCGCGAAAAAAGTGCCGTACGACTCCGAGCAACAGATGAAGGATCGCGGGGCGCGCTACGAAAAGGCGTTTCTGCCATTCACCTCGAATGTGGTGACCGACGGCAAACTGGTGACCGGACAGAACCCGCAATCGGCCAAAGCCACGGCGCAACAAGTAGCCGCGATGCTGTAGATCCATGACCGGTGGTCGCGGCGGCTGGTCGTCGGGGCAAAATGCGCTTAGCTGAAAGGGATAAGTCGAGGTGTGCACGGCATCGAATGCTGTCGCAACGCCCCTTCAGAACACCGTGAGTCTGAGGAAATTCCCGATGCTGACCTTGAACATCAATGGCAAGGATCAGGAGCTCGATGTCCCCGCGGACATGCCGTTGCTCTGGGTTCTGCGCGATGTCGCGCACCTGACCGGCACCAAGTTCGGTTGCGGCATGGCCCAGTGCGGGGCCTGCACCGTGCATGTCGATGGCGCACCGCTGCGCTCGTGCATCACGCCGGCCACCGCCGTCGCCCATGGCCAGAAAATCCTCACCATCGAAGGTCTTTCGACCGACGGCTCGCACCCGGTGCAACAGGCCTGGGCCGAACTGGACGTGGTGCAGTGCGGTTACTGCCAGTCCGGGCAGATCATGTCCGCCGCCGCGTTGCTGGCGAAGATCCCAAAACCCACCGACAGCGATATCGATCAGGCGCTCTCCGGCAACATCTGCCGTTGCGGTACCTACCCGAGAATCCGCGCGGCGGTCAAACGTGCCGCTGAAATCGGTTAAGCGAGGGGAGGTGAGTGATGAACAGTCCTGTATCCCGTCGCGGATTTCTCAAGGGCAGTGCCGTGCTTGGCGGTGGTCTCGTCGTGGCGTTCGTGGTGCCCGGTGGCAACCGGTTTGCCACAGCGGCGGAAAATGAAGGCAAGGCATTTGCGCCGAACGCGTTCCTGCGGATTGCGCCGGACAACAGCGTCACCGTGCTGCTCGGCCATTCGGAAATGGGCCAGGGCATCTGGACCGGCCTGACCATGCTGATCGCCGAAGAGCTGGACGCCGACTGGTCGAAGATCCGCGTCGAGCACTCGCCGGCCTCGGCTGCCGATTACGGCATGCCGGCGTTTGGCGGGATGCAGATCACCGGCGGCTCCACTTCAACCTGGATGGAATTCGACCGTTACCGACTCGCAGGCGCTACGGCGCGGCAGATGCTGATCGAGGCGGCGGCCAAGCGTTTCAACGTGGCGCCGTCGACGATCCGCACCGAATCCGGCGTGGTGATTGCCGGCGACAACCGCGCCACTTACGGCGAACTGGCGGACGCCGCCGGGCAACTGCCGGTGCCGGATCCGAAGTCGATTACCTTCAAGGAAGCCAAGGACTGGAAAGTCATCGGCAAACCCACCAGACGCCTCGACACCCCGGAGAAAATCACCGGCCGTGCGAAGTTCGGCATGGACGTGCAGTTCGACGGACTGATGACGGCGATGGTCGCGCGCGCCCCGGTGTTCGGCGCCACGGTGAAATCCTTTGAAGGTGCGCAGGCACTGGCCGTTCCCGGCGTGCACAAAGTGGTGCAGGTGCCGACCGGCGTGGCGGTGATCGCCGATCATTACTGGGCGGCGAAACTGGGGCGCGATGCGCTGAAGGTTGACTGGGATCTGGGGCCGCACGCGGATCTCAGCAGCGAAAAGCTGCTGGAGAGCTTCCGCAAACTCGCCGCCACACCGGGTATTTCCGCCAGTCAGGCCGGTGATGCCAAGGGCGGCTTTGGCAAAGCAGCGAAGAAAATCGATGTCGAGTACAGCGTGCCTTATCTGGCTCATGCGCCGATGGAACCGCTGAACTGCACGGTGAAGATCAGCGCCGACAAGTGCGAGATCTGGACCGGCACCCAGTTTCAGACGCTGGACCAAATGGTTGCCGGCAAGATCACCGGATTGAAACCGGAGCAGGTGGAAATTCATACCGAATTCCTTGGCGGTGGTTTCGGTCGGCGGGCCAACCCGACGTCGGACTTTGTCGCCGAAGCGGTGCAGGTGGCGAAGGCCGCCGCGATGCCGGTGAAAACCGTGTGGTCGCGGGAGGATGATATCCGGGGCGGTTATTACCGTTCGGCGTTTTTGCATCGGGCCAGGATTGGGCTGGGAGCCGATGGCATGCCGCTGGCGTGGCAGCATGTGCTGGTCGGGCAGTCGATCATGGCCGGCACCATGCTGGAAAAAACCATGGTCAAGAACGGCGTCGATCAGACGTCGGTCGAGGGTGTGTCTGACAGTCCGTACATTACAGGCCTCGCCAATCATCAGGTCGATCTGCATTCGCCAACCACCGGGATCAACGTGTTGTGGCTGCGCTCCGTGGGTCATAGCCACACGGCGTTTGTCATGGAATCGCTGATCGATGAAATGGCCGCGGCGGCGGGCAAGGACCCGGTGGAGTACCGGCGAACCTTGCTCAAGGATCACGCCCGGCATCTCGGCGTGTTGAATCTGGCGGTGGAAAAGGCCAACTGGAAAGCGCCGCTGCCGGACGGGCATGCATTGGGCGTGGCGGTGCACGAGTCGTTCGGCAGTTACGTGGCGCAAGTCGCCGAGGTGTCGCAGGACAATCTGAAGATCCGCGTGCACCGGGTGGTGTGTGCGGTGGATTGCGGGATTGCGGTCAACCCGCAGAGCATCGCGGCGCAGATGGAATCGTGCATCACCTTCGGCCTGGGCATGGCGTTGCACAGCAAGCTGACGCTCAAGGACGGCCGTGTCGTGCAGTCCAACTATCACGACTATCAAGTGCTGCGCCTGAACGAGATGCCGGTGGTCGAAGTGCACATCGTGCCGAGCACGGACAAGCCCGGCGGCATCGGCGAGGCCGGTGTGCCGCCGACTGCACCAGCGGTGGCCAACGCGGTGTTCGCCCTGACCGGGCAGCGTCTGCGGGAACTGCCGCTGCAACTGTCGGGGGTGTGAGATGAAACGACATCTGTTGTTGGGCGCTGTGATGCTGGTCGGGCTGGGCGGCTATGCATCGGATCTGTTCGCCGACGATCAGGAGGCCTTGAAAGCCTTCGGCACGGTGCAGAAAGTCTTCCAGAGCCCGCGCTGCCAGAACTGCCACATTCCTGGCGATTCGCCGTTGCAGTTCGACGCCGGCACGCCCCACGCGATGAACGTGGTGCGCGGCATGGACGGCAAGGGCGCCGCTGGTTTGCCGTGTGCCACCTGCCACGCCGAAAGCAATCCGCCGGCCAGTTATGGCCCCCACGCGCCACCGGGTGCGCCGCACTGGAGCCTGCCGCCGGCCTCGCACAAGATGGCCTGGATCGGCCTGCCGCCGGATCGCTTGTGCGCGATGATCAAGGACCGCAGCAGCAACGGCGACCGGGACTTCGCCGCGCTGATCAAGCACGTCAGTGAGGACAAACTGGTGCTCTGGGGCTGGAATCCCGGGCCGGGGCGGCAACCGGTGCCGGTGCCCCACGACATCTTCGTCAGTCAGTTCAAGCTCTGGGCGGACGCGGGTGGGCCGTGTCCGGTGGCCGGCGGATGAGCATTTGAGTCATCGCCAATCAGGGCTACGCTGAAGGTCACTGATAACAAGGGAGTGTGTGATGCTGGTGCCAGGCAAACCCGTCAATGAAGCGGCTCGAGTGCAAGCGCTGTATGGATTGAACCTCCTCGATTCCGCCCCCGAAGAACGCTTCGATCGTCTGACTCGATTGGCCAGGCGGCTGTTCAACGTACCGATCGCGCTGGTGACGCTGGTGGACAAGGATCGGCAGTGGTTCAAGTCCTGCGTAGGCCTGGACGCGACCGAAACCCCACGGGACGTTTCGTTCTGCGGCCATGCGATTCTCAAGGATGAATTGCTGCTGGTGCCCGATGCCCGTCAGGACGTGCGTTTTCACGACAATCCTTTGGTGATCGGCGACCCGAATATCCGCTTCTACGCCGGTTATCCGCTGACCGTGCCCAACGGCAACAAGATGGGCACCTTGTGCCTGATCGACACCAAGCCCCGGGAACTCGACGACGAAGAGCGTGACTTGCTGCGCGATCTCGCCGGGATGGCCGAGCAGGAGCTGATGGCCGTGCAGATGGCGAGCATGGACGAGCTGACGCTGTTGTCCAACCGACGCGGGTTCATGATGCTGGCCCAGCATGCGCTGGATGCCTGCGCACGGATGGGTAAGCCGGCGACGCTGCTGTTTTTCGACCTCAACGACTTCAAGCAGATCAACGACCTCTACGGTCATGCCGAGGGCGACAGCGCGCTCAAGACCTTCGCCGATGTGTTGCGTATTGCCTTTCGTGAGAGCGACGTGGTCGGGCGGTTGGGAGGCGATGAGTTCGTGGCGCTGCTGACCGGTTCCAGCCACATCGAAACCACGGCGATCATGGCGCGACTCAAGGAAATCCTCGAAGAGCGCAATGCCACGTTGCATAGGGGTTATGCGATTCGCTTCAGTGTCGGCCAGATCGAGTACGACCCACGGCGGCATGACACCGTGGATAAGCTGCTGGCGGATGCGGATGGGGCGATGTATGCCCACAAGCAAGCCCTGAAGCGAATCTGACGCTTATTTGGCAAACAACTGTCCGATGTCCTTGAACGCCTTGAACTCCAGGGCGTTCCCGCAGGGGTCGAACAAAAACATCGTGGCCTGTTCGCCCACCAATCCCTGAAAACGAATCCCCGGCTCGATCACGAACCGCGTGCCCAGTGATTTCAGGCGTTCGGCCAGGGCGTGCCATTCCTCCATCCCCAGCACCACACCGAAATGCGGCACCGGGACGTCGTGTCCGTCCACGGCGTTGGTGTGGGCGGCTTCCTGCGAGGCGTTTTTCGGCGCCAGGTGAATCACCAGTTGATGGCCGAAGAAGTTGAAATCGACCCAGTGATCGCTGGAACGACCCTCTTCGAGGCCAAACACTTCACGGTAAAAATGCCGGGCGGCGGCGAGGTCATACACGGGAATGGCCAGATGGAAGGGGCTGAGTGGCATGGAGTTGGTCTCGATCAACGGTTGGGTGAATCCAGTCTAGCGCTGTGCATTTCGATTGAAAGACGATAGTTTTTGCGCCGAGCTCAAATTATTTCGATCAGTCGAGGTGCCCATGCTGCGTGAACTCAAGACCTTTCTGGCGGTGGCGCAGCACGGTACGTTTGCCGCGGCGGGCTTGCATGTCGGCCTGACGCAATCGGCGGTCAGCGCGCAGATCCGCAATCTGGAACAGACTTTGGGTGTGCGCCTATTTGATCGCACCGGCCGTCAGGCAATTCTCAATCCGGCAGGGCAGCGCGCCGTACCGATGGCGCAGGAAATGCTCGCCACCTTCAGCCGCATGGCGATCAGTGAGGACGCCAGCGAGTTTCGCGGCGAGCTGAGAATCGGCGCCGTGGCGACCGCACAGACCGGGCTGTTGCCTCAGGCCTTGCTGCGCTTGCGCCAACAGGCACCGGGCGTGGAGCCGAAACTGGTGCCGGGTGTGTCGTTGAACCTGCTGAGCCAGGTGGATGCCGGGGAGGTCGATCTGGCGATCATGATCAAGCCGCCGTTCGAATTGCCCAAGGAGCTGTCGGCGCAGGTGATGCGGCGCGAGCCGTTCGTGCTGATCGTGCCGCCCGGCGTCGAGGGAAACGATCCGCTGCAACTGCTGGTCGAGCATCCTCACGTGCGTTATGACCGCAACTCGTTTGGTGGACGGCTGGTGACGCGGTTTCTGCGTGAGCAGCGGATAGATGTCCAAGTAGCGCTGGAGCTGGATGAGCTGGAAGCGATCGTGAAGATGGTCGAGTGCGGGCTCGGCGTTTCATTGCTGCCCAAGGCCGGGTTGTGGCTTGAGCATCCGCTGAAGGTGAGGGTGATCGAATTGGGTGAGCTGACGTTCTATCGGGAGATGGTGCTGTTGCAGCGTTATAGCCAGCGCCGTCAGCCGATTCAGCAGTTGTTCGCCCGTTGCCTGGAATCGCAGGCATGAAAAAGCCCGCCAATCGGCGGGCTTTTTATCGGCAGCGCGAAGATTACTCTTCGATATTGCCCATGGCGGTGGTGTTGAAGCCGCCGTCCACGTACATGATTTCACCGCTGATGCCCGACGCCAGGTCGGAGCACAGGAAGGCGCCGGCGTTGCCGACTTCTTCGATGGTGACGTTGCGGCGCAGTGGGGTTTGCGCTTCGTTGGCGGCCAGCATCTTGCGGAAGTTCTTGATGCCCGAAGCGGCCAGGGTGCGGATCGGACCGGCCGATACGCAGTTGACGCGGGTACCGTCCGGGCCCAGGGAGCCGGCCAGGTAACGGACGCCGGCTTCCAGCGAAGCCTTGGCCATGCCCATCACGTTGTAGTTAGGCATGGTGCGCTCGGCGCCCAGGTACGACAGGGTCAGCAGGCTGCCGTTGCGGCCTTTCATCATTTCGCGACCGGCCTTGGCCAGGGCCACGAAGCTGTAGGCGCTGATGTCGTGAGCGATGCGGAAACCTTCGCGGGTGGTGGCTTCGGTGAAGTCGCCATCCAGTTGGTCGCCCGGTGCGAAGCCGACGGAGTGCACGATGCAGTCCAGGCCGTCCCACTTCTTGCTCAGTTCTTCGAAGACCTTGGCGATTTCTTCATCGCTGGCCACGTCGCACGGGAAGCACAGCTCAGGGCTCGAGCCCCAGCCCTGTGCGAATTCTTCGACACGACCTTTCAGTTTGTCGTTCTGATAAGTGAAGGCAAGCTCAGCGCCCTCGCGATGCATGGCGGCAGCGATGCCGGATGCGATGGACAGCTTGCTGGCGACACCGACGATCAGTACGCGCTTACCGGCGAGAAAACCCATGTGTTGCTCCTCTTTCAGGTTATTGCGCAGTGGCTGGTGCCAGAAAAGCGGCTTCCAGCAACTGCTGTGTATACGGATGTTGGGGAGCGGCAAAGATTGCTTGCGCGTCTCCCTGTTCGACCACTTGGCCATGCTTGACCACCATCAACTGGTGGCTCAGCGCTTTCACAACAGCCAGATCATGGCTGATGAACAAATACGTCAGGTTGTACTTGGCTTGCAGTGAACGCAACAGCTCCACCACTTGCCGCTGCACCGTCCGGTCGAGCGCCGAAGTCGGCTCGTCCAGCAGGATCAGCGCCGGTTTGAGCACCAAAGCCCGGGCAATGGCGATACGCTGCCGCTGCCCACCGGAAAATTCATGGGGGTAGCGGTGCCGGGTTTCCGGATCCAGACCTACCTCCTTCAATGCCGCAATAATCGCCGCTTCCTGCTCGGCGGCGGTACCCATCTTGTGGATCCGCAAGCCTTCGCCAACGATGTCGCTCACGCACATCCGCGGGCTCAGGCTGCCAAACGGGTCCTGAAACACCACCTGCATCTCCCGACGCAACGGGCGAACCTCGTTCTGCGTCAGGCAGTCTAGCTGCTTGCCTTCAAAACGGATCGCGCCTTTGCTGCCGATGAGCCGCAAAATCGCCAAGCCCAGAGTGGACTTGCCGGAACCGCTTTCTCCCACGATCCCCAGGGTCTGACCCTGAGGCAGGCTGAAATTGATGCCGTCCACTGCCTTGACGTGATCCACCGTGCGCTTGAGCAGGCCTTTCTTGATCGGGAACCAGACTTTCAAGTCCTCGACCTGCAACAGCGGCGCCCCGATTTTATTGCTCGCCGGGCCTCCGCTGGGCTCCGCCGCCAGCAGCTCCCGAGTGTACGGATGCTGCGGAGAACGGAACAGCTCTTCGCACGATGCCTGTTCGACGATGCAACCGCGCTGCATGACACATACGCGATGCGCAATTCTTCGCACCAGGTTCAAATCGTGACTGATCAGTAGCAGCGCCATGCCCAATCGAGCCTGCAATTCCTTGAGCAGGTCGAGGATTTTCAGCTGAACGGTCACGTCCAGCGCGGTGGTCGGCTCGTCGGCGATCAGCAGTTCCGGCTCGTTGGCCAGGGCCATGGCGATCATCACCCGCTGGCGCTGACCGCCGGACAATTCGTGGGGCAGGGCCTTGAGGCGCTTGTGCGGCTCGGGGATGCCGACCATCTCCAGCAACTCCAGCGTACGCTTGGTCGCGACTTTGCCGGTCAGGCCCTTGTGGATGCCGAGCACTTCGTTGATCTGCTTTTCGATCGAGTGCAGCGGGTTGAGCGAGGTCATTGGCTCCTGGAAGATCATCGCGATCCGGTTGCCGCGGATGTGGCGGATGGTCTTTTCGCTCAGTTCCAGCAGGTTCTGCCCGGAATAGGTGATGCTGCCCGCAGGATGACGGGCCAGCGGGTAGGGCAGCAGGCGCAGGATCGAGTGCGCCGTCACCGACTTGCCCGAGCCGGACTCGCCGACCAGGGCCAGGGTTTCGCCGCGCTTGATGTCGAAGCTGACGCCCTCGACCACTCGGTGCGAGCGCTCGCCCGTGCCGAATTCGACGGCGAGGTCGCGCACTTCGATCAGATTGTCCTGATTCATTTCACTTCCTCGGGTCGAAGGCATCGCGAGCGGACTCGCCGATAAACACCAGCAGACTCAACATCAGCGCCAGCACCGCAAACGCGCTCATGCCCAGCCACGGCGCCTGCAGGTTGGATTTGCCCTGGGCCACCAGTTCGCCCAGCGACGGACTGCCGGCCGGCAAGCCGAAGCCGAGGAAGTCCAGCGCGGTGAGGGTGCCGATGGCGCCGGTCAGGATGAACGGCATGAAGGTCATGGTCGAGACCATGGCGTTGGGCAGAATGTGGCGGAACATTATTGCGCCGTTCTGCATCCCCAGCGCCCGGGCCGCACGCACGTATTCGAGGTTGCGCCCGCGCAGGAACTCGGCGCGCACCACGTCCACCAGACTCATCCACGAGAACAGCAGCATGATCCCCAGCAGCCACCAGAAATTCGGCTGGACGAAACTGGCGAGAATGATCAGCAGGTACAGCACCGGCAAGCCCGACCAGATCTCCAGGAAGCGCTGGCCGGCCAGATCGACCCAGCCGCCATAGAAGCCCTGCAAGGCCCCGGCGATCACACCGATAATCGAGCTGAGCACGGTCAGTGTCAGGGCGAACAGCACCGAAATCCGGAAACCGTAGATCACCCGCGCCAACACATCGCGGCCCTGATCGTCGGTGCCCAGCAGGTTATCCGCTGACGGCGGGGCAGGGGCCGGGACTTTCAGGTCGTAGTTGATGCTCTGGTAGCTGAACGGAATCGGTGCCCACAGTACCCACGCGTCCTTGGCCTTGAGCAGTTCCTGGATGTACGGGCTCTTGTAGTTGGCTTCCAGAGGAAATTCGCCGCCGAAGGTGGTTTCCGGGTAACGCTTGACCGCCGGGAAGTACCAGTTGTTGTCGTAGTGCACCACCAGCGGCTTGTCGTTGGCGATCAGTTCGGCGCCGAGGCTCAGGCCGAACAGGATCAAAAACAGCCACAGCGACCACCAGCCACGCTTGTTGGCCTTGAACAGTTCGAAGCGCCGGCGGTTGAGAGGGGACAGGTTCATCTCAATGCTCCCGGCTGGCAAAGTCGATGCGCGGATCGACCAGGGTGTAGGTGAGGTCGCCGATCAGTTTCACCACCAGCCCCAGCAGGGTGAAGATGAACAGGGTGCCGAACACCACCGGGTAATCGCGGTTGATCGCCGCCTCGAAACTCATCAGGCCGAGGCCGTCGAGGGAGAAGATCACTTCCACCAGCAGGGAGCCTGTGAAGAAGATCCCGATGAACGCCGACGGGAACCCGGCGATCACCAGCAGCATCGCGTTGCGGAACACATGACGGTAGAGCACGCGGTGACGGGTCAGGCCCTTGGCCTTGGCGGTGACCACGTACTGCTTGTTGATCTCGTCGAGGAAGCTGTTTTTGGTCAGCAGGGTCATGGTTGCGAAGTTGCCGATTACCAGCGCGGTCACTGGCAGCGCCAGGTGCCAGAAGTAATCGAGGACCTTGCCGCCCAGGCTCAGCTCGTCGAAGTTGTTCGAGGTCAGGCCGCGTAAAGGAAACCAGTCCAGATAACTGCCACCGGCAAACACCACGATCAACAGGATCGCAAACAGAAACGCCGGAATCGCATAACCGACGATGATCGCCGAACTGGTCCAGACGTCGAAATGACTGCCGTGTCGCGTGGCCTTGGCGATCCCCAGCGGGATCGACACCAGGTACATGATCAGCGTGCTCCACAGCCCCAGCGAGATCGATACCGGCATCTTCTCCTTGATCAGGTCGATGACCTTGGCGTCGCGGAAGAAGCTGTCGCCGAAGTCCAGGGACGCATAGTTCTTGACCATGATCCACAGCCGTTCCGGCGCCGACTTGTCGAAACCGTACATGTGCTCGATTTCCTTGATCAGCGCCGGGTCCAGGCCTTGCGCGCCGCGATAGGCCGAGCCGGCCACCGACACTTCGGCGCCGCCGCCAGCGATGCGGCTGGTGGCGCCTTCGAAGCCTTCGAGCTTGGCGATCATCTGCTCCACCGGCCCGCCGGGCGCGGCCTGGATGATCACGAAGTTGATCAGCAGAATGCCGAACAGGGTCGGGATGATCAGCAACAGTCGCCGAAAAATATACGCCAGCATCTGATTACTCCGTGCCCACAGGGTCGGCTTGCAGTTGGGTTTGCACTTCTACCGCAGGTTTTGTGTCGGGTTTGACCCACCAGGTGTTAATGCCGATGTCGTACTTGGGGGAGACTTTCGGGTGGCCGATGTGGTTCCAGTACGCCACGCGCCAGCTCTTGATGTGCCAGTTGGGGATCACGTAGTAACCCCATTGCAGCACGCGGTCGAGAGCGCGGGCGTGGGCCACCAGGCTTTTGCGCGAATCGGCGTTGATCAGGTTCTCCACTAGATGATCGACCACCGGGTCCTTCAGGCCCATCGAGTTGCGGCTGCTCGGCTTGTCGGCGGCGGCGCTCATCCAGAATTCGCGTTGCTCGTTACCGGGTGAGTTGGACTGCGGAAAGCTGCCGACGATCATGTCGAAGTCCCGCGAACGCACACGGTTGACGTATTGCGAGACGTCGACGCGGCGGATCACCAGATCGATGCCAAGGTCCGCGAGGTTGCGTTTGAATGGCAGCAGCACCCGTTCGAATTCGGTCTGGGCCAGCAGGAATTCGATGACCACCGGTTTGCCGGTGGCGTCGACCATTTTGTCGTCGACGATCTTCCACCCGGCCTCTTGCAGCAGTTGATAGGCCTCGCGTTGCTGCAGGCGGATCATGCCGCTGGCGTCGGTCTTCGGGTTCTCGAAGGCTTCGCTGAACACCTGCGCCGGGAGCTGGCGGCGGAACGGGTCGAGGATCGCCAGTTGATCGGCGTCCGGCAGGCCGGTGGCGGCCATTTCCGAGTTCTCGAAGTAGCTGCGGGTGCGCACGTAGGCGCTGTTGAACAGTTGCTTGTTGGTCCATTCGAAGTCAAGCAACAGACCCAGTGCCTGACGCACGCGAAAGTCCTGGAACACCGGGCGACGCAGGTTGAAGACGAAGCCTTGCATGCCGGTCGGGTTGCCGTTGGGGATCAGTTCCTTGACCAGTCGGCCCTCGGTGACGGCCGGGATGTTGTAGGCGTTGGCCCAGTTCTTCGCGGTCATTTCCAGCCAGTAGTCGAACTGCCCGGCCTTCAGCGCTTCCAGTGCGACGGTGTTGTCGCGGTAATAGTCGGTGGTCAGCACGTCGAAGTTGTAGAACCCGCGATTGACCGGCAGGTCCTTGCCCCAGTAATCCTTGACCCGCTCGTAACGCACCGAGCGTCCGGCCTTCACTTCGGCGACCTTGTACGGGCCGCTGCCCAGCGGGATTTCCAGATTGCCCTTGTTGAAGTCGCGACTGGCCCACCAGTGTTTCGGCAGCACCGGCAACTGGCCAAGGATCAGCGGCAGCTCGCGATTGTTGTTGTGCTTGAACTTGAACAGCACCGTGAGCGGGTCTTCGGCGACGGCTTCTTCGACGTCGCTGTAGTAGCCGCGAAACATCGGCGAGCCTTCCTTGGTCAGGGTCTCGAAGCTGAACACCACGTCTTCGGCGCGCACCGGGTGACCGTCGTGGAAGCGCGCTTCGGGGTGCAAGTAGAAGCGCACCCAGCTGTTGTCCGGGGCCTTTTCGATCTTGCTGGCGATCAGGCCGTATTCGGTGAACGGCTCGTCGAGGCTGTGCTTGGTCAGGGTGTCGTAGATCTGCCCGACATCGTCCGCCGGCACGCCTTTGCTGATGAATGGATTGAGGCTGTCGAAGCCGCCAAAACCGGCCTGACGGAAAATCCCGCCCTTGGGCGCGTCGGCGTTCACGTAATCGAAGTGCTTGAAGTCGGCGGGGTATTTCGGCGGCTCGTTGTACAGCGTCACGGCGTGTTGCGGGGCGGCGCAGGCCAGCCCGGCGAACAACAGGCCGCAAGCCTGCACGAGCAGGGTGCGAACGGCGTTCATTGACCTTTCTCCGAAGATTTCAGCCACCACGCGCTCAGGCCCAGGGTGTAGGGCGGCGTGCTGACGAAGGCGAACCGGTTGCGGTACGCCAGACGGTGATAATTGAGGTACCAGTTGGGAATGCTGTAGTGCTGCCAGAGCAGCACGCGGTCCAGCGCCTTGCCGGCGGCGACCTGTTCGTCGCGGGTGCGGGCGGCGAGCAATTGCTCGAGCAGATGATCGACCACCGGGTTGGCGATGCCCGCGTAATTCTTGCTGCCCTTGACCCCGACCTGGCTGGAATGGAAGTACTGCCACTGTTCCAGACCCGGGCTGAGGGTCTGGTTGAGGGTCATGAGGATCATGTCGAAATCGAACTGATCCAGGCGTTGTTTGTACTGGGCGCGGTCCACCGTGCGCAGGCGTGCGTCGATGCCGATGCTGTTGAGGTTTTCAATGTACGGTTGAAGGATCCGCTCAAGGTTCGGATTGACCAGCAGCAGTTCGAAACTCAGCGGTTGGCCGGCAGCGTTCTGCAAGCGCTGGCCATTGAGCTTCCAGCCAGCCTCGGCCAGCAATGCGAGGGCCTTGCGCATGGTTTCACGGGGAATGCCGCGCCCGTCGGTCTGCGGCAGCGTGAACGGCTCGGTGAACAGTCGGGCCGGCAATTGATCCTTGTACGGTTTGAGCATCAGCCATTCGTGACCGACCGGCAGACCGCTGGCGCTGAATTCGCTGTTGGGGTAGTAACTGGTGGTGCGCTTGTAGGCGTCGCTGAACAGCGCGCGGTTGGTCCACTCGAAGTCGAACATCAGGCCCAACGCCTCACGAACCTTCACCTCGGCGAAAGTCGGGCGGCGGGTGTTCATGAACAAGCCCTGGCTCTGGGTCGGGATCTGGTGCGGGATCTGCGCCTTGATCACATCGCCACGACGGATCGCCGGGAAGTTGTAGCCGTTGGCCCAGTTCTTCGCCTGATGCTCGATGTAGATGTCGAACTCACCGGCCTTAAAGGCTTCGAAGGCCACGTCGCTGTCGCGGTAGAACTCGACTTCCATGCGATCGAAGTTGTACTTGCCGCGATTGACCGGCAAATCCTTGCCCCAGTAATCCTTGACCCGCTCGAACACCAGTTGCCGCCCCGGCGTCACCGAGGTGATGCGGTACGGTCCGCTGCCCAGCGGCGGTTCGAACGTGGTGGCCTTGAAGTCGCGGCCCTTCCAGTAATGCTGGGGCAGCACCGGCAACTCGCCCAGACGCAGGATCAGCAGCGGGTTGCCCGAGCGTTTCATCACGAAACGAATGCGCTGCGGGTTGAGGATGTCGACCCGCAACACTTCCTGAAGGGCGGTGCGATACAGCGGATGACCTTCCTTGAGCAACAGGCGATAGGAGAACGCCACGTCGTAGGCGGTGATCGGCGTGCCGTCGTGGAAACGTGCTTCGGGGCGCAGGTTGAACACCACCCAGCTGCGGTCTTCGCTGTATTCCACCGATTGAGCGATCAGGCCATAGCTGGAGGCCGGTTCATCGCCGGAAGGCGAATACTGGCCGGTGCCGACCATCAGCGGCTCGTTCAGCTCGTTGATGCCGTATTGCAGGAAATTCGGGGTGGTGACCGGGCTGGTGCCCTTGAAGGTGTAGGGATTCAGCGTATCGAAGGTGCCAAACGCCATCACCCGCAAGGTGCCGCCCTTGGGCGCTTGCGGGTTGACCCAGTCGAAGTGGGTAAATCTGGCCGGGTACTTGAGCGTGCCGAACTGCGCATAACCGTGACTTTCGGTGATCGTCGCGCTGACGGGGGAGCTCAAGGCCAGGCTGATCAGGAGCAGGAGGAGGGGACGCTTCAAGTCAGATCCGATCCAGGCGGCTTGGGCTTTGTGGGCCGTACAGTAACAGCTTGTATGGACAGGAAAAAGACAGGGGGGTAATGCGCGCTTAATTGTGGGAGTCGCTGGCGGCGAAGGCAAAAAATGACAGGCAAAAAAAGCCCCTGAAATTCAGGGGCTCTTTATCAGTGCGGCTGGTAAACCGTGAGCATCTGCCCAGGCTTGAGCGCCTTGCCAGCGCCCGGGTTCCAGCGCTTGAGATGCTGCATCTCGACGTTGAAACGCTTGGCCACCACGTACAGCGTGTCGCCTTGCTTGACCTTGTATTGGGTCTGTTTCTGGTTGTCGGTCTTGCTGCTGGTCTTGCTGTTGGCGGCCAGCACCGTGTTGATGCGTCCGCCGCTGGTGTTGCGGGCCGGCGTGCGCTTGGTGGTGTCCTGCATGACCAGGGTCTGGCCGACCTTGAGGTTCTTGCCGGTCATCTTGTTCCAGCGTTGCAGGTCCTTGACGTCGACCTTGTTGGCCTTGGCGATGGACGCGAGGTTGTCACCGCGTTTGACCCGGTAGGCACGCTTGAGCTTCGCGACTTCGGTCGGATCGGCGCCTTCGAAGACCGGTTTCAGCGATCGAGGGCTGATCAGTTCTTCAGGACGCATGGTCTGCAGGCTGGCGGTCAGCAGCTGCGCCTTCGAGGTCGGCACCAGCAGGTGCTGCGGGCCGTCGATGGTGGTGCGCTGCTTGAAGGCCGGGTTGAGCTGGAACAGCTCGTCTTCGTCGATGTTGGCCACCGCTGCAACCTTGGACAGGTCCATGCGCTGGTTGATTTCGACGACCTGGAAATACGGTTCGTTGGCGATCGGGTTGAGGTTCACCCCGTAGGCTTCCGGCGACAGCACCACTTGCGACAGCGCCAGCAGTTTCGGCACGTAGGCCTGGGTTTCTGCCGGCAGCGGCAGGTTCCAGTAGTCGGTCGGAAGACCCAGTCGCTCGTTGCGTTCGATGGCGCGGCTGACTGTGCCTTCGCCGGCGTTGTAGGCCGCCAGGGCCAGCAGCCAGTCACCGTTGAACATGTCGTGCAGACGGGTCAGGTAATCCATCGCTGCCGTGGTCGAGGCAGTGATGTCGCGACGGCCGTCGTAGAAACGGGTCTGGCGCAGGTTGTAGTAACGCCCGGTGGAAGGGATGAATTGCCAGAGACCCACCGCGTCGGCCCGGGAATAGGCCATCGGGTTGTAGGCGCTTTCAATCACTGGCAGCAGCGCCAGTTCCAGCGGCATGTTGCGTTCTTCGAGGCGCTCGACGATGTAATGAATGTAGAGGCTGCCGCGTTCCCCGGCGTTCTCGAGAAAGGAAGGGTTACTGGCGAACCACAGGCGCTGTTGCTCAATGCGCGGGTTCACGCCCAGGCCTTCCTGGAGCTGGAAACCACCGCGCATGCGCTCCCAGATGTCCTGGGGCACCTGCGGGCTGGGCTTCTCGGACAACCAGATGGGCTTCTGCTTGGCTCGCGCAGCAATGTTCGGCGTATGGGTCGCTTCAGTCTGCGGAGCATGGCTGGAACAGCCCGCCAGCGTGGCGGACACAGCCACCGCGATGGCTTGCGCCAGGCGGGTCAATGCGTCTGAATTGACGGACTTACGTATGGATGACGACATTGGCTGGAAGTAAGTTCCGGGCAAAAATGTCGGGGGATTCTAGAAAGCGCACCCCCTGCGGTCAACCATTCAGAGTTTTTGTACCAAGTGGTGAACGGCTTAGAACTTATCTTTCCAAGCCCGCAGAGCCGCAAAAACCTCACTCGGCGCCCGGTTTTGAGCGCCATTCCGTTCGTCCACTTTTTGTTTAACTAATGTTTCACCGGTACGCAAAAACGGGTTTGTGAGCTTTTCCAGGGCCAGGGTCGAGGGCAGGGTCATGACGCCGTTCTGCCGTTGCTGGGTGACTTTTTCCAGACGGGCGGCAATGTTCGGGTTGCCCGGTTCCACGGCGGCGGCAAATTTCAGGTTGCTCAGGGTGTATTCGTGAGTGCAGTAGACCAGCGTGTCCTCGGGCAGCGACGCCAGACGACCGAGCGAATGGTGCATTTGCTCCGGCGTGCCTTCGAACAACCGGCCGCAACCGGCGGCGAACAGGGTGTCGCCGCAGAACAGCAGGCCGTGGTGGTAATAGGCGATGTGCCCCAGGGTATGGCCGGGAACGGCGTAGACATCGAAATCCCAGCCGAGCACACGCACCTTGTCGTTGTCCTTGAGCGCCACATCACGCCCGGGAATGCTTTCGCTGGCCGGCCCGTAGACCGTGGCATCGGTTGCCTGCTTCAGCGTTTCGACGCCGCCGACATGATCATGGTGATGATGAGTGATCAGAATATCGGCGAGCACCCAGCCCGGATGCGCAGCGAGCCATGCCTGCACAGGGGCGGCATCCCCCGGATCGACCACCGCGCAACGCTGGGTGGCATGATCCTGTAACAACCAGATGTAGTTGTCGGTGAAGGCGGGCAGGGCACTGATCTGTATCATCTTCGGATTCGCCAAGCAGGTAACATTGGCGCATCTTAGAGGTTCCTGGCGTGTTGGAGAATGCAATGATCGATAAAGCGTTCGCTCAGGCCGATCCTGACTGGCTCGCCCTGATCGGTGCGGCCCGTGAGTGGCTGTCCGGCCCCCTCGGGCAATTTCTGCTGGACGAAGAGCGCCGCATGCTCGAAGACGAGCTCGGCCGGTTCTTCGGCGGCTATCTGGTGCATTACGGCCCGTCCGCCGAAACGCCGCCGTCGGCGCCGCAGGTGCAGCGCAACGTGCGGCTTGGCGCACCATTGCCCGGTGTCGAGATCGTCTGCGAGGAACAGGCCTGGCCGTTGAGCGAGCACGCCGCCGACGTGGTGGTGTTGCAGCATGGCCTGGATTTCTGCCTGTCGCCCCACGGTTTGCTGCGTGAAGCGGCCAGCAGCGTGCGCCCCGGCGGGCATCTGCTGATCGTCGGCATCAACCCCTGGAGCACCTGGGGCCTGCGTCATGTGTTCGCTCATGACGCCTTGCATCAGGCGCGCTGCATCTCGCCGTCACGGGTCGCCGACTGGCTCAACCTGCTGGGCTTCGCGCTGGAGAAACGCCGCTTCGGGTGCTATCGTCCGCCGCTCGCGTCACCCAAGTGGCAGGCCCGTCTGGCCGGCTGGGAACGCAAGGCCGGCGACTGGCAACTGTCGGGCGGCGGCTTCTATCTGCTGGTTGCGCGCAAGATCGTGGTCGGCCTGCGTCCGGTGCGCCAGGAGCGCCGCGAGCCGATGGGCAAGCTGATTCCGCTGCCGATGGCCAAGGTCAATCGCCGCCGTATCGAACCGTAAACCTTCTTTTATTTGTGGCCGGGTCTGTCCCGGCCTCGGCCATCGTCGATCCGTGATCGACGGGGCAACGCATTTTTTCTGGATAGATTGGCATGAGCGAAAGCGTCGATAGCGTAGAACTGTTCACTGATGGCGCCTGCAAGGGCAACCCCGGCCCCGGCGGCTGGGGCGCCTTGCTGGTGTGCAAGGGCGTCGAAAAGGAACTGTGGGGCGGCGAAGCCAACACCACCAACAACCGCATGGAACTGCTCGGTGCGATCCGCGGCCTGGAAGCCCTCAAGCGTCCGTGCGAAGTGCTGCTGGTGACCGACTCGCAATACGTGATGAAAGGCATCAACGAGTGGATGGCCAACTGGAAGAAGCGCGGCTGGAAAACCGCCGCCAAAGAGCCTGTGAAAAACGCCGACCTGTGGAAAGAGCTGGACGAGCAGGTCAATCGCCACAAAGTCACCTGGAAATGGGTGCGCGGCCACATCGGCCACCACGGCAACGAACGCGCCGACCAGTTGGCCAACCGTGGTGTGGATGAGATTCGCGGCTACAAGCAGGACTGATCAGAGCATCAAAATGGCGCCGGCCAGTTGCAGGTCGGTGGCGGGCAGTTCCGGCAACAGGCTGCGAATCCGCTGGAACGCCGCTTCCATCTGCGCGCCGCGAATGTCCCCGTTGCTGGCAACAAAGGCCGCTGCATCATCCTTGGAGGCCAGCACGATTTTGTCGTCCTTGAACGAACCGCTGGTGCCTTTGCTGGAGCTGAGCGTAAGGCTCAGGGTGATGTCGGTGCTGATGACGAAGCTAGTGGCGTGGGCGTCAGCTATCAGCAAACAGCCGCCGAGCAGTAAAATCCGTGCAGTCTTCATGAGGTGCCTGAGTCCGTGAGAAACAAGCCGCGCACGCTAACAAGCCGGTTTCCCCCAGACTTTATGAACATTGCTAATGATTGTTAAAAACTGCATGAGCGCCGATCACCAGAGCGTGGGCGACGCGCGCCACGGGCGTGTTAACATCGCCGTTTTTGCACGATTGACCCGTTGAGAGCTGAACACTGATGGCCACCAGATCCGTTGTACTCGATACCGAAACCACCGGCATGCCGGTGACCGATGGTCACCGGATCATTGAAATCGGTTGCGTCGAGCTGATCGGTCGGCGCCTGACGGGCCGGCACTTTCACGTTTACCTGCAACCGGACCGCGAGAGTGACGAAGGCGCGATCGGCGTCCATGGCATCACCAACGAATTTCTGGTCGGCAAGCCGCGTTTTGCCGAAGTGGCCGATGAGTTCTTCGAGTTCATCAACGGCGCGCAACTGATCATCCATAACGCGGCGTTCGACGTTGGCTTCATCAACAACGAATTCGCCCTGATGGGTCAACAGGATCGTGCCGACATCACGCAGCACTGCTCGATCCTCGACACCCTGATGATGGCCCGGGAACGTCACCCGGGTCAGCGCAACAGCCTCGATGCCCTGTGCAAACGTTACGGCGTCGACAACTCCGGCCGTGAGCTGCACGGCGCATTGCTCGACTCGGAGATTCTCGCCGACGTCTACCTGACCATGACCGGTGGCCAGACCAGTCTGTCGCTGGCCGGTAACGCCTCCGACGGCAACGGAACCGGCAACGGTGCGGATAACTCCGCCACCGAAATCCGCCGTTTGCCGGCGGATCGTCAGCCGGGGCGGATCATTCGCGCCACCGAAGCCGAGCTGGCCGAACACCAGGTGCGCCTGGAAATCATCGCCAAGTCGGCCGGCGCACCGGCGCTGTGGACTCAGCTGCTGGAAGCCGAAGCCCAGGCGTAAAGCACAAAGGATCGTCCGAGCGCTCTGGCCGCGTTCGGACGATCCTTTGTTTTTGGCAGTACTGACAACTGGCCACCCTCGCCACATCCGCTCCGACCCTCTACCCTGAGGACATTGGCAGATCACTCTCCGCCGCCTCAGGACACTGAGCCCCATGTACAAAGATCTGAAGTTCCCGGTGTTGATCGTTCACCGCGACATCAAGGCCGATACGGTTGCCGGCGAACGCATTCGCGGCATCGCCCATGAACTGGAGCAGGAAGGTTTCAGCATCGTTTCGGCCACGGACTACACCGAGGGCCGGCTGGTGGCATCGACTCATCATGGTCTGGCGTGCATGTTGATCGCCGCCGAAGACGCGAGCACCAATTCCCATTTGTTGCAGAACATGGCCGAACTGATCGGTCTGGCCCGGGTGCGGGCGCCGGACTTGCCGATCTTCGCGCTCGGTGAGCAGGTCACTTTGGAGAACGCCCCGGCCGATGCCATGGCCGAGCTCAATCAGTTGCGCGGCATTCTCTATCTGTTCGAAGACACGGTGCCGTTTCTCGCCCGCCAGGTGGCGCGGGCAGCGCGCAAGTATCTGGACGGGCTGTTGCCACCGTTCTTCAAGGCGTTGGTGCAGCACACCGCCGATTCCAACTATTCCTGGCACACCCCCGGCCATGGCGGCGGCGTTGCGTATCACAAAAGCCCGGTAGGGCAGGCGTTTCACCAGTTCTTCGGTGAAAACACCCTGCGTTCGGATTTGTCGGTGTCGGTGCCGGAGCTGGGTTCGCTGCTCGATCACACCGGGCCGTTGGCCGAAGCAGAAGCGAGGGCTGCGCGCAATTTCGGCGCCGATCACACCTTTTTCGTGATCAATGGCACCTCGACCGCCAACAAGATCGTCTGGCATTCCATGGTCGGGCGCGATGATCTGGTGCTGGTGGATCGCAACTGCCACAAGTCGGTGTTGCACGCGATCATCATGACCGGTGCGATTCCGCTGTACCTGTGCCCGGAGCGCAACGAGCTGGGGATCATCGGCCCGATTCCGTTGAGCGAGTTCAGCCGCGAATCGATCCAGGCCAAGATCGATGCAAGCCCGCTGACCAAGGGCCGCGAGCCGAAAGTCAAACTGGCGGTGGTCACCAACTCCACCTATGACGGCCTCTGTTACAACGCCGAACTGATCAAACAGAGCCTGGGCAACAGCGTCGAAGTCCTGCATTTCGACGAAGCCTGGTACGCCTACGCGGCGTTTCACGAATTCTTTGCCGGACGCTACGGCATGGCCACCTCGCGCAGTGCCGACAGTCCGCTGGTCTTCACTACCCATTCCACGCACAAATTGCTGGCAGCGTTCAGCCAGGCTTCGATGATTCATGTGCAGGACGGTGGTGCGCGGCAACTGGACCGTGACCGGTTCAACGAGGCGTTCATGATGCACATCTCGACGTCGCCGCAGTACAGCATCATCGCCTCGCTGGACGTGGCCTCGGCCATGATGGAAGGCCCGGCCGGTCGTTCGCTGCTTCAGGAAACCTTCGATGAAGCCCTGAGCTTTCGCCGGGCGCTGGCCAATCTGCGTGGGCACATCGACGCCAACGACTGGTGGTTCTCGATCTGGCAGCCGCCGGGTGTCGAGGGCATCGATCGGGTGCAGACCGAAGACTGGCTGCTGAAACCCGAAGCGGACTGGCACGGCTTCGGCGAGGTCAGCGATGACTACGTGCTGCTCGATCCGATCAAGGTCACCCTGGTGATGCCAGGCCTGACCGCTGGCGGCGCGCTGAGCGACAAGGGGATTCCGGCGGCGGTGGTCAGCCGTTTCCTCTGGGAGCGCGGGCTGGTGGTGGAGAAAACCGGTCTGTATTCGTTCCTCGTGCTGTTCTCGATGGGCATCACCAAGGGCAAGTGGAGCACGCTGTTGACCGAACTGCTGGAGTTCAAGCGCAGCTACGACGCCAACGTCAGTCTCGACACCTGCCTGAAGTGTGTCGCCCAGGAAGCTCCAGCGCGCTATCGCGGCATGGGCCTGCGCGATCTGTGTGATCAGCTCCACGCCTGTTACCGCAGCAACGCCACCGCCAAACACCTTAAACGCATGTACACCGTGCTGCCGGAAATCGCCATGAAACCGGCCCATGCCTACGATCAACTGGTGCGCGGCGAAGTCGAGGCGGTGCCGATCGATGAGCTGGACGGCCGGGTTGCGGCGGTGATGCTGGTGCCGTATCCGCCGGGAATTCCGTTGATCATGCCCGGCGAACGTTTTACCGAATCCACTCGGTCGATCATCGATTACCTGAAATTTGCCCGCACGTTCGATGCGAGTTTTCCGGGATTTGTGGTCGATGTGCACGGACTGCAACACGAAGATGAGGGCAATGGACGGCACTACACCGTCGATTGCGTCAAGGAATGAGGGCGTTTCCCAGTATGCAACCGGTCATGAATCCAAAATACCCAGGGCTGTCGGTGCGCGTCGCCGACGATGGCTTTGCCGCTTATATCTGGGGCAGTGATTTCAGTTTTGAGGTCGCCGCCTATGGCGCAGCCGAAATCGGCAAGCCCGTCGCGCAGTGGGGCGTGACGCCCATTGTGCCGTACCGCAAGTGCTACGGCATCGATCCCGAGGAGTTCAGCAGTTTTCGCGATGCCGCCGACAGTGCGATTTTCATGGCGTATCTGGAAGATCAGCCGGTGGGGCATCTGGTGATCAGCACCAACTGGAACGGTTTCGCTCACATCGATGAACTGGCGGTGCATGCGCCGGCTCGGCGTCACGGTGTGGCCAAGGCATTGCTGGATGTGGCGCAGTTCTGGAGCCGCAAGAAAAAACTGCCGGGGATCATGCTCGAGACCCAGAACAACAACCTCGGTGCCTGTCGTTTATATGAGCGTTGCGGTTATGCGGTCGGTGGCATCGACCATTTGCGTTATCGCGGGATCGACCCGAACACCGCCGAAGTGGCGTTGTTCTGGTATCGAATATTCGATAATCCGCTGGAAAACCTAGTCAGCTCGCCAGCATCGCCGCGGCTTGTTCCGTGACAATGCCGAGCAGGGTCTGGACGGATGTTGGCGGCGTTGCGTGTTTGAAGGTCAGCGCATAAAGACTGATCGGCACCGCCGGTGACAGCGGGCAGACATCGAGGCCGCCGGCACGGGCGCCGAGTGCGGTGAACGGGTCGACGATGGCCAGGCCTTCACCGGCCTCGACCATGCTGCGCATCATCTGATGGGTCTGCACCCGGGTCTGAATGCTCGGCGCCGGGCGCAAGGCCTGGAGCTTGTGCTCCAGCGCCGGGCTCAACGGGTCCTGGCCTTCGAGGCCGACCATCGCCTGGCCTGCCAGGTCCTGCAGCGAAATGTACTTCTGCTTCGGTTGCAGCCAGCCGTGGGGCGCGAGCAATTGCAGCTTGCCTTGCGCCAGCACCTGGCAATCGATATCGGGGTGTTCAGGGTCGTGCAGGCTCAGGCCCAGATCGCTCTCGCGCAGCAACAGGCTGCGAACGATGTGGCGGGTGGGTTCGCTGAGCAGGGTGCAGGGGACGTCCGGAAGTCGTCGGCGCAATGCGGCGAGGCTTTGCGGCAACAGCTGCTGTGCCAGCGGCGGGGTGCCGATGATTCGCAGAGGTGGGGCGAGGTATTGCTTGAGGCTGCTGGCCAGCCGTTGCACTGGCTCCAGCGCGTCATAGATGTGGGCGATTTCGACTTGCAGCGCACGGGCTTCGGCCGTGGCCTGAAGCCGTCCGCGTACGCTGGCGAACAGCATGAACCCCAGCTGACTCTCGGCTTCGCGCAACCGCTCCTCGACATCGCCCGTCGGCAATTGCAGCCATTCGGCGGCGGTGCCCACGTGACCCGTCTGTAAAAGCGCCTGAATCACCTCGATATGACGTAAACGCATGCGTGAAGTCCATGTCCGGCCGTTGGGGTCAGTGGCTGAATCCTACCCCAACTCGGCGCGGATGACTTCTGCTCATAACAATCGGTTATGAAGCGACAGTCGGCTCGGGTTCGCGAATCAACGTGATGCCCGACTGAACCAGCAGGAACTCGTTGTCATCGACTTTGTTGACGCGATCGCCAATCGCCAGTTTGTAGGTTGTAACGGGCTCCATGCCGGTGAAACCGTCTGCCGACGGGTTGGATTCCTGGAACTCATGCACGGAATAAACGCGGCCTTCCGCATCTCTTGCATGGAACTGACCGACGAGTACTGCTGCCATCTGCTTAGAACCTCTGGAGATAAAACGCTTGATTTGCGGCTTGGTAGACCGTCATCGAGCTCGGTAAGTTTTCCTACAGGAAAAAAATAATCCGGACGCGGGAAATATCCCTCGTCGTCTGGTGGAATCGTCGCCGGATCATCTATAACTACAGGCTCCTCCCACGGACAGTCGAGAGTCTTCACATGAGCAATGTCTATAACGTCGCTGTAGTCGTCGGCAGCCTGCGCAAAGCCTCGATCAATCGCAAGGTCGCCCTGGCGCTGGCGGAACTGGCGCCGGCCAACCTCAAGCTGAACATTGTCGAAATTGGCGATCTGCCACTCTATAACGAAGACATCGACGGCGATTCACCGCCGGCAGCCTACAGCACTTTCCGTCAAAAAGTGGGTTCATCCGACGCGGTGCTGTTTGTCACGCCGGAGTACAACCGTTCGGTACCAGCACCGTTGAAGAACGCGATTGACGTCGGCTCGCGGCCTTATGGCAAGAGTGTCTGGGGCGGCAAACCGGGCGCAGTGATCAGCGTTTCGCCGGGTGCCATCGGCGGTTTTGGCGCCAACCAGCATTTGCGCCAGTCCTTCGTTTTCCTCAACGTGCCGTGCATGCAGCAGCCGGAAGCCTACCTGGGCGGTGCCGGCACCGCGTTCGATGAGGCGGGCAAGTTGAACGAATCGGTGAAACCGTTCCTGCAAAGTTTCATCAACGCCTATGGGCAGTTTGTGGAACAGCACAAGAAAGTCTGAAGCCTTCAATTCCGCCTCAGACCATGATCGGTCACGCCTCGATGGTGTTTTCATCGGGGCGCATGGCCCGTGACGTTTGCGCCCCCGCCACTCTACGCAGCAGGAATCCGAGCGATGCAAAGTCCGATCACTGTCACGCGACTGGTGACCCGTAAAAGTGCACTCGACCAGAGCCGAATCGAGCAGGAACAGCGCAGTTCAGTGGCGGCGGACGGCGAAGTGATTTTGAAAGTCGATCGTTGCGCCCTGACCACCAACAACATTACCTACGCCGCGTATGGCGACTCGATGCATTACTGGGCGTTCTTTCCGACAGGGCTGGCTGAATGGGGCCACATTCCAGCCTGGGGTTTCGCCGATGTGATTGCTTCCAGCGTCGAAGGCGTGGCGGTCGGCGAGCGTTTTTATGGTTACTTGCCGCTGGCCAGTCATCTGTGGGTGCGCCCCGAGCGGGTCACCGGGCGTGGTTTCCATGACGGCACGGAGCACCGGCAGACGCTGAGCTCGGTTTACAACCAATACACCCGCTGCAGCAAAGACACGTATTACCGCCCAGCGACAGAAAACCTGCAGATTCTGCTCAAGCCGCTGTTCTTGACGTCGTTGATGTTGGCGGATTTCCTTCAGGACAATCGGTTCTTCGGCGCAAGCCGTGTGGTGTTTTCCAGTGCTTCGAGCAAAACCGCCTACGGTACGGCGGTGTGTCTGGCCGGCCATCCGAGGCTCGAATGTGTGGCATTGACGTCGGCCGGTAACAAGGTCTTTGTCGAAAGCCTGGGCTGCTATGGCCGGACGCTGTCTTACGCAGAGTTGTCGGCGCTGGCCAATGATCGTTCGACGCTTTATGTGGATTTTTCCGGCGACCTGGGTTTGCGCGAGCGGGTGCATCAGCATTTCGCCGATCACCTCGTCTACAGCTGTTTTGTTGGCTCATCGCACACTACCGATGAAGCAGAACTGGGCGCCGTCGAAGGGCTGCGACCGGTGTTTTTCTTTGCCCCGATCCAGATTCGCAAGCGCAGCGTCGAATGGGGAGCGGAGCGCGTGAACCGGTACGTCGGCGAAGGTTTGCAGCGGTTTTATCGCCAGGTCAGCGCACCGACTGACCCTCTGTTGCAGGTCGTGGAGAGTCACGGCCTTGAGGCAGCACAGAGCGTGATTTCTCGTCTGTTTCATGGTCATATCGCACCGGTGGAGGGGCACGTGATTCGACTGTGAGTTGACGGACGGGCAGGGTGCGCTTCCTCGATACCCATTCTGCCCCTGATCGAAGGTCGCTCTGCATGCTCACGGCTTCACTGATTTTCCTGCTGACCATCACCCTGGTGATCTGGCAACCCAAAGGCCTCGGGGTCGGCTGGAGTGCGACGTTCGGCGCGATTCTGGCGCTTATTTTCGGTGTAGTGCACCTGAGCGATATTCCGCTGGTGTGGCAGATTATCTGGAACGCCACCGGCACTTTCGTGGCGCTGATCATCATTAGCCTGCTGCTCGACGAAGCGGGGTTCTTTGCCTGGGCTGCGTTGCACGTGGCGCGGTGGGGGCGGGGCAGCGGGCGCAAGCTGTTTGCCTTCATGGTGTTGCTCGGTGCGCTGGTGTCGGCGTTGTTCGCCAATGACGGCGCGGCGTTGATCCTCACGCCCATCGTGATTTCCATGCTGCTGGCGCTGCGTTTCTCCCCGGCGGCGACCCTGGCGTTCGTCATGGGCGCCGGTTTTATCGCCGACACCGCGAGCCTGCCGCTGGTGGTGTCGAACCTGGTCAACATCGTCTCGGCAGACTTTTTTCACATCGGTTTCAATCGCTATGCGGCGGTGATGGTGCCGGTCAATTTCGTCAGCGTCGCCGCCACGCTGGCGGTGTTGTTATGGTTTTTCCGCCGCGACATCCCGAAAGACTACGACCCTGAACAGCTCGAACATCCGGAATCGGCGATTCACGACAAAGCCACGTTCTACGCCGGTTGGGCGGTGTTGCTGATTTTGCTGGTGGGCTGTTTTGCCCTGGAGCCGTTGGGCATTCCGATCAGTGCGATTTCGGCCGTGTGCGCGGCATTGCTGCTGGGCATTGCCGCTCGCGGGCACAAGATCTCCACGCGCAAGGTGATGAAAGAGGCACCGTGGCAGATCGTGATTTTCTCGCTGGGCATGTATTTGGTGGTCTACGGACTGCGCAACGCCGGGCTCACGGATCATCTGGCCGGCTGGCTGGATGTCTTTGCCGGGTACGGCGTCTGGGGCGCAGCCATGGGCACTGGTGTGCTGACGGCGCTGTTGTCGTCGATCATGAACAACCTGCCGACGGTGCTGATCGGGCTGTTGTCGATCGATGCCAGCCAGGCGACCGGTGTCGTGAAAGAGGCGATGATCTACGCCAACGTGATCGGCAGCGACCTGGGGCCGAAGATCACCCCGATCGGCAGTCTGGCGACCTTGCTCTGGCTGCATGTGCTGGAGCGCAAGGACATCCGGATCGGCTGGGGGTATTACTTCAGGGTCGGGATTGTGCTGACGGTGCCGGTGTTGCTGGTGACGTTGGCCGCGCTGGCGCTGCGGTTGACCGTCTAACTCTGCCCGGGCACGTTCGGCCACAGATCCGAAACCAGGAACAGCCGTTCGGCCTCTTCCCAGTCACCCCGGGCATTTTCGGTCAAGCGCACCATCAACTGCGCCGGGGCCAGCGGTTCGAGTTCATCGAGCCAGGCCTGTAAATGCTCGTGGCTCCAGGTCTGATCCGCCGGGTAATGCGCCGGCGCCAGCCACGCATGGCGGGGCAGGGGTTGCCAGCGTCCGGCCGGGCGCTGGGCGACAAATGCCGGCCAATCCTTTTGATGCAACCAGCTTCCGCGCAGGTGCTGCGGATGGGCGCCGCTCGGCGGTTCGGATTGCCCGGGCCACGGGTACAACAGATAACCGCCCAGCCACAATTGCGCACTGAACGTCCCGACATCCAGCGCCGCCAGGGCTTCGCGGCTTTCCGGGCGGGCGGAAATCGGCAACTGATGTTCGCTCAGGTGGGCCAGTTTGCGGTCCAGCCGATCATGGCAGCCGGGGCCGAGCCATTGCGCCGGATCACGGCCGTCGCCGTTCTGCGGGCCGAGGTAGAGTTTGATCGCCAGCTCCAGGTGATGCACGCCGTCGCGGTCGCGCAGCAGCATGTCGAGTTCGCCGAGGGTGTGGCCCTCGCGGCGGATCGGCAGGTTGGCGGCGATCAGTTCGATCCCCGGCGCATGCTCGACGGCGAACTGCCAGAGCCGTTCGTAATACAGGCCCAGACGCCGGGTGCGGGCCTGGGACAGCCAGTGGAGCAGGCCGTAGCTGTCGCGGTCGAGTTCATGCAGCCAATGCGCCAGCCGTTCGGGATCGCGCACCCAATCGCTGCCGGCCAATGGATGGCGTTGTGGCCACGGCGTGGCGGCGAGCATCGGCGGGGCGAGGATCACCCACGCCAGATCGCGCACCTCAGGGTGACGCAATTGGTGGGGCAACTGGAGCAAATCGGGAAATAGGATCATCTTGCGAGCATAGCCTCAAACACGGTCGCCCCCTCGGGGCTGAAAGGATTTTGTCTATCCGGCGCTTTCGCCCATAATCGTCGTTTTCGCCGTTGCAGCCCCCCGCAGGAGTCCCATGGAGCAATTTCGTAATATCGGCATCATCGGTCGCCTGGGCAGTTCCCAGGTGCTGGATACCGTCCGCCGACTGAAACGGTTTCTGCTCGATCGTCACCTGCATGTGATCCTCGAAGACACGATCGCCGAAGTCCTGCCCGGTCATGGCCTGCAAACTTCCTCGCGCAAGATGCTCGGCGAAGTCTGCGACATGGTCATCGTCGTCGGCGGTGACGGCAGCCTGCTCGGCGCCGCCCGGGCGCTGGCCAAACACAATATTCCGGTACTGGGCATCAACCGTGGCAGCCTTGGCTTTCTGACCGATATACGTCCCGATGAGCTGGAAGTCGAAGTCGCCAAGGTGCTTGACGGCCATTATCTGGTGGAAAACCGCTTCCTGCTGCAAGCCGAAGTTCGCCGCCACGGCGAAGCCATCGGCCAGGGCGACGCGCTGAACGACGTGGTGCTGCACCCCGGCAAGTCGACACGGATGATCGAATTCGAGCTGTACATCGACGGGCAGTTCGTCTGCAGTCAGAAAGCCGACGGCCTGATCGTCGCCACACCGACCGGTTCCACGGCGTATGCGCTGTCGGCCGGTGGCCCGATCATGCATCCCAAGCTCGACGCCATTGTGATCGTGCCGATGTATCCCCATATGTTGTCCAGCAGGCCGATTGTGGTCGATGGCAACAGTGAGCTGAAGATCGTCGTGTCCAAAGATATGCAGATTTACCCGCAAGTCTCCTGTGACGGGCAGAACCACTTTACCTGCGCGCCGGGCGACACCATCACTGTCAGCAAGAAAGCGCAGAAGCTGCGGCTGATCCATCCGCTCGACCACAACTATTACGAAGTGTGCCGTACCAAGCTCGGCTGGGGCAGCCGCTTGGGGGGTGGAGGCGAGTGATGCTCGATCCCGCGCGTGGTTACGATCTGATCGGTGACGTGCACGGTTGCGCTCTGACCCTTGAGCACCTGCTCGACCGGCTCGGCTATCACAAACAGGCAGGCGTCTGGCGGCACCCCTCGCGTATGGCGGTGTTCGTCGGCGACATCATTGACCGCGGCCCGCGGATTCGCGAGGCGCTGCACATCGTCCACGACATGGTCGAGGCCGGTCAGGCGCTGTGCATCATGGGCAACCACGAGTTCAACGCGCTGGGCTGGAGCACGTCGGCGCCTCCGGGCAGCGGCAAACAGTTCGTGCGTGAACACACGCCGCGTCACGCCCGGTTGCTGCATGAAACCCTGACCCAGTTCGAAGGCCATCCTGGCGACTGGCACGACTTCCAGCAGTGGTTCTACAAACTGCCGCTGTTCGTCGATGCCGGACGCTTCCGGGTGGTGCATGCCTGTTGGGATGCCGGCCTGATCGAGCCTTTGCGCGCGCTGTTCCCCGACGGCTGCATCGATGAACACTTCCTCCAGGCGTCGGCCGTGCCGGGCAGTTTCGCCTGCACTGTGTTCGATCGCCTGCTGCGTGGCACCGACATGCGCCTGCCCGATGGCCTGACCATGACCAGCGGCGACGGTCTGGTGCGTTCATTCTTCCGCACCAAGTTCTGGGAAGACGACCCGCAAACCTACGGCGACATCGTGTTCCAGCCTGACGCCTTGCCGGAGCCGGTGGCGCAGAAGCCGCTGACCTCCAGCGAAAAGAATTCCCTGCTGCGCTACGGCGTCGAAGAGCCGTTGCTGTTCGTCGGCCACTACTGGCGCAGCGGCAAACCGGCGCCGATCCGCCCGAACCTCGCGTGCCTGGATTACAGCGCCGTGCTTTACGGCAAACTGGTGGCTTATCGTCTGGATCAGGAAACCCGCCTCGATCCGCATAAATTTGTCTGGGTCGATGTCGAGCGGCCGGAGGTGCTGCGATGAGCGCGGTAGCGGTATTGCGTCTGCCACTGGCGGCGGACCTGAGCGGTTTCGTCAAACTGCTGCAACGGATGCAGGTGCCTCACCGCGTCAGCGAAGAGTCGGGCGAGCAGGTGTTGTGGGTGCCGTCGGAAATCAGCGACGACGTGCGTTCACTGTACGAGCGCTTCCCGGCAGGTGACCCGGAGCAGCAACTGGATATTCCGGTGGCGCCGACGTTCAAGCGTCCGAGCTTCGCCGAGCAACTGAAACATGCCAAGGCCACCGGGTTCATTCTGTTGCTGAGCCTGCTGGTCGGCGGGCTGACGTATCTGGGCGACAACCTCGACACGATGCGCTGGCTGACCTTCCTCGATTTCCGCGTAATCGGCGACTACATCCACTTCACGCCATTGGCCGACAGCCTGGCGGCGGGGCAGTGGTGGCGTCTGTTCACGCCGATGCTGATTCACTTCGGCATCCTGCACCTGGCCATGAACGGCATGTGGTACTGGGAACTGGGGCGGCGCATCGAGTCGCGCCAGGGCAGCGTCAACCTGATCGGCCTGACGTTGCTGTTCAGCCTGGTGTCGAACTATGCGCAGTTTGCGTGGAGCGGCCCGAGCCTGTTCGGCGGTCTGTCCGGCGTACTTTACGGGTTGCTCGGTCACTGCTGGATCTTCCAGTTGCTGGCGCCAAACCCGGCCTATCGCCTGCCGCGCGGCGTGCTGGTGATGATGCTGGTGTGGTTGCTGGTGTGCATGTCCGGGCTGATCTCGATGATCGGTTTCGGCGAAATCGCCAACGCCGCCCACGTCGGCGGGTTACTCATCGGATGCTTCACCGGTTTGTTGGGCGGTTTGTATAACCGCCGTAAACTGGCCGCCTGAATTTTTTGGATAAAGAGCACGGAGACCCTGATGTCCTCTTTTAACGACCTGATCAAGAACATCACCCCGGATATCTACCAGAGCCTGAAACTGGCCGTAGAGATCGGCAAATGGTCCGACGGCGGCAAACTCACCGCCGAGCAGCGTGAACTGTCGTTGCAGGCAATGATCGCCTGGGAAATGCAGAACCTGCCCGAGGAAGAACGCACCGGTTACATGGGCCCGCAGGAGTGCGCGTCGAAGTCGATCGAAGTGCCGAACATCCTGTTCAAGTCGGACGCCATCCATTGATCGAGATTGGCCGCGGTGCAATCAGCAAAATGTCGGCGCGCCTGGACGGGCCGAACGTGCAATACGCGTTTCGTCTGGATGACGTCGAGGTGCCGGTCAACCCGTTGATCGGCACGACGGTGCGTCTGGAATATCTGGGAGCGATTCACTGCACCCATTGCGGGCGCAAGACCAAGACCAGTTTCAGTCAGGGTTATTGCTACCCGTGCATGACCAGACTGGCCCAGTGCGACGTGTGCATCATGAGTCCGGAGCGCTGCCACTTTGACGCCGGTACCTGCCGGGAACCGGAGTGGGGCGAGAAGTTCTGCATGACCGACCACGTTGTCTACCTGGCCAATTCGTCGGGGATCAAGGTCGGCATCACCCGCGCCACCCAGCTGCCGACCCGCTGGCTCGATCAGGGCGCCAGTCAAGCGCTGCCGATCATGCGCGTCGCCACGCGGCAGCAGTCCGGTTTCGTCGAAGACCTGTTCCGCAGTCAGGTGGCCGACAAGACCAACTGGCGCGCCTTGCTCAAGGGCGATGCGGCAGCGGTGGATCTGGCACAGGTGCGCGATCAGCTGTTCGACAGCTGCGCCGAAGGTCTGCAAGGCTTGCAGGAACGTTTCGGTCTGCAGGCGATTCAGCCGGTGACCGACGTCGAGCCGCTGGAAATCCGTTACCCGGTCGAGCAGTACCCGGCCAAGATCGTCAGCTTCAACCTGGACAAGAACCCGATTGCCGAAGGCACGCTGTTGGGGATCAAGGGTCAGTACCTGATCTTCGACACCGGCGTGATCAACATTCGCAAGTACACGGCCTATCAGCTCGCCGTGCATCAATAAGGACTTCAGCATGCGCACCGAACAACCGAAGATGATTTACCTGAAGGACTATCAGGCGCCCGAGTACCTGATCGATGAAACACACCTCACCTTCGAGTTGTTCGAGGACCACAGTCTGGTCCACGCGCAACTGGTGATGCGCCGCAACCCGGCCCGTGGCCCGGGCCTGCCGCCGCTGGTGCTCGATGGCCAGCAGCTGGAGCTGCTCTCGGTGACCCTGGCAGACCAGGAGCTGAGCGCCGACGACTACCAACTGACCGAGAACCAACTGACCCTGCAACCGGCCAGCGAAACCTTCACGGTCGACACCAGCGTCAAGATCCACCCGGAAACCAACACCGCACTGGAAGGCCTGTACAAGTCCGGCACGATGTTCTGCACCCAGTGCGAGGCCGAAGGTTTCCGCAAGATCACCTATTACCTCGACCGCCCGGACGTGATGAGCAAGTTCACCACCACCGTGGTGGCCGAGCAGCACAGCTATCCGGTGCTGCTGTCCAACGGCAACCCGATCGCCAGCGGTCCCGGCGAAGACGGCCGGCACTGGGCGACCTGGGAAGACCCGTTCATGAAACCGGCCTATCTGTTCGCGCTGGTGGCCGGTGACTTGTGGTGCGTTGAAGACAGCTTCACCACCATGACCGAGCGCAACGTGGCGCTGCGCATCTATGTCGAGCCGGAAAACATCGACAAATGCCAGCACGCCATGAACAGCCTGAAGAAGTCGATGCGCTGGGACGAAGAGGTCTACGGTCGCGAGTACGATCTGGACATCTTCATGATCGTCGCCGTGAACGACTTCAACATGGGTGCGATGGAGAACAAAGGCCTCAACATCTTCAACTCCAGCGCCGTGCTGGCCCGTGCCGAAACCGCCACCGACGCCGCGCACCAGCGGGTCGAGGCGATCGTCGCCCACGAATACTTCCACAACTGGTCGGGCAACCGCGTGACCTGCCGCGACTGGTTCCAGCTGTCGCTGAAAGAAGGCTTCACCGTATTCCGCGACGCCGGTTTCTCCTCCGACATGAACTCGGCCACGGTCAAGCGCATTCAGGACGTGGCGTACCTGCGTACCCACCAGTTCGCCGAAGATGCCGGCCCGATGGCCCACGCCGTGCGTCCGGACAGCTTCATCGAGATTTCCAACTTCTACACCCTGACCGTGTACGAGAAGGGCTCGGAAGTGGTCGGCATGATCCACACCCTGCTGGGCGCCGAAGGCTTCCGCAAGGGCAGCGATCTGTACTTTGAACGTCATGACGGCCAGGCCGTGACCTGCGACGACTTCATCAAGGCCATGGAAGATGCCAACGGCGTCGACCTGACCCAGTTCAAGCGCTGGTACAGCCAGGCCGGTACGCCGCGTCTGGCGGTGAGCGAGTCGTACGATGCCGCCGCGAAAACCTACAGCCTGACCTTCCGTCAGAGCTGCCCGGAAACCCCGGACAAGGTTGAAAAGCTGCCGTTCGTGATCCCGGTGGAACTGGGTCTGCTCGACAGCAAGGGTAATGAAATCGCCCTGCGTCTGGCTGGTGAAGCCTCGGCCCAAGGCACTACCCGAGTGATCTCGGTAACCGAAGCCGAGCAGACTTTCACCTTCGTTGACATCGCCGAACAGCCGCTGCCGTCCTTGCTGCGTGGTTTCTCGGCGCCGGTGAAACTGAGCTTCCCGTACAACCGCGACCAATTGATGTTCCTGATGCAGCACGACAGCGACGGTTTCAACCGCTGGGATGCCGGTCAGCAACTGTCGGTGCAGGTGCTGCAAGAGTTGATCGGCCAACAGCAGAAGGGCGAAAGCCTGGTGCTCGATCCACGTCTGATTTCCGCTCTGCGCACTGTGCTGGCTGACCAGACGCTGGATCAGGCGATGGTCGCGGAAATGCTCTCGCTGCCGAGCGAGGCGTACCTGACCGAAATCAGCGAAACCGCCGATGTCGAGGCGATCCACACCGCTCGCGAATTTGCCCGTCAGCAACTGGCGGACAATCTGTTCGATGCCTTGTGGCAGCGTTATCAGGCCAACCGCGAGCTGTCGAAAAAGACCCCGTACGTGGCCGAAGCCGAGCATTTCGCCCGTCGCGCGCTGCAGAACATCGCGCTGTCGTACCTGATGCTCAGCGGCAAGCCCGAAGTGCTGGCGGCAACACTGGAGCAGTTCGACGCCTGTGACAACATGACCGAGCGCCTCACCGCGCTGGCGGTGCTGGTCAACTCGCCGTTCGAAGACGAGAAGGCCAAGGCGCTGGCCAGTTTCGCCGAGCACTTCAAGGACAACCCGTTGGTCATGGATCAGTGGTTCAGCGTGCAGGCCGGCAGCACCTTGCCGGGCGGTCTGGCACGGGTCAAAGCCCTGATGCAGCACCCAGCGTTCAACATCAAGAACCCGAACAAGGTGCGTGCACTGGTCGGCGCTTTCGCCGGGCAGAACCTGATCAACTTCCACGCGGCGGATGGTTCGGGCTATCGCTTCCTCGCGGATCTGGTGATCGAGCTGAACGGCTTCAACCCGCAGATCGCTTCGCGCCAATTGGCGCCGTTGACTCGTTGGCGCAAGTACGACAGCGCTCGTCAGGCGTTGATGAAAGCGGAGCTGGAGCGGATTCTGGCGTCGGGTCAGTTGTCCAGCGATGTGTACGAGGTGGTCAGCAAAAGCCTTGCCTGAAGTCTTTTCAGGGCAATAAAAAACGCCGCTCAATGAGCGGCGTTTTTGTGGGTGGGTAAAAAGCCCTTATTGGCGCAGATCAAACCGATCCAGGTCCATCACTTTCGCCCACGCGGCAACGAAGTCGTTGACGAACTGTTCCTTCGCATCGGAACTGGCATACACCTCCGCCAGTGCGCGCAGTACCGCGTTGGAACCGAACACCAGATCGACCCGGGTTGCCGTCCATTTCACGCCGCCGGTCTTGCGATCGCGACCTTCGAACTCATCCGCCGCTTTGGACGTTGGTTTCCACTCCACGCCCATGTCCAGCAAGTTGCGGAAGAAGTCGTTGGTCAGGGTGCCGGGTTTGTCGGTGAACACCCCGTGCTTCGTCTTGCCGACGTTGGTGTCCAGCACGCGCAGGCCACCGACCAGTACCGTCAGTTCCGGCGCCGAGAGCGTCAGCAGTTGTGCCTTGTCGATCAGCAACGCTTCGGCCGGTACGCGGTAAGTGTTGGCGGCGTAGTTGCGGAAGCCGTCGGTGTGCGGTTCAAGGAAGCCGAACGACTCGACGTCGGTCTGCTCCTGAGTCGCATCGGTACGGCCGGGCGAGAAGGGCACCGTGACCGAATGGCCGGCGTTTTTCGCGGCCTGTTCGACCCCGGCATTGCCGGCCAGCACGATCAGGTCCGCCAGCGAGACTTTCTTGCCTGACGCCCCGGTGTTGAACTCGTTCTGAATGCCTTCGAGGGCTTTGAGCACCTTGTCCAGTTGTTCGGGTTGGTTGGCCTGCCAGAAGCGTTGCGGTGCCAGACGCAGACGTCCGCCGTTGGCGCCGCCGCGTTTATCCGAACCACGGAAGGTGGACGCGGACGCCCAGGCGGTGGAGACCAGTTCCGAAACGGACAGCCCCGACGCCAGCACTTTGCCTTTCAGTGCCCTGATATCGCTGTCGTCGACCAGTGGATGGTTGGCCTCGGGGATCGGGTCTTGCCACAGCAACTCTTCCTGCGGCATTTCCGGGCCGAGATAGCGTGACAGCGGGCCCATATCGCGGTGGATCAGCTTGTACCAGGCGCGGGCGAAGGCGTCGGCCAGTTGGTCGGGATTGGCCAGGAAGCGCCGTGAGATCTTCTCGTAGGCCGGGTCGAAACGCAGGGCCAGGTCGGAGGTGAGCATGGTCGGGTCGATGCGTTTGTTCGGGTCATGAGCATGGGGAATGGTGCCGGCCCCGGCGCCGTTTTTCGGTTTCCACTGGTGGGCGCCGGCCGGGCTCTTGGTCAGTTCCCACTCGAAGCCGAACAGGTTTTCCAAGTAGTTGTTGCTCCATTTGGTCGGGGTGGTGGTCCAGGTCACTTCCAGGCCGCTGGTGATGGTGTCGCCACCCTTACCGGTGCCGAAGGTGCTTTTCCAGCCCAGGCCTTGTTCTTCCAGGCCGGCGGCTTCCGGTTCCGGCCCGACGTTATCGGCAGGGCCGGCGCCGTGGGTCTTGCCGAAGGCGTGGCCACCGGCGATCAGGGCGACGGTTTCTTCGTCGTTCATGGCCATGCGGGCGAAGGTTTCGCGGATGTCTCGGGCCGAGGCCACCGGATCGGGATTGCCTTCGGGGCCTTCCGGGTTCACGTAGATCAGGCCCATCTGCACGGCGGCGAGCGGGTTTTCCAGATTGCGTTCGCCCTGGTTGGTGCGGCTCTGTTCATGGCCGTGCTCGGCGGGTTCGGCGACCAGCGTGCCGTCGCCCGGATCCTGCATGGCTTCGGGGTGTTTGCCGTAACGGGTGTCACCGCCCAGCCATTTGTTTTCCGAACCCCAGTAGACGTCTTCGTCCGGCTCCCACACGTCGGGCCTGCCACCCGAGAAACCGAAGGTCTTGAAGCCCATGGATTCCAGCGCGACGTTGCCGGTGAGGACGATCAGGTCGGCCCAGGAAATGTTGCGGCCATATTTCTGTTTGATCGGCCACAGCAGGCGCCGGGCCTTGTCGAGGCTGACGTTGTCCGGCCAGCTGTTGAGCGGGGCGAAGCGTTGCTGGCCGGAGCCGGCGCCGCCACGGCCGTCAGCGGTGCGATAGGTGCCGGCACTGTGCCAGGCCATGCGGATGAAGAGCGGGCCGTAGTGGCCGAAGTCGGCAGGCCACCAGTCCTGGGAGTCGGTCATCAGCGCCGTCAGGTCGCGTTTCAGGGCCTGGAAATCCAGGCTTTTGAAAGCCTTGGCGTAGTCGAAGTCCTGGCCCAGCGGATCGGAGGCGGGCGAGTGCTGACTCAGGATTTTCAGGTTCAGTTGATTCGGCCACCAATCGCGGTTCGTCGTGCCACCGCCGGCGGCGTGATTGAACGGGCATTTCGATTCATTTGCCATGTTCGGGTCCTTATCAGGTCTTCTGCGGCCGGCTCGTGCCGACTTCGGATTAGTAAGGCTAGACCCGACTGGGAATGTCAGCTAATAGGCCGACTATTGGTGCCTGATAGGTAAAGTCTTTTACCGGTTGCTTCGACGGATTTGCTACTACGCTGATATCAGCAAGACGCAGCGCGGTTCGGGACACCCGACGTGATGACCAGGAGGTTCGCATGATGCTCTCTGCCCGTCCTTTGATCGGCCCACCGGGGATATTCCGGGTCTGGGTGGGTGCCTTTGGCGTAATCAATCCGCCGGTTCCCCGATTCACCATCGACGGTACGCCGGCTGCGACGGTGGGCCCGGCGGTGTTCTTCGAGGTGCGCGACAAGCAGCGCCAGGCCGGTTCCGGCAACAGTCCAGCCAATCATCAGGGCGTTTTCGAATTGCAATCGCCGGGGCCCGGGGATCATGTGGTGGTTGTCAGCCTGGCGGGAGAAACGTCGTCCGTTCGCTTGCGGGAGATGCCCGCCCGGGTGACCGAACCGTTTGCCGGCGGTTTCACAATGCTGCTGGCCTCCTGTTATTACCAGAAGAACGACAAAGGCGCGCTCGCCAGCCTGCAATCGCGCCTCAAATCGCGCCCGGACATGGTGTTGCTGGCCGGTGATCAGGTGTACCTGGATTTGCCGCTTCACGAAGACCTTCCGGGAAACGAACCGGCGCTCTCGCGGATGCTGGGCGACAAGTACGCTAAGCACTGGCTCTCGAGGGAAAAGCAGATCAACGGGCTGGACCCGCTGTTGCAACTGGCGCCCACGGCCTGCATTCCCGACGATCACGAATACTGGAACAACGCGCCGCATTTCTCGCCATGGCTGCCTTGCACCTATACCGCGCAGAGCCGGCAGATGCTCGCCAGTGCCGGGCGCAATCTGTATGAGGACTTTCAACTGGGCGGTGACCCCGCATCCCATCAGGGCGCGCAGCGAATCGAGGTCGATCCGCTGCGCATGATTTTGCTCGACACTCGTTCGGATCGCGATCCGGGCGGGGCTTACGATGGCCGGTACGGTTTGATGAGCAAGGCCACCGAAGACGATCTGGTGCAGTGGCAAAACGACCTGCTGAACGATCACCGCGCCGGCAAACTGACCATCGGCGTACTGGCCGCCGGACAGACGCTGTTTTCCAAGGCGCCGCCCTGGTACTCCGAGTGGGCGGACTCGGATCTGCAGAGCTACGCGCAGTTCGGCATCATCCTTCGGGTGCTGCGCACGGTCTGCGAGGCGGGCATCCCGGTGGTGTTTCTCAGTGGCGATGTGCATTACAGCACCATCTCCAGGGCGACCTGGACCAAGACCGGACAGGAATGCCTGTTTGAAGTGGTCAGCTCGCCGGTTTGCCAGATCGATGGACCGCCGACCAAGGCCGACCCACCGGTTACGGATCTGGACGCCAAACGCTTCCAGACGAAATGGGTCGACCATTACTCAGGCAACGTCGTTCTGACGATCAACTTTTTGCGGGGAGGTGGCAGTGTCGACATGAACATCACCTTGTACCCGCTGGATGGCGGCCACCTGTCGCCTCGCGCTCTGGAGACGATTCGTCTCACCCCTCGGCATTGACCACGTTTTGCACAGGTTCGACTCAAGAGGTAAAAACCATGTTGAAAAATCGCAGTGGAAGCGGACGCAACCCGGAGATCGTCGAGCAGGAGCGCCGCCGGAGTGAGAGTAACGATGGATGGCTGGAGCGTGCGTTCAAGGACCTCGGCCAGCCGGATCTGAAGAAAACCACCTTGCTCGTGCTGGCCGGGGGCAAGGATCAACTGGCCACGCGGGTGCGCATTGCCCAGTCGGCCCTGCGTAATGACCGGTTGCCGTCCTATTGGTCCGACTGCTTTCTGCTCAAGATCAAGGATGACGGCTTGTCAGGCGCCAAGGTCTTTCACGTGCCTTTGATCCAGCCGGCCAGACCGTTCGCGACCGAGCGCAACGGTGTGGTGGAGGAGGATCTGGCGTTTCTGTCGAACAAGGACGAATGGCCGAATCTGGCGTTGCTGGCGTTTCCGGTCGATCAGCGCGACGTGGTGTCGAAGCTGAAAAGGTTCATGATCGATCGCAACAGCCTCGATGCCCTGGAGCACATTCTCAAATGGCTGGCGTATGCCTGGGGTGTTTCGCGAACCCCCAATCCGGTGCACGAAGACATGGGTTTCCCCTCGGCGTGCATGCTGGAGGTGGCGTTTTCCGCCGCTCAACTTGACCTGACGCCGGGCCTGGCTTCAAAGGTTTCCTGCCCCGAAGCGATCTGGAGCACGGCCTGTTACTGGCAGAAATACTACGAGCAGAGTCGTGGCGCGGTGCCCTTGGGACGGTACGTGATCGGGCACACCTACGACATCGATGACGGCAGACCGAAACGGGGGAAATGACCGGGCGCTCCTTTGGAAGACCCGTGTTTGAGCGGTTGTTGTAAGCATTGAGGCAAGAATCGTGATGGTCATTGGAAATGTTATTGTATAACATAAAAATGATTTCATCTGATCGATGTCACTGACCTGTCCGTGTGGCAGTGGCATCGATCCTTACTTTTCTGCCTTACGGAATTTAGAAATGCCTTCCCGTTACCACTCCTTCCAGCCAAGCCTGTTGGCGGCTGCGCTGCTGATCACGTCCCCCGCATTCGCCGCCGAACCCCTCGAACTGCAACCGCAAGTCATCACCGGCAATCCGCTGGGCAGCCAGAGCCTGGCTTCGCCCTCGACGGTGTTGAGCGGCGATGAGCTGACGCTGCAGCAGAAGGGCAGCCTGGGCGAAACCCTGAACAAACAGCCGGGCGTGTCGTCGTCCTACTTCGGGCCGGGCGCCAGTCGCCCGATCATTCGTGGGCAGGACGGCGATCGCATTCGCATTCTGCGCAACGGCGTCGGCGCGCTCGACGCCTCGTCGCTGTCCTACGACCACGCCGTGCCGCTGGACCCGGTCAACGTCGAACGCATCGAAATCGTCCGTGGCCCGGCCGCGTTGTTGTATGGCGGCAGCGCCATCGGCGGGGTGGTCAACACCTTCGACAACCGCATCCCGACCGAAGCCATCGACGGCATCCACGGTGCCGGCGAGCTGCGCTACGGCGGCGCCGACACCACCCGCAGCAGCGCGGGGAAACTCGAGGCCGGCAACGGCCAGTTCGCCTTGCACCTGGACGCCAGCGCCCGCGAGTTCAATGACCTGAAAATCCCCGGCTACGCCAAAAGCAGCCGCGAACGGGCGGGCGACGATGGCGATTCCAGCAAGCATCGTCTGGCCAATAGCGACGGTCGTCAGGACGGCGGCGCGGTGGGCGGGTCTTACACCTGGGACGACGGTTATGCGGGGCTGTCGTACAGCAATTACGACTCCAACTACGGCTCGCCGGCCGAAGACGACGTGCGCATTCGCATGCAGCAGGAGCACTACGCGTTCGCCTCGGAAATCCGCAACCTGGAAGGCCCGTTCAGCTCGGTCAAGTTCGACGCCGGCTACACCGATTACCAGCACCGTGAAATTGAAGGCGGTGAGGTCGGCACCACGTTCAAGAACAAGGGCTACGAAGCGCGGGTCGAAGCCCGGCACCAGCCGTTGGGGCCGTTCAACGGGGTGATCGGCGCACAGGTCAGTCGCAATGAATTCTCGGCGCTGGGCGAAGAAGCCTTCGTGCCGCAGACCGACACCAACGCCGGTGCACTGTTCGTTCTGGAAGAGCTGCAAGCCACGGATCGCTTGCTGTTCACCCTTGGTGGTCGCCTGGAGCACACCACGGTCGACCCGGACGCCAAAGGCAACGAGCGCTTTGCCAATGCCGACCGCTCCAGCAGTTTCACCGCCGGCAGCCTGTCGTCCGGCGCGGTGTACACACTGACGCCGATCTGGTCGGTCGCCGCCACGCTGGGCTACACCGAGCGGGCGCCAACGTTCTATGAGCTGTACGCCAACGGCGCCCACGTCGCGACCGGTACGTATGAAGTCGGGGATGCGGGCCTGTCGAAGGAAAAAGCCGTCTCCAGCGATCTGGCGCTGCGCTTTGACAATGGCACGCACAAGGGCAGCGTGGGCGTGTTCTACAGCCACTTCTCCAATTACATCGGCTTGCTCGGCACCGGCCGCACGCTGAATGACGAAGGGGAAGAGGACGCGGGCGGAATTCCCGAATACGCCTATTCCGGTGTCCGTGCGCGCTTCAGCGGTATCGAGGCCCAGGATCGCTGGCAGCTCGGCGAGAGCGCCTATGGCAAGTTCGCGCTGGAATTGTCGGGCGACTACACCCGCGCCAAGAACCTCGACAACGGTCAGGATCTGCCGCGCATTGCGCCGCTGCGGTTGAACACCGGTCTGCTCTGGGAGCTGGATCGCTGGCAGGCGCGGATCGATGTGGAGCACGCCAGCGCTCAGCATCGGGTGCCGGACAATGAAAGCAGCACCGATGGCTACACCACGCTGGGTGCGAATGTGGGGTATCACTTTGACGTCGGCCAGAGCAAATGGCTGGCCTTCGTCAATGCCGAGAACCTGACCAACCAGACTGTGCGCTACGCCAGCTCGATCCTGCGCGACATTGCGCCGGCAGAAGGGCGAAGCATTCAGGTCGGGCTGCGCAGCACGTTCTGATCGTTCCCCGCGATCTTGCGCCAGCGTCCCGCGAATCGCGCGACGCTGGCGTCGACATCAGCTCGACTGAGCGGTGTCGTCTTCCGGGAGTTCCTCCCGCAGATCCTGTTGCCCCGGCAGCTCGGTGATCACGCTGAAGTCCGTGACCTCCACCGCCCCCAGCCCATAACCCAGCAAATGGAACGAGAAGGCCTTGCGCGGTTGCGGGTTGTCGAAGCTGAAATCCATTTCCAGCGGCTGGTCCGCCGTGGCGACCATTTCCGAAGGCAGGCCGAGTTGCACGTCCTGTTCGAATTCCTTGGCCTTGAGCTGGATGTAGGCTGCCTGCTGTGGATCCATCGAGCGCACGGTCAGACGCACGCGGGTGTGCGAGCCCTTGGGCATTTCCAGGTATTGCGCGCCGATCAGGTTGTCGGCCCAGTCATCTTTGATCTGAGCTTGCAGCGGGATGATGTTGTCGCTGCCGAACTGATAGCGCTGGTTCAGCGGGTTGCGCAGCAGCGACAGGTCCAGCGCATCGGCGCGGGCCGCAATCTGCCGGGCATTCTGGCCGCTGGCATTGCCCTTGAACGTGGCGCTTTCGGCGATGAAACCTTCGCTGGCGTAAGCGCGGCAGCGGCGCGGCATGTCGCACTCGGTCAGGATGCCGTGGCCGTCGTGGTAGCGCAGCTTGCCGTTGGTGAACGACATGATTTCGCGACCGGTGTCGTAGTCGCGAAACAGCGAGCGGCCACTGAGTGCTGCCGGGACTGGCAGGTCAAAGTAATCGAGGATCGATGCGCTCAAATCGACATGCCCGTAGACCCCGGCGTTCAGGTGCGGCAACTGGGTCTGCTCCGGTGCGAGGGTCAGGTTGAATCCCCAGGACGACGCCAGTCGCACGCCATCGATGCCATGGGATTCGTCCGAGGTGATCACCACCAGCGTGTCTTTCAGCACGCCCTGACGTTCGAGGCCGCTGAGAAACTGGTCAAGGGCGTCGTCCAGATAGCCGACGGCGGCTTGTTTCGGCGTGTCGTAGCGTTGCAGGTAATCTTCCGGAGCGGAGTAGGGCTGATGGGTGCCGACGGTCAGCAGGGTCAGCATCCACGGCTTTTTCTGTTTCTTCAGTTGGCCGACGTAACCCAGCGCGCCTTCGAAGAACGCCTTGTCGTCCTTGCCCCACGGGAATTCCAGATAGTTGGCGTTGGTGAACCACTCAAGGCCATGGGTCGCATCGAAGCCGATGTGCGGCATGATCTTGTCTTTGGCCATGAAGCGCAGGCCGGCGCCTTGCAGGTAGTGAGTGCTGAAGCCGTTCTGGCGCAACTGGGCCGGCAGGCAGGCCTGGTTGCGTTCGTTCTGGGTCAGCATTTCCACGCCTTTGGGCGTGCCGTTGTTCAACTTGTCGTAATCGCCGCAGAGCATGGCGTACAGGCCGCGAATGGTCTGGTGCGTGTGCAGCACGTAGTCCGGCGTGTTCATGCCGCGCTCGGCCCAGCGGCTGAGCTTGGGCATCAGGTCTTCCTGATAATGGCTGCCGATGGCCTCGCGATTGGCGCGGATGTAGGCGCCGGGAATGCCCTCGACGGTAACGATCAGGACATTGCGCGCCTGACCTTTGGCTGCCAGTAACGAGTGACCATTCAGGTCGAGGTCGGTGAGCCCGGCCATCGAGGGTGGGGGTATTTCGCTACCACCTTCCAGCCATTCCTCGGCCTGCATTTGCGCGTCGGCGACCTGCGCGGCGAGCAACTGATGCGGCAGGTTGTACAGGCGCCATGGGTCGGCGTCGCTCGGCGAAAGGTTTTGTGCGCCCCAATGGGCGGCGAACAGCAACACCGGTGCCGTCCACGCCGCGCGGGGCAGGGCCGGGGCGGGAGTCGCGCGGTTTGCCCACTGCGTCGCCAGCCACAGCAACAGGGCCAGCAGCAATGCGCCGGCCACCGCCGGATGGGCAAAACCGCCGCCGGTGGAGTTCTCCACGAATTGCGGGTCGATCAGGTAATGCAGGTCCTGGGGATTGGGCAGGCGTCCGACCGCGCTGACCAGTTCAGCTGTCGCCACTGCCAGCAAGCCCCAGAACACTAGCACCGGCAGCCCGAGCCACCACGGCCGGCGATGCAGCAGGACCACCAGCAGGCTGCCGATGGCCAGGTCCGAAAGATAGCCGAACAGGCTCGACCAGCCGAGTGCCGCACGCAGGCACACCGGTATGATCAGTACCAGAAAAACCAGAGAGAGAAGACGGGCGTCGGGGTGCCGAAGCCGTTGAAAAAGAGCGCTCACAAAAAAGACCTTCCAGCCATCAAACCGTCATAAAAGTGTGCGCGATGATACCAAGGGTGGGCTGTCTGATCGCCCCTTTAAACGCGAAGCTGATCCGCTGTCGAACGGCTGTGCGATCACGGCGAAATGCCTGAGGCCCAGACCTGCGTTCATGTCAGGGGTGGCGGAGGGCTTTTTCCGGCGTACCGGAGCAGGGGATTAATTGTTTCAGGCTGTTTATTACGCCTTTGATCCCTTTCGGCTGCATTTGCGAAACGTTGCGATTTACAATGCCCGACCTCTGATGGAGACCAGCCTCCGTGGATGTCCTCACGCAACTCAACGCTTATCTGCACCGACTGCTGATCGAGCCGGTCGCCGAGCAGTTCTTCAGCCTGTTCGATCTGAACGGTCGCATTGGCGTGGCGTTTATCTTCACGTCCTATTGCGTGGCCTATGGTCTGTTCCGCTACAGAAAATCCCGAGGCCTGACCGAGGCCCCAACCTTCTGGCAGTTCCTTGGCGGCGGTCGCGTGCATGGGCATCGCTCGGCGTGGCTGGATTATCGCTACTACTTCATCAAGGGCATTCTGCGGGTCGCGCTGGTGTTGCCGGTCGTGGCGCTGGTCGACCCGCATATTCTGCGCTCGGGTGATTACGTGCAGTTTTTCACCCGGCTCTGGGGCGCCCGCGAGCAGGTCTCGGATCACCCCTCGATCGCATTGTTGTACGGCCTCGGCGTATTTGTGTTCAGAGACTTTTTGCACTACTGGATTCACCGCGCCTTTCATTCCCGTTTTCTGTGGGAATTTCATAAGGTCCATCATTCGGCACCGGTGCTGGTGCCGGCCACCGCCAGCCGCATTCACATCGTCGAATCGATCTTCGAACGAGTCGTCATCACCGCCGGCCTTGGCGCTTTTGCCGGCGTGGTCTGGTATGCCTGTGGCGGGGAGGTCAGCCGCTACACGCTATTCGGCGTAACGTGGCTGGCACTGATCATCAACAGCCTGGGGGCCAATCTGCGGCACAGCCATGTCTGGCTGTCGTTCGGGCCGTCGGTGGAACACGTGCTCAACAGCCCGGCCCAGCACCAGATCCACCACAGCGACGCACCGCGACATTTCAACAAGAATTTCGCAATCAACCTGTCGCTGTGGGACTGGATGTTCGGCACGTTGTACGTCACCACTTCAAAACCCGAAGTCTTGCGCTTCGGCACGGGCGAGCAGGACCGCACGCGTTATCTGACGCTGTACAGCCTGATCGTCACGCCGTTTGTGGACACCGCGAAACGCTTGTCGTCGAACGCCGACGGGCTCAGAACCTGGTTCAACCAGCGTACGCCATGAGGGCTTTGCCGAAGGCCTGCGGGGTCGGGCTTTGCGGCCAGCTCGGCAGCCCCTCGGGCAGCGTCAGCCAAGGTTGTTTGTGACTGACCCAGATGTGTGCCATCGGTTGCAGTGAGCGGCTTTCATCGAGCGTGCCGGCGCGCAGAACGCTCATCCCCGGTGCGGCCGTGGTGGTGTTGCACAGACGCGTATGGCAGACACTGCACAGCTGATGTTCGGCGTGTTGCCCATTGAGATCGTAGGCATAAGTGGCCAACGGTCCGGTCAGCGTCAGGGCGTCGGTGGGCAGCAGGGCATGCAGTGCAAAGGCACTGCCGCTCCAGGTCTGGCAATCCGTGCAATGGCAGGCGTAGATGGCCGGCGGCACTTCGGTGTTCAACTGATAACGGACGGCACTGCAGCGACATTGGCCGGTGAGTGTCATGGGCAAGGCTCCTTCAACTGCGGGTTCGATGCCGGGCGCAAGGCCCGTGCGGTATGCTCGCGCAGCATGCCGCAGACCCCGGTGAATGAACATCGGCCAAAACTGCCCAACCGCTCACAGGAAATGTATGAACGCTCCACAACTTCATTGGGAAACCCAGCGCGCCTTTCTCGCGGTACTGCGCACCGGCAGTCTGTCGGGCGCCGCGCGCTTGCTGGGCATTGCCCAGGCCACGGCACGGCGGCGGATCGAGGCGCTGGAGCAGAGTGTCGGCGTCAGCCTGTTCATTCGCTCACCCTCGGGGCTGTTGCCGACCGAGACTGCCAAGGAGTTGATCGGTCACGTCGAAGCCATGGCCCTGGCCGCCAATGCTTTCAACCGCGCCGCTTCCGCTGACGTGGCGCAAACCAGCGGCACCGTGCGCCTGACCGCCGGCAAGCTGTTGGGCGTCGAGATCCTGCCGCCGATGTTGCGCCGCCTGCGTCAGCAACACCCGCAATTGGCGCTGGAATTGAACGTGTCGAATCGTCTGCAAACCCTCTCACAGCAGGAGGCCGACGTAGCCGTGCGCATCCGCCGTCCGACCGAAGCTTCGGTGGTGGCGCGCAAGGTCGGCGATCTGCACGTGGGCCTCTACGCCACACCCGAATTGCTGGCGGAGCAGGGCGTGCCTGAAACGGTTGAGGACTTGCGCCGGCTTCCGCTGATCGGCCCGGATCGTCATGGGGGCGAGATCGAGTTTCTATGTGCGCGCGGCTTCGATTGTTCGGCAGAGCACACGGCCATCCGCACCGATGATCATCTGGCGCAATGGGCGGCGTTGCGCGCGGGTCTGGGGATTGGCGTGAGTTTTCGGCAACTGGCCCAGCGACATGGACTGGTGCGAGTCCTGCCCGGTCAGGTGGACTTTACGGTGGATGTGTGGATTGCAATGCATCAGGACATGCGCCGGGTTCAACGGGTTTCAGCGGTGTTCGATGGCTTGGGAGCGGACTTGCAGGCTTTTCTGGAGGCCTGATTTTCAGATGATATCAATATGCGATAACGGTATTTAAATTTCGTTTTTTATAGCGATAGAGTCCCGCCTCACAGATTTCCCAGAAAATCACTGCGAGGTTGTCATGGCCCTACCGTTCAAACGTTCTGCACTGACGCTGCTGGCGGCTTCGTTGGCTGGCGCTCTGCTCGGCAACACTGCTCAAGCCGAAGGCAAGATCAGCATCGCCCAGCAATTCGGTATCGGTTATCTGATTCTGGATGTGGTGCGCGATCAGCACCTGATCGAAAAGCACGGCAAGGCTCAGGGGCTGGACATCAAGGTCGACTGGAACAGCATTTCCGGCGCTACCGCCATGAACGAAGCGCTGCTGACCGGATCGCTGGATGTGGTCTCGGCCGGCGTGCCACCGATGCTCACTGTGTGGGATCGCACCAAGGGCAAACAGAACGTCAAGGCCATCGCTTCGCTGGGCTCGATGCCCAACTACCTGCTGACCAATAACCCGAACGTGAAAACCCTCAAGGACTTCAGCGACAAGGATCGCATCGCCGTGCCGGCGGCGGGCGTGGGTTTCCAGTCCCGCACTCTGCAGATCGAAACGGCCAAAGAATTCGGTAATGACCAATACAAGAAATTCGACGACATCTCCGTCAGCCTGCCGCACCCGGATGCCACGGCCGCGTTGATCGCCGGCGGCTCGGAAATCAACGCACATTTCTCCAGTCCGCCATTCCAGTACCAGGCGTTGCAGAATCCCAACGTGCATAAAGTGCTGAGTTCCTACGATGTGCTCGGCGGCCAGGCCACCTTCAACGTGCTGTACACCACGGAAAAATTCCACGACGAAAACCCGAAAACCTACAGGGCGTTCTACGACGCACTGGTCGAGGCCGAGCAGATCATCAAGGCCGACAAGCCTGCGGCCGCACAAGCTTACATTCGTGTTGAACAGTCGAAGTTGCCGTTGGCGCTGGTGGAGAAAATCGTTACCGATCCGGAAATCGATTTCACCGTGGTACCGCAACGCACCTACATATATGCAGAGAAGTTGCAGGAGCTGGGTGTGCTGAAAAACAAGGCGGACAGCTGGAAGGATTATTTCTTTGAAGAGGCGCATGGCGGGGCGGGGAGTTGAACAGTCGTCATTTGTGAACAGTCCGCCCGGCAGCCTGTGCTGACGGGCGGACTTTTCGTATCAACTCACCGAGTCATCAAAGATGCTCTCAATCGGCATCTCGAACGCCCGGGCAATCTGGAACGCCAAAGGCAGGCTCGGGTCGTAGCGTTCGTTTTCAATCGCATTGATGGTCTGGCGCGAAACGTTCAGACGTTCGGCCAGATCCACCTGTGACCATTTGCGCTCGGCGCGCAGTTCCTTGAGGCGGTTCTTCATTGGTAGCGGCGCCGGGCGATGCGCAGGCCGATCATCCACATTGCGCCCATCACCGGCCAGACCCACAACCACGGGATATGCGGGGCGCCCACCGTTTCCAGAAAACCGTAAGTGAAGGTCAGCAGGGCCGATGCGGCGAATGCAAAGCCGAGGGCTTCGAACTGGATACGCAGATACATTTCGTCGAGACGTCGCATGTCGCGTACGACCGTCCAGCAGAACAAGCCGACCGGAATCATCGGCATCAGCACGATGACGCCGCGCAGGTAAGCGTTGGCATCCGCCAGATAAATCAACGCGAATTGCGATGCCAGCAGCACCACTGCGTACAGAACCATTGCCGCAGCCATCTCTCGGTTGAATCGGTTCATGTCCAAACTCCTATGTAAAAGACGCTTTACATAGTCGCTTAAGATATTTCCGATGTAAAGCATGCTTTCCATAAGGGTCGTGCCCGATCACTTCTCTGCATTCATTGGCCGGATAACGAAGGCGGTTGCCCGCACGTCCGTTGCCCGGGTGAGCAGTAAACTCGCGTCTATAGTGAGAGGGCTGTGTGAAACGGGTTGGCGCACCTCAAGGCTGCGACGGGAGGCGCCGAGTGAACAATCTGCTGTTATTCATTCAGGAGATCGCCATGAGCCAGATCGAAAAAGTCCTCTACACCGCAAAGACCCACACCACCGGCGGACGTGACGGGGCGTCGCGCAGTTCCGACGGGATTCTCGATGTGAAGCTATCGTCCCCCGGCTCCAACGGCGGTGGGACCAATCCGGAACAACTGTTCGCTGCCGGCTGGTCGGCGTGCTTCATCGGCGCGATGAAAGCGGTGGCGGGGCAACAGAAAATCAGCCTGCCAGCGGACCTTGCGGTGGATGCCGAAGTAGACCTGGGCACCAACTCGGGAGGGTATCTGTTGCAGGCACGTCTCAATGTGAGCCTGCCGGGCATGGAACGCGGCGCGGCGCAGCAACTGGTGGATGCGGCGCATCAGGTGTGCCCGTACTCCAAGGCCACGCGCAACAATATCGAAGTCGAGTTGAAACTGGTCTGACATCCAGATGCAAACGGGGCGGCATGATCGTCGATCATGCCGCCCCGTTTGTTTTTGAAGCCGTAAAACTGTCAGTCAGCGATCAATGCATCTTGCTGTGATCGTGGCCTTCCATGTTGGTCAGCGAGCGCACCGGCGCCTGGACTTCGATGGCTTGTTTCTCGCCCTTGGCGTTTTCGACGGTCAGGGTCAGCGGCACGTTGTCGCCTTCCTTCAGTTGACCGTTCAGGCCCATCAGCATCACGTGGTAGCCGTTCGGATCGAACTTCACAGCCTTGCCGGCCGGCAGGTCGACCGAGTTGACCGGGCCCATGCTCATGACGTCGTTCTTCATGGTCATTTCGTGAATCTGCACATCCTTGGCCACCGGCGATGCAACGCTGAGCAGCTTGCTGTCGCTGTCGGCGGTGACGGTCATGAACGCGCCGCTGGCCGACTGGTTTGGCACGGTTGCACGGACCCAGGCGTCATCGACCTTGGTCTGCGCCGAAACCTGGAAAGCCACGCCCAGCAGGGACAGGCCCAGAGCAGCACGTTTGATGTTGTTCAGAAAAGGGTTCATCAGCAGACCTCCATGACGGTAAGCAAGTCTTCCGTACACTCTTGTGCAGAAAGCGATTGGGACAGACCCACGCGCAGGTTGCCGCGGGTGTCGTAGACATAACTGGTAGACGTGTGCGACAGGGTGTAGGTGTCGCCGGCAGGGACTTTTTCGTAGAAGACGTCGAATTCCTTGGCGGTGGCCTTGGTTTCCTCAAGGGTGCCGTACAGGGCGACGAAGCTCGGGTCGAAGGTCTTGACGTAGGCGTCGAGGATTTGCGGCGTGTCGCGTTCCGGGTCGAGGGTGATGAACACCACTTGCAGGATGTCGCCATCCTTGCCCATCAGCTTCTTGATTTTTGCCGCGCGGGCCAGTGTCGTCGGGCAGACGGCCGGGCACTGGGTGAAACCGAAGAAGATCATCGGCATCAGGCCGCGAAAGCTCGACAGCGTCACGGTGTTGCCTTCGGTGTCCTTGAGCTTGAAGGTGCGTCCGAGGATCTTGTCACTCAGATCCTTGCCGTACTTGTACGACAGTTGGCCACGGGTGTCGCAGCCGGCGAGCAGGCCCAGACCAAGCACGCCCATTCCCGCAAGCACCTTGCGGCGAGTCAACAAAGCCGTCATCTAATACCGCCCTTTGCAGCCCGCCGGTCAGCAAGACAGGCGGGGGGTTAACCGTAAAAGCGGCGCATGATACCAAAATGAACCGCCAGGTCGGTTTTTGATCACCAACCAATGTCGGATCGGGCGACAAAAGGTGTAAGAAAACATGACCTGCGGTTATTGCGGCGACGGTTCAACCGGGCTCCAGCTGCCGCCCAGCGCGGTGTACAGGTTCACTTGCGCCACCAGTTGCGCCAATCGGTCAGTGATCAAGCCCTGCTGGGAGCTGAACAGCGAACGCTGGGCATCGAGGAACGTCAGGCTGCTGTCGACGCCGGTCTGATAGCGGTGCTGCGCCATGTCGTAATAGTCCTGGGTCGCCTGCACCAGATCACGCTGGGCCTGGAGTTGTTGCTGGTAGGTCTGGCGCGCCGCGAGTCCGTCGGACACTTCCTGGAAGGCGGTCTGAATGGTCTTTTCGTACTCGGCGACGCTGATGTCTTTTTGCAGCTTCGCGTAATCCAGACTGGCGCGCAGACTGCCGGCGTTGAAGATCGGCAGGCTGATCTGCGGCTGGAACGTCCAGGCGCCGGAGCCGCCCTTGAACAGCCCCGACAGGTCGCGACTGGAAGTGCCGGCGTTGGCGGTCAGGCTGACGCTGGGAAAGAACGCCGCCCGGGCCGCGCCGATATTGGCGTTGGCCGCCTTGAGCTTGTATTCGGCCTGGAGAATGTCCGGCCGGCGCTGCAGCAGATCCGACGGCAACCCGGCCGGTACTTGCGCCACCAGATCACTGTCCAGCGGACGTGCCGGCAGAGTTTCAGGAACCGGCGCGCCGACCAGCAGCGTCAGGCTGTTCAAGTCCTGTGCGACCTGGCGTTGATAGCGGGCGAGGCTGGCGCGGGTGCTGTCGACGCTGGTCTGTGCCTGGATCTGATCCAGCGCCGAGGACTTGCCGGCCTCGCGGTTGCGCGTGGTCAGGCGCAGGCTTTTCTCGTCGGCGGCGAGGGTTTCTCGGGCCAGGGCCAGCAACTCCTGGTCGGCGCGCCAGGTCAGGTAGGCATTGGCGACATTCGCCACCAGGCTCAGTTGCGCACTGCGCCGGGCTTCTTCGGTGGCCAGCCAGCTCATCAACGCCTGATCGCTGAGGCTGCGCACCCGGCCGAAGAAATCCAGTTCGTAGGCGCTGATGCCAAGGTTGGCGGAGTAGGTCGACGTGATCGCCGCTTTGGTTTTGGTCACGCTCGCCGGCACACGCTGGCGCAGTTCGTTGGCATTGGCCGAGACCGCCGGCAACAGATCGGCGCGCTGAATGCGGTACTTCGCCTGGAACGCCTCGACGTTCAGCGCGGCGACCCGCAAGTCGCGGTTATTGACCAGCGCGCTCTCAATCAACTGTTGCAATGCCGGGTCATTGAACAATCCGCGCCAGTCCTCGACCGCGCTGGTGGCCTGGGTTGGCGCAGGGTAGGCGGGGCCTTTTGGATACTGCGCCGCACTGGGCGACGCGGGCTGCTGGTAGTCGGGAATCAGCGAGCAGCCGCCCATCAGCAACGCCATGGACAGCAGGGAGATCGGCAACCTGGACATCAAACAGCCTCGTTCACGAATGAGAGCGGGCGCCGGGCGCCCATGATGAGAGAAACGCCGGATCAGGCCCCGGCCATCCATTTCGCCAGACCGTGACGACCACTGACCCCGAGCTTGGCGGCCGCGCGCTTGAGGTAGGTCTCGACCGAGCTGTTCTTGACCCGCAACCGCTCGGCCATCTGCGGCACGGTGCCGCCGGTCAGCAAGCCCAGGCAGACTTCCTTCTCGCGCACTGACAGGGTGATGTCGCCCAGCGCCAGGCGTTCGTCGAACACCTGTTGCAACGGTGTCTGCTCCTGATCGGCCTGGAGCGGGCGCGGTTGTCGGGCGACGATTTGCCGACGGATCTGCGCGTGACGCTCGATCAACGGCAGCAGGGTGTCGGACAGGCTTTTGAGAAACGACAGTTCCGGCAGGGAAAACACCCGGTGCGTGTGAGGGCGACAGAACGAGATGACACAGCGGCGGTTGGAGGTGCGTGACACCAGATTGCACTGATGGACGCTGCGGTGCGGGTGTCGTTGCTGCAGCGAAGCTTTGAGTTGAATCAGCAGCGAGTCATTCATCTCGATCATCTTCTGCAACAGCGGATGATCGTCCTGGCATTGCAGGGGATCCGGGGGCGGGAAGGTATCCGGCAAACCGGCGCTGCCCAATGCCTTGATCTCGACCACGCTGGCCTCGCGCTCGTCGAGTGTCCATTCGCTGAGATCCACCCGGTTGACCGGCACCAGGGTGTCGACCAACTGAAACATGTTCGTGGCGAAACGCTCGTTCCCCGTGCTGGCGATCAACTCGCCCAGCTGCCAATAGAAGTGCGGGTTGTCCATGTTGCGAAGACTGCCGGTCAGATTCATATCTTTGTCATCCTTGATTTAAAGCCATAGCCGAATCGTCTGCCGTGCATGCACCTGTGAAGCCGCCACCCAATCATTTCTCCTTGAAATCGATCTGGAGCGGGATTTAAGCCTATGCATTTGTCCTACGTCTGTAGGGGAAAACGGGGACACAAAGTGCCACTATTTCCGGATTAATGGCGCCACGTTTCTGTCAGTCCTAGGGTGACAAGCCTGTAGGACGTGACTGTGCGGTCTAGTGGAAACCCCGAAAACCGGGGTTCAGAGCGCCGTTTCCCACCATTGCGAAGTCGTAGTCAGCGCAGGTGGATGGCGATTGTCCTACAGGATTTTCAGTCATTTCTTTCCGAACTTTTGGTGGGATGGCCGGCCAGTCGAGGCCTGTCAGCCCGCAGGGCAGGGCAAAGAGGGGGGAGTTGTCCGGGTTTCACGTGTCATGCGGGTTTCGGGGCCGATGCTTGAATACGCGCCAAATCACATGAGACGGATCTTATGAACCAATTTGCTGCCGATGCGGCGGACGGTCTGTCCGCGATTTCCGAGGCCTTCCCGCTGACTGCCGCCCAGAGCGACATCTGGCTCGATCAACTGCGTCAGGGGGATTCACCGCTGTATAACATCGGCGGCTACGTCGAGCTGACCGGCCCACTGGATCCGGCGCTGATGCAAGCGGCTCTGGAAGGTCTCGTGGCCCGGCACGACGCCATGCGCACGATTCTGTTGCCGGGCGCCGGCCAGCACGGCTTGCCCCTGCAGCGCTTTGCGCAGTCCTTGCCGACCCCGATGCCAATCCATGACGTTTGCGCGCAGCCCGATCCACAGTCCGCGGCGCGCAGGCTGATTCAGGAACGCATCGAGCAGCCGTTCACGCTGGACGGCGGGCCGTTGTTCCGGTTTCTTCTGATCCGTCTCGATGCCGATCATCATTGGTTGTCGATCCTCGCCCATCACCTGATCGTCGACGGCTGGGGGTTCGGCGAGATGCTCAAGTCGCTGGACGAGATCTATAACGCGCTGGCGCTTGGGCAACAGCCGCCGGACTCGGCACCGTCCTATGTTGATTTCATCCATGACGATGCGCGTTATTACGAGTCGGCACGCTATACCCACGACCGGACGTACTGGCTGGAAAAGTACCGCAACCTTCCCGAGCCGTTATTGCTGCCCCGATATCAGGAACGCTTTGCCGGTGCCCCGGCCCCGACCCGGATTTTCTCTCAGGCTTTTCCCGCACGACTGCACGAACGCATGAAGTACGTGGCTCGCGAATACGGCGGGTCGGCGTTCCATGTGTTGCTGGCAGCCTTGCACGTGTATTTCAGTCGCACCGCCCAGCGTGACGAATGGGTGGTGGGGGTGCCGCTGCTCAACCGTTCCGGTGCCCGGTTCAAGTCCACGCTCGGGCTGTTCACTCAGGTCAGCGCAGTGCGGATGGGGTTTGGCCGGGCGTTGTCGTTCGGCCAATTGATCACGGCGATCCGTGACGAATTGAAGCGCGATTTCCGTCATCAGCGTTTTCCGCTGAGCGAAATGAATCGTGCATTGGGCCTGCTGCGCGAGGATCGCTCCCAACTGTTCGAACTGACGGTGTCCTACGAGCAGGATGTTCACGAGTACCGCTACGGCGAGGCTCAGGCGCGGGTCATCAAGGTCTCGAACCACGAGGAGGGCACGCCGCTGGCGGTGCATTTGCTCAGCACCCTCAACAACGACAAAGACAGTTTGTACATGGTCTACAACGAAGCCTATTTTGGCGCCGATGAGATCGAAGCGCTGTCCGGGCGCCTGTTGCTGGTGCTGGAACAGGGCCTGGAGAATGTTGACCTGGCGCTGGATGATTTCAATCTGAGCCTGCCAGCCGAATCGGCGTTGCTGCAGCAGTGGAATGACACGCGCGCGGATTACCCCAACGAGTTGACCATCCATCAGCGCATCGAAGCGCAAGCGGCGGCGCGGCCAGAGGCGGTGGCCGCAGAGTTTCAGGGACAACGGCTGACCTATGCCGAGCTGAACCGAAAGGCCAACGCCCTGGCCCATCACTTGATCGGGCTCGGTGTACGGCCCGATGACCGCGTGGCGCTGGTCGCCCGCCGAGGGCTGGACACGCTGGTCGCGCTGCTGGCGATCCTCAAATCCGGCGCCGGTTACGTGCCGGTTGATCCGGCCCATCCTGCGGAGCGCTTGAGCTATTTATTGCGCGACAGCGCTCCGGTCGTCGTCTTGACCCAGCGCGATCTGCGCGAACGGCTGCCGGTGCTGAATGTGCCAGTGATCGACATTGACGCGCGCATCTGGCCGGTCAACGATCTCAACCCCGAGGTCTCGGGCCTGACCACCGCGCATCTGGCCTACGTGATCTACACCTCCGGTTCCACCGGCCAGCCCAAAGGCGTGATGGTTGAGCATCAGACCCTGTCGAACCTGATCGATTGGCATTGCACTGCTTTCGATCTGTGCGCCGGTCGCCACACCTCGAGCCTCGCCGGCTTCGGTTTCGACGCCATGGCCTGGGAAGTCTGGCCCGCGCTGTGTGCCGGTGCGACCCTGCACCTGGCGCCGTCCCGCGACGGGGGAGAAGACATCGACGCGCTGCTCGACTGGTGGCGTGCGCAACCGCTGGACGTGAGTTTCCTGCCGACCCCGATTGCCGAATACGCCTTCAGCCGCCACCTCGAACACCCGACCCTGCGCACGCTGCTGATCGGCGGTGATCGCCTGCGCCAGTTCAATCGCGAGCAGACGTTCGCGGTGATCAACAACTATGGCCCGACCGAGGCCACCGTGGTCGCCACCTCGGGCCGAATCGAACCGGGTCGGACGCTGCACATCGGCAAACCCGTGAGCAATGCCACGACCTATCTGCTGGATGACCGACAGCGGCCGGTACCGATTGGCGTGGCTGGCGAGCTGTACGTCGGTGGCGCCGGGGTGGCGCGGGGTTATTTCAACCGGCCGGAGCTGACCGCCGAACGCTTTCTCGACGATCCATTCAGCTGCCAGCCCAACGCGCGGATGTACCGCACCGGCGACCTCGCACGCTGGCGCCCGGACGGCACTATCGAATACCTGGGCCGCAACGACGATCAGGTGAAAATCCGTGGTGTGCGCATTGAGCCCGGTGAAATCGAAGCCGCGTTGAGCAGCCATGAATTCGTGCGCGATGCGGTGGTGCAGGTGCGCGACGGGCAGTTACTGGCCTGGTTCACCGAACGCCAGCCGCTGGACATCACACAACTGCATGCCCATCTGCAAACCCGTCTACCCAGCGCAATGCTGCCGTCGGCGTACGTGCGCCTGGCGGTGTTGCCGCTGACGGCCAACGGCAAACTGGATCGCCAGGCGTTGCCTGCACCGGGACCTGAGGCGTTGATCCGCCGCGAATATGAAGCCCCGCAAGGTGACGTCGAAATCCTCCTGGCGCAGATCTGGGCCGAGGTGCTGCAAGTCGAAAAGGTCGGGCGTCACGATCACTTCTTCGAACTGGGCGGGCACTCGTTGCTGGCGGTCAACCTGATCGAGCGCATGCGTCAGCTCGGCATGAGCAGTGATGTGCGGGTGTTGTTCGGCCAGCCGACGTTGGCGGCACTGGCCGCGTCGGTGGGCACTGGCCGAGAGGTCGAAGTGCCGGCCAACCGCATTCCGCCGGGCTGCACGCAAATCACGCCGGACCTGTTGCCGTTGGTAGAACTGGATCAGACCACTCTCGACCGGATCATCGCCACGGTGCCGGGTGGGGCGGCCAACGTGCAGGACATTTATCCGCTGGCGCCGTTGCAGGAAGGCATCCTTTATCACCACATCACCGCCGCGCAGGGTGATCCGTACCTGCTGCAATCGCAGCTGGCGTTCGACAGTGTCGAGCGGGTCGAGGCCTACGCGGCTGCATTGCGTCAGGTCATGGCGCGGCACGATATCCTGCGCACCGCCGTGGTCTGGGAAGGCTTGACCACACCGGTGCAGGTGGTCTGGCGCGAAGCTGAACTGCCGGTGCAGGAAATCACCCTCGATCCGGCCGAGGGCGATGTCCTCGCGCAACTGCACGCGCGTTTCGATGCCCGGCGTTATCGCATCGACGTCAGTCAGGCGCCGCTGATCCGGCTGATGTATGCACGCGACCCGGCCCACGGGCGGATCGTGGCGATTCTGTTGTTCCATCACCTGGCGCTGGATCACATCGCGCTGGAAGTCTTGCGTCATGAAATGCGCGCCAACCTGTTGGGGCTGAGTGAACCGTTGCCGCCGGCGGTGCCGTACCGCAATTACGTGGCGCAGACACGACTGGGCGTCAGCGAACAGGAACACGAAGCGTTTTTCCGCGAGATGCTCGCCGACATCGACGAGCCGACCCTGCCTTTCGGTTTGCAGGACGTGCAGGGCGACGGTCGCGGCATCGACGAAGCCGTGCGAACGCTTGCGCCTGAACTGGACCGGCGCTTGCGCCTTCAGGCGCGGCAGGCAGGCGTCAGCGTGGCGAGTCTGATTCACCTGGCCTGGGCGCAGGTGCTGGCGGCGACGTCGGGGCAGGAACATGTGGTGTTCGGCAGCGTTTTTATGGGCCGCATGCAGGGCGGCGAGGGCGCGGACCGCGCGCTGGGGGTGTTCATCAACACCTTGCCATTGCGGGTGGACATGGACCGGGGCGCGCGCGATGCGGTGCTGCTCACCCACGCCCGACTGACCGACTTGCTCGGGCACGAACATGCGTCACTGGCGCTGGCCCAGCGTTGCAGCGGGGTCGCGTCACCGGCGCCGCTGTTCAGTGCGTTGCTCAACTATCGACACACTGACCTTGAGGCGCAGGAAGAGGCGTCGGACCAAGCCTGGCAAGGCATCCAGACCCTGGAGAACGAAGAACGCACCAACTACCCGATGACCTTGAGTGTCGATGATCTGGGTAGCGCCTTGCAGATCACCACACGGACCCTGATCAACATCGGCGCGCAACGCATCGGCGACTATGTGCAGACCGCGTTGCAGACGCTGGTGGATGCCCTGGAGCAGACACCACAACAACCGCTGAATCGCTTGCCGATTCTGCCGTTGGCGGAGCTTGAGCAACTGCTGGTCGGGTTCAATGCCAGCGAAGTCGATTGCCCGCTCGATCAGCCGCTTCAAGTGCTGTTCGAACAGCAGGCGCAACGCAGGCCCGACGCCATTGCCTTGCAGGCCGGGGATCAACAGCTGACGTATCGCCAATTGAACGAGCAGGCTAACCGTCTGGCGCATCATCTACGCGAGCAGGGTGTGCAGCCCGATTCTCGGGTGGCGATCTGTGTCGAGCGCAGCCTGGACCTGGTGATCGGCCTGCTCGGCATTCTCAAGGCCGGCGGTGCGTATGTGCCGCTGGACCCGGACTATCCGCTGGAACGCCTGCATTACATGTTGCAGGACAGCGCGCCGGTGGCGGTGCTGGTGCACGAAGCCACCCGCCATCTGCTGGGCGATCCGGGCGTGCCGGTCATCGATTTCGACCGTTGCACCTGGCAGGACGCGTCGGCCGATAACCTGCACGTACCGGGTTTGAGCGCTGCGAACCTGGCCTACATGATTTACACCTCGGGCTCCACCGGCACGCCGAAGGGCGTGATGATCGAACACCGAAGCGCCTGCAACATGGTGCATTGGGGCTCGCAGATCAGCCCGCCGACCGAGCACGGCGCGCTGTTGCAGAAGGCGCCGTTCAGCTTCGACAGTTCGGTGTGGGAGATCTTCTGGCCGCTGTGTTCCGGCCTGCGGCTGGTGCTGGCGCGTCCCGACGGCAACCGCGATTCGGCGTATGTGACCCAGGTGATTCGCGAACGACAGATCACCGTGGTCAAGTTCGTGCCAGCGCTGCTGCAACAGTTCGTCGAACAGGACGATGTCAGCCAGTGCACCAGCCTGACCGACGTGCTCAACGGTGGCGGCGAACTGACCGCCGCACTGGCCCGGCGTGTCCGCGAGCGCCTGCCATGGGTGCGTCTGCATAACGTTTACGGGCCGACCGAAACCACGGTCGACAGCACCGGCTGGACGCTTGAACCCGATCAATCGGTGCCGGAGGCCGTAGTGCCAATCGGCAAGGCGTTGAGCAACACCCGTCTCTATGTGCTGGATGCCCACGACCAACCGGTGCCATTCGGCGTCAGTGGTCACCTGCACATCGGCGGGGTCGGAGTCGCGCGCGGTTATCTGGGACTGCCGCAGATGCAGGCCGAGCGCTTCATCGACAGCCCGTTCGTGGCCGGTGATCGCCTGTACCGCACCGGCGATCTGGTGCGCTACCGAGCGGATGGCAATCTCGAATTCCTTGGGCGCAACGACTTCCAGGTCAAGCTGCGTGGCCTGCGTCTGGAACCGGGGGAAATCGAAGCGCGGCTGATCGAGCATCCAGCGGTGCGTGAAGCGGTGGTGCTGGTGCGGGATGAGCGGCTGGTGGCGTATTTCACCGTGCGTGAAGGCTTCGATGCGCCCAGCATCGAAACCTTGCGCGCCCATGTGCTTGAGCGCTTGCCGGAGTACATGGCGCCGGGCGCTTACGTGAAGCTCGATGCGTTGCCCCTGACCCCCAACGACAAGGTCGATCGCAAGGCCTTGCCGGCACCGGGGGCAGAAGCGGTGCTCAGTCGTCGTTACGAGGCGCCCGAAGGCGAGGTCGAGATCAGGCTGGCGCAGATCTGGGCCGAGGTGCTGCAACTGGAGCAGGTCGGGCGCAACGACCACTTCTTCGAACTCGGCGGGCATTCGTTGCTGGCGGTCAGTCTGGTGGCGCGCATGCGTCAGGCCGGGCTGCACGTCGATGCCCGGACGCTGTTCAGCCAGCCGACCCTGGCTGCTCTGGCGGCTCAGACTTCGGCGCAGTCAACGCAGGTGGAAGTCCCTCAAACCACCATACCGACGCTCAATCGCAAACGCCGGCTCTGAGCGACATCGGCGCCGATTCGCGGTTCCCGCGGATCGGCGCCATGACTGGCCGGTCACGGGTCTTGTCCCCGCTTCCCATGTCAGACACCCAAGCCCCGATGTTTTAGCTTTTCCGGGCTGCGCGTGGCCGCACGGATTCGCCGCTGCGCGCTCCTTTTTCCCGAATTTACAGCAGGTTACCCCCATGCAATTTCGCGAGCTGATGGCTGTTATTTCCACCCATGCGATCCGCCTTCAACAGGACGATGAAGACCTGGTCATTCTGGGCAACGACGACGCGCTGGACGACGCGTTGTGGGACAGCCTCGCCAAGCACAAGGCGCAATTGCTGGAACTGGTGGCGAGCCACGGTGGCGACTGGTCGAGCCCGGCGCTGCGCATCACCCCGGACATGCTGCCGCTGGTAAAACTGGATCAGCCGGCCATCGACCGCATCGTCGCCACCGTGCCGGGTGGCGTGGCGAATGTGCAGGACATCTATCCGCTGGCGCCGCTGCAGGAAGGCATGCTGTATCTGCACCTCGCGGCCGGCGAAGGTGATCTGTATGTGCAACAGGCGCAGTTCACCTTCGACAATCACCAGCGCCTCGACGCATTTGCCCAGGCGTTGCAATGGGTGATCGACCGTCACGACATTCTGCGTACCTCGTTTGTCTGGGAACGTCTGGACGAGCCGGTGCAAGTGGTCTGGCGCCAGGCACCGCTGGTCTGCGAAGAGGTGCAGCTCGACACCTCCACGGATGTGCTCAGCCAGTTGCAGGCGCGTTACGACGCCCGTCACTTGCGCCTCGATCTGCAACAGGCGCCGCTGCTGCGCTTGGTCTATGCACGGGATCCGGCGCAGGGACGGATCGTCGCGTTGCTGCTGTTCCATCACATGATTATCGACCACGTTGCACTGGACGTGGTGCGCCGGGAAATCCAGGCCTGGCTGCAAGGGCAGACTGAGCTCGTGGCGCCGGCGGTGCCGTTTCGCAATCACCTGGCGCGGGCGCGCATGGCCCTCGATGAACAGGCCCACGAGACGTTCTTCCGCGAGATGCTCGGCGATATCGACGAACCGACATTGCCGTGGGGCCTGCAGGATGTTCACGGCGGCGGACAGGATTTCGAAGACGCACAGCTCAGACTCTCTGACGATTTGAACCTGCGACTGCGCACGCAGGCGCGGCAACTCGGCGTGAGCGTGGCGAGCCTGATGCACCTGGCGCTGGCGCGGGTATTGGGCCAGTTGTCCGGGCGCACCTCGGTGGTGTTCGGCACCGTGTTGCTGGGGCGGATGGAGGCGGGCGACGGTGGCGAGCAGGCGCTGGGCATGTTCATCAACACCTTGCCGCTGCGGGTCGATGTCGGCGCGCAAAGCGTTTACGACGGCGTGCTCGCCACACACCGACGGCTGAGCGCCTTGCTCGCCCACGAACAGGCGTCGCTGGCATTGGCCCAGCGTTGCAGCGCGTTGAGCGCGCAGACACCGTTGTTCAGCGCCATGCTCAATTACCGTCACAGTGCTGTCGGTGATGTCGCCGAGGTGATCGAACTGGCCCCCGGCGTCCAGGTCCTGAGTGGCAAGGAACCGACCAACTACCCGCTGACCTTGAGCGTCGATGATCTGGGCAGTGGTTTCCGACTGTCCGCCATCGCCCCAATCGGCATTGGCGCTGAACGGGTTTGCGGTTACGTGCAAACCGCACTCGACGCCTTGCTGAACGCTCTGGAACAGTCGCCCGAGACGCTGATCAACCAGTTGCCGATTTTGCCAGCGCACGAGCGGCAACAATTGCTGGTGGGTTTCAATGACAGTCGCGTCGATCTCGACCTGGAACAGACCGTTCACAGTCTGTTCGAGGCTCAGGTCGAGCGCACGCCGCAAGCCATCGCGTTGCAGGCCGATGAGCAGTCTCTGACGTATGTTGAACTCAATGCGCGGGCCAATCGCCTGGCTCACCGATTGCGTGAGCTGGGTGTCGGGCCGGATACGCCGGTGGCGATCTGCGTCGAGCGCGGGCCTGAACTGGTGATCGGTCTGCTGGGCATTCTCAAGGCCGGTGGCGCTTACGTGCCGCTGGATCCGGCCTACCCGGCGGAGCGTCTGAATTACATGCTCAAGGACAGCGCCCCGGTGGCGCTGCTGGCGCACGGCGCGACCCGGGCGATATTCGAGGCGGGCGGCGTGCCGTTGCTCGATTTCGATCAGGATCACTGGCAGGACTACTCCGAGCACAATCCTCAGGTGCCGGGCCTGAATGCTTCGAACCTGGCCTACGTGATCTACACCTCTGGCTCCACCGGTACGCCGAAAGGGGTGATGGTCGAGCACCGTGGCCTGGGCAATCTGCTTCATTGGAGTTCGCAGGTGTGCCCGCCCGTGGCGGACGGCGCCCTGTTGCAGAAAACCCCTTACAGTTTTGATGCTTCGGTCTGGGAGCTGTTCTGGCCGCTGACGGCAGGCCTGCGACTGGTGCTGGCACGTCCCGATGCGCACTTCGAACCGGCGTATCTGACGCAAGTGGTGCGCGAGCAGCGCATCAGCGTGATCCAGTTCGTCCCGGCGTTGCTGCAACAGTTCCTCGACGTGGAAGACGTCAGTCAGTGCACCAGCCTTACGGATGTTTTCTGTGGCGGCGGCGAGCTGACGCCAGCGTTGGCCCGCCAGGTCCGCGAGCGTCTACCGCAGGTTCGCTTGCACAACGTCTACGGCCCGACCGAAACCACCGTCGACAGCACGGTGTGGACGCTGGAGCCGTCGATGCCCGTGTCGGAAGCGCTGTTGCCCATCGGCCGACCGGTCAGCAACACCCGTTTGTACATTCTCGACGAACAACGGCAACCGCTGCCGATGGGCGTGGCCGGTGAGCTGTACATCGGCGGCGTGCAGGTGGCGCGCGGCTACTTGAACCTTGCATCGCTCACCGCCGAGCGTTTCCTCGACGATCCGTTCAGCGATCAACCGAACGCGCGGCTGTACCGCACCGGCGACCTGTGCCGCTATCGAGCTGATGGCAACCTTGAATACCTCGGTCGCAACGACGATCAGGTAAAGATTCGCGGCTTGCGTATCGAACTCGGGGAAATCCAGGCACGGCTGATTCAACTCGATACCGTACTCGCCGCCGAAGTACTGGTGCGCGAAGACGTGGCCGGCGATCCACGGCTGGTGGCGTACTACACCGGTGAGCCGCTGGACATCGGCGAACTGCGCGGCCATCTGCTGGAGCAGTTGCCGGATTACATGGTGCCGACGGCGTTCGTCCATCTCGACGCCATGCCCCTGAGCCCCAACGGCAAACTCGACCGCAAGGCCTTGTCGGCCCCGGATCAGAGCGGCCAGTTGCTGCGCAGGTACGAGGCGCCGGTCGGCGATGTGGAATGTCGCATCGCCGAGATCTGGCAGACCCTGCTGAACGTCGAGCAGGTCGGGCGCCACGACAATTTCTTTGAATTGGGCGGCCATTCCCTGTTGGCTGTGAAACTGGTCGAGCGCATGCGCCGGCAGGAATTGAGCTGCGATGTGCGGGTTCTGTTCGGCCGGCCAACCGTGGCGGAACTGGCGGCAACTCTGGGCGCGTCGTCCAGCGTGCAAGTGCCGGTCAATCGCATCACCCCTGACTGCCAATACATCACGCCAGACCTGCTGCCCCTGGCCTCACTCGATCAGGCCGGCATCGACCGGGTGCTGGAAAGTGTCCCCGGTGGCGTCGCCAACGTGCAGGATATCTATGCGCTGGCGCCGTTGCAGGCGGGGATTCTGTATCACCACATGGCCGCGACTGCCGGTGATCCTTACGTGTTGCAGGCGCAATTCGTGTTTGACGGGATCAAGTCGATCAAGGCCTTTGTGCGCGCCGTCAATGTGGTGATCGCGCGCCACGACATCCTGCGTTCCAGCGTGGTCTGGGAAGGCCTCGAAGAGCCGGTGCAAGTGGTCTGGCGGGCGGCGCCGCTGGCGCTTGAGCGAGTCGATGCCGACCCGCAGGACGGCGATGTGCTGCAACAGATGCAGGCACGTTTCGACCCGCGTCACTATCGTCTGAACCTGGGCCGCGCACCGATGATGCGCTTTGCCTACACCGAGGACCCGCAGCAACAACGTTGGGTCGGCATCCTGCTGATGCACCACCTGATGCTCGATCACACCGCGCTGGAAGTGCTGGTGACCGAGATGAACAGCGTGCTGCACGGTCACGCCGCCGAACTGGCGACCCCGGTGCAGTACCGCAACTATGTCGCGCAGGCACGGCTTGGCGCGGATGCCGAGGCGCACGAAGGGTTTTTCCGCGACATGCTCGGCGACATCGATGAGCCGACCCTGGCGTTCGGCGTGCAGGACGTGCATGGCGACGGCAGCACGGTGGTCGACAGCCAGCTCACGCTGGACACCGCGCTGGCCTTGCGTCTGCGCGAGCAGGCACGCCGGCTCGGCATCAGCGTGGCGAGTCTGGCGCACCAGGCCTGGGCGCAGGTCCTGGCGCAGCTTAGTGGCCGGGATGAGGTGGTGTTCGGCACGGTACTGCTGGGCCGGATGCAGGGCGGCGAGGGCGCCGACCGGGCGTTGGGACTGTTCATCAACACCTTGCCGCTGCGCGTCAGCGTGACCGCCACGGCGGTACGCGACAGCGTGCTCGCCACCCATGAACGGCTGGCGCAGTTGCTCGCGCATGAACAAGCGTCACTGGCGCTGGCCCAGCGTTGCAGCGGGGTTTCGGGGGCGTTGCCGCTGTTCGGCACGTTGCTCAACTATCGCCACAGCGCACCGCAGGCTGCCGGCTTGACTCTGGACGGCATTGAATTGCTCAGCTCCCGCGAGCGCAGCAACTATCCGCTGGTGGTCAGCGTCGATGACCTTGGCGAAGGCTTGCGTCTGAGTGTGCAAGCGGTGCCGGGTATCGATGGTGCGCGGGTCTGCGAGTACATCAATGTTGCTTTCGACAGTCTGGTGCAGGCGCTGGAGCAGACGCCGCAACTGGGTGTCGATCAGTTGTCGATTCTGCCGCCGGATGAGCGTCGGGAGTTGCTGGTCGGTTTCAATGCCACCCAGCGGGATTACCCGTCGGGTTCGACGGTTCATGGTCTGTTTGAACAGCACGTGGAACTGCATCCGCAAGCTGTGGCGGCGGTGCATGGCCACACAACGCTGACGTATGAGGAACTGAATCAACGGGCCAACCGACTGGCCCACCATCTGATCGGGCAGGGCGTGCAGCCGGGCGACCATGTAGCGATCTTGCTACCGCGTTCGCTGGAGTTGTTGGTCGCGCAACTGGCCATCGTTAAATGCGCAGCGGCTTATGTGCCGCTGGATATCAACGCGCCGGCCGAGCGTCAGGCGTTCATGGTTGAAGATTGCGGGGCGAAAGCGCTGTTGACCTTGAGCACTGAAACGGTTGATTACGCGGTGCGCCGGATCGATCTGGATGCGCTGCCGTTGGACGCGCAACCGACGCATAACCCGGACCTGCCGCAGTCTCCAGAATCCGTGGCCTACATCATGTACACATCCGGTTCCACCGGCACGCCGAAGGGTGTGATGGTGCCGCACCGGGCGATCGGTCGACTGGTGATCAACAACGGTTATGCCGATTTCAACCCACAGGATCGCGTGGCGTTCGCCTCCAACCCGGCGTTCGACGCCAGCACCATGGACGTCTGGGGGCCGCTGCTCAACGGCGGGCGAGTGGTGGTCATTGATCACGCGACCTTGCTTGATCCGCACGCATTCGGACAGGAATTGGCGACTTCGGGCGCCACGATTCTGTTCGTCACCACCGCGCTGTTCAACCAGTATGTGCAGCTGATTCCCGAGGCGCTGAAGGGGCTGCGCATCGTGCTCTGCGGTGGCGAACGCGCCGACCCGGCCGCCTTCCGCCGCTTGCTGGCCGAGGCGCCGGATCTGCGCATCGTTCACTGCTACGGCCCGACCGAAACCACCACCTATGCCACGACGTTTGAAGTGCGCGAAGTGGCAGAAGATGCCGACAGCGTGCCAATTGGCGGCCCGATCTCCAACACCCAGGTCTATGTACTCGATGCCCGCCAGCAACCCGTGCCGATGGGCGTGACCGGCGAGTTGTACATCGGCGGCCAGGGCGTGGCGCTGGGCTATCTGAATCGCCCGGACCTGACCGCCGAAAAGTTCCTGCAAGACCCGTTCAGCGAGCAACCGGGCGCGTTGCTGTACCGCACCGGCGACCTCGCACGCTGGCTCGCACCGGGCCAACTGGAATGCATCGGTCGTAATGACGATCAGGTGAAAATTCGCGGTTTCCGCATCGAGCTGGGGGAAATCGAAAACCGTCTGCTGAACTGCGAAGGGGTCAAGGAAGCCATCGTGCTGGCCCGTCAGGACGGTCAGGAACCGTTACGCCTCGTGGCATATTTCACCGCCGAAGAGGGCGTGGACAGCGCCAGCCTGCGCGAACAATTGCAAGCGCGCCTGCCGGAATACATGGTGCCCTCGGCCTGGGTGCAGCTCGACGCGTTGCCGCTGAGCAACAACGGCAAGGTCGACCGCAAAGCCTTGCCGCTGCCGGATCAGAGCGCCTGGCTCAGCCAGGCATACGAAGCCCCGCAAGGCTCGGTGGAAACCGCGCTGGCGCAGATCTGGGCCGATGTCCTGAAGCTGGAAAAGGTCGGTCGCCACGACAACTTCTTTGAACTGGGCGGCCATTCATTGCTGGCGGTGAGCCTGATCGAGCGCCTGCGCCGGATCGGCCTGAGCACCGACGTGCGCGTGCTGTTCAGTCAACCAACCCTGGCAGCATTGGCAGCGGCGGTGGGTAGCGGACGCGAAATCGAAGTGCCGGCCAATCGCATTCCTGCTGATTGCACCCACATCACCCCAGACCTGCTGAGCCTGACCGAACTGGATCAGGCCAGCATCGACCGGATCGTCGCCAGCGTGCCGGGCGGTGCTGCCAATGTGCAGGAAATCTACCCGCTGGCGCCGTTGCAGGAAGGCATCCTTTATCACCACTTGAGTGCTGAGCAGGGCGACCCGTACCTGCTGCAATCGCGGCTGGCCTTCGACAGTGTCGAGCGTCTGCGCACCTTCACCGACACCTTGCAACAAGTCATCGCACGCCACGACATCCTGCGTACCAGCGTTGTCCACGAAGGCCTGGCGACGCCTCATCAAGTGGTGTGGCGCCACGCCGAACTGGTGATGCAGCACGTAACGCTGGACCCGGCGCAGGGCGACATCCTCGAGCAATTGCACGAGCGCTTCGATGCCCGTCACTACCGCCTCGACATCAGCCAGGCACCGCTGCTACGCATGGTGTATGCCGAGGATCCGAAACAGCAGCGCGTGGTGGCGATCCTGCTGTCCCATCACCTGATCCTCGATCACACCGCGCTGGAAGTGATCGTCGAAGAAATGCGCGATGTGATGTTCGGTGAGATCGACCACCTTTCGGCGCCGATCCCCTATCGCAACTACGTCGCCCAGGCACGCCTGGGGCTCGGCGAGCAGGAGCACGAAACGTTCTTCCGCGAGATGCTCGGTGATATCGACGAGCCGACGCTGCCGCTAGGACTACGGGATGTGCAGGGTGATGGTCACGGCGTCGAGGAAGCGCTGCAACCGGTGGCGGCGGAACTCAACGGGCGCCTGCGTGAACAGGCGCGGCACCTGGGCGTGAGCGCGGCCAGCCTGATGCACCTGGCCTGGGCGCAAGTGCTGGGCGTGCTGTCGAACCGGCGCGACGTGGTGTTCGGCACGGTGATGATGGGACGGATGCAGGGTGGCGATGGTGCCGACCGGGCGCTGGGGGTGTTCATCAACACCTTGCCGCTGCGCATCGATGTCGGCGCCGGCGCGCGCGACGGGGTCAAGGCGACCCACGCACGACTGACTGCGCTGCTCGGGCATGAACACGCCTCGCTGGCACTGGCCCAGCGTTGCAGTGGTGTCGCGGCGTCATCGCCGCTGTTCAGTGCCTTGTTCAACTACCGCCACAGTGCCCCCGCGCAACAGTCGCAGAACGGCCAGGGTATCTGGGAGGGCGTGCAGAAACTCGGTGGTGAAGAACGCACCAACTATCCGCTGACCCTGAGCGTGGACGATCTGGGCGAAGGGTTTGCCTTGTCGGTTCTGGCGGTCAGCCAGATCGGCGCGCAACGGATTTGCAGTTACATGCACACCGCGCTGGAGCAACTGGTGCAAGCGCTGGAGCAGACGCCGCAAAAGCCGCTGAACCGTTTGCCGATCCTTTCGACCGCGGAACTGGAGCGTCTAGTCGACGGCTTCAATCCTCCGGTTACGGCCTATCCCCGTGGCGCAACGATTCACGCAATGGTCGAGGTTCAGGCCGAGCGCAATCCGCATGTCCTCGCGGTGATTCAAGGTGCGCAACAGCTGACCTACGGTCAGCTCAATCAGCGCGCCAACCAACTGGCCCGTCATTTGATCGGCCTCGGCGTGCAACCGGACGACCGCGTTGCGCTCTGCGTGCGTCGCGGCCCGCAGATGCTGGTCGGGTTGCTGGCGATTCTCAAGGCCGGCGCCGGTTATGTACCGGTGGATCCGGCGCATCCGGTGGAACGCATCGCCTACCTGTTGCAGGACAGCGATCCGGTGGCCGTGCTCGCACAGGCTTCGACCCGGGAGCTGCTGGGCATGATGCCGGTGATCGATCTGGACAGCGACGCCTGGCAACACCTGCCCGACAGCAACCCGAAACTGCCGTACCTGACTCCGGCGCACCTGGCCTACGTGATCTACACCTCGGGCTCCACTGGCCAGCCAAAAGGGGTGATGGTCGAACACGCCACCCTGGAAAACCTCGTGCACTGGCACGCCGAAGCCTTCGACCTGCACGCCGGCAGCCACACCGCCAGCGTTGCCGGGTTCGGTTTCGATGCGATGGCCTGGGAAGTCTGGCCGGCGCTGTGCGTCGGTGCGACCCTGCACCTGCCGCCGGAATCGGTGAGCAATGAGCATCTGGACGAACTGCTCGACTGGTGGCGAGCGCAGCCGTTGCAAGTCAGCTTCCTGCCGACTCCGGTGGCCGAATACGCCTTCAGTCGCGAGCTGCAACACCCGACCCTGCGCACGTTGCTGATCGGCGGCGACAAGCTGCGCCAGTTCAACCGTGCGCAAACCTTCGCGGTGATCAACAACTACGGCCCGACCGAGGCCACGGTGGTCGCGACGTCCGGCCCGGTGGAAGTCGGCCAGCCGCTGCACATCGGCCGGCCGATGGCCAACGCTCGCATCTATCTGCTTGATGACCAGCAACGTCCGGTGCCGGTGGGCGTGACGGGCGAGTTGTATGTGGCCGGCGCCGGTGTGGCGCGGGGTTACCTGAACCGTCCCGATCTGACCGCCGAACGCTTCCTCGCCGACCCGTTCAGCGACCAGCCGCAGGCACGGATGTACCGCACCGGCGACCTCGCGCGCTGGCTGGCGGACGGCAACATCGAGTACCTGGGCCGCAACGACGATCAGGTGAAACTGCGCGGCGTGCGGGTTGAACTGGGGGAAATCGAAGCCGCGCTGGCCAGCCATCCAGAGGTACAGGACGCGGTGGCGCTGGTTCGTGACGGGCAGTTGCTGGTGTGGTTCACCGAGCGTGCGCCGGCCGATATCGAAGCCCTGCGCAATCATCTGCAAACGCTTCTGCCGCAAGCCTTGATCCCGGCGGCTTACGTGCGACTCGACGCCTTGCCGCTGACCGCCAACGGCAAACTCGACCGCAAGGCCTTGCCGGAACCGGATCAGAACGCCTGGCTCAGCCGTGAATACGAAGCCCCGCAGGGCCCGGTGGAAACCGCACTGGCGCAGATCTGGGCCGATGTCCTGAAACTGGAAAAGGTCGGTCGCCACGACAACTTCTTCGAACTGGGCGGCCATTCGCTCCTAGCGGTGAGCCTGATCGAACGCCTGCGTCAGATCGGCCTGAACACCGATGTGCGTGTGCTGTTCAGCCAGCCAACGCTGGCTGCACTGGCCGAAGCGGTAGGCAGCGGTCGCGAAATCGAAGTGCCGGCCAACCGCATTCCCGTTGGCTGCACCCACATCACCCCGGACCTGCTGAGCCTGGCCGAACTGGATCAGCCTAGCATCGACCGGATCGTTGCTACGGTGCCCGGCGGCGCCGCCAACGTGCAGGACATTTATCCGCTGGCACCGTTGCAGGAAGGCATCCTTTATCACCACTTGAGCGCGGAGCAGGGCGACCCGTACCTGCTGCAATCGCGGCTGGCCTTCGACAGAGTCGAGCGTGTCGAGAGCTTCGCGGCGGCGCTGCGTCAGGTCATGGCGCGCCACGACATCTTGCGCACGGCGGTGATCTGGCAAGAACTGGCCGAACCGATGCAAGTGGTCTGGCGTCACGTCGAATTGCCGGTGCAGGAAATCGTGCTCGCCCCGGCGGATGGCGACGTCCTCGAGCAGTTGCACGGGCGTTTCGATGCCCGACACTACCGCCTCGACATCAGTCAGGCACCCTTGCTGCGTCTGGTGTATGCCCGTGATCCGGCTCACGACCGGGTGGTCGCGATGTTGCTGTTCCACCATGTCGTGATGGATCACACCGCGCTGGACGTGGTGCAGCACGAAATGCTCGCCTGCCTGCAAGGGCGCGAAGCCTCGCTGGGCGCGGCCGTGCCTTACCGTAACTACGTGGCGCAGGCGCGGCTGGGTGTTAGCGAGCAGGAGCACGAAGCGTTCTTCCGCGACATGCTCGGCGACATCGACGAGCCGACCCTGCCGTTCGGCTTGCAGGATGTACAAGGTGACGGTCGCGACATCGAGGAAACGCAACAGGCCCTGACCGCCGCCACCGGTCAGCGTCTGCGCAGCCTCGCGCGGCAACTGGGCATCAGCGTGGCCAGCCTGTTCCACCTCGCGTGGGCGCAGGTGCTGGCGGCGACGTCCGGGCAGGAGCGCGTGGTGTTCGGCACGGTGCTGATGGGCCGGATGCAGGGCGGCGAGGGGGCCGACCGGGCGTTGGGGATGTTCATCAACACCTTGCCGCTGCGGGTCGATCTGGGGGCAACCCCGGTGCGCGAAGGGGCTCGGGCGACACATGCGCGTCTCAGTGCGCTGCTCGGCCACGAGCACGCGTCACTGGCGCTGGCCCAGCGTTGCAGCGGTGTGGCTGCGCCATCGCCACTGTTCAGTTCGATGCTCAACTACCGCCACAGCGCCGACGAGGCGCAACAGCAAAACGTGCGTCAGGCCTGGCAAGGCATCGAGACCCTGAGCAGCGAAGAACGCACCAACTATCCGTTGAGTCTGGGCGTCGATGATCTGGGCAATGGGTTCGTCCTCACCGCCATGACCTCGGCGAGCATCGGTTCGCAGCATATCTGTGACTACATGCAGACCGCGCTGGAGAACCTCGCGGATGCCCTGGAACAAGCCCCGGATCAGCCGCTGAATCGCTTGCCGATCCTTGTAGGCGCAGAACGTCAGCAGGTGCTGTACGACCTTAACGTCACCGGCACCGCAGACGATCTGCAGCAAACCGTTCACGCACTCTTCGAAGCGCAAGTACAACGCACGCCACATGCCATCGCGTTGCAGGCCGGTGAACAGCGGCTGACCTACGCCGAACTCAACGCACAGGCCAACCGTCTGGCCCATCACCTGCGCGAACTGGGCGTGGGGCCGGATGCACGGGTGGCGATCTGCGTCGAGCGCGGGCTGGAACTGATGGTCGGTCTGCTCGGCATTCTCAAGGCAGGTGGTGCGTATGTGCCGCTGGACCCGGCATACCCGGCGGAGCGTCTGGATTACATGCTCAAGGACAGCGCCCCGGTGGCCGTGCTGGTCCATGGGGCGACTCGTGAGTTGCTGGGCGAGAGCACTGCGCTGGTGATCGATCTGGACCAGGCTCACTGGACATTCAACCCGGATGACAATCCGCAAGTGCCGAACCTGAGCGCTTCGAACCTGGCCTACGTGATCTACACCTCCGGTTCGACCGGTGCGCCGAAGGGCGTGATGGTCGAGCATCGCGGCGTGGGCAATCTGTTGCACTGGAGTTCGCAACTGTGTCCTGCCGTGACGGACGGCGCCCTGTTGCAGAAAACCCCGTTCAGTTTCGATGCCTCGGTCTGGGAGCTGTTCTGGCCATTGAGCGCCGGGCTGCGTCTGGTGCTGGCGCGTCCTGACGGGCACCGCGAGCCGGCGTATCTGGCGCAGGTGATTCGTGAGCAGCGGATCAGCGTGATCCAGTTCGTGCCGGTGCTGCTGCAACAGTTCCTCGAGCAGGACGACGTCAGCCAGTGCAGCAGCCTCACCGATGTGTTCTGTGGCGGCGGAGACCTGACGCCAGCGCTGGCGCGTCTGGTTCGTGAGCGTTTGCCGCAGGTGCGTTTGCACAACGTCTACGGCCCGACTGAAGCGACGGTCGACAGCACGGTGTGGACGCTGGAACCGTCGATGTCGGTGCCGGACAGCGCGTTGCCGATCGGACGGCCGATCAACAACACTCGTCTTTATGTACTCGACGCCGCCGAACGGCCGGTGCCGATGGGCGTCATCGGTCAATTGTTCATTGGTGGTGCCGGGGTTGCGCGGGGCTATCTGGGGTTGCCGCAGTTGATGGCGGAACGGTTTATCCCGAGCCCGTTCGTGGCCGGCGATCGGCTGTACGCCACGGGCGACCTGGTGCGCTACCGCGCCGATGGCCAGCTCGAATTCATCGGGCGCAACGACTTCCAGGTCAAACTGCGTGGCCTGCGCCTGGAGTTGGGTGAAATCGAAGCCCAACTGCTCAGCCATCCGGCGCTGCGTGAAGCCGTGGTGCTGGTGCGTGAGGAGCGTCTGGTGGCGTACTTCACCTGGCACGTCGAAGCCGGCCAACCGGGGATCGAGTCGTTGCGCGAACACTTGCTCGCACGCTTGCCCGATTACATGGTGCCGTCAGCCTTTGTCGCACTCGACAGCCTGCCGCTGAGCCCCAATGGCAAGGTGGATCGCAAGGCGCTGCCGGCCCCCGGTGCCGAGTCGGTGCTGGTGCGTGAATACGAGCCTCCCGTCGGTGAGACCGAAGTCGCCCTGGCCCGGTTGTGGGCCGAGGTGTTGAAGGTGGAGCGGGTCGGACGTCACGATCACTTCTTTGAGCTGGGCGGGCACTCGCTGCTGGCGGTGAGCCTGATCGAGCGCATGCGTCAGATAGGCCTGAGCACCGATGTGCGCGTGCTGTTCAGTCAGCCGACCCTGGCCGCGCTGGCCGCCGCCGTGGGCAGCGGGCGGGAAATCGAAGTGCCGGCCAACCGCATCGCAGCCAATTGCACCCGCATCACCCCGGACATGCTGACGCTGGTCACGATGGATCAAGCCGCCATCGACCGCGTGGTGTCCAGCGTGCCGGGCGGCGCCGCCAACGTGCAGGACATCTATCCGCTGGCGCCGTTGCAGGAAGGCATTCTTTATCACCACTTGAGTGCGGGAGAAGGCGATCCGTACCTGCTGCAATCGCGGCTGGCGTTCGACAGCCTTGAACGTCTGCAGCGTTTCCGTGCGGCGTTGCAACACGTCATCGACCGCCATGACGTTCTGCGCACGGGTGTGGTGTGGGAAGGCTTGAGCGTGCCGGTGCAGGTCGTGTGGCGCCAGGCTGAACTGGTGGTGCAGGAGGTCCTGCTCGATCCAGCGGCAGGCGACATTCTTGAGCAGTTGCACACCCGGTTCGATGCCCGGCATTACCGTCTCGACATCGCCCAGGCACCGTTGCTGCGACTGGTGTATGCCCGCGATCCGGCCCGTGGCCGGGTGGTGGCGATGCTGCTGTTCCATCACATCGTGCTCGACCACACCGCGCTGGAAGTGGTGCGCCATGAAATGCAGGCGTACCTGCGCGGGGCTGACGAGCCGTTGCCGGCGGCGGTGCCGTACCGCAACTACGTGGCGCAGGCGCGTCTGGGCGTCACGGAGCAGGAGCATGAGGCATTTTTCCGCGACATGCTCGGCGACATCGACGAGCCGACCCTGCCGTTCAGCCTGCGCGATGTGCGCGGCGACGGACGCGGCATCGAGGAAGTGCAGCAGGTACTCGACAACGGCCTGAACTTGCGCCTGCGCAGTCAGGCGCGGCAGATGGGCATCAGCGTGGCCAGCCTGTTCCACCTTGCGTGGGCCCAGGTACTGGCGGCGACTTCCGGGCAGGACAATGTGGTGTTCGGCACCGTGCTGATGGGCCGGATGCAGGGCGGCCAGGGCGCCGACCGTGCGCTGGGCATGTTCATCAACACCTTGCCGTTGCGGGTCGATCTGGGCGAGACCCCGGTGCGCGAGGCGGTCAAGGCGACGCATCAGCGTCTCACCGCGCTGCTGGGGCATGAGCATGCTTCGTTGGCACTGGCCCAGCGTTGCAGCGGGATTGCGGCGCCGTCGCCGTTGTTCAGCGCGATGCTCAACTATCGACACAGCCACGGCGCAGAGCATTCGGACAGCGTGATTCAGGCCTGGCAAGGCATCGAGACCCTGAGCAGTGAAGAACGCACCAACTACCCGCTGAGCCTGAACGTCGATGACCTGGGCAACGGTTTCTCGCTGATAGCCATGGTGCCGACGGACATCGGCGCGCAGCGGATTTGCGGTTACATGCAAACGGCGTTGTTGGCATTGGTGGAGGCGCTGGAACAGGCACCGACGCAGGCGATGAATCGCTTGCCGATTCTTGAGGGAGCAGAGCGGCAGCGCTTGTTGTTCGACTTCAACGCTACCGATGTTGGTTATGACCTTCAGCAAAGCATCCACGGTTTGTTCGAGGCGCAGGTCTTGCGCACGCCGCAGGCTGTGGCGGTGCTCTCAGGCGAACAGCGGCTGAGCTATGCCGAGCTGAACGCTCGGGCCAACCGTTTGGCGCATCACTTGCGCGGACTGGGCGTTGGCCCGGATGCGCGGGTGGCGATCTGCGTCGAGCGGGGGCTGGAGATGGTGGTCGGGTTGCTGGCGATTCTGAAGGCCGGTGGCGGTTATGTGCCGCTGGATCCGGCGTATCCGCTGGAACGTCTGGCTTACATGCTGGAGGACAGTGCACCGTCTGCGGTGTTGGTGCAGGGTTCGACTCGCTCGTTGCTGGGTGAGGTGTCGGTGCCGATGGTCGATCTCGATCACCAAACCTGGCAATCGCTGTCGGCCGATAACTTTTCCGTCGATGGACTGACTCCGCAGCACACGGCTTACGTGATCTACACCTCGGGCTCCACCGGTCAGCCGAAAGGCGTGATCAACGAGCACAGCGGGGTGGTCAACCGCTTGCTGTGGATGCAGGACGCTTATCGCCTGACGGCTGAGGACGTGGTGCTGCAGAAAACCCCGTTCAGTTTCGACGTCTCGGTCTGGGAGTTCTTCTGGCCGTTGATGACCGGCGCCCGACTGGTGATGGCTCGTCCGGGTGGCCACAAGGATCCGCTGTATCTGAGCGAAGTGATCGAGCGTGAACGCATCACCACGCTGCACTTCGTGCCGTCGATGCTCGACGTGTTCCTCGCCCATGGCGAAACCGCACGTTGCAACGGTTTGCGTCAGGTGATGTGCAGCGGTGAAGCGTTGCCGGGCAGTCTGGTGCGGCGCTTCAAGCAGCAATTACCGGGCAGCGGCTTGCACAACCTGTACGGCCCGACCGAAGCGGCAGTGGACGTTACCGCATGGGATTGCGCCGGGCCGTTGGAGCTAACGCCAGACAACACGCCCATCGGCAAACCGATCGCCAACACCCGCATGTACATCCTCGATGCCCAGCAACAACCGGTGCCGCAAGGCGTGGTCGGCGAGCTGTACATCGGCGGGGTACAAGTGGCTCGCGGTTACCTGAATCGTCCTGAACTCAGCGCCGAACGTTTCCTTCAGGATCCATTCCAGCCGAACGGCCGGATGTACCGCACCGGCGACGTCGCCCGTTATCTGGCCGATGGCAACATCGAATACCTGGGCCGCAACGACGATCAGGTGAAGATCCGTGGCCTGCGCATCGAACTCGGTGAAATCCAGTCTCGCCTGACCGACATCGGTGGCGTGCAAGAAGCGGCGGTGCTGGCCCGAGAAGATGTGCCGGGAGACAAACGCCTGGTGGCCTATTACACCGGCGCACGGCTGGAAATCGACGTGCTGCGCGGTCATTTGCTGGAGCACCTGCCGGATTACATGGTGCCGGCGGTATTCGTGCACCTGGATGCGCTGCCACTGAGCCCCAACGGCAAACTCGACCGCAAGGCACTGCCGGCACCCGATCAAGCGTCTGTGATCACTCGCGAATACGAAGCCCCGGTCGGCGAAGTGGAAATTCTCCTCGCCGGGCTCTGGGCCGAATTGCTCAACGTGGAACGGGTAGGGCGGCACGACAACTTTTTTGAACTGGGCGGACACTCATTGCTGGCGGTCAGTCTGATCGGCCGGTTACGTCAGGAAGGCATGGAAGCCGACGTCAGGGCGTTGTTCGAACAACCGACCCTGGCCGGTTACGCCGCAATTACGGAAAGAATGGAGATCGTCCTGTGAACGTGATCGAACTGTTGGCAACACTCAAAGCAAAAGATATCCAGTTGGCGGTCACCGATGACCAGTTGCGCGTACAGGGCAACAAACAGGCGCTGAGCGATCCGGCGGTGCTGGCGCTGTTGCGCGAGCACAAACCGGCGCTGATCGAACTGATCAAGGCCGGGCAATATTCAGCGACCAAGAGCGGTCAGGTCGACGTGCCGGCCAATGGCATTGCACCCGGCACCACGCGCATCACCCCGGTGATGCTGACCCTGGCCGAACTCGATCAGGCGGCGATCGACCGTCTGGTCGCCGACGTGCCGTGCGGCGCGGCCAATGTGCAGGATATCTACCCGCTCGCACCGTTGCAGGAAGGCATTCTTTACCATCACGTCAGCGCCACGCAGGGTGATCCCTATGTGATGCAGGCGCATTTCGCCTTTGCCGATCGCGGGCGCTTGAGCGCTTTTGTCCAGGCTTTGCAGGCTGTGGTCGATCGCCACGACATCCTCCGTACGGCGGTGGTGTGGGATGGACTGGATACGCCGCAGCAAGTGGTCTGGCGCCAGGCCGAATTGCCGGTGGAAGAGATCGATGCCGAAGGCGATGCGCTGGCGTACTTGCACGAGCGTTTCGACGCCCGGGAATTCCGTATGGACGTGAGCCGGGCGCCGATGATGCGTCTGGCCCATGCGTGGGACGACGCCGGGCAACGGGTGGTCGCGACGCTGCTGTTCCATCACATGGCGCTGGATCACTCGGCGCTCGATGTGGTGCGCCATGAGATGCGCGCGTTCCTTACGGGGCAGGGCAATCTACTGGGCCGGCCGGTCGCGTTTCGTGATTACGTGGCACAGGCGCGGCTGGGCGTCAGTGAAACCGAGCACGAGGCGTTCTTCCGCGACATGCTCGGCGATATCGACGAGCCGACCTTGCCGTTCGGCTTGCAGGATGTGCAGGGTGATGGCCACGGCATCACCGAGCTGAGCGTGCCGGTCGAACCGGCCTTGGGGCAGCGTTTGCGGGGGCAGGCGCGGCAGCTCGGGGTGAGCGCGGCCAGTCTGTTCCACCTGGCCTGGGCGCAGGTGCTGGCCACACTCGCCGGCAAGCAGCGCGTGGTGTTCGGCACAGTGTTGATGGGCCGTCTGCAAGGCGCCGAAGCCACCGACCGGGCGCTGGGTATCTTCATCAACACCTTGCCGGTGCGGGTGGACGTCGATACCCAGAGCGTACGCAACGCCGTGCAGGCGACCCACGCGCGCCTGACCACATTGATGCGCCATGAACACGCGCCGCTGGCGCTGGCCCAGCGTTGCAGCAGCGTGGCCGCACCGACACCGCTGTTCAGCGCCTTGCTCAATTACCGCCACAGCCATGGCGCGGCATCGGCGAGCGCACAAACCCTGTCCGCATGGGAAGGCATCACCACCCTGCACTCGGAAGAGCGCACCAATTATCCGCTGACCCTGAGTATCGATGACCTGGGCGATGCCTTCAGCCTGACCCTGCTCGCCACTACTGAAGTCGACCCGCAACGGGTATGCGATTACATGCTCGGTGCCCTGAGCGGTCTGGTGTCTGCGTTGGAGCAGGCACCGGATTCGCCGATCAGCCAGGTGCCGATCCTGCCGGACGCCGAGCGCGAGCAGATCCTGCGCGGCTTCAACGCCACCCGCGCTGACTATCCGCAAGGGCTGACCATTCATCAGCGTTTCGAGGCGCAAGTCATCGAGCGGCCGGAAGCGGTGGCGGCGGTGTTCCTCGGTGAACAAGTGACCTATGCCGAGCTGAACCAGCACGCCAATGCACTGGCCCATCATCTGATCAGCCTGGGCGTTCGCCCTGATGATCACGTGGCCATCGTCGCCCGCCGAGGGTTGGATACGCTGGCCGGGCTGCTGGCGATTCTCAAGGCTGGGGCCGGTTACGTACCGGTTGACCCGGCGCATCCGGCCGAGCGCCTGAGTTACCTGCTCAGCGACAGTGACCCGGTGGTGGTGCTGACCCAGAGCGATTTGCGCGATCGGCTGCCGGCGCTGGACGTCCCGGTGATCGACCTCGACCGCCGTACTTGGCCACTGAGTCTGGCCGTCGATCCGCAGGTGACGGGGCTGACCACCGAGCATCTGGCCTACGTGATCTACACCTCGGGCTCGACCGGTCTGCCCAAGGGCGTGATGGTCGAACACCGCACCCTGTCCAACCTCGTCGACTGGCATTGCGGCGCGTTCGATCTGTGCGCCGGCCGCCACACTTCAAGCCTTGCCGGGTTCGGCTTCGACGCCATGGCCTGGGAAGTCTGGCCGGCCCTGTGTGCCGGTGCGACCCTGCATCTGGCCCCGACTCGCGACGGCAACGAAGACATCGACGCCTTGCTCGACTGGTGGCGCGCACAACCGCTGGATGTGAGCTTTTTGCCCACGCCGGTGGCCGAATACGCCTTCAGTCAAAACCTCGAACACCCGACCTTGCGCGCGCTGCTGATCGGCGGGGATCGCTTGCGGCAGTTCAGCCGTCACCAGCATTTCGACGTGATCAACAACTACGGCCCGACTGAAGCCACGGTGGTGGCGACCTCGGGCAAGATCGAGGCCGGGCAGACGCTGCACATCGGTCGGCCAGTGAGCAATGCCACGGTGTATCTGCTGGATGAGCAGCAACGTCCGGTACCCATCGGGGTGGCGGGGGAGTTGTATGTCGGTGGCGCCGGGGTTGCCCGGGGTTATCTGAATCGTCCCGAGTTGACGGCCGAACGCTTTCTCGACGATCCGTTCAACAGCGGGCGCATGTACCGCACCGGTGACCTGGCGCGCTGGCAGGACGACGGCACCCTCGAATACCTGGGTCGCAACGACGATCAGGTGAAAATTCGCGGCGTGCGCATTGAACTGGGCGAGATTGAAACCCGGCTCAACCAGCTCCCCGGCATACAGGAAGCGGTATTGCTGGCCCGCGAAGATGAACCCGGTCAGCCGCGTCTGGTGGCGTATTACACCGAACAGGCTCAGGTCGAACCGCAACCGGTGGCTGAGCTGCGCGCTTGCCTGCTTGCGCAATTGCCCGAGTACATGGTGCCGTCGGCGTTCGTGCGACTGGATGCGCTGCCGCTGACCGCCAACGGCAAAGTCGACCGTAAAGCCTTGCCGGCGCCGGACCGCGCGGCGCTGTTCACCCGCGAGTACGAAGCACCGCAAGGCGAACTGGAAACCGCGTTGGCGCGGATCTGGGGTGAAGTGCTGCAGGTCGAACAGGTCGGGCGGCGTGACCACTTTTTCGAGCTGGGTGGCCATTCGCTGCTGGCGATGCGCATGGTCTCCCAGGTTCGCCAACGCCTGGGCGTCGAGCTGGCGCTTAGTGAACTGTTTGCCAATGCCGAGCTGTCAGCGGTCGCAGAAGTGCTGGCCCAGGCCGGGCGCAGTTCGCAACCGGCGATGGTGCCGGTGCCTCGTGACGGCGCGCTGCCGCTGTCGTTCGCCCAGCAACGGTTGTGGTTTCTGGCGCGGATGGAAGGCGTCAACACGGCCTACAACATTCCGCTGGGCCTGCGCTTGCGCGGTGATCTCGACGAGGCGGCACTGCAACGGACATTGGCACGGATCATCGACCGCCACGAAACCCTGCGCAGCCGTTTTGTCCCGCACAACGATGACGTGCAGGTGATGATTGCGCCGGTCGACAGCGCAGTGCTGCTGCAGGTCGAAGATCTGCGTCAGCATCCACACGCCGACGAAGCCTTGCAGGCGTTGATCCGTGAACAGGCCTCGACCCCGTTCGATTTGCAGCACGATCCGTTGATTCGCGGGCGTCTGGTCCGGCTGGCCGACGATCACCATGTGTTGCTGCTGACCTTGCACCACATCATCTCCGATGGCTGGTCGATGGGCGTGCTGACCCGTGAACTGATGGCGCTGTATCAGGCTTACAGCCATGGCGAGGCCGATCCGCTGCCGCCACTGGCGCTGCAATTCGCCGACTACGCGACCTGGCAACGGCGCTGGTTGAGCGGTGAAGTGCTGCAGCGTCAGAGCGATTACTGGCAGCAGAATCTGGCGGGGGCCCCGACCTTGCTGGTGCTGCCGACCGACCGTCCGCGTCCGGCGCAACAGGATTACACTGGCAGCAGCGTCGAGTTCCGGTTGGACGAACCGCTGAGCGCCGCACTCAAGGCGCTGAGCCAGCGGCACGGCGTAACGATGTACATGACGATGGTGAGCGCCTGGGCACTGTTGCTCAGTCGCTTGTCCGGTCAGTCGGACGTTGTGATTGGCTCGCCGATTGCCAACCGTGGCCGCGCGGAAATCGAAGGGTTGATCGGGTTGTTCATCAATACCCTGGCCCTGCGGATCGATACATCCGGCGGGCTCAGCGTCGAGGCGTTGCTGGCCCGGGTCAAGGCGTGCACGCTGCAAGCCCAGGCCCATCAGGATTTGCCGTTCGAGCAGGTGGTGGAAGTCACCCGGCCGGCGCGCAGTCTTTCCCACAGTCCGTTGTTCCAGACCACCCTGAGCTGGGAAAACAGCGTGGGACCGGATCTGGCGCTGGGTGATCTGGCGCTGGAAAGCGTGGCCGGTCCGGCTCAGTTTGCCAAGTTCGACCTGTCGCTGACTCTGGGTGAAACCCGCAGCGGAATTCGCGGAGCGCTGGAATACGCCACGGCGTTGTTCGATGAGTCGACGATCCAGCGTTATGTCGGCTACTTCGAGCAACTGCTGCATGCGATGGTCACCAACGATCAGGCGGAGCTGGAACAGCTCGATATGGTTCAGGCCCACGAGCGTGAACAGTTGCTCGTCACGTTCAACGACACGCACACGGCGTTTGTGTCGGGGCTGACCATTGCGCAGCGATTCGAGGCGCAAGTGATCGAACGGCCCGAGGCGGTTGCGGCGGTCTGTCAGGGGCAGGCGTTGACCTTTGCCGAGCTGAACCGTCAGGCCAACACGTTGGCCCATCACCTGATCGGGCTGGGCGTTCGCCCTGATGATCGCGTGGCCATCGTCGCCCGGCGCGGGCTCGACACACTGGTCGGGCTGGTGGCCATTCTCAAGGCGGGGGCCGGTTATGTGCCGGTGGATCCGGCGCACCCGGCGGAGCGTTTGCACTATCTGCTGAACGACAGTACGCCCGTGGCGGTGCTGTGCCTGAGTGATTTGCGTGAACGCTTGCCGGCGCTTGATGTACCGGTGATCGATCTGGATTTGCGTACCTGGCCGGACAATGAGACCGGCAATCCGCAGGTGCCTGGCATGACCAGCGAACACCTGGCCTACGTCATCTACACCTCGGGCTCCACCGGTTTGCCCAAGGGCGTGATGGTCGAACACCACACCTTGAGCAACCTCGTCGACTGGCATTGCGGCGCGTTCGATCTGTGCGCCGGCCGCCACACTTCAAGCCTTGCCGGTTTCGGCTTCGACGCCATGGCTTGGGAAGTCTGGCCGGCCCTGTGTGCCGGCGCGACCCTGCACCTGGCGCCGGCCCGCGACGGCAGCGAAGACGTGGATGCGTTGCTCGACTGGTGGCGCGCACAGCCGCTGGACGTGAGCTTCCTGCCGACACCGGTGGCCGAATACGCCTTCAGCCAGAACCTTGAACACCCGACCCTGCGAACACTGCTGATTGGCGGCGACCGTCTGCGTCAGTTCAATCGTCAGCAGTCGTTCGATGTGGTCAACAACTACGGCCCGACCGAGGCCACGGTGGTCGCCACCTCGGGCATTGTCGAAGCGGGGCAGGCGCTGCACATCGGCAAACCGATCGCCAACGCGACGGTGTACCTGCTCGATGAACAGCAGCGCCCGGTACCTGTCGGCGTGGCGGGGGAGCTGTATGTGGGTGGCGCCGGTGTGGCCCGGGGCTACCTGAATCGTGCGGATCTGACCGAAGAACGTTTCCTGCGTGACCCGTTCAATCACGGCCGGATGTACCGCACAGGTGATCTGGCGCGCTGGCGCGCCGACGGTTCCATCGAGTATCTGGGGCGCAACGACGATCAGGTGAAAATCCGTGGCGTTCGGGTCGAGCTGGGCGAAATCGAAACCCGCCTCAATCAGTTGCTCGGCATTCAGGAAGCGGTGCTGGTGGCCCGCGAAGACGAGCCCGGCCAGGTGCGGCTGGTGGCGTATTTCACCGAGCAGGCACAGGTCGAACCGTTGGCCGTGGCCGAACTGCGGGCGCACCTGTTGACCCAGTTGCCGGAGTACATGGTGCCGGCGGCCTTCGTCAGGCTCGACGCGCTGCCGCTGACCGCCAACGGCAAGGTTGACCGCAAGGCCTTGCCAATGCCGGATCGCAGCGCCTTGTTCACCCGCGACTATCAAGCACCGCAAGGTGAACTGGAAACCACTCTGGCGCAGATCTGGGCCGACGTGCTGCAAGTTGAGCAGGTCGGACGTCAGGATCACTTTTTCGAGCTGGGCGGTCATTCGTTGCTGGCGATGCGCATGCTGTCTCAGGTGCGCCAGCGGCTGGGGGTGGAACTGACGCTCGCTGAGCTGTTCGCCAATGCCGAACTGTCAGCGGTCGCCGAGGTGCTGGCCCAGGCCGGGCGCTGCACGCAACCGCCGATCATGCCGGCGCCGCGGGACGGCGCGTTACCGTTATCGTTCGCTCAACAACGGTTGTGGTTCATGGCGCAACTGGAAGGCGCCAACACCGCCTACAACATTCCCCTCGGCCTGCGCCTGCGCGGTCGCCTCGACGAAACCGCCCTGCAACGAGCACTGGCGCGGATCGTTGAGCGTCACGAAACCCTGCGCAGCCGCTTCGCCCAGTTCAACGATGAAGCCCAGGTGCTGATCGCGCCGCTCGACAGCGGTGTGCTGCTGCGGGTCGAAGATTTGCGCCACCACCCGCAAGCCGACGACGCCTTGCTCGCGCTGATTCAGGGTGAAGCCTCGGGGCCGTTCGATTTGCAGGACGACCCGTTGATTCGCGGGCGTCTGGTGCGACTGGCCGATGATCATCATGTGTTGCTGCTGACCCTGCACCACATCATCTCCGATGGCTGGTCGATGGGCGTCCTGACCCGCGAATTGATGGCGCTGTATCAGGCGTTCAGCCATGGCGAGGCCGATCCGCTACCGCCGTTGGCGTTGCAATACACCGATTACGCCGTGTGGCAGCGCCGCTGGTTGAGCGGTGAAGTCTTGCAGCGTCAGAGCGATTTCTGGCAGCAGACCCTGGCCGGTGCGCCGGCCTTGCTGATGCTGCCGACCGACCGTCCACGCTCGGCACAGCAGGATTACGCCGGCAGCAGTGTCGACATCCGGCTGGATGAGCGTTTGAGCGCCGGGCTCAAGGCGCTGTGCCAACGCCACGGCGTGACGCCTTACATGGCGGTGATGAGTGCGTGGGCGATGTTGCTCGGTCGCTTGTCCGGCCAATCGGACGTAGTGATCGGTTCGCCCGTCGCCAATCGCAACCGGGCGGAAATCGAAGGGCTGATCGGGTTGTTCGTCAATACGCTGGCCGTGCGCCTCGACACTTCGGGCGCGCTCACCGTCGAGGCGTTGCTGGCCCGGGTCAAGGCCCGCACCCTTGAGGCGCAGGCCCATCAGGACCTGCCGTTCGAGCAGGTAGTGGAAATTACCCGGCCAGTGCGCAGCCTGTCACACAGCCCTTTGTTCCAGACATTGCTGAGCTGGGACAGCGGCAGTGGTGCGACGCTGGCCCTCGGTGACCTGACGCTGGAAGGTGTGGCCGAGCCGAGCCACTTTGCCAAGTTCGACCTGTCGCTGACGTTGGGCGAGGCCCAAGGCGTGATCCGGGGTTCGCTGGAATACGCTACGGCGCTGTTCGATGAATCGACGGTTCAGCGTTTTGCCGGTTACTTGCAGCAGTTGTTGCGGGCCATGGTCAGCAACGATCAGGCGTTGCTGGAGCAGGTCGATGTGCTGGCGGAGGATGAGCGTCGGCACTTGCTGCATGACTTCAATGCCACTGACGTTGATTACGATCTGGAGCAGAGCATCCACGGTCTGTTCGAAGCGCAGGTCTTGCGCACGCCGCAGGCTGTGGCGGTGCTCTCAGGCGAACAGCGGCTGAGCTATGCCGAGCTGAACGCTCGGGCCAACCGTTTGGCGCATCACTTGCGCGGACTGGGCGTTGGCCCGGATGCGCGGGTGGCGATCTGCGTCGAGCGGGGGCTGGAGATGGTGGTCGGGTTGCTGGCGATTCTGAAGGCCGGTGGCGGTTATGTGCCGCTGGATCCGGCGTATCCGCTGGAACGTCTGGCCTACATGCTGGAGGACAGCGCGCCGTCGGCGGTGTTGGTGCAGGGTTCGACTCGCGGGTTGTTGGGTGAGGTCGCGGTGCCGGTGGTCGATCTGGATCGCAACACCTGGCAATCGTTGTCGGCGGATAACTTGTCCGTCGACGGACTGACTCCGCAACACACGGCCTATGTGATCTACACCTCCGGTTCCACCGGCCAGCCGAAAGGCGTGATCAACGAGCACAGCGGGGTGGTCAACCGCTTGCTGTGGATGCAGGACGCTTATCGCCTGACGGCTGAGGACGTGGTGCTGCAGAAAACCCCGTTCAGTTTCGACGTCTCGGTCTGGGAGTTCTTCTGGCCACTGATGACCGGCGCCCGACTGGTGATGGCGCGTCCGGGCGGTCACAAGGATCCGCTCTATCTGAGCGAAGTGATCGAGCGCGAACGCATCACCACGCTGCACTTCGTGCCGTCGATGCTCGACGTGTTCCTCGCTCACGGTGACACCGCACGTTGCAACGGTTTACGTCAGGTGATGTGCAGCGGTGAAGCGTTGCCGGGCAGTCTGGTGCGGCGCTTCAAGCAGCAATTACCGGGCAGCGGCTTGCACAACCTGTACGGCCCGACCGAAGCGGCAGTGGACGTTACCGCATGGGATTGCGCCGGGCCGTTGGAGCTAACGCCAGACAACACGCCCATCGGCAAACCAATCGCCAACACCCGCATGTACATCCTCGATGCCCAGCAGCAACCGGTGCCGCAAGGCGTGGTCGGCGAGCTGTACATCGGCGGGGTACAAGTGGCTCGCGGTTACCTGAATCGTCCTGAACTCAGCGCCGAACGTTTCCTTCAGGATCCATTCCAGCCAAACGGCCGGATGTACCGTACCGGCGACGTCGCCCGTTATCTGGCCGACGGCAACATCGAATACCTGGGCCGCAACGACGATCAGGTGAAGATCCGTGGCCTGCGCATCGAACTCGGTGAAATCCAGTCTCGCCTGACCGACATCGGCGGTGTGCAGGAAGCGGCGGTGCTGGCCCGCGAAGACGTGCCGGGAGACAAGCGCCTTGTCGCCTACTACACCGGCGCACGTCTGGAAATCGACGTGCTGCGCGGTCACTTGCTCGAGCACCTGCCGGATTACATGGTGCCCGCAGTGTTCGTGCATCTGGAGGCGTTGCCGCTGAGTCCCAACGGCAAACTCGACCGCAAGGCCTTGCCCGCGCCAGATCAGAGTGCAGTCATTGCCCGCGAATACGAAGCCCCGGTCGGCGAAGTGGAAATTCTCCTCGCAGGGTTGTGGGCCGAACTGCTCAAGGTGGAGCGAGTAGGGCGCCACGACAACTTCTTCGAACTGGGCGGACACTCGCTGATGGCAGTCAACCTGGTGGCGCGGATGCGCCACGTCGGGCTGACGGCTGATGTGCGTGTGCTGTTCAGCCAGCCGACGCTCGCCGCACTGGCCGCCGCGGTCGGCGATGAGACGGAGAGCGAAATCCCGGCCAACCGGATTGCACCGGACTGCAAACACATCACCCCGGACATGCTGCCACTGGTTGCACTGGATCAGCCCGCCATCGACCGCATTGTCGCCAGCATTCCCGGCGGCGCGGTCAACGTGCAGGACATTTACCCGCTGGCGCCGCTGCAGGCCGGCATCCTGTTCCATCACTTGTCGGCACCCCAGGGCGATCCGTATGTGTTGCAGGCGCAGTTCGCCTTTGCCAATGAGTCACGCCTGAGGGTGTTTGCCGAAGCCTTGCAGGCCGTGATCGAGCGCCATGACATCCTGCGCACGTCGCTGTTCTGGGACGGTCTGCAAGAGCCGGTGCAAGTGGTCTGGCGTCAGGCGTCGCTGGTGTGTGAAACGGTGGAGCTGGATGCTGGCGAAACTGATGCACTCGATCAGTTGCGCAGTCGGTTCGATACCCGGCAATACCGCATGGCCGTCACACAGGCGCCATTGATGCGAGTGGTGCACGGCTGGGACGCGGTCAATCGGCGCGTGGTGGCGCTGCTGCTGTTCCATCACCTGGTCATGGACCACATTGCGCTCGAGGTTCTGCGCCACGAGATGCAGGCAGTCCTGCTCGGCCAGGTGCGGCAACTGGCCGAACCGGTGCCTTATCGCACCTATGTCGCCCGTACTCGCTCGGGGCTGAGCGAAGAGGAACATGAGACGTTCTTCCGTGACATGCTCGGCGATATCGACGAACCGACCCTGCCGTATGGCCAGAGTTCTGTCGCGGACAGCGGTAACGGGCATGCGCAGCGGCTGCTGAACACCGCGCTGAGCCAGCGGGTCAGGGCCAAGGCCAGGCGCCTGGGCATCAGCGCCGCCAGCCTGATGCACCTGGCCTGGGCCAGTGTGCTGGGACAACTGTCGGGGCGTGAAAACGTGGTGTTCGGCACCGTCATGCTCGGCCGGTTGCACGGCGGTGAAGGTGCCGAACGGGCGCTGGGCGTGTTCATCAACACGCTGCCGCTGCGCATCGATCTGGACGGGCAATCGGTGAAAGAAGCGGCGCTGGCAACCCATCAGCGCTTGAACCGCTTGCTGCATCACGAACACGCGCCGCTGGCGCTGGTGCAACGTTGCAGCGCCATGGCCCCGGGGTCGCCGCTGTTCAATGCGTTGTTCAATTACCGCCACAGTGGCGGCGGGGGTACGCCGTCCGACGAAGTCGTGGCGGCATGGCAGGGCATGCAGTTGCTCAATGCCGAAGAACACAGCAACTATCGCCTGAGCCTGAGCGTCGATGACCTGGGCGAAGACTTCAGCCTGACCGCGTTGACCACGTCCGGGATCGACGCCGAGCGGATCTGCGACTACATGGATCTTGCGGTCGACAGCTTGTTGCAGGCGCTGGAGCGGACGCCGCAACTGGGCATCGATCAGTTGTCGATCCTGCCGCGGGATGAGCGGCGGCAACTGCTGGTCGAGTTCAACGCCACTCAACGGGATTACCCGGCGACGTTGACGGTTCATCGTCTGTTCGAACAGCAGGTGACGAAGCATCCGCAAGCGGTGGCAGCCGTGCATGGTGCGCAATCGCTGAGCTACTTTGAGTTGAATGAGCGGGCCAATCGCCTGGCCCATCACTTGATCGGCCAAGGTGTGCAACCGGGCGATCATGTGGCGATCCTGCTGCCACGCTCGCTGGATCTGCTGATCGCGCAACTGGCCATCGGCAAGTGCGCGGCGGCGTATGTGCCGCTGGACATCAACGCACCGGCCGAGCGTCAGGCGTTCATGGTCGAGGACTGCGGGGCGAAAGCGCTGTTGACCTTCAGCACTGAAACGGTTGATTACGCCGTACGCCGGATCGATCTGGATGTGCTGAAGCTTGATGCGCAACCGACGCACAACCCGGATCTGCCGCAGTCCTCGGAATCGCTGGCCTACATCATGTACACCTCCGGCTCCACCGGCACGCCGAAAGGAGTGATGGTGCCGCACCGGGCGATCGGTCGGCTGGTGATCAACAACGGTTATGCGGATTTCAATGCGCAGGACTGTGTGGCGTTTGCCTCCAACCCGGCGTTCGACGCCAGCACCATGGATGTCTGGGGGCCGTTGCTCAATGGCGGGCGCGTGGTGGTAATCGATCACGCGACCTTGCTCGATCCACAAGCCTTTGGACGTGAACTGGCCAACACCGGTGCGACGATCCTGTTCGTCACCACCGCACTGTTCAACCAGTACGTGCAACTGATCCCCGAGGCCCTCAAAGGCCTGCGCATGGTGTTGTGCGGTGGCGAACGCGCCGACCCGGCAGCCTTCCGCCGCTTGCTGGCCGAGGCGCCGAACCTGCGCATTGTCCACTGCTACGGCCCGACCGAAACCACTACCTACGCGACTACTTTCGAAGTGCGCGAAGTGGCGGACGATGCCGACAGCGTGCCGATTGGCGGCCCGATCTCCAACACCCAGGTCTATGTACTCGATGCCCGCCAGCAACCGGTACCGATGGGCGTCACCGGCGAGTTGTACATCGGCGGGCAAGGCGTGGCGCTGGGTTACCTCAATCGCCCGGACCTGACCGCCGAGAAATTCCTGCAAGACCCGTTCGGCGATCAACCGGGCGCGTTGCTGTACCGCACCGGCGACCTCGCACGCTGGCTCGCACCGGGGCAACTGGAATGCATCGGTCGTAACGACGATCAGGTGAAGATTCGTGGCTTCCGCATCGAACTGGGGGAAATCGAAAACCGCCTGCTGAACTGCGAAGGGGTCAAGGAAGCCATCGTGCTGGCCCGCCAGGACGGTCAGGAGCCGCTGCGTCTGGTGGCGTATTTCACCGCCGAAGAGGGCATCGACAGCGCCAGCCTGCGCGGTCAATTGCAAGCACGTCTGCCGGAATACATGGTGCCGTCGGCCTGGGTGCAGCTCGACGCGTTGCCGCTGAACAACAACGGCAAGGTCGACCGCAAGGCGTTGCCAGTTCCGACGCAGGATGCACTACTCAGTCGTACCTATGAAGCCCCGGCCAATCCGCTCGAGGAAACCCTCGCTCAGTTGTGGGCCGAGGTGTTGCAGGTCGAGCAGGTTGGTCGTCACGACAACTTCTTCGAGCTGGGCGGGCATTCGTTGCTGGCGATTCGTCTGGTCAACCTGATGCAACAGAACGGCCTGGAGGTGACGCTGGCCGAGCTGTTCCAGCACGCCAGCATCGAGTCGCTCGGCACGTTGCTCAGCCAGCGCACAGGCGCAGAACAGCAGGATGACGGGCTGGTCGTGGTGCGGGCTGGTGGCGCAGATACGCCGTTGTTCCTGATGCATGAGTTCAGCGGGATGGACGCTTACTTCCCGGCGCTGGGCCTGCACATCGAGGGCGATTTCCCGATCTACGGCCTGCCGGGCATCCCGTTCGGCAAGGCACCGCTGCGCACCATGGAATGTATGGCGGCGCGCATGGTGGAGATCATCCGTTCGGTGCAGCCGCAAGGGCCTTATCGTCTGGCCGGCTGGTCGTTTGGCGGGGTGCTGGCCTATGAAGTGGCGATGCAGTTGCTCGGTATGGATGAGGCAGTGTCCTTCGTCGGTCTGATTGACAGTTTCGTGCCGCGCCTGACCGACCAGGGCAAGGCGCGCTGGAGCGACGAGCATGCGCACAAGCGCCAGTTGTTGCAGCACTGCACGATGTACCAGGCCTCTCTTGGCGACGCGGGACAAGCCGCGCTGGCGCATCTGGCGGTGTTGCAGACCGAGCTGGAGCAGATCGACTTCCAGCCGCTGTTGCAGCGCTGCCGGGAGGAGCAATTGCTGCACCCGGACATGGCCGCCGCCGCGCCTCAAGACCTCTGGCATTACCTCGACCGCGAGGTCGCCCACGGGCATGCGCTGGCGCATTACCGGATCAATCCATTGGGCATCCCGTTGCATCTGTTCCGGGCGCAGGAGCATCCGACAGAGCTGTCTCGTCGTCATCCGACCCTGGGCTGGGCGGACGAGGTGCCGGCCACGCTCCTGCATTGCATCGACGTGCCGGGCGATCACCAAAGCATGATGCAGGCGCCGCATGTGCACGTGCTCGGTCAGGCGCTGAGTCAGGCATTGCAGGTATCGGCAGTGGTCGAATCCCGGGCGTATCAGCCGTTGTTGACGATCCAGACCGGCTACACCGGGCATGCGCCGATTTTCTGTGTGCCGGGGGCCGGTGACAGTGTCACCGGGTTTATCCATCTGACCGAGGCGCTGGGGCCGGAGTGGCCGATTTACGGGCTTCAACCCCGGGGCCTCGACGGCGCGACGGTGCCGCACAGTCGGGTCGAAAGTGCCGCCATGTTCTACCTGCGGGCGCTTGAGCAGTTGTACCCGCAAGGGCCGGTGCATCTGATCGGGCATTCGTTCGGTGGCTGGGTGGCGTACGCCATGGCGGCGCAGTTGCAGGCTGCGGGGCGCGAGGTGGCGTCCCTGACCCTGATCGACAGCGAATCGCCGGGCGGCAACAGCGTGGTGGGCAAGCCTTACACCACCACGGCAGCGCTGCTGCGACTGATCGAGTCGCTGCAACTGTCCAGCGGCAAGTCTTTGGGCATTGATGCGCTGGCCTTCGCCGAAGCTGACGACACCACGCAAATGCGCCTGCTGCATGACGGGATGGTGCACGCGGGTGTGCTGTCTGAACGTGCGTCAACCGATGCGATGCAGGGCCCGGTGCGCACGTTCGCCACCGCGCTGCGCACGGTCTATCGGCCGGCTCTGGCCTACACCGGGCCGGTGCGTCTGGCGCTGGTGGACGACCCGATGCTGGATGCGTCGGGCAACCAGCGCGAACAGGTTGCAATGCTCGAAGGCTGGCAGCGCGAGGCCAGGGATCTGGCGGTGTGGTACGGCCCTGGCAACCACTTCACGATTCTCAAGGCGCCCAACGTCTTCAGTCTCGCGGCGTGGTGGCATGACGGGTTGACGGTGGTGGCTGGCCAAGTGTTGTCCTGATTGAAGTCTTTATCCTGGAACCCGGCCGCTGGCCGGGCTCAACCCTGAACGGAATTGTGGTCATTTATGGAACAGTCGAAGTTGCGCAAAGTCGGTCTGGGAATCGCGTTGACGCTGGTGGCCGGGTTGGTCTTCTACACGGTGCAGGCACCGGCCGAAGCACCGCAATACCTGACCGCCACGGTCGAACGCGGTGACATTGAAAACGCAGTGTTGGCCACCGGTTTGCTGGAGGGCATCAAACAGGTGGATGTTGGTGCCCAGGTCTCGGGGCAGTTGAAGTCGCTCAAGGTCAAGGTCGGCGACAAGGTCAAGAAAGGCCAGTGGCTGGCGGAAATCGACCCGTTGGTGCTGCAGAACACCCTGCGTCAGGCTCAGGTCGATGAGGAAAACCTGCAAGCCCAGCGCCGGGCGACTCAGGCTCAGCTCCGGCAGACCAAGGCGATCTACGAGCGCTATCAGAACCTGCAGGAGGATGCCTCGATCTCGCGGCAGGATTTTGAAACCGCACAATCGAACTACGAAGTGCAGCAGGCCAATCTGTTGTCGCTGGATGCGCAAATCAAGAGCGCGCATATCCAGATCGACACCGCCAAGGTCAATCTGGCCTACACGCGGATCGTCGCGCCCATCGACGGCGACGTGGTGGGCATCGTGACTCAGGAAGGCCAGACCGTGATCGCCAACCAACTGGCGCCGATCCTGCTGAAACTGGCGGATCTGGACACCATGACCGTCAAGGCTCAGGTGTCGGAGGCGGATGTCATACACATCGCGCCGGGGCAGGAGGTGTATTTCACCATTCTGGGCGAGGACAAGCGTTATTACGGCAAGCTGCGCGGCACTGAGCCGGCGCCGCAGAACTTCCTCGAAACCCCGCCCGCCGGCACGCCAAAACAGAACACGGCGGTGTTCTACAACGCGCTGTTCGAGGTGCCGAACCCTGATCACCGCTTGCGCATTTCCATGACGGCCCAGGTGCGGGTAGTGCTCGACACCGCCAAATCGGTGTTGACGATTCCGGTGGCCGCGCTGGGCCCGCGCAACAACGATGGCAGTTTTCCGGTGCGGGTGCTGGACGCGAAGGGCCAGGCGCAGTCGCGCAACGTACAGACCGGGATCAACAACAACGTCAAGGTGCAGGTCAACGGTGGTCTGGCCGAAGGCGACCGGGTGGTGATCGGTGATCCGGTGTCGAAAGTGGCAGGGGCATGAGCATGACCGAACCTCTGCTGCAACTGACCGGCATCAGCCGCAGTTTCACCGCGGGCGACCGTGAATTTCTGGCGCTGAAGAACATCGACCTGACGATCAATGCCGGGGAAATGGTGGCGATCATCGGCGCCTCGGGCTCCGGCAAATCAACCCTGATGAACCTCCTCGGCTGCCTCGACTACGCCACGGCCGGCAGCTACAAGATCAACGGCCGGGAAACCCGCGACCTGGATAATCAGGCGCTGGCCGAACTGCGCCGTGATTACTTCGGTTTCATCTTCCAGCGCTACCACCTGCTGCCGCATCTGAGTGCGATGCACAACGTCGAAATGCCGGCAATATACGCCGGCACACCGGAACCGCAGCGTCATGCCCGGGCCCGTGAGCTGCTGGCACGGCTGGGGCTGGAAGGGCACCTGACTCATCGTCCGAGCCAACTGTCGGGCGGTCAGCAGCAGCGCGTCAGTATCGCCCGGGCCTTGATGAACGGCGGCGAAGTGATCCTCGCCGATGAACCGACCGGCGCACTCGACACCACCAGCGGCAAAGAGGTGATGCGTATTCTGCTGGAGCTGCACGCCGCCGGGCACACGGTGATTCTGGTGACCCACGACCCCAAGGTCGCGGCCAACGCCGAGCGCATCATCGAAGTCAGCGACGGCGAAATCCTCAGCGACCGCCGCAACGAGCGCGACACCACGGCGCTGACCAATGAGGACGCAGTGCCGCCCAAGTCCACGGCGGCGCGGCGTCTGGTGGCCAGCCTCGGGTTGTTCAAGGAAGCGTTCAACATGGCCTGGGTCGCGCTGATCTCCCATCGGATGCGCACCTTGCTGACCATGCTCGGGATCGTCATCGGCATCACCTCGGTGGTGTCGATTTCGGCCATCGGCGAAGGGGCCAAGCGCTATGTCCTGAAAGACATCCAGGCCATCGGCAGCAACACCATCGATATCTATTCCGGCACCAGTTTCGGCGACAGCCGTTCGGCTGCCATCGAAACCCTGGTGCCGGCGGATGTGACGGCGCTCAATCAGCTCTACTACGTCGACAGTGCCACGCCGGTGGTCGGGCGCAATCTGTTGCTGCGTTACCGCAACATCGACCTCGATGCGCAGGTCAACGGCGTCAGCGATCTGTACTTCCAGGTGCGCGGGATCAAGATGGAGTCGGGCATCCCGTTCAGCGAAAGCGATGCAAGGCGTCAGGCGCAAGTGGTGGTGATCGATCACAACACCCGCCATCGATTGTTCGGCGAAGGGGTTGATCCGCTGGGGCAGGTGATCCTTATCGGTAACCTGCCGTGCACCGTGATCGGTGTGGCGGCGGAGAACAAGAACATCTTCTCGTCGAGCAAGTCGCTCAACGTCTGGGTGCCCTATGAAACCGCCGCCGGCCGACTGTTGGGCCAGCGTTATCTGGACAGCATCAGTGTGCGGATCAAGGACGGCCAGCCGAGCAAGGTGGTGGAAGACAACGTCAACAAGCTGATGCTGCAACGCCACGGCACCAAGGATTTCTTCACCAACAACCTCGACAGCGTGATGCAGACCGTACAGAAAACCAGCCGCTCACTGGCCTTGTTGCTGTCGCTGATTGCAGTGATTTCACTGGTCGTGGGCGGCATCGGCGTGATGAACATCATGCTGGTGTCGGTCACCGAGCGTACCCGTGAAATCGGCATCCGCATGGCGGTCGGGGCTCGGCAGTCTGACATTCGCCAGCAGTTTCTGGTGGAGGCGGTGATGGTCTGCCTGCTGGGTGGCGCCATCGGTATCTCGTTGAGTTACGCCATCGGCCACTTGTTCTCGCTGTTCATCAAAGAATGGGAAATGGTGTTCTCGCTGACCTCGGTGCTCACTGCTGTGCTTTGCTCGACCCTGATCGGCATCGTGTTCGGCTTCGTGCCGGCGCGCAATGCGTCGCGGCTCGATCCGATCGAGGCGTTGGCCCGGGATTGAAACGGGTGCAAAAAAAACCGCCGTCCTTTGCAGGAGGGCGGTTTCGTTACAGGCGTGTGAACCGTCAGGCCGCGTTCGACGGGCCGCAGGCTGCGGGGCAGTCCTTTGGCGAGTACATCCAGCGCATCAGCGAGTGACGGCCGCTGATACCCAGTTTGATCGCGGCGCGTTTGAGGTAGCTCTCCACGGTGTTGACCTTCAGTTGCAACTGCTCGGCCAGTTCAGGCGCGGTGCGCCCGGCGAGCAGGCCGACACACACTTCCATTTCGCGGTTCGACAGGCTCAGCCCCAGTTGCTCCACGCGCTCGCAAAAGCGCAGGCGCAGGGTTTCCAGGCCCAGCAGGGTTGAGTCCGATTGCTCCTGAGATTGTCCCTGGGCGTCAGTGTTCGCCGGTTGCAGGGCGTTGATGTGTTTCTCGACCATCGGCAGCAGCACTGGAGAAATGTCCTGCAACAAACTGCGCTCGTGGGCGGAAAAGCGTTTTGACGGGCCGCACCGGTAGACCGAGATCACATAGCGGTAACCGTCCTTGCGCCGGGTCAGATGCAATTGCGAGGCGTCGGTGACCGTCGAGGGTTCGGGAGTGGGCAATTCATTGGCACTCGGCAGAGTGCTCAACTCGGAATACACCGTTTCAGCCAGCAAGGATGCTTCCTTGACGCATTCGGGCTCACTGCGCGGCTGTGCGCGTCCGACCGGTTCCACGCGCATCTGCCGGATGTGCGTGGCGTCCACCGCCAGTTGGGTCAGGATCAGGTCGTGCAGCATCCGTGGGAAATGTCGGCTGCCAGTGCTGGCGATGACCTTGCCAATGTGAGGAAACAGCTGTGAGTTCATGTCGTTCATCCATGAGTTGCAGTGTGGTACTCGTGTTCCTGAACCACCGGAAAACAGCTCCATGCCCGGCGACAGCGAATCAGGAAATTGGATCCTATCCTAGTACAACGTTTCAGCGACGGTTTAATGAAGGGGCTATTAGCTCATAACTGACGGTGAGGGGGATGTCGGGATGACAGGTGTCAGTGAAATGCCTTACAGCTGAGAAGGGAAAATTTTATTAAAATCATACAAATGACAGTATTTGAAGACAAAAAAAGCCCGTTTCAGCCGAAGCCAAAACGGGCTTTTTCCCGTATCGACAACCGTTACTTCAGGTTGTCAAAGTGGTCTCGCAGGAACTCGTAAAAGCGAAACGCTTGAAACGATCTCCATACGAGGCTCAGCGTACGCAGCAAAAGCTTCATACGTTTTGGCCTCCAGGTCGGGGGCCAAACCTCCAGCGCACTTACCGGACCATGTGTGCCTTCGGACATAAATGTCAGTTCTGTCCATGAGGCGGCCGGTTGTGATCCCTCCGAGCCATCATTCCGGCACGGGTGCAAAACCGTGTCGAAGGGCATGAAACCGTTATGGTTCCAGCCAAACCTCACGGATGTACTGGCGAGTGAGCGCTGGCATATTAACCTGTCTTGCGGCGGGATCTTGAGGATCCTGGATATAGATTTGGTATGTTTTGTAATTCGTTATTTCTGTCAGCATGTTTTGGGATGGTAAACGTCCACCAGAGTCTTCCTTATCTTCGGATAGGACGCAAAATAACGTTGCAACGAAGACCAAAGATTAATAGTATTCCGGCACGTCAGTTCTGTCCGTGAGACACAACAGGCCCCAGCCGCAAACTGAGGCTTGCCGAAAAACCGCCCCGCAAAGGCGGTTTTTTTTCGCCCATCGTTTGCCCCCCGCCAGCAATCCTACGCCTCGCTCACCAAGGGCAACCCTGCATCCACCAGCTCGATCCAGTGCTTGACCTGCGTGCGTCCCGCGCCGTCGAGGTGGGTCTGGCAGCCGATATTGGCGGTGGCGATGATGTCCGGATGACCGCTTTCCAGGGCGTTGAGCTTTTGGTCGCGCAGTTGCCGGGCCAGCGCCGGTTGGGTTATCGAATAGGTGCCTGCCGAGCCACAGCACAGATGGGCGTCCGGCACGGTCGTGAGGTTGAAGCCCAGCCGGGTCAGCACCGATTCCACTGCGCCGCCGAGTTTCTGTGCGTGTTGCAAGGTACAGGGGCAGTGGAACGCCAAGCGCTGATCGGCATGAATACCAAGGGACTCGAGCGGTTCCTCACGCAACACTTCCACCAGATCTTTCGCCAGCGCACTCACGGTTTTCGCCTTTTCGGCATAGGCCGGATCGGTGCACAGCAGGTGTCCGTAATCCTTGATGAACGCGCCGCAACCGCTGGCGGTCTGCACGATGGCTTCGGCGCCTTGTTCGATGGCCGGCCACCACGCATCGATGTTCTGGCGGGCGCGGTCAAGTCCGGTGGCCTGGGCGTCGAGGTGATAGTCCACGGCGCCACAACAGCCGGCATTTCGCGCCGGTGTAATGCTGATCCCCAATCGATCCAGCACCCGTGCTGCCGCCGCGTTGGTGTTGGGCGACAAACCCGGTTGGACGCAGCCTTCGAGCATCAGCACCTGACGGGCATGCCGCGTTACCGGGCGGGGTGCGATTGCAGAGGTGCTGCGCGGCAGTTTGGCTTGCAGGCTATCAGGCAGCAGCGCGCGGAAGATCTGGCCAGCGCTGACCAGTCCTTTGAACAGTCCGGGATTCGGTGCCACACCACGCAAACCTGCCCGCAACACACGTTGACCAATGGGGCGCGGCACAGCGGCATCAACCACGGCGCGGCCGATGTCGAGCAGGTTGTGATAGTCCACACCCGAGGGGCAGGTGGTTTCGCAATTGCGGCAGGACAGGCAACGATCCAGGTGCAGCTGGGTCTTGCGGGTAACTTCGTTGCCTTCCAGCACCTGTTTGATCAGGTAGATGCGACCCCGTGGGCCGTCGAGCTCGTCGCCGAGCAACTGATAGGTCGGGCAGGTCGCGTTGCAGAAGCCGCAGTGCACGCAAGTGCGCAGGATGCTTTCGGCTTCTTCGGCGCGAGGCAGTTGTCGGGCTTCTTCGCTGAGAGTGGTTTGCATGGCTCAAAGCTCCGCGTACAGACGACCGGGGTTGAAGATGCCCTGAGGGTCAAGTTGCTGCTTGAGGCGGCGGTGATAGTGCAGGAGGGCGGGCGGCAGGGGATGGAACGGCGCGTCGATCAAACCATGGCTGTAGCAGGTCGCATGCCCGCCGACGGCCGAAACCACCTTGCGAATCAGTGCCGCCTCGGCTCCTGACTTGAGCCAACGCTGGGCGCCGCCCCAGTCGAGCATTTGTACACCGGCCAAGGCCAGCGGCGGGGTGTTGTTCGGCACCGACAGGCGCCACAGGGGCTGGTCCTCATCAAAAAAATCCAGGCGCTGTTCATTCAGATCTGACCAATAAGCGCCATCGAGCATTTCGCCACCGAGGCGATCACGGGCTGCGGCCACGGAGCCTTCGCCACCCTCCAGACGCAAGTGCAGGCGCTGCCCATCGTGGCAGGCGGCGCTGATCGGCAGCGGCTGTTGACCCCACTCGGCCATACGCAGCAAGGCCCGCTCGCTGTCCATTTCCAGGCTGATGCTAAGGCACTCGCGCGGTTTGGGCAGGACCTTGAGCGAGACTTCGGTGATTACCCCCAGCGAGCCGTAACTGCCGGCCATCAGCCGCGACAGGTCATAACCGGCGACGTTTTTCATGACTTCACCGCCAAAGCGCAGATGCTTGCCGTGGCCGGTGATGATCCGCGTGCCGAGTACGAAATCCCGCACCGACCCCGACCACGGGCGCCGCGGGCCTGACAGTCCGCTGGCGATCATCCCGCCCACCGTCGCGTCGTCGGCGAAGGCCGGTGGTTCGCACGGCAACATCTGTTGTGAAGCGTCCAGCACCGCCAACAGCTCGGCCAGTGGAGTGCCGCAACGCGCGGTGATCACCAGTTCGGTCGGGTCGTAGCTGACGATGCCGCGATGGGTGCGGGTGTCGAGGATTTCTCCGGCAACGATCCGCCCCAGAAACGCCTTGCTGTTGGCGCCCTGAATCCGCAGTGGCGTTGCGTCCTGCAATGCCTGATTGACCTGATCGAGCAGCGCGATGCTGTCGTCGACATCCTTTTCTCGGACCATCAGAAACGCTCCAGCTCGGGGAAGGGCAGTTGTCCGGCGTGAATATGCATGGCGCCGAATTCGGCGCAGCGGTGTAACGTCGGGATGTTCTTGCCCGGATTGAGCAGACCGCCGGGGTCGAACGCGGCTTTGACGGCGTGGAACAGGGTCAACTCGTCGTTGTTGAACTGCGCGCACATCTGGTTGATTTTCTCCCGGCCCACGCCGTGCTCGCCGGTGATGCTGCCGCCGACCTTCACGCACAACTCAAGGATTTTGCCTCCCAGGGTTTCGGCGCGTTCGAGCTCGCCGGGTTGATTGGCGTCGAACAGAATCAACGGGTGCATGTTGCCGTCGCCGGCATGGAACACGTTGGCCACCCGCAAGCCGTATTCGGCGGACAACTGCGCAATGGCTTGCAGCACGCCGGGCAGTTCGCGGCGCGGGATGGTACCGTCCATGCAGTAATAGTCCGGCGACAAGCGCCCCACGGCCGGGAAGGCATTCTTGCGTCCGGCCCAGAAACGCACGCGCTCGGCCTCGTCCCTGGCTTGACGCACTTCCGTCGCGCCGGCGTTCTCCAGCACCTGGCGGACGCGGATGCAGTCATCGTGGACGTCGGCTTCGACGCCATCGAGTTCACAGAGCAAAATGGCTTCGGCGTCCACCGGGTAGCCGGCGTGGATGAAGTCCTCGGCGGCGCGGATGGCCAGGTTGTCCATCATTTCCAGGCCTCCGGGAATGATCCCCGCGGCGATGATGTCAGCCACGGCGCGGCCGGCGTTTTCCACGGAATCGAATGCGGCCAGCAAGACTTTGGCTGTCTGAGGTTTGGGCAGCAGTTTGACCGTGACTTCGGTGATGACGCCCAGCAGGCCTTCGGAACCGGTGAACAGCGCCAGCAAGTCGAAACCGGGGGAATCGAGCGCATCGGAGCCGAGCGTGAGGTGTTCGCCCTCGACGGTCAGGATCTCGACCTTGAGCAGGTTGTGCACGGTCAGGCCGTACTTGAGGCAATGCACGCCGCCGGCATTTTCCGCCACATTGCCGCCGATGGAGCAGGCAATCTGCGAGGACGGATCCGGCGCGTAATACAGACCGAACGGAGCGGCGGCCTGGGAAATCGCCAGATTGCGAACGCCGGGCTGAACGCGTGCCGTGCGGGCGTCGGGGTCGATGTGCAGGATGTTGTTGAAGCGCGCCATCACCAGCAGCACGCCTTTCTCCAGAGGCAACGCCCCGCCGGATAACCCGGTGCCTGCACCCCGGGCCACCACCGGCACGTTTCTCTCATGACAGATTCGCAAAATACCCTGCACCTCATCGAGATGCCGGGGCAGGACCACCAGCAACGGCGCGGTGCGGTAGGCGGACAATCCGTCACATTCGTACGGTGCGAGATCCTCGCGCTGATGCAGGACTTCCAGCGTCGGCCACTGGGTGTGCAATGCCTGCAACAGCGCCGCTTTGTCGACGTCCGGCAGGGCGCCGTCGACCTGCTCGTCGTAGAGAATGTTCATGAACGATGGGTGCCCCTTGGTTTTTGTTATCGGGTGCGGGTTGCGTGGGTTGCTCAGCCCAGATCAGCAGCCTCATGTCGTTCCGGTACCTGGCTCGCTTCATCGCCCCAGGTGCGGTTGACGCGCTGCCCACGAATGACCGCAGGCCGGTTGGCGATCTCCTCGGCCCAGCGCTGGACATGAGTGTATTCATGAGCCGACAGGAACTCGGCCGCCCCGTACACATTGTTGCGCACCAGTTGCCCGTACCACGGCCAGACCGCGATGTCGGCGATGGTGTAGTTGTCACCGGCAAGATAAGGGTTTTCAGCCAGGCGCCGGTCGAGCACATCCAGCTGACGCTTGGTTTCCATGGTGAAGCGGTTGATCGGGTATTCGAGTTTGTCCGGCGCGTAGGCGTAAAAATGCCCGAAACCACCACCCAGGTAGGGCGCCGAGCCCATTTGCCAGAACAGCCAGTTCAGGGTTTCAGTGCGACCGGCGATGTCGGTGGGCAGGAAGGCGCCGAATTTTTCGGCGAGGTAAAGCAGGATCGAGCCGGACTCGAAAACCCGGATGGCCGGCTCCACGCCACGATCCAGTAGCGCCGGGATCTTGGAGTTCGGGTTGATCTCGACAAAGCCGCTGGAAAATTGATCGCCTTCGCCGATGCGGATCAACCAGGCGTCGTATTCGGCCCCGGTGTGCCCCAGCGCCAGCAACTCTTCGAGCAGGATGGTGACCTTGACGCCGTTGGGCGTGGCCAGCGAATACAGCTGCAACGGGTGCTTGCCGACGGGCAATGCCTTGTCGTGGGTCGGCCCGGCAATCGGGCGATTGATGTTGGCGAACTGGCCGCCGGACGGCGCGCTGTGTGTCCAGACCCTGGGTGGTACGTAAGGCGTTTTGCTCATGAAGCGAACCTCATCGTCAGCTGCTGAATGGGCGTGAGCCGGCAGAAAAAACGACCGGCTCCTGACGAACAGAACACCACAGAAGGGCGTTTGAATTCCACCCTGTTGCCCGATCAACGCCTTATATCGTTATTCGATTCGCGGATGCTGCTGCGCCAGATGCTCGCGTTTGGCTTGCAGTTCGGCGATCTCGGCGTCGATGTCTTCGATCTTCTGTTCGATGTTGTCGTGGTGCTCCTGCAACAGCTCCCGCGCTTCCTCTATGTCGGAAGCCGCCGGTGCCGCGCCTCGCAGGGGTTTGTTCGCGGTTTCTTTCATCGTCAGCCCGGTCATCAGTCCGATCACGGCAGTCACCATCAGATAGTAGGCGGGCATGTACAGATTCTGCGTACCTTCCACCAGCCAGGCCACGACGGTCGGGGTCAGGCCGGCGATCAGCACCGAGACGTTGAACGCCCCGGCCAGCGCGCTGTAACGGATGTGGGTCGGGAACATCGCTGGCAGCGTCGAGGCCATGACGCCAATGAAGAAATTGAGCAGCACGGCCAGTATCAGCAATCCGGAAAAGATCAGGCCGATCTTGCCGCTGTTGATCAGCATGAACGCTGGAATCGCGAGGATGAACAGACCGACACTGCCGCAGATGATGAAGGGACGACGGCCGATCTTGTCGCTGATGAAGCCGATCGCAGGCTGAACGAACAGCATGCCGACCATGATCGCGATGATGATCAGCACCCCGCGATTTTCGCTGTAGTGCAGGTTGTGCGACAGGTAACTCGGCATGTAGGTGAGCAGCATGTAGTAGGTGACATTGGTCGCCGCCACCACGCCGATGCAAGTCATCAGGCTGCGCCAGTGCTTGGTCGCGACCTCCTTGAACGACACTTTCGGGCCGCTGGCCAGACCTTCGCGGTCGCCTTGTTCAAGCTTCTCGACGTGTTGCTGGAACGCCGGGGTTTCTTCGAGCGCGTGGCGCAGGTAGAGCCCGATCATGCCCAGCGGGAGGGCGAGGAAGAAGGGCAGTCGCCAGCCCCATTCCTGGAATTTTTCTTCGCCGATGATCGTGGAAATCAACACCACCACACCCGCGCCGAGGACAAAACCGGCGATGGAGCCGAAGTCCAGCCAGCTGCCGAGGAATCCACGTTTGCGATCCGGTGCATATTCGGCAACGAAGATCGAGGCGCCGGTGTATTCGCCGCCGACCGAAAACCCTTGAGCCATTTTCGCCAGCAGCAGAAGGATCGGCGCCCAGATGCCGATCGAGGCATAGGACGGAATCAACCCGATGGCAAAGGTGCTCAGCGACATGATCACGATGGTCGCCGCCAGGACTTTCTGTCGTCCGTACTTGTCACCCAGTGCGCCGAAGAACAGGCCGCCCAGCGGCCGGATCAGGAACGGCACCGAGAAGGTCGCCAGTGCGGCGATCATCTGCACACCGGGATCGGCACCGGGGAAAAACACCTTGCCGAGCACGTAGGCAACGAAGCCATAGACGCCGAAGTCGAACCACTCCATTGCATTGCCCAGCGCGGCGGCCGTAATGGCTTTGCGCATCTTGGCGTCGTCGACAATGGTGATGTCTTTCAGTCGGATCGGGCTGACGCTTTCCTTTGATTCCATGGGATTCACTCTGCATCTGATCTGTCTTTATGCAAACCGGTAAGCCCGGAGAGGCTTGGGCCAGAGCGGTTTGCCGTGACCGATGCCATCTCCTTGATGGCACGGCTTCTTTCAGATCAGATACAAGTGGACACGAAAAAATTCACCACTGATTTCGTTTTTTGCCGATGAAAGAATTGTGACGCGATCCTGTGCGCAATTGCGCCGGACTCACGCCAAGTCGCTGTTTGAACGCACTGGTCATGTGCGCCTGAGAGTTGAAGCCGCAGGCGAGGGCGATCTCCGACAGGCTGGCCGTGGAGTCGCGCATCAATGCGCGAGCCCGGGCCAGGCGGCGGTCGATCAGGTAGCTGTGGGGGCTTTTGCCGGTGGCCTGCTTGAAGGCACGAATGAAATAGCCTTCGGACAATTCCAGCAGTTGCGCCATGGTTTGAAGGCCGAGCGGGCCGTCGAGGCCGGCGTCGATGAACTCGTCGAGCAGGCGCATTCGGCGGCCGGTCATCGAGCCTTGGGGCGACGGCGTGTCTTTGCCTTCGGCGCGCTCGGCCAAGGCGAGCGCCCAGCTTTCCCAGTCATCGTCCACTGAGGCATTCAATAACGCACGGCGCATTCGCGAGGCGAGGTCAATGGCCTGCGGGTCGATGCGATTGTTGAACGCCTGCTCACCTGCCAGCGCGATGCCGTCGGTGCGGACCACCCGCAGGTATTCGCCGCCCATGGGTGACTCGGACATCACATCACAGCCGACGGGTACGAACGCCAGACCATTGGGCATGGCATCGAAGGGGCGCACCCGGTCGCTGCCGATCGCGTGCACGCCGCGCTGGCTGTCGAAGGCAAAACCGATTGCCGACTGCGCTGCCACATAGCGCGTCGCGTAGGCGGCGCCGGGCAGCAATTCGATCGCCCACGGGCCGGCCTCGATACGACGCACCGGTTCGGGGACGACGGCTGGCTGCTGGCGGTTTCGATGGCTCATGAGCGCCATAGTAGTGAAGTGCGGACGCAAAAGTCAGGTCAGTTTTTTGAAAGCCGACGTGATGTGCCTGTGCCTAGACTGAGTGACGCCCAAGGAGACTCACATGCACACATTCACTCGCGAAGACATCGAACACGCTGCCCGCCAGGTTTACCAGGTGATGCCGGCCACCGCTCAGTATCGCTGGCCGTTGCTGGCCGAGCGGCTGGGCTGCACGGTGTGGGTCAAGCACGAAAACCACACGCCGACCGGCGCGTTCAAGGTGCGCGGCGGCATCACCTTCATGCACTGGCTGCGGCGTGAACATCCCAACGTCAAAGGCATTGTCTCTGCGACGCGCGGCAATCACGGCCAAAGCCTGGCGCTGGCGGCGCAAGCGGTAGGGCTGAAGGCATTGATTGTGGTGCCGCAGGGCAATTCGCTGGAAAAGAACAACGCCATGCGCGGCTTTGGCGGCGAAGTGGTCGAGTACGGGCGTGATTTCGATGAGGCCCGTGAGGAAGCAGCACGTCTGGCGCTGGAACACGGGCTCTATCTGGTACCGCCATTCCACACCGAACTGGTCAAGGGCGTGGCGACCTACGCGCTGGAACTGTTCAGTGCGGCGCCGGATCTGCACACCGTCTACGTGCCGATCGGTTGCGGCTCAGGTATCTGTGGCGTGATCGCCGCGCGTGATGCGCTGGGTCTGGACACCCAGGTGGTGGGCGTGGTGTCCACGGAAGCGGCCGCCGCCAAGTTGTCCTTCGAGGCGAAAACGATCTGCGAGACCGCCTCCGCCAATACCTTTGCCGACGGCCTGGCCGTACGCAAACCGATTGCTGAAGCGTTCGATATCTACGGCGCCGGCGCAACAAGGATCGTCGCGGTCAGCGAGGACGAAATCGCCGAGGCGATGCGCGTGTATTACACCGACACCCACAACCTCGCCGAAGGTGCCGGCGCGGCTGCGTTGGCGGCACTCATTCAAGAGCGGGAAAGGATGCAGGGCAAAAAGGTCGGGGTGATCCTGTCGGGCGGGAACATCGACCGGTCGGTGTATGCGCGGGTGATTGGTTGACCAATGACGGCTGGCTGCGTGGCACGGTTTTTCCGCTTGTGATTGGTCCTGACTACCCCTTATAAGATCGGCTTTCACTTTCGATATGAAAAGGGTGTCACGCATGAGCAATGCCTGGAACGAAGGTTATTTCACGGACGAGGGCTACACCTACGGGTATAGCCGGGAGATCAATCCGGTTTTCCAGCGTTATTGTTTGTTGCTGCGCGGTTTTGCCACGCTGGAGAGTACCGACGGTTATCACTGCGAATTGGGTTTTGGCCAGGGTGTCTCGATCAATATCCATGCGGCAGGCAATCCGGGCGGCTACGTCGGCACGGATTTCCATCCCGGGCAGGCAGCCCATGCCATTGCGCTGGCAACCGACTGGGGCAGTGATGCCCGGCTGTATGACGACAGCTTCGAGCAACTGCTGGCTCGCCATGACCTGCCACAGTTCGACAGTATCAGCCTGCACGGCATCTGGACCTGGGTCAGTCGTGACAATCACAAGTTGATCGTCGAGTTTGTCCGTCGTCATCTCAAGCCGGGCGGTCATGTGTACATCAGCTACAACTGCTTCCCGGGCTGGTCGCCGCTGGCGCCGTTGCGTCAGTTGTTCAGCCTGCATGACCGCTTTGCCACGCAAACTTCTGCTCGCCCGGATCAGCGGATCGATGCCGCGCTGCAATTCTCCGAAGCCCTGCTGGCCGCCAACCCCAACTATGCCAACTCGGCGCCGAATCTGGACGCCAAGCTCCAGAGCATCAAAGGCCAGAATCGCCAGTACGTCGCCCATGAGTATTTCAACCGTGACTGGAATTGCATGTACTTCACCGACGTGGTCGATGCCCTGGCACCTGCCAAACTCGATTACGCCACAACCGCCGTGCCGCTGGACTCGGTGGACCCGCTCAACCTGAGCGCCGAAGGCATGGACTTTCTGGAAAGCATCGAGCATCCGATCATGCGCGAGCAAGCGCGCGATTACTTCGTCAATCAAAACTTCCGCCGGGACCTTTACATCCGCGGCGCGAACAAGCTGTCCACCAGCGAGCACCGCGAACGCATGCTCAGTACCCGCTTTGCCCTGTTGCAACTGGCCGACAGCGTAGCGGGCAGCGTCACCGGGCCCGCAGGCTCAGCCACGTTGCAGGCGGAAATTTACGGCCCGGTGCTGGATGCGCTGGCGGACGACGCGTATGTACCGAAAACCTTGCGCCACTTGCTGGAAGCCTCGCCTTCATTGAGTTATGGCGATCTGGTGCAGGCGATCAACGTGTTGATCGGTATGGGCGCCGTGGCGCCATGCCAGAGTGAAACGGCCGAGAAACTGGTGCAGACAACCTGCAACACCCTCAATCTGCAACTGTGCAGACGCTCGCTGTTCGATCACAAGATCCAGGTCCTGGCCAGCCCGGTGACCGGTGGTGGCGTGACGGTCAGTCGCTTCCAGCAACTGTTCCTGATATCGATCAAACAAGGCAAAAAGCACCCGGCCGAGTGGGCGCTTCTGGCGTGGGGCATCATCGGCGGCCAGGGTGAAGGCTTGCTCAAGGACGGCAAGGCGCTCACGACTGCCGAAGAAAACATTGCCGAACTGACCGAGCAGGCCGAGGCATTTGCCGAGCAATCGCTGGTCATTCTCAAGGCCCTGAAAATCGTCTAGGGGCAAAAAAGTCTTTTGGGGTCCGGTTTTTCATCGAACCGGCCGATCAGCGAACAGTTCATCGAGGGGCCGACACGCCGTTGCTGCGCCTTCGATAGACTGCTTGTATCCTGCGCGGCCCGGGACATACGGTCGCTGTTGTTGCCCCGGTCCGACAACGGCCGTGACGGAAAACGGACTTTCCAAAAGGTACTGATGTGAAGCGTGATACCCACCTCGTGATGCTGTTGCTGTTGATGATCGGCTGCTCCCTGGCGTCGCTGACCATCTGGAAGGTGCTGGGCTCTCGGGAGCGCGCACTGGACGAGGTGAACGTCCACGGGTTGAACCTGACCCAGGCGCTGGCGACCTATTCCGAAGGCATCGTCCGGCAGAGCTCGCTGCTCTTGCTCGGGCTCGTCGAGCGTCTGGAAACCGAGGGCAGCGGCCCCGCGCAGATCGAACGGTTGAATGCGCTGGTCAACCGTCAGCAGCCGCTGATGCCGCAGCTCAGTGGCATCACCGTTTACGATAATCGCGGCCACTGGCTGATGTCTTCCAACCGACCGATTCCGGCCGGGGTCAACAGCAGTGACCGGGACTATTTCATCCATCACCGTGACGATCCTTCCCGCGAGCCCTTCATCGGCCCGCCCATCCGTAGCCGCTCGAATCAGGAGTGGGTGATTACCGTCAGCCGCCGCTTCAATGACGCGCGCGGAGAGTTCGCCGGCGTGGTGGCGGTCACCCTGGGGGTCGAGAACTTCCTGCGACTGTTCGGCAAGCTCGACGTGGGGCAGGACGGCGCCATCGGTCTGTCCTACACCGACGGTACGCTGCTGGTGCGATATCCCTTTCGCGAACAGGACATGGGGCGCAATTTCTCCAAGTCGCCCATATATGCGAAGTACCTGGTGGACCAATCGGTGGGCACCGCTTCCTTCACTTCCAGCCTCGACGGGGTGGAGCGGCTCTACGCGTTTCGCAAGAGTGAAAAGCTGCCGCTGATCACCACGGTCGCGCTCGGCAAGCGCGAAGCATTGGCGGCGTGGCGACTGGAGGCGCTGCTGTCGATTGTGGTGGTCGCATCGTTGCTGGGGCTCACTGGCGTGATCGGCTGGTTTCTCATTCTCGATATACGTCGGCGGACTCAGGTGGAAGGGGAGTTGCGGCTCACTCAACAACAGTTGCTCGGATCAAACCGGCAGCTGGAGTTGCTGGCGATGAAGGATGCGCTGACCGGCCTCGCCAATCGCCGCTGTTTCGATGAAACATTGGCCATGGAAGCGCGCCGGGCTCAGCGGGACGGGGTTTCGCTGGCCTTGCTGATGATTGATATCGACTACTTCAAGCTGTTCAACGATTCCCAGGGGCATGTTGCCGGCGACGCCTGCCTGCAACGGGTGGGGAAAGTGCTTGAGGCCTGTGTGCGGCGACCGTCGGATCTGGTGGCGCGCTATGGCGGGGAAGAGATGGCGATCATCATGCCCGACACCGATGGCGAGGGGGCGGCGGTCGTGGCGCAACTGATTCTGGAGCGACTGACGCAAGCGCACATTGCTCATCCGGCGAGCCCGTTCGGTCGGGTGACGGTCAGTATCGGCGTCACCGCGGCGGCCGGTCCGCAACTGGCAGTGGTACAAGCGCTGATCGAGAAGGCGGATCAGGCGCTGTACCAGGCGAAGACCACAGGGCGGAACCGGATGGCAAGGAAAGCTCCCGGCGACAGTTCCCGTTCACCACTGCCAGTGTGAGCGGTGCTGAACGGGCGGGCGTTGCGCCTTACCGATAATCGGCAGTCATCACGCGTACTCGGGGTAGTCCACATACCCTTCGGCATGACCACCGTAGACCGTGGCCGGATTCAGTGAATTCAGCGGCCAGTCATTGGCGATGCGCGCAGGCAGATCCGGGTTGGCCATGAACGGACGACCGAAGGCCACGAAGTCCGCCAGCCCGGAATCGAGCAACTGCGCACCGGTTTCTGCGGTGTAGCGCCCGGCGTAAATGATCGCGCCGCTGAAGGTTTCGCGCACTGCCTGGCGGAACGTGAGTGGCATCGCCGGGGCATCGTCCCAGTCGGCTTCGGCGATGGACAGGTAGGCGATGCCCACGTCCTGCAGCACCTTGATCGCTTCGATGTAAGTGGTGTGCGGATCTTCCTCGACCATGCCCAGGTAGGTACGCGCTTCGTCGGTGGTGGTGAACAGCGGGGCGAAACGCACACCGACTTTTTCACGACCGATGCACTCGGCAACACCGGACACCACTTCACGCAAAAAGCGCAGGCGGTTGTGCAGCGAGCCGCCGTACTGGTCGGTGCGCAGATTACTGTGGGCCGAGATGAACTGGTTCACCAGATAGCCGTTGGCGCAGTGCAGTTCGATCCCGTCGAAACCTGCCTCCATGGCATTGCGCGCCGCCTGAATGTACAGCTGAACCAGTTCCTGCACTTCATCGGTGGTCAGTGCGCGAGGGGCGGACGGTGGCACCAGGGCGCCAGCGCCAGGCGCGGTTTCGATGAACACGCTGACCCGGTCGGTGGCCACCGCAGAGGCCGAAACCGGTGCGGCACCGTCGGGTTGCAGAGCTGTGTGGGACACGCGCCCCACATGCCAGAGCTGGGCGAAGATCACGCCCTCTCTGGCGTGCACTGCTTCAGTGACTTTGCGCCACCCGGCAATCTGCTCGGGTGTGTGAATGCCCGGTGTCCAGGCGTAACCCTGGCCCCGGGGTTCGATCTGGGTGCCCTCGGTCACCAGCAGACCGGCGCCCGCGCGCTGCTGGTAATACTCGGCCATCAACTCATTGGCAACGTTGCCCGGCTGTGTGCTGCGCTGGCGGGTGAGGGGCGGCAGGACAATGCGGTTTTTCAGGGTGTGACGACCCAAAGTGCCGGGTTTGAAGAAACTGCTGTGATTCATGGATGTGCCTTGATCGGAGTTTATTAGACCAGTCGACTAGTTGTCGGGCCAAAAAAAGACGCCGTGCAACACGCGCACGGCGTCCGGATTGGTGACGGCTGAAAGCGTCAGCCGAGCAGCTTCAACAGTTTCTCGGCGACAGCGGCGGAGCTGGCTGGGTTCTGGCCGGTGACCAGTTTCCCGTCGGTCACTACGTGTACCTGCCAGTCGGCGACCTTGGAATAACGAGCGCCGAGGCGCTGGAAATCGTCTTCGACCAGGAACGGCACCACATCCGTCAGACCGACCGCCGCTTCTTCAGAGTTGGTGAAGCCGGTGACGTCACGATCCTTGACCAAGGGTTTGCCCTCGGCGCCGAGCACATGCCGCAGCACACCCGGGGCATGGCAGACGAAACCATGAGGCTTGTTGCTGCGGGCGAAAGCTTCGATCAGGGCAATCGAATGCTTGTCTTCGGCCAGATCCCAGAGCGGGCCGTGGCCACCTGGATAAAACACGGCATCGAAATCCTCGGCGCTGACATCGGCCAGGCGTCCGGTGTTTGCGAGCGCCTGTTGGGCGATCGGATCCTTGCGGAATCGATCGGTCTCGGCGGTCTGTGCGTCGGGTTCGTCGCTTTTCGGATCAAGCGGTGGCTGGCCGCCGGCAGGGGAAACCAGCGTGATATCGGCGCCGGCGTCCTTGAAGGCGTAGTAGGGCGCGGCGAACTCTTCGAGCCAGAAGCCGGTTTTCTTGCCGGTGTTGCCGAGTTGATCGTGGGAAGTCAGAACCATCAAGATTTTCATAGAGCACCTTGGGTGGGTCGGGTGTCGTGGCTGTGCGAGGGATTCGCACACGATCGACACCGGGGAAAAGGTTGGTCGGGGCGCAGCATAGTTTCCAATTAGACCAGTCGTCTAGTAATTTTTTATCCGCATGTTTTTCATGGACCGGTGTGGCAAACTCCCGTTCCTTCGAGTTAAACGACTGGTCTATTGCCTGGTAATCTGCGCCCCGATGAAACCGACCTACGACGACACCCGCCAACACCTGCTCGACACCGGCCACCGGATGATGGCCGAGAAAGGTTTCACCAGTGTCGGCCTGAACGAGATCCTGCAAACCGCTGGCGTCCCCAAAGGGTCGTTCTATCACTACTTCAAATCCAAAGAGCTGTATGGCCAGGCGCTGCTCGAGGACTACTTTGTCGGTTACCTCGCCGACATGGAGCGGCGCCTGACGCTGCCCAGTCTGAATGCCCGCGAGCGACTGATGGATTACTGGCAGGGCTGGCAGGACCGCTGCACGCTGGAAGGGCACGGTGACGAGTGTCTGGTGGTGAAGCTCAGTGCCGAGGTGGCCGATCTGTCCGAGGCCATGCGCCTCACCTTGCGCGATGGCGCCGAGCGCGTGGTGGCTCGCATCACCACTTGCATCGAGCAGGGCCAGGCCGATCAATGCCTGCCCGACGGCGATGCCCGGCAACTGGCGGAAACCCTGTATCAGCTTTGGCTGGGTGCCAGCCTTTTGAACAAGTTGCAACGGACGGGACAATCGTTGGCTACATCGATGGCGACCACGAAGCGGCTCTTGGGCGTCTGAGTGGCATGCGATTACAAGTGATGAATGAACAACGGTTCAGTCTCTGGAGTTGACGATGGCGTTCTCCACCACGCTGTGGGAATGGTATGCGCAAGATGAACACAAACGCGTTCTCTCGGTTTGCGAAGCCATTGAGGGCCTGACAGTCCTGGCATCGAGCGCTGATGTGCAGCGAAATACGATCCCGGATTGCCCGGCCTGTGAGGTGTGGTCAGCGTCAATGTTGCCGGTCAATGAGGTGCTCACAGTGTGTGGCAGTGCGATGCCTCATGACGTTCGGGCTCAACTTCAGCAGGTTTGGGCGTTATGTGACTCGCTGCCGGAAGCAGCTTTTCTCTGCCATGACCAGGAAATTTTTTACCGTATCGAATGGCAAGCCATCCGGCATGCCGCCGCGCAGGCGCTGGAATTGATCGAAGTGGTGAAACTGACGCCCTACCTGGATGAGTTGATGTCGTATTGCAGCGATGCTGTGCGCGGACTGAAGGGGCGCGACCGGGGAACGCCTTTCGAATATTGAGTTGACCATGCCTTCCACGCTCAAAGGCCGCGACTGTTTCTGATCAGCTCATACCTGTCGTGGACGCTAACCCTCCCGCACCTTGCTGATCGAAAACCGGCGCAACTTCAGCGCCGTGTCCAGTCGGCTCACCCAGTTGATGTCATTGAGATCCGCGCCCAGCAGGTTCTCGATGCGTCCCGTCCGGTAATTGAGGGTGTTCGGGTGGATGCCGAGGGTTTTGGCGGTCTGGGCACGGTGACGGCCACTTGAGAAGAACGCCTCCAGCGTCAGCAGGAGGTCGGGTTCATGGCTGAGCTGTTCGATGAGCGAAATCAGGTACCTGAGGGTGTTGTCGTTGCTGCGCACGCTGTCTTCGATCAGTACGCTGGAATAGCGTCTGACGAGTTGCTCGGCCCCGTTGAAAGGGAAGAGGTCGATCGCCTTGATCGCTTCTTCTGCCGTACTGATCCAGCCGGCAATACCTTGGTTCAACAGACCGATACCCACGCCCCGCAGTTGGGGCAGGAGCGCGGGCAGTGACGCGGCGCTTTCGACCATTCGCTGGTCGCATTGGGTCAGGGTTTCACCTTTGATGCCCGGCAGCCAGATCACCAGTTTGTCGCGGTACCAGACGCGGATCAGTTCCTTGACGGGAATCTTCAGGTGCCGGGAAACCTGCAGGGTCAGGCGGTCGAATTCGTCTTCGCGCTGCAATGGCTGGACAGGGCGCAAGGGCAGTTCCAGTGCGAGCGCCACGCGGGGCGTGCTGGCGTCCAGGCCGAGTGCCGACAGGGTGTCCTCAAATCCCTCGGTATCCTGCGGCGAATGCAGCAGGAAGTGATAAAGGCGTTGGTGCAGGTGTTCCCTCCAGCGGACTTTCTGAATCTGTTCTTCCAGATACGCCTGGACCACTTCTTCGGCAATATCGTCGAAGAAGTCGAACATGTAGCCGGAAATCTGCAACAACAACTCTTTGCTTAATGCATCGTCGTCTCTGGCGAGTTCCAGGTAGCCGCTCCAGATTTCACGCACCCCCAGACTGAAGCCGCGCATCAGCGATTGCAGGGGCACGCCCTGATGGACCCGCCGGCAACCGATCTCCTTCAGCGTACGACGAGTGTCCTGCGACAAGCCCTCGCCGGTCAGCAGCGTTTCGCACCACAGGCGCGCGGTGTAGCTCAGGGAGTTTTCCAGATCCTTGCGGGCTTCGGGCGTGAGGTCCTTGTAGCCCGCCATCCCGTTGAGCTGGCTGTTGATCTTCGCGGTGAGCAGGGAAGGGGTGTTCGCAAACTCGCGGGTGATCGTTGCAAGTCGAGCGCTGAGGGTGGGAATGGGCGTCATTGCGTTCACCTTTTTGCGCCTGGAAGTGTCGGTTTCACTCGCCGGCGAGTGTCTGTGCGCGCTCTATACTCTTACGTTCACCAGGCCAGTTCAACAACGCTTTCAGCCCGGTTTTGCGGTTGTTTACTGTCACAACGAAGTTATGTTTTTTTCCAATATCGGGGCCGTGACCGGATCGGTAAGGTGCGCAGGTCAATTCCTTGCCCAGAGGTTCCGGTTTGCGTCAGTCGTCACTTGCGGAGGTAGACATGCCTTCATCCGATTCCGTCAGGCTGGCACTGATACCTGTCGTTCTACTGCTCAGTGGATGCTCCACGTCCCCCTCGCTTGTACTGTTTGGTGCGGCTTTTCCTGACTGGCTGTTCTGCATTGTCGGCGGCGTTCTGGCGACCACGGCGATCCACGTGATCCTGGGCAGATATTCGCTGCGCGAACGCATTTCTCCTCTGGCACTGAGTTACCCGGCGCTGACCGGACTCCTGGCGATGCTGTTGTGGCTCGTCGTCTTCCACGGATGAATGCCCGCCATGAATAAACCCACTGTAAAACCGCATTCAAGCCGTGTGCCGGCGCTGCTGATCGTGCTGGCGGCGTTTCTGTTGCTGGGTTATGTGCTCTGGCAAACCGAAACCCGACCGAGCACCGATGATGCCTACGTGTACGCCGACACCATCGATGTCGTTCCGGAAGTAAACGGCCGGATCGTCGAGATGCCGGTGCGCGACAATCAGTTGGTCAAGCAGGGCGATCTGTTGATCCGCATCGACGCACGTCCATATCAGGATGCGCTGGATCAGGCCAGGGCGCGGCTGGTTACGCTGAATCATCAGATCGGTTTGACTCAACGCAGTGTGAACGCCCAGCAATACGAGGCCGCATCGGCTGTGGCGTCGGTCGAGCGGGCGCGGGCGCAAGCCACACAGTCCAACGACACCCTTCAGCGTCTGGAGAAGTTGCTCGCCAAGGGCTACGTGTCCGTGGAAGCGGTAGACCAGGCGCGAACGGCCCAGCGTTCGACGGCTGCCGAACTCAACGCCTCCCGATTGCAGGCACAACGAGCCGGGGCTGCCGTCAGTGGTGTGGATGCGCTGGTGGCGCAGCGGGCCGAGGTCGAAGCGCAGATTTCCCTGGCCGAACTGAGCCTGGAGTTCACCGAGGTTCGCGCACCTTTCGACGGGCGTATCGCGTCCTTGCGTACCACGGTCGGTCAGTTCGCCTCGGCCTACAAACCAATCTTCACGCTGATCGATACGCGCCACTGGTACGTGGTGGCGAACTTTCGCGAGACCGATCTGAAAGGCATCAAGGCCGGCACGTCCGCCACGCTTTATCTGTTGGGTGACACCGGTAAACGGTTTCAGGGCCGGGTGGATTCGCTCAGTTTCGGTGTGCTGCCGGATGACGGCGGAACCGTCATCGAAGGCCTGCCGCGCGTCCAGCGCACCATCAACTGGGTCAGGGTTTCGCAACGTTTTCCGGTGAAGATCTCGGTGCAGGATCCCGACCCGGAGCTGTTCCGTATCGGCGCTTCTGCCGTCGCAGTGCTGCGCCCTGACGAACCGGCCAAGACCGGCCAATGAAACGCTCGGCGGAAGACTGGAACAGGGGTGGCCTGGAGCGCCTGTATCGGTTTCTGGTCGATGAACTTCAGCCCTATCCTGGCCGTGTGAACCTGTTGCTGCGCACGCTGCTGGGCAGTGCGCTGGTGATCATCATTTCGATGACCCTGCAGGTTCCGTTGTTGGCGCTATCGTTGATCGTGGTGTTCTACGTGACGCAGACCAACGTGGTGCTGACCCGCATGGTCGGGATGCTGTTCCTGGCCGGCGCGACGCTGGCCATCGGCTTGACCATCCTGCTTCTGAAGTTCACCTACGGATACCCGCTCCTGAGAATTCTGGGGGCGAGCGTGCTGTTTTTCTGCAGTGCGTATCTGATTCGGGTCACGCGGATCGGCGTGGTGTTTTTCGTGGTCGGCATTGTGGTGATCTATGCCCAGACTTTCGTCGATCTGACCGATCAGGCTGAGGCGGTTTTGCGTCTGGTGCTGTGGGTGTGGGTGGCGGTCAGTTACGCCATCGCCCTGACGCTGTTGGTCAATACGTTGCTGTTGCCGGCGGAGCCTGTCAGGCAACTGAAGAATCATTTGCGCTCCCAGTTGATGACTGTTGCCCGGTGTCTTGGCGGTGAGCAGAGCGGTGCGGCGCTGGGTGCCGCCGCGATTCAGCGCAGTGTGTTGGCTTCGCAACAGCTGTTGCGGTTCGCCTGCATGCGGGACGCCGATTTTCGCAGTCAACAGGCGGCGCACCTGGCGCGCATCAGCAGTATTTCCCGGCTGTTGACGCTGGCTGCTCAACTACCGCCGCCAACAGCGAATGCCCGGGCGACCGAGTTGTTGCGCCAGGCAGTGCTCGATCTGGAGGCGTCTCTGGATACGGGTCAAGGGCCTGAAGGATTGTCTGCTCTTGATCAGATCGATACGACCGGTTTGCCCGGCGTGTACGAGGAAATGCGTCTGGAGTTGCTGTCTTTTCTCAATGTGGAAAAGGCTGAGATCCCTCAGGAAACCAAGCCGAAGGACGCCCCGATGTGGGTGCCTGATGCCTTTGAAAACCCGGTCTACACACAGTTTGCCGTCAAGACGCTGCTGGCGGCATCGCTTTGCTACCTGTTCTACATGGGCACGGACTGGCAGGGCATCCACACCATCATGCTGACCTGCCTGATCGTCGCTCAACCCAGCCTCGGCGCGACCGGGATGCGTGCGACGTTGCGTGTCGGTGGTGCGCTGGTGGGCAGTGCCTTGGCATTGGCGATGGTGATTCTGGTGGTTCCGCACATCGACGGGATCGTTGGCCTGTTGTTCATGTCATTGCCAGTGATTGCATTGGGCTCCTGGATCGCCGCCGGCTCCGAGCGAATCAGCTATGCCGGTGTGCAGATCGTGTTCACTTTCGCGTTGGCGTTGCTGGAGCAATTCGAGCCCAGCACCAACCTGACCGAGATTCGTGATCGCATCATCGGTGTACTGTTGGGTGTCGGGATTTCCCTGTTGATTCACGCGTTTCTGTGGCCCGAGGCAGAGGGTGAAACGCTGCGTCAGCGATTGGCGACGCTGGTTGGCCGGCTCGCGGACTCGCTGAAAACCAGACGAACAGCCGACGAGGCGCCCCGTGATTTACGGGTGTGGAGTGAGTTGGCCGATTGCCAGGCGATGGTGGCCCGAGTGGCGCTGGAGCCAGGATGGCAGGTTGCCGAGAGTCATCAGGAAGTGCTGGTTTTTCGTATGCAGGAACTGCTGGTACGGCTTCGCACCATCGCCATGGCAATCGATGCGCTACAGGTGGAGTTGGCTCACGGTCAGTCGCAAGGCGAGGCCTGGCTGGCATCGATTGAACTGTGCGACGAAACGGCCGCCGTGCTGGGTGACTACGCGCAACAACTAAAAGGTCAGCAGGGCTTTGCGGTTGCGAGCGGCGATTTGGAACGCTTGCGAGAGTACGCAACCGCAAGGTTGGCGGACGCTGTACTGAACGCGCGCTTTCTTGATCTGCTTGCGAGCGTGGAAAACCTGCCTGCCAGTGAGGCCGGATCAGTGGGGCTGAGTGGCGAATAGAGCCATCGAGTGGCCTACTTGAGGTTGTCAGACCCAAAGTCGCTCGGTAGCAACTCCTTGGCTGTAAAACGATGAATTTTCTTCAGATCCGGAGTCGCACACCAGACTTCAATATCCCGCTGCCCAGCATTCGCAACTTCGATCAAAACCTGCCGACAGCGTCCGCAAGGTGTCACGAGTTGGTCATCGTGCTCATGGCTATCCCGTCCGTGGCCACCCACTACAGCAATTCGAACGATATCCGCGATTTTGCCATCAGCAACGGCTGCCTGAATGGCGCCTACTTCAGCGCAAGACGTTACGCCATAGGACGCGTTTTCGAAGTTGACGCTGCTGTAAATTGAACCGCAGGAGGTTTCTACGGCGGCACCAACAAAGTAGGAAGAGTAGGGGGCGTAACAGTTTTTCCGAATGTCGACTGCGGCCTTTAATAGTTTTTCTGGCTCTGTCATGACGTTCTCAAATTACGAATTGGTTGGATAAATAAATCGCGAGGGCGATTATGAATGCAACGGCAGCGAAGAGCGAAAGTCCCCATGCCCATCTGTAGATAAGGGTGCGAATACCAATCATTGACTCCAGACGCGAAAACTCTTCGGTGAAGTCAATCGTCTGTCCAGCGATCTCAGTTGCGCTGTCAGGAGTTTTAGGCATCTTCGCCTTGCCCAAGAATGGCCAATCCACATTGACAACGAAAAGACATAAAATAATGGAAAGCGTTAAAGGTAGTGCGTTGAATATAATCAATACTTTTATTTGTAATGTAGCCCCATGAATCAGCATAAACGTGGTAGTTGCGAGCATTACGCCGTTCAAACGCATTAAAGCAGAAGCCTTGGTGTCAAGAATCGCCAAAACATCGTAAATCCATTTCAATAGATTTTCGCCCGAGATCGGTGTGTTTTGAATTGTCGCTTCGAGTTTAGTGTTGTTAATGCCAAAAGCGGTTGAGGATAAAGCCTGTCTTTTCTTTATATAGTGGGAAAACTTATATTCGGCCATGTTGGTATCACTTCAAGTGACAATTGATCAATTGAATCTAGCAGCCATATACCACCCCGTCCAGAAAGCCAAACTCACTATTAATGCGACGAAACATACTCCGAGGGCATAGTCGGCGCTGGCAAGGCGTACGCCGCCTTCATCCACTCGATCTCCGCCTGCGGTGTCCTGCCAAAGAAGCGTTTGAACTCGCGACTGAATTGCGAGGCGCTTTCATAACCCACGTTGAACGCCGCTGCCGAAGCGGTCATGGCATTGCGCAGCATTAGCAGTCGCGCCTGGTGCAGACGTGTCGACTTCAGATATTGCATCGGAGAGGTGTCCGTCACGCTGCGAAAGTGCAGGTGAAAATTCGGCACGCTCATACTGGCTTCGTGGGCGAGTTGCTCGACGTCCAGGCGCTCTTGGTAGCAACTGTGGATCTTGCGTATCGCCCGAGTCACCTTGCCGAAGTGCCCCTGTCGATTAAGCGCAGCACGCATCGATCCGCCTTGTTCGCCCGTGAGAATGCGGTAGTAGATTTCCCGCAGCAGCGATGGCCCCAAAATCTGCGCTTCGCCCGGAATGCTCATCGCTTCAAGAAAACGCAACGTCGAAGTGCGGAGCCTGTCGTCCATCGGCGAAGCGTACATGCCCTTGGGCTGCGCATCGCTTGGGCCGTGAAGGTCATCCACTTGCTGCATCAACTCGCTGGCCAACTGGAAGTCGAGGTGCATGTAGATCGCGAGCATCGGCTCGGCCTCGGTGGCATCGGTTTCCATGGAGAAGGGGATCGGCACGGACACCACCAGATAATGCTGGGCGTCGTAAACGTAGACGTCATCGCCCAGATAACCGCGTTTCTGCCCCTGACAGAGGATCACAATGCCCGGGTCGTACAGCACCGGTGTGCGGGTCAGCGGCCGGTTCGAACGCAGAAAACGCACGCCTTCAAGCGCACTGAGGTTATAACCCTCGACCGGTGCGAGGGTTTCCATGAGCTGCACCATGCGCGAGGTACCTGTGTCGGCCTGCTTCATCGCGTCCTCTCTATTGGCCGCTCAATGGTCGGTGGAGCGAGTCAACGCTTCCCACTGATCGATCTCGCCGGCTGCGTGTTTGAGTTTTTCACGCACCAGTCGCAACGCGTCACTGCCCAGGAGCAGGTGCGCCGGCGGTGTCGGGCTGGCGATGATCTGCAACATCGCCTGGGCCGCTTTTTGCGGATCGCCAAGTTGCTTGCCGCTCTTTTCTTCGCGCGCCTTGCGCACCGGATCGAAACTGGCGTCGTAGTCGGCAATGCTGCGCGGCGTGCGCTGCATCGAGCGACCGGCCCAGTCGGTTCGAAATGAACCCGGCGCGACGGCGGTCACGAAAATATTGAAGGGCGCCAGCTCCTTGCTCAGCGTATCGGAGATGCCTTCGAGCGCAAACTTGCTGCCGCAGTAGTAGGCGATGCCCGGCATCGTGATCGTGCCGCCCATCGAGGTGATATTGATAATGCGGCCGGCACGCCGTTTGCGAAAGAAGGGCAGGAACGCCTTGATCACGACAACGGCGCCGAACACGTTCACGTCGAACTGGCGGCGCATGTCTTCCAGAGGCGACTCTTCGAAGATACCTTCGTGACCGTAACCGGCGTTGTTGATCAACACGTCGACCGGGCCGTGCGTGGCTTCAACCTGCGCGATGACGCCATCGATCCGCTCGAAGTCCGTGACATCCAGCATCACCCCGTAAGCGTTATCCACGGAGAGTGATTGAAAGGCGTGCAAGTCGGCTTCCTTGCGCACGGTGCCAATGACACGATGGCCGGCCGCGAGTGCTTCCCTGGCCAGCGCATGGCCGAAGCCGCTGCTGACGCCGGTAATGAAAAGGGTTTTGGTGGTAGTCATGACGGGCTCCGGTGAATGGGGTTTCAGCTCATGGTATCCATCGAAGAAACGCTCACCTATGTCGGTTTGTCTTTGAGCATTGCCTATTCCTATCAACGAGGCGAGATGACGGCCGATGAACTTTTTGCGTTGCTCCAGGCATCCAGTCTGGAACAGACCGCAACCGCTGATATCCTGCGCAACAACCGCCGATGAGCCAGGACGAAATGAAGACATCAACCCGCTGGCCCGTAGACGATAACGAGTTGGCGCAATTACGCGCTTTCAACAAGAAGCTTGCCCGGCTGCCGCGCTTTCGCATCCGCAATCGCATCACGCCACGGGCGATTCAGTTGCTGTTGCGCCTCAGCCAATGGGGCGGTGCGAGAAAGTTGCTCAAGCACGGACTCGAGGCAGAGCGCAAAGTGGTGGGCGTCGATGGCGCTTCAGTGCCGGTGCGGATCATTCGGCCAAAGACAAAGGCCAAAGGCGTGGTACTGGATTTTCATGGCGGCGGCTGGGTCATCGGCAATGCGCAGATGAACGACCACCTCAACATCGGCATGGTGAAAGCCTGCGACGTGGCGGTGGTCTCGGTCGATTATCGGCTGGTGGTCTCGACACCGATCGAAGGCGTCATGCAGGACTGCCTCACGGCGGCCCGCTGGCTGCTGAGCGATGACTGCCACGAGTTTGCGAACCTGCCCGTCATCGTCGTGGGCGAGTCTGCCGGCGGCCACCTCGCCGCCGCGACTCTGCTGCAACTCAAACAGTGGCCGCACTTGCTCGAACGGGTGAGCGGGGCGCTGCTGTACTACGGCGTCTACGACCTGACCGGAACCCCCAGCGTGCGCAACGCCGGGCCCGATACCTTGCTGCTGGATGGGCCTGGCATGGTTGAAGCGCTGCAAATGCTTACGCCGGGATTGAGCGATGAAGAACGCCGGCAGCCACCGTTGTCTCCGTTGTACGGTGACTTCACCGGGTTTCCGCCGGCGTTGATGTTTGCGGCGGAGCTGGATCCGCTCAGGGATGACACGCTTGAGTTGGCTGAGCGTTGGGGTAGGGCGGCGGACGTGGAGGTGCATCTGTTGCCGGAAACGGCGCATGGGGTGATTCATTTTCCGCTGGGGTTGGCGGGGAGGGTGCTTGGGTATAGCCGTGCTTGGGTTGCGGGGCGGGTTGATGAGGGGTGAGTGATGGAGAGAGGATTTAGTGCTGATTGGTGGGTTTTTATGGAGGGCTTTTTTCGGCCAGAAGCGGCCATTTAGAAATGGTTAGCGAACGCTTCGCATTGCAACACTCATGGTTTTGATCGCTTAAAAAACGATGCGGCCTCTTCTACTTGAGCGAGTTTGGTGGCAATCTGCCACGTCTGCCACGTCTGCCACGTCTGCCACGTCTGCCACGTCTGCCACGTCTGCCACGTCTGCCACGTCTGGCGCGTCAATTTGGCACCGCTAATTAATAGAACGTAGCTCGATGACACGACGCACTTCTCTGAGGCGTCACGCTTACAACTCGGACTGCCTCAATATTTGACCCAAGCACTACCCCTAAGATCTCGACAGTAAGGCTCTATCGTGAAAACCATTACAGACGTAATATCAAAGAAGCAAATGTATGTTCTGGCATTGGCGCCTCATATCACGGTTTGGTTTACGCTCTTTTGTATCATCATGATTGCAGTATGGTATTTATCGAAAAGCGCTCTAATTGGTTTTGGATCAGCCATCGCAATCCCCGCATTTTTAATAAAGTGGGGAGTCGATAGGAAAATACTTGTAATAAATAAATTACTGGACGACGTCCGCGCCAAGTCATTAGCGTCCCTGCAAAATATTGACTATTTTTACTATAATGCTAATGGTTCCATTTCTGTAGATTCTCGCGCTGCCAAAATATCTTATATAAAGGTTTTACCGACGTTGGAGGTTCTGTCTCCCGTTATTGTCAACGTTGCTGATGTTGTCGAGTTTTACTTCTATGACCCTGGCATGACCACTACGAAGTATTACGGTAGGGATATGGCCGTGGCACAGGAAGTGCTCGCCGATAATCTCAAAGCGATCGGTGCGCGTGCGGAAGCACGGGGGGTGCACATAAAATTAGACGATCTGCAGCATCCAAAGATTGTCATGAATATGACGGCCAAAGAGGCGGATCACTGGACCGTTATTCTTCGAAAACTAATGGATGGATCACTAGATCCAACCAACGCTCCAAAACTGATCCCCTAATGGGAGTTTAGATCGAATTGCTTTGAGCACAAAGCCATTCAAAATGTTAACGGCGGCTTGCGTTATTTATCGCGAAATGCCTTTCAGCACATGTGCAGAAAAGGGGGCTGATTTATTTTCTGAGAAATACATCAGCCCCCTTTTCTGATTTTTTCAATTACCCTGGAAGGGCCAGCCTCCGGTTTTTTTCGTCCCTACACCGCGTTATTTGTCACCCTCTCGGGATATTGGTGCACTTATGAGCCCATTAAGTTTTACAGTCTGGTCTGGGCTCAGCAGCGGACTCTGGAAAAACTTTGTACCCAAAATTTCTATACCTCCGCGATTAGTATTGGCAAGAGCAATCTCATAATTGCGGAGCCCGGCTGAAAGCTGGAGTGAGTAATCTAAGGAAGCTTGGCCTTTCTTAGCCTCGCCACACTCTCCTTCGCTAGGCTGCATTCCAAATGCTTCAGTTGGTTTAAGGGTCCTGAACCAGCACCGAGCAATTGACCAATTAGCTCCATCTGGAGCAGTCATGCCAGGTGGATTTTTTTGAGCTGTCATGTGACAGGAGAGACAAGACGAGTTTGGGTTGTCGACTGGTCCGTTCATCCTGCCACCTCGACCGAAATTCCGTTTGAAATCGAATGTTGACAAAACGATCCCTTCTTTCGGTTTTTCCTGATTACTCGCCATTTCGTCAGTGAGAGCGTGGTCATTGCCCCACATCAGACCGACGGGCCGCAACTTTTTCCAAGGGTCTGACCCAGGTTGTGTCCCATCGTAGAAGAACGTTCCAAATACCCAGCCTGATGCATCATTGGCACTACTATCGCGCACACCGATATCAACCTGAAGTAGCCGTAAAGTAGCTTCGATTCTTTTAGCTGGCACTCCATTTATATTGTCGGCCGGGCATTTATCATCATCCGGATTGGGATCCTCGATAATTCTAGCCTGAATTGTTGGCGCTCCTGAAAGAGAAGACAGATCTGTAGTATCTGCTTGTGTGTAAAGGAATTTCACTACCACGGTACCAGGAGGAAATGGCAATGCTGAATAGTCGGGCTCCTGTGAAGTTCCACTCACTATCGGTGCCCAGAAACGCCCCAATGTGTACCCTCCGAGGGGGTTGTAGAATCCAACTGCCCAGTTTTGCCGGCACTTTGTATGATTGGGCCCAAGCTCTTTTGGCTGTGACCGGCGCTCAGATGTAAGCCCGTTAATGTACTCGCGCCCCTTCCCGCCAGGCCCCATCCAAGGCGCGTGATACCACTTGCGCACAGGGTTTTTTTCCACCGCCCACCGGGACCTGTCCTGCCCCTCAAGCGCATATTGCAATACGGCCGCCATATAGAGCTCAGGGTTCAACTTAAAGGAAATTTTTTCCCAAGGGTGGGGTTCGGCCGCTGGCAATGCTGGAGGAAAATCAAAGCTTGGCTTAAAAACTGGCCCAACATAATTCGGATCTGGAGCCTCCGCTTGGTCCAGATGACTGCTTTTAGTTGGCGATTCTGCTACTGCATGATACGAGTAGGAGTTAAGGCTGAGCATTACCAAAAGCATCGCATATCGACTCATCATTCATCCCTTCAGGTCGGCACTTTTAAAGACAAATTGTGTGGAGCGATGGAACTTTCTTCTTTAATTAAAGCTTGGATCACACACAACGCAAGTAGCCATCTAATATGAAGAGGCTTTGCTCATTACCATCTTCGACTATCAAAAAAATGGGGACGCAGTTACGCGCGTTCAACAAGAAACTTGCCCGGCTGTCGTGCTTTCGCATCCGCAATCGCATCGCATCACACCACGGGCGATTCAGTTGCTGTTGCGCCTCAGCCAATTGGGCGGTGCGAGAAAGTTGCTCAAGCACGGACTCGAGGCCGAACACAAAGTGGTTGGCGTCGACGGCGCATCAGTACCGGTGCGGATCATTCGGCCAAAGACAAAGGCCAAAGACAAAGGCCAAAGGCGTGGTGCTGGATTTCCGTGGCGGCTGGGTCATCGGCAATGCGCAGATGAACGATCATCTCAACATCTCCATTGTGAAAGTCTGCGACGTGGCAGTGGTCTCGGTCGATTATCGGCTTGTGGTCTCGACGCCGATCGAAGGCGTGATGCAGGACTGCCTCACGGCGGCTCGCTGGCTGCTGAGCGATGACTGCCGCGAGTTTGCGAACCTGCCCGTTATTGTCGTGGGCGAGTCGGCCGGACGTGGAAGTGCATTTATTGCCGGAAACGGCGCATGGGGTGATTCATTTTCCGCTGGGGTTGGCAGCCGAGCGTGGGTTGCGGAGCGGGTTGCTGGGGGGCGATAGGTGGGGGATGACTCTTTGCTCTGTTGGCGTTTTTTGAAGGGCTGTTAACAGCCCAAACTGTCATTCGAGCGTCGTGCCCATTACCCGTCAGGGAGTTGCATGAAGTGCGGGAGTTGCGGTTTGAAAATATTTTTTTCACGCGGAAACTTAGAGTGTGGTGCTCAGTCTGTATAGATAATGGCACGCTGCCACTTTTGCGGGTTGGAGAGTATCGATAGCGGTCCAGTTTCTCAGGACTTGATCAAGGAGCTTCATTCACTAAATTCCTCATGTTTTCTTGCTCGCCAATAACTCAAGTGTTCGTGCGTGGTCGCGCGACCTAATGATCTTTCCGGTGATATCGAGTTTTCTTTCAGGGAGTTTTCATGAAGCTTAAGATGGCTTTGTTGGGGGCAGTCTTGTCTGTTATGCCGCTGTATCAAGCCCTTGCAGATTCTTGCAGTGCCAATATCTATGGTGGGTACGAGTGTAGCTACGATGATGGTACGACCTCTTCCAGCAGCAAGAATATCTATGGCGGACAAGATACCCATTATAGCAATGGCCGCACCTCGCAAAGCAGTGCAAACATTTATGGCGGGCAGGACACTCACTACAGCGATGGCACTACGTCGCAAAGCAGTGCCAATATTTATGGCGGGCAGGATACTCACTACAGCAATGGCAGTACGTCGCAAAGTAGCGCCAATATTTATGGCGGACAAAACACTACCTACAGTAATCGAGGGTCTTCACAAAGTAGTGCCAATATCTATGGTGGGTTCGATACTAGGAATTAGTAGTTAGTATTGATGTACGGGCCTGGCTGTTGAGTTGAAGCGTTGAGGACGTTTCTTCTTGAGAGTCAGGCCTTTTTTTGTAAATGGAGACGGGGGTAGTGAAAGTAAATCTATCCCCACTTTTTTGGTGCTGAATTTCCTATCTTGAATTTTTTTTGAGAAATTTTACTACGTACGAAACGTTGCATTGCTCATCATTCCAAATGCGGCAAATAGTGATTGGCTTTTATAGGTGGCGGACTGTACGACACGCGAAATACCTATTTCCACTTTGCGTTTGCCGCACGAGTCCATTACAACGCTTTCGTCTGGATGACGATCTGCACACGACGATCCATTGCGAGGCACTCCTTGAGTTCTGACTTGGGAAGATTACGTGCACAACTCGAAACCGGCTTTTGCGACCCCGCCGCCTTGATATTAATTGGCAATGTGGCCCCAAGGGTTTTGAGCTGCTCGACGACACTTTCTGCCCGGCGACGTGACAGCTGGTGGTTGCTGTCGTTAGAAGCAAGGACCGGGTTCCGATCAGTATGGCCTGTGACGGTGATCGCGACGACTTGGCGCTTTGACTCTTCCAGGTAACCTTTCACTTTCGCTGCAAAGGCCGTTAGGGTTGCAGTTCCTTCTGGCGTCAGGGTAGAAGCTAAGCTTTCGAACAGCAAATCATTACCGAGCGTAAAGCACAACGGAACACCTGCCTTGTCACCCGGACGTCGAACGACATTCACGCCCGCTCTATTCAATTCGAACTGATACGGAGACCCGCTGCTGTCAGTGAGAAATGGCATCTCGATCAGTGTGCGTTCGCCCATTCCATGCCAGAGGACATTCACATGGTGCACAACCTGCTCGGGGTGACTGTTGTTCCCACAGCTATTTAGTGTGATGTTTAGCTCGTCCACGACGCTCTTTACGATGTTCTGATTCGTCGAATCAAGGGTGACCGATACATCCATTTGCCGGAAGCCAAGACGCTGCATGGAGTTGGAAATGATGTTCGCTGTTAGGTCGGGTACGACGATTATTGGTAACACGATTGCAATCGTTATGATCAGAATTTTTAAGCGTTGGTGTTCTTGCACTCGCGCCACAGGTGTGTAAAGCGGGAGGGGTTTCCAGTACCAAAGAATTATCAAAAGGATCATCGCACCTAGGAGAGGAGCCAATACCTTCACATTTCGGGTTTCCAAGGCAGCGATGCCGAGTACCAGTGCCGACGCGAGGCCGACAATTAAGAGGCCCCAGTCGAACTTGATCTTTTCCGAACACCAGTGGAAAAGCCCATGTACCGCCCCCAGTGCGACTAAGTACCAGAGACCGTAGAAGATTCCGAACATCATCGCCGCAAAGACGAAGAGCAAGCTTTCGCTAATCGTTATGCCAGTCGGGTAAAAATTGATGATGAACGCCCAATAGCTGAAAATCACGATGACGCCAAGGGTAATGGTGACTTGTAGCAATGTGGCGGCATAGGACTTGAACAGATCGAACAGATACTTCAACGGAACATCCTTGTCATTTTTGAATGGCTCTATGCCACTATACCGATGACAATCTGAAAAGCTATCCGGCGTCTTGAAGGATTAAACGTCAATGAAACTCACCACCGGGTGGTTGAAACCGCCCTACGCAAGTAAAGGGATCGATCACCTAGGCACGCAGGCGCCCTGTGGAATGATCTATGGCCAGTTGCTCCCAGGCATCACTAACGTGACCGATCGGGCACGTTACTACTCTTTCTATCCTTGGCTGGTTTGGTCATACGACCAGCGCTATTCAAAAGACAACCCTGCACATTTTGTTGAGCGTTTCCGGCGAGCAGATTGCTTGTTCACGCTGATTGCCGAGCGACACTCCCACGTCGATGATCAAGATGATGAACGACATGGCATAGCGATGGTTGGCCGCAACAAGCTCATTACAGCATTGACTCGCTTGAGTGCTGGGGGGGCTCTACGTTTATCTCAGTACGCAACGACCGCAGACTTGGTGGACCGGTATTTTGTAAACAGGTTGGGAGGGCTTTCTCAGTACTACGCAGGCACCTTGGCCAATCTGATGATCATGCAGTCGTCTACAACCTCATGGACCAGGTACAGCACGGAATACGGCAGTCTATTGGCGCAAGACTTCGATACAAACGTTGCAGGAAAGCTTTTCTGGGAGAAGATTGAAGGTGACGAGATCACGCTGGCGGATCTGGATGAACTCAGTGGTTTTTGCGCTTGCAACATCCCTTCAAGTCCCGCGGAGTGCCAGCACCTGACCGATATCTTTTTCGATGGAAAATTTCGGTATGGAGAGGAGGGCGAGCAACGCCGCCGGAGCTTGGCACTGATCCAGCAACTGGCGAGTGCTCTTCCGGATGACGAGGATCTCTCTGAAGAGGTTTTTCGTGCTTGCGCCTACACCGGCGTATTGCCCGGAGGGCTGCCCTGGACTATCCCTCCGACGCTGCAAAGTACCTGTGCACTTTGGGTCGTCTATGTGCGTAACGATCTTCTCTCTGTGGCGTTTCAGACCATCCTCTCGATTTGTTTAACGGAGCTACAGCCGCAGACGTCCGATGAACGAGGGAAGTTCAGCTCGATTGAAGCCTTCGCTGATTGGTTTGTTAGCTCTGACAAGATGGATGAAGTCTTGAATGAGCTCGAGTACGAGACCTTCGCAGACCTTGTGGAGCACGCGAGCGTGTTGGGGCCGACTTTAGCTGATTGGGGAGACATGGGACACGAAATTCAACTCGGCAAGCACTTGATTGCTGGTTGGCGTGGTGGCGTTGAAGCCCCGCTATTACTCGCCAGAAGCCTTGAGCTATTGGCCATCCTCGTTGCTCGCGATGATTTGACGAAGCAACCCTATTCAGGCTTGGCGATTACTGCGGATTCATTGCGGGATTACCCAATTAATTTGGTTAGCTTCCGTCATTGTGCCGCCGATTGGCAGACGATGTCAGTGCGGAATGTGACGAGCGATTTGATGCTTTGGTGCATGAATACTCACCTGCGTGTGGCGCTGCGCAAACTCAGGCAGTCAGGTCGATCAACGTTCCAGCTTCACCCGTCGGAGCTTGGGGTGGAGGTCGCCTGCGTTCACGTTCCAGTCCCCACTCAGACCACACCTCGATTCAGGCAGGCAGTACGAATCTTGCGAGACCTGGGGCTGTTGACTCGTGATGGAGGTAGGACACGACTCACCGATCCGGGTAGACGTCTGATGGAGGTGGCCAGTGTCTGAAGCCGTTTCGATTCTGGAAGTGATCAAGCGAGGAGGGTATGAAGCTTCGCTGATCACCACCTACAACGCGACACTGCCGTTTTACGAGGAAGTGTTGCTGCGCAAGCTAGTGAGTGCGGGATGTCGACACAATGTGGTGCTGATGGATCGCCAGCAATGTGCCGTTTCCTGGGGAGTCAAGCCACTCGACCTCGTACGGCTGGATATGCCTACACGCTTTTGCCAATTGGGGTGAGTGGCGCCTTCCACCCAAAAGTCTGCCTGCTGTTAGGGGTAAAGAAAGCCTCGATCTTGATTGGTAGTCATAACCTTACGCTGTCCGGACTGGGCATTAATCGCGAGATGACCAACTGGATTGAAGTGGGAGGCGTGAAGGATGGTGAGGGAGCCGCCATACTCAGATCGCTTTGGCAAATGCTTCGAGAGTGGATCAGCTTGGAGCATGGCAAGGTGCCGGCGCCGATTATGGAATCTGCATTGGCGATCAGTCGCTTCGTCACACCTTTAATCCCTAACTCGTTACCTACTGTCGTCCAGTCGACTTTGCTAGGACAGGGCGCTGGCTCTCGTTCACTCATAGACCAAGTTGCCGAGCATCTCACTGCACCGGTGAAAAAGATCGCAGTCTTGGGGGCATTCTTCGATCCCAAGCTACTACTAATTCAGGAACTGAATCGTCGCTGGCCTGAAGCTGAGGTTGTAGTCGGTATTGACCCCGAGACGGTGCAGCATCCGGGTGCTTTTGACGTCGAAGGCGCGCGGCACGTTGATGTGAGTAAGTTGTGGGGACCTCAGGTTCGCTATCTGCATGCGAAGATTTTTTACTTTGAATGCGATCATTCTGCCGGCGACGTGTTTGTCAGTGGCAGTGCCAACCCCAGTCGTCCAGCTTGGATGGGTGGCGAAGGGGTTGGCAACGTTGAAGCCGTTCTATTGCTGCGCGGTGATCTGGCTCGCGAGACTGCTAAGTCCACATGGATGAGTAGGCTGTTTGATTTGCCTGAGCTGGATGAAGAGGCATTCGTCCAGATTCGTCAGCGGAATTTGCTCAAAGAGATAACGCATCAAGACGAGGGGCTGCCGATCCTTTCAGGTGTTTCCGGTCCTCAGGGGCAGATATGCATTGCTGCCCGTGGAACTGACCACAATGTAACCGGGGCTGTATTGCTCGATACCAACGGCGAAGTATTGCAGCGAGTCTATGTGATCGACTGTAGCGATGAGGAGATCGCGTTCAGTACGACAGTCAAGTCTACGGACATTCGTTCCTGCCTTCTTGAAGAGGATGGCTGCCCTGTTGCTCGTGCAATGATTCTGCATCCCTCCGTGATTGAAGCGGTCGCACATCCTTCCAGGCGTGAGCAGATTCGTTCAGCGCTTAGCGAATTAGGATCGAGTGATCCCAATATTGCTAAGCTCATTGCCACTGTTGGGCGAGTTATTTTTGCTGATCAGACTGATCGCGAGATTGAGGAGGCTATCCGTGAACATCGCGCAAGGAAGGATGGCGCTACCGCAGATTTACCACCGGATACCCTGGCGATCGGCATCAGCGAAATGAACGACAGCAAACACAAACCGCAGCTCTTGAAGTCTGGTGATTTAGCCTTTTTGATCGATATGTTGTTGCGACGTTTGAATGAGGGACTTGAGACGCAAAGCAATGGAGTCGATCACGCAGGACGAACCGAAGAAGAGCAGGTGGGGCAGGAGGATGAGCTGTCTGAGAATGACGATGAGCTGCCTGCCGAGGAACCCGAGGTTTCAGATACCGATATTGCGTACATAGTCTCGAAGAAGGCTCGATCGTTGTGCAGAAAAATGATCGCACAATTGGAGCTGGCGAGTAGGGATGAGTCGCGACAGCTTGTAGCTCCAATTCAATTGATTGCGGTGTTGGCTCTGATTCGAGAGTTGCGCCATTTGGATAAGCTGAAACGGTGGGCGGCCACTGGGCAATCGTTAGTCGAAGAGGATGACCGCCGCGAACTGCTTGATGGAAGCCTGAAGTATCTGCTGGGATCGGAAACAAGATTGCTTGAGGCGATCGACGAGGCTGCCGGTGATTCTGCTGAAGAGACGATGCAGCTGAGGGCGTTGCTTGTTTGGCTTGCGTGGGATCTGGGGGACGAAATGACAGATCATTTCAATCCGATCTGGGATTACTACGAAAGGACTCCCAAGTTGCAAGCCAACGCTTTGTTTTTGGCGCTCATGCCGGCTATCGCCGCTGATGGGCAAGCGAGTACGGCACTGCATGACAGCATCGAACGAACCATCAAGAATACTCCGGTTGCTTCATTGCGGGCGGAGAAGTGGTTGGCGAGACATATGGCTTTTGGAGCGACTTGGTCGGCAGGTGCAAAGGAGTGTGACGAGATGAAGGTGGGGGGGTATTGTCGAGTGAAAGGCTCGTTCGATGAGCTGCGAGTGGTTGTTGAGGTTTCGCAGGGGGCGGTGGGGTTTTGGGATTTTGGCCGGACTTCGAAATTTACGCGGGAGAGCGTGGTTGCAATGGTGGCTAATCATTAATTGAAAGAAACGGCTGTATTGTTTAAACAAAGAGCCGTTCTACGCCAGGAAACTCAATGTCTGCTTTCGGCCAGAAGCGGACATTGACACAACACGACTGTCGGCCGGAAGGCCATGGTCGCTATTGGCTGCTAACTATCCAATACAAATACGCGTTGCATTCCTTCATACACAGTGTAAAAAAGCGGGTAATCAATTATTTGGCGCAAAAAAATGACAGGTGGCGATGTCTTGCGAATACAGCGTCCCGAAGGTGAATTGCTGAATGTCCTCGAGGATCTGGGCGCTCTGGCATGGAGGCGATACGGTTCGCGGATAGCCCAGACCTGGAATGGTCGCGAATTTGTAGATGTTCCTGGCGGTCTACCTTGGGTGGCCTTTCGTTTCGCACAGGAAGACGATGCCACGATGAAACGCCTGGACGCGGCTGTTTCAAGTTATGAAGGCCATGAGCGTTGGCTGCTGATTGCCCATATCAGAGACTCCCTGCCAGGCACCAACTGGGAAATTTGCCTCGAACGCACCGGCCTGCTCAAGCGTCAGGCCGCGAATGTGAACCTTCCCGTCTGGCAGTACCTCGAACGAGTCGATCCTGGCTATTTAGATTTGGCATATGAAGATTTCAATGGACTGACAGCACACGTAAAGGCGTGCCTGGATCTCCATAAAACCTGATGGGTTTGACACGTGTCTAAGTAGTGACGCCGTGGATCCGCTTCTGGCCGACTCGCGCCCATCGTAACTGGAAGTGGTCGGCCAGAAGCCGTCCTCCCTGTTCAAGCCTCAATCCACGATGAACAATCTAGCACCAATGGCGGTCGACGACCGGTGAGCCTCTGCGTTGTCGGCCACCTGATAGCTCATTCCTGCAGTCAAAGTGAACGTGCGACCATCATCGAGTTCGGTCTCCAATCGCCCGTCGAGGCAGAGCAGAATATGCCCTTTGTAGCACCAATGATCGGCAAGATAGCCAGGGCTGTATTCAACCATTCGGACTCTTGCAGTGCCGAATTGACAGGTGCGCCAGAGCGCCGTACCAGTTTCGCCGGGATGAAAGGTGGGTTCTATTTTCGACCAATCGGTGGTGCCAAATGGAATGTCGGTGAGTTGCATGGTTGTCTCGGTCCAGGGAGGAGAATGAATCGTAGCGAGGTGGCAAAAACGCGAATAGATACAGATCGGGTTTAATTCTTTAATACTCGCAGAAATGGGGGCGCGCGCTCCTATGATTGCCGTCCGTGCACGCAACTCTGGCTGACCGCTTTTGGCCGGATACGGCCACATTGCTACTGTCCGTTTATGGCCATCAGCAGTCGTGTAACGATGTCCGCTACCGGCCAAAAGCAGACTGTTACGCAGGGTGCCCTAGCAGGCCTCTGTTGAGGCTTAGTAGTATCTACGAAACCCGGGACGATTCAGTCTGCTAGTTTTGATTAGTTGTTTTTCTGAGGTTTTGAATCTAGTTCGAAATGAACACTTTACCCGATAATTGAAGGCGCCAGTGACCATTAAAAACTAAAACCGATCTAAGACATTAATCGCTGGTCGCCGGTATAAAACGTGATTAATGTCCTTGGGGGCGCTAGGGTCTCGCATGATAGCGAAAGGTGGGGTAGTTCAATCGTCAGACATCTCACGTTTTGCTGCTTGGCGACACCGCCAGCGTGTTTCCATAAAAGTCATCTTTACCCATGGCGTACTAGAGTCTATGATTGCCCATTTGGGGGAAGGGATTTCGATGAGCATTCAGATTTTTACACAAGAATATGACGCAGTAATTAAAAGCGTCGTACTGACTGGGCAAACCACTTACGGGTATGCCATTGATCATATTTTTCCTTTGATCAATCGTTTTGCTGCGCAGCGCAAAATTCAGAATCCAGCTTTCTATGATCGGTTGCGTAATGACTTGCTTAAAGGCTGTTTAATGCCTGCTATTACTCTCGCATTGGTGGATCCAGACACTTCTGCATTTGATTCAGTGCAGAATTCAGAAACCTACGCGAATGAGAATATCGACAAAGGATATGTCCTGGATGGTATGCAGCGGTTGAATACGCTTAATAGCATTAAGGATGACGAAGATTTTCCGGCCGATAAAGCGCTTTACCTAAGTGTTGTCATTTCCGGCAATAAAGATATGCTCTTGTATCGGATGATTACGTTAAATAACGGGCAGCGCCCGATGACTCCTCGACATCAGATTGAAGTGCTCACTGAAGAGTTGTTTGATTTCGAAGCTTTGGATATCGAAGTCCAGTCGGAAAAAGATAGGGGCGAAAAAATCAAGCGGGGCGCCTTCAATCTTGCGGATATTTCCAAAGGTTATTTGGCGTTCTTTACAAATAGCGTTCACAATGAAAACAATAAAATCATCAGCGAAAAAATGGATGAGATTATAGTTGGTAATATCATGGCTACTGCGGTTGTTGAGAACGGGCTTGAGTTTCAGCAGGTGCTTGAGTTAGTGGACAAATTTTCGGTGAACGAAAGTGGGAAGAGCTGGCTAAAAACTCAGAATAACTTCATTGGGTTTTGTGTAGGGGTGAAGTCGTCATATGACGCGCTTACGGGAATTAGCGCTGATGAGTTTGGTGAAGCTGTCGAAAAATTTGATGCTGCGTTTAAGTCGATTGATGCGGCAAAAGTAAACCTTGGCAAGTATCGTCGTGAGCTGAGTAAGAAGTACATTGAGAAGATCAGTGAGCTCAAGGATTCGAGTGATATTGAGCTTCTTTCGTATTTTTCGGATGAGACAACGGCATAGATGAAGACTATTAGCTACGAGTTTTCTGAGTGCGCTGGCTCTCCACTTACGGCTGAATCTCCATTTTTTATTCATCCAGGTGTTGCTGAGTTCCCTGTGATATTTCGTGTTTTGTCGGGAAGTTGTCAAGTCACAAACTTGAACACCGATGAAAGTATGGTTATTTCAAAGAACTACTTCTACAGTGATGCGCGGCAGAATGATACCTATGATTTGTCCTTTCTAAATGAGTTCGATGAAGGTCTGAGCCTAACTGATTATGAGCGTCTAATAAAAAAGACGGCCTGGACTAATCGCAAGTTCTATAAGCCTTTCTTAAATGAGTTGGCTAGTTGTATTTATCATGAACAAAACGAACGCCATACAGCTTCTTTCGTGCATTTGTATCGGGCCTACGAGCATCTTTCATATGCTTTTCCGATGATCTATGCGTCGCGGACTAAGGATTACGTTGGTACGTTTGAAAATCTCAGAAAATGGATGAGTCATGATTCAGACGGAAATGTTGGTGAGCTAAAATTCCATAAGAATTTTATCGTGAGCCTTTTTAAGGATCTTCCTGAACTATCGCGAACCATCGATGTGGAAATTACCACAAGGCAGGAATATAGGGAGCCAATTTTTACGGCTCTAGCGGTGAAAGTTGCCGGTTGGAATGCACCAGATAAATACACGGCCACAACAATTCGGCCTGACAGATTGGCTATTCCATTCCTTGAGTATCATAGTTTTTTTGTGACACTTAGAAATAGGTTTTTCCATTACTCAAACTCTCGCTCCGATAATATTGGGCTAGAGGATATTGTGGATTCTGATTTGTTGTTCTCCTTTGTAAATAAGGTGACGTTAAATTATATTTCTACAATATTCCATGGTGTAATGAAACACCAGATTGCTTCGCTTGACTGACAATTTTTTTCCGGTTTTTTAGAGTTTGAAGTCGGAAAATTTAACTATGTATTGATGGTGCTACTAATTGTTGTTCTTGGTTTTCGTTGGCCAGATTGACGAGCCTGCCCCATAGTTGTGAGACTGCGCCTCTATGGTTTTTTAGTCGAGCATTTCTTTCGATGGGAAAATAGCCGGTAGGTGTCGGTCCTGGCTCTAGGCTAGAGGGGCGGCAGTCATGTGGTGTGTCTTTTATCGGATGCCCACGCCTTGGAAAATTCTACCTTGAACAACAAGTGGAGAAGCAGGTTCAAGCGGCAGTTGGTCGCGTTCTTACTAGTGATAGTCGTATTGTCACGGCGATGGTTGCCGATATTTTAAAGATCGAGATTCGGCCATATTAAACACTCAATAGAGTTTAGATGACGATAATGGAACTTGACTGAGGAGACGCAGCCTCTTCATCAATGGAGTAAAGTGGAAACTGATCGGGCATCACAAGAGGCGACGGTCTATACAGAATTTTTTCGCCTACAACTTCTTGGTAGTAGTAATTGTTCGCTGGAGATATATAGTCCACAAATAATTCGAGAGTCGAAATTAATTCAAGTATATCCTTGTTCCACCCCGACTTGATCATGTCGAGTATTTTTTGGTGACCAGAATCCTCGATATCCTCAAGGTGACTGAAATGTCCATCGACTAAACCCTTGAGACTCCGAACTGCGCGCCGATAATCTTTCGCAAAGCAATTAGATTTTGAAAAATGCAGGATCCAACGCTCTACAGCCTCGCTTCGATTTAGACTTATTTCACCTTTGATCGAATCATCTCCATGCTTGTTCTTATCAGATACACCAATGCCAAAGGTGCAATGCTTGTCTTTCATTGGTTTATCTTTGTAGTACGAGGGCAGGAATAAGGATTCGCCGTGATTCCCTTCAACTTCTCCAACAAATCCGATCGTCTCTTCATCGTTTGAAATCAATATAAACAAATCAGAATTCTTTAAGGTTTCATCCAGACTCAATCCGGGGGTTATAGTTGTTGGATAAGCCTTCACCCCCCGAGGTAGAAGCATCAAAACTCTTGTTTTGTTATAGTTTCTTTGGGCAAAATGAAATTCAGAATCATTGCCCACCTTAAATATGTTCATTTTGGTTATGTTAAAGTCTTTAATTTCATACTCGCTCAATACGCTCGCACATAACTCTTTGAAGTATGAGATTCCAGTTTTTGTTTTAAGGAAGTCAACCATGACATATTCGAATGCATGGTTTAAGACTGTATTTTCCATTTTTCCGAAGAAGCCACTTTCTCTAAGTGCGCCCTTATAGTCTTGTAAGCTTGAACTATAACCCCAATTAAAAGTAAGGTTTTTCTGATAGCGCACAGTTTTCAATATCGCGCAGTAAAAAGATGCCCAGTAAGAGGCGGTATCCCCAATGATGCCTCTCGCAGCTTGAGGTAATAGTACGGTAGTGTCAGTATTCAATTTCCACCTCGAAATCATTGAATTTAGTTATTGGTATACCTATAGGTTCTATTTCGCTATGCGCCCCAACCTTCGTACATTTAGCTTATAGTTTCTTTTGAAAAAACGGTTTACTGACTAACTCTAGGCCCGACGCCAGCTATTCGTACTTCACTTATACGTTTAGCAAAGTTTCGTAAAAGCCGTGATGTCTACCGATGAATTCGGCAGCAGCCTAGGACACGCTACTGATTTGCCATCACGCTGTCCACCGCTACTAGTAACCTGTAGCCGCCTGGGCTGACCATCACCTCCTGGCCGATAGTGATCGCTTGCCAACGTCCACTTATGGCCGGGAGGTGCAGCTCTCAAACGTCCGCTATTGGCCGAAAGCAGCCGGTCAAAAAACAAAGGATGAAGACCGACTTGATCCACCCGTTTAACCATCCCCCCAATCCCCGTTTAAAAGACACCATCCGTTACGCCCTCAAGGCTACACAACCTTGCGTCATTGCCTACGACTACGCCAGAATCCGCCGGCTTGTGCGTCTGGGGCGCGGGTTTTATCGTTTCCGGGTCACTGAAAAACAGTGATCGGGTTTGGTAGCCCGGTTTACCTGTCGCATCGCAACACCAGTTTGCAGGGACTCTTTCGTCCTCTGTTTTATGGTGGCCATGCGTAGGGCGTCTTCGGACGCGCCGGGTATCCAGGTGACCGGTCTACCAACCTCCGTATGGCCACCACCCTCGTTTGGTAGCGAGGTTGATGGCTCCACTTTCTCACCCTGGAGTTACATCTATGATCAAACCAACACCCAACCCACCCGAAACCGACCCGGTTTCCCCCTACCAATTCCCCGACTCCCGAACCCTCAACGAAGCCGCCGAACGCGCCCTCGATCACTACCTCACCCCGCAACAACGCATCATGGGCAGCCACCACAAACACGACCCGATGTTCCTGGCCAACCCCGCCTACAACAGCGAATCCCTCCTGGCCAACGCCAGCGAATCCCTAGGCTCAGTCACCGAAATGCTCAACAACTTCGCCGCCATCCTGGAACCCGCCCATCGCAAAACCGCACTGGGAATCGCGCAGGTGGTCATGGTTGCGGGGCTGGCGGTGAATCAGGCGCTGGATCATGTCGAGGTGAAGTCGTGATCGGCTGATTGCTGTCGCTCAATAACCAGAAAGAAAATGGCCGAGGTTGTCAGGCATAACTGACGACCTCGGCCATATCTCTATTTTTCCGGCACATCTCAAAACAAAGGCAACAAAACAAAGATGCCTCTCTGACCGCTCCCGGCCCGATGATAGAATCCGGTTTTTGAAAAGGGAGTTTCATCTGTGGTGGCTGGAAAAAAGAATTGTCCCTATTGCGCAGAAGTCATCATGGCTGACGCCATTTTATGCAAGCACTGCCAATCCAACCTTGGGCAGAAAGTACGGATTGCGCCGGAAGCGGCACCACGGTCAGAAGGAAAAGTGCGCCTCCCCAGCAAACTTCTCGTTGGAATCATGACTGCCGTCGCCTTGTACTGGGCTTTTGGTGTTTATCTGAGAGACAAGCCGCAAAACAACGAAGAAGCCCAAGTCCAGGATGCCATCGACAGATGCCGCCAGGAGGTAGAGAGCTACTCTGGCCCGGCACTCGGAAAAAGCGTAATCGCAGATGCCTGTCAGAAGCTGGAACACGAACTGCGCAAGAGTTTTAGCCACGCACCCTAGAACAAACCGATTACAAAGCCCGCCGTTGAGCGGGCTTTTTTGTTCTTGGGATCAGACCGGCATCCAGTTCGACAGCCTTGTCAGTCAGCGAGCTCTGAACTTTCCGCCCGCTTGACCACCACTTGGCGAGCATCCCGCCGCACCGCCTGCGGAGGCACGCCAAACCCCCGAATGAACGCTTCACGCATGTGGCGCCGATCGCGAAAACCGGATTCGCTGGCCACCACATCGAGGGAGTGTCGGCTCTGTTCGATCATCAATCGAGCGGCCTCCAGGCGCAGGCCTTCGATGGCTTTGGCGGGGGATTGGCCGGTTTCTGCGCTGAATATGCGGGTGAATTGGCGAGGGCTCAGGTGCGCCACGTCGGCCAGTTCTTCGACACTGAGCGGTCGGTTCAAATGCTGTCGTGCATAGTTCAGCGCGCTTTGGATGCGGTCGGACTTGGGGGCGAGGTCGAGCATTTCCGAATGCTGCGACTGGCCGCCGGAGCGGTGCTGGTGCATCACCAGTTTGTGCGCCACCGAGCGGGCGACGTCGGCGCCCAGATCCTTTTCCACCATGCCGACGGCGAGGTCGAGGCCGGCGGTCATGCCCGCCGAGGTCCAGAAGGGGCCGTCGACGATATAGATGCGGTCAACGTCGACGCTGATTTCGGGATGACGCTTCTGCAAGGCCTGCGCGTAGGCCCAGTGGGTCGTGGCGCGGCGTCCGGTCAGCAGGCCTGCTTCGGCGAGGATGAAGCCGCCGGTGCAGATGCCGACGGTGCGCCGCGCCTGATTGCCGGCCTGACGCACGAAATCGAGCACCGCAGAGGCCGTATCGGTTTTTACCGGATCGTTGACCCCGACAACGATCCAGGTATCGGCCAGTCCGGGCGCCTCAAGCGGGCGGGTTTCCATGGCCAGCCCCAGCGAGGAGCGCACCATGCCGCCGTCCGGTGAGAAATTCTCGACGCTGTAGAAGGGCTCTTCGGTGATCTGATTGGCGAACTCGAAAACGGCTTGAGTCGCCAGGGAGAGCACCTGGAAACCGTCGGTGAGCAAGTAGCCGATGCGATGCATGGTGTTTTCTCGGTTGTCCTGAATCACTACCATATACGTCATTTGAGATATGGCCAAGCCGTCGCATTCTGTTCTCCAGTACTTCCCACAACCCTGGAGACTCGACATGACTCAATCCCGCCTCGGTACCGCCCTGATCACCGGTGCTTCGTCCGGCATCGGTGCCATTTACGCTGAACGCCTGGCCCGTCGTGGCCATGACCTGATTCTGGTCGCGCGAAATCGCGACCGCCTGAATGTTTTGGCTGAGCGCCTGAGTGAAGAAACCGGCCGTCAGGTTGAAGTTCTGGCTGCCGATCTTTCCGACAGGACCGATCTGGCACGGGTCGAAGATCGTCTCAAAACGGACGCCAACATTTCTCTGCTGGTGAACAATGCCGGGGTTGGCGCGACTCATCCCTTGCTGGACTCGGACGTCGACAAACTCGAAGACTTGCTCACGCTCAACGTGAACGTGCTGATGCGACTGACTTACGCGGCGGTCCCGGGATTCGTTGCCCGTGGCGGCGGCACGCTGATCAACATCGCCTCGATCGTAGCCATCGCCCCGGAGGTGTTGAACGGTGTTTACGGCGGCTCCAAGGCTTTCGTCCTGGCGTTCAGCCAATCCTTGCGTCATGAATTGGCGGACAAGCATGTCCGGGTCCAGGTGGTGCTGCCTGGCGCGACGGCTACCGAATTCTGGAGCGTGGCCGGCACACCGCTGGAGCACCTGCCGGAAGCGATTGTGATGCGGGCGGACGACATGGTGGACGCTTCGCTGTCCGGCCTCGACCAAGGCGAGTTCGTCACCATCCCGGCACTTCCCGAGATCGCCGATTGGAATGCCTACGAGGCGGCGCGCCAGAAGCTGATGCCTGATCTGTCGCGCAGTGAGCCGGCTGCACGCTATCGCAACTGATGCTCAAGGCTGTGCAAAAAAGGGGACGGATTTATTTTCTGAAAATAAATCCGTCCCCTTTTCTCGTTGGCGCGACTCTCCTGTCAGCCAGACAGGGGGCCCAATGGGCACACAGGTTGGTATGGAAAATCAGGAGTGAACCGGGTAATCCACGTAGCCACGCTGGTCGCCACCGAAGAAGGTGCTCGGGTCTGGGGTATTGAGCGACAACCCGTCGCGAATTCGCCTTGGCAGATCGGGGTTGGCCAGAAACGGTCTGCCGAACGCGATGATGTCCGCGCGGCCATCAATCAGGGCCTGTTCCGCCGTCTCGGGGTCGTAGCCTCCGGCGATCATCAGCACGCCATCCCAGGCCGCACGCAACTGACTGATGATGGCATCCCAACGCGGATCGTAGTTTTCATCCTTGACGGTGCCTACGACGGCGGGCTCGACCAGATGCAGGTAGGCCAGTTTCCAGCGATTCAACGAACGCACGATATAGCCGAACGTTGCTTCAGGCGTCTCATCGCCCATGCCCATGAAGCGTCCCATCGGCGTCAGACGAACGCTCACGCGCTCTTCACCGACTTCGTCGACCACGGCGGCGACCACTTCCAGCAACAGGCGTGCACGATTTTCCAGGTTGCCACCGTACGAATCTTCACGCTGGTTACTGTTGCTGTTGATGAATTGATCGAGCAGATAACCATTGCCCGCGTGAATTTCCACGCCATCCATCCCGGCGTTCAGCGCATTGCGCGCGGCCCGGCGGTAGTCGCTGATGATCTCGGCAATTTCCGACGTCTGCAGTGCGCGCGGTACCGGCACATCTCCCCAGATACCGTTGCCATCCGCGTCGACGATGAAGGTCTTGCCCGGTACGGGCAATGCGCTCGGGGCCACCGGCAATGCGTTGTTCGGTTGAAAGCTGGGGTGCGATACGCGACCCACATGCCAAAGCTGCATGAAGATCAACCCGCCGGCCTCGTGTATCTGGCTGCTGACTTCGCGCCACGCTTGCACCTGTTCATCGCTGTAGATTCCAGGCGTCCAGGCATAACCCTGGCCCTGGCGGGAAATCTGCGTTGCTTCGGTGATGATCAACGCGGCACTCGCGCGTTGGCGGTAGTACTCGGCGTTCATGGCCGTCGGAATGTCGCCGGGTTGTCCGGCGCGCGAGCGGGTCAACGGCGCCATCGCCACCCGATGGGGGAGTGTGTAGGGGCCCAGGGCGATAGGGCGGAACAGGTGCTGCGTCATGAGTGTTCTCCAGTCTTTGAAAAGCGTCGGCAGAGGGTGTCGGACGTTGGGTTGGGTCTGGCACCGGATGGCCTTACGTTAAGCGGCTGCGCAGCGCTTGATAATCCATGCGTGTCGCTACGCTGCATTGCGTGAAGTGCAACGCTGCGACGTTCAGGACGGTTGATCCGAGCGGGTCAGAGGAAGGTTCAACCAGCGCCGGCCGGTGGCGTTCGCCACGGCATTGCCGATGGCTGCCGCCATGGGGCCCTGGACGATTTCGGCAGCCCCCAGAAACGGTTGTCCCGGTTGGTCGAGCAGATGAACGTCGACCTTTTTCGGCACCTGTGGGAAGCGCAGGATCGGGTAGCCACTCCAGTCGTAGCTGCGTATGCCGCCGGCGTCGTAGGCGACTTTTTCATACAGCGTCCAACTGGTGGACTGGACAATTCCGCCTTCGACCTGGTTGCGCAGCCCATCGGGATTGACGATCTGTCCCACGTCCACTGCCGTGACGACATGATCGATCTGCACTTCGCCGGTCTGCGGATGCACCCGAAGACGTACGGCGATGGCGCAATAGCCCATGATGTTTTTGTAGCGAGCGAATGCGAAGCCGAGGCCCGTGCCAGGCTCGCTGCTTTTTTGCGGCCAGTCGACGGCGTCGCGAACCTGCTCCACCACGGCCCGTGCCCGGGGATCCGTCAGGTGCGCAAGGCGCAAGGCAACCGGATCGACCCCGGCCCTGGCGGCGAGCTCGTCCAGGCACGCTTCAATCGCGAAGATGTTGATGTGTGCGCCCAGCGAGCGCATGGCCGAGGTGCGAAACGGCATCTCGGTGACGAAATTCATGTTGATGCGTTTGGAGGCCAGCGCGTACAGCGGCACTGCATTGCGATCGCCGTCGCCTTCAGGTTGTGCGATCGGCACCGAAGGCGCGGAGACGAAGGGTCGAGCCAGAAGTCGCGCAGGAAGCAATCGTCCGGCATTGACGATGCGTTCGTTGTGCGGTGTTGTCCACAGTTCATAATTCCAGTCCTGCATTCTTCCGTGTGCATCAAGGTTGGCTTGCACTTCGGTGACCATCGCTGAACTGTAAGGCTCCCAGAGGTTCTCCTGTTCGCGCATCCATTGCACTCGCACCGGCGTGCCCGGCAGGCGCATCGCAATCAACGCCGCGTCGGCCGCTGCATCGTCTGCGCCGTTGTGGCCGTAACAGCCGGAGCCTTCGGTATGGATACAGCGAACGCGCTCTGGCGGTAATCGCACCATTTCGGCGATCCCGGCACGCAGGGGATACACACCCTGGGTGTGGGTCCAGACGGTGAGGGTGCCGTCCTTGAACCAGGCCACGGCGCATGACGGGCCGATGGAGCCGTGCATCAGATACTGCTTGGTCACGCGTGCGCGATAGCTGTTGTCGGTCGTACCCCGCGGCGTGCCCTCCTGGCTGATGGGGTAGCGGCGTGAGGGGAGGCTCTCCAGCAACGCATGAATGTCCTGCGCTTCGGGTATCGCCTGCCCGCCAGTCCAGCGCGCCGATTCGTATCCGCTGCGCATGGCTTTGATTGCTTGCCACTCGTCACGTGCCACTACGGCCAGATAGTTGCCGTCGCGAATCACCTGCACCACACCGGACTGCGTTTTGATCGACTGCGCGTCGAAGGCTTCCAGCGTGCAGCCTGGCCGAGGCGGGCGAATGACCCGGGCGTGCAACATGCCCGGCAGCCGTATGTCCTGAACAAACGCGGCGCCGCCGCTGACTTTGGCCGGAATATCCAGCCGTTGCAGCGAATGGCCGATCACCTTGAATGACGTCGCGGACACGCTCGGCGATTCGGGCTTGGCGTAGAGGTGCAGATCGACGTTTCTGACGGCATCGGCGTAGGACATTCTTTGTCCGGTGGGGCCGTGAATGATGCCTTCCGAAGTCGTCAGTCGGGCAGGTGCCATCTCCCAGCTTCGCCCGGCCGACGCCAGCAGCAGCTCACGCACCTGTGCCGCCGCGTTGAACAGCGCGGTTCCGCTGTCGAAAATACTGTGGCTGCCGGCGGTATAGCCCTCGTTTGGCGTCAGTGCGGTGTCGGCGGTAAGCAGGTTGATCGTTGTCGGGGACACCTCCAGACGTTCAGCGGCAATTTGCACCAAGGCTGTTTTGACGCCGGTGCCCAGTTCAACCTTGCCGGTGTAGACGGTGATGCCTTCAGGGCCGACGCGGATCCAGGCATCAAGCCAGGGGTTGGTGCGCAGGCTGCCGGGAAGGTCAGGCGCCAGCACCACGGTGCCAAGCGTATCGACTTCGGTGTCCGCCCAGGCATGGCGCGTTGCGGGCACCAGGGTAAACGCTACCAGCAAGGCGCCTCCACGCAAGAACGCGCGGCGACTGTGATCGACCTCTTTGACCCCTGTCATGGTGCGCTCCCGTTTTGCCCGGCCACCAGGCTGATCGCTTCGATAATCCGCAAGTGAGTGCCGCAGCGACACAGGTTGCCTGCCATGTGCTCGCGAATGGTCTGTTCGTCCGGGTGTGGGTTGCTTTCCAGCAACGCCTGCGCGCGCATCAACATGCCGGCAATGCAGTAACCGCACTGGGCCGCCTGTTTGTCGATAAAGGCTTGCTGCAAAGGGCCGGGGTGTTCGACGGTGCCGAGGCTTTCGACCGTTCGGACTTTTTTGCCATCGAGGCCCGCGCAGGGTGTCAGGCAGGAAAAGACAGGCTTGTCATCGACGATGACGGTGCAAGCGCCGCATTGCCCCAGGCCGCAGCCGTACTTGGCGCCGTTCAACCCCAGATGATTGCGCAGTGCGTAGAGCAGCGGCATGTCAGGTTCCAGCTCCAGAGTCTGGACGGCGCCGTTGACGTTGAGCGTGAGTTGGGTCATTTCGTCTCCTGACGCAGTGCTTCGAGGGTGGCAGAAAGGTCGGTCCAGGGCTGGTCGGGTCTGGCTTGTCGACGCAGGTATGTCGCCAGGGCTGTGAGTTGATCGTTGTCGAGACTGGCGGCAAACGGCGGCATCACCGGCCCGGGCAAACCCGGTGTTGCCGGGACACCTTCGAGTACTGTTTTCAGGAAGTTGCGTGGGTGTAAGGCTTGCAGCGCTGAGGTGCGATCCAGCGACGGACGCCCGTCGATTTCGCGCATCGGTGCTGCGGAGGCATGGCAACCGGCGCAGGCGCTGGCGAACAGCAAGGCGCCCGTGGACGGATCTGAAGGGCCTGCATTTGTCGTTGCGACATGCGTTTCGGTGATCGTTTTTTTTGCCGGCAGGCTCAGCAGATATTCGGCAATCGCCTGTGCATCACCGACCGGCAAGCTGGCCAGACCGAGGCTGACCGGGCGCATCGGGCCGGCCGCCGTGCCGTGCCCGTCCACCACGTCTGCCCGCAGGTAGCTCACCAACTGATCGTTGCTCCACGCGTTTGCACGGTGAGCCATGCCGAGCAGCGACGGCGCTTCCCAGCCGTCAACGGCACCGCCCGACAGGCTTTCGCCGGACTTTTCGGCACCGATCAGGTTCAACGGAGAATGACAGCCTGCGCAATGGCCGGGCCCTTCGACGAGGTAACGCCCGCGATTCCAAGCATCAGACTGCTGCGCCATCGGCGTCAGTGGTTTCGCATGCAGGAACAGCAGTTTCCAGAACGACACCAGCGGGCGGATGTTCATCGGGAAATTCATGCGGTTTTCCCGGGCCGGCGAGTTCACGGCCGGGCCGCTCATCAAATAGGCATACGCATCGGCGATGTCGTCTGCGGTCATGCGCCGGTAGTGAACGTACGGAAAGGCCGGGTACAGGAAGTGGCCGTCGCGGGCGATTCCTTCACGCATCGCCCGTTCGAACGCCGGCAGCGACCATTGCCCGATGCCGGTCTGCGGATCGGGTGTGATGTTGGTGCTGTAAAGCGTGCCGAACGGCGTCACGAGGGGCAGTCCCCCCGCCAGGTATTGGCCGCCGGGACGTGTATGACACACCGCACAGTCACCGGCCTCGACCACTCGCGCACCGCGCTGCAGTTGCTCGGAACTGAATGTTCGCGAGCGTTCGACGGGCGCAATCGCCGGGTGCCACATCAGTACGACGGCCCCGATTGCACCGAGCGAGGCGAGGACTACTGCGCTGATCCATAGAGGCCTGGATCTCAAGAGCCTGCTTTTCATGAGGGGTTGACACACGAGAGACGCGCGGCGGGCATTGATGACGGATTCGGGATCATGAACAGCTCCTTGTGCGACCGGGGGAAGGGCGCCGATGGGGAGCCCTGCGCCAGGTGCCCAAGGGTAGAGAAGGCGCTGGTGTTCGAGTATTGCCGGGCCGCGCAATAGCGTATTGCGCCAACCGCAACGCTCTGGGTGTTGCGGATGGCGCATCACTCAATTGCCCGAAGGATGGATTCTCGGTGTCGACCGGAGCCCTTAGCCTTGCCATCACTTTTACGAATCAGATGAGGTGTCACCATGCTCACGGGTAACCCGGCTGCGGCGGCCAAGGCCGAACAATCCGCTTCACTCTCCGGCCTGATGGTCGCGTTCCTGGCGTTTTGCTGTGGCGCGGTCGTGGCCAACCTCTATTACGCTCAACCTATTGTCGAACTGATCGCGCCGCAGATCGGTCTGTCCAGCGCCAATGCCAGCCTGATCGTTTCACTCACTCAAATGGGTTATGCGTTGGGTCTGTTGTTGCTGGTGCCGCTGGCCGATCTCATGGAGAACCGACGTCTGGTGGTGGGGTTCACGCTGGCGGCGAGCGTGACCCTGATGTGTGCCGGCCTCACGCATTCGCCATCGATGTTCCTCGTTTTGTCGTTGCTGATCGGTCTTACCTCGGTGGCGGTGCAGATTCTGGTGCCACTGGCAGCGCATCTGGCGCCCGAAGCAACCCGTGGCCGCGTGGTGGGTAACATCATGAGCGGTCTGTTGCTGGGCATTCTGCTGTCGCGTCCGCTGTCGAGCCTGCTGGTGGAAGTGTTCGGTTGGCGCGGGGTGTTTTTCAGCGCGGCGGCACTGATGGCCTTCATCGCCCTGATCACCGCGATTGCGCTGCCGCGTCGTGTTCCGACACATCAGGCGACTTACGTGGCGTTGATCGGCTCGGTGTTTGCGCTGGTCCGTCGTCATCCGGTTCTGCGCCAGCGCTCCCTGTATCAGGGATTGTTGTTTGCCAGCTTCAGTCTGTTCTGGACCCTCGCGCCCATCGAGCTGATGCGTCACCACGGTTTCAGCCAGGTACAGGTTGCGATTTTTGCATTGGTCGGCGCCGTCGGTGCAGTCGCAGCGCCGATTGCCGGACGCCTGGCCGATGCCGGGCATGGCCGGCGCGGGACACTCGTTGCACTGCTGCTGGCACCGGTCTCATTGCTGATCGCCGCGTTGCCCGGCAGCAGTTACATCTGGCTGGTGGTCTGTGCGGTGCTGCTGGATTTCGCCGTGCAACTGAACATGGTGCTGGGCCAGCGTGAGGTTTACGCCATCGATCCGCATAGCCGTGCGCGCCTCAATGCCGTGTACATGACCAGCATTTTCGTGGGCGGGGCGTTGGGATCGCTGGTGGCGAGCCCCCTCTACGAGCATTTCGGCTGGCACCTGTCTGCCGTCACCGTGGCATTGCTGCCGGCACTGGCCCTGGCGATGTTCCTGGGGCGCAAGGCCAATGCCTGAGGAACTGGCATCGAAGAGTCCGAGGGGGCACGGTCATACAAGACGCCTGGCGTTCGGTGATGCACAATCATCGCCGTTCCTTTTTGACCGGGTTGCGCTTATGGACAAGTTACTGGCACTGAAGATGTTTGTTGAAACCGTGCGGTGCGGCGGATACTCCTCTGCGGCGCGCAAACTCGGTATTTCGACTTCATCGGTGACTCGCCAGGTCGCGGGGCTGGAACACGAACTGGGTGCCAGTCTCCTCAACCGCACGACTCGCAACACCAGTGTGACCGTCGCCGGGCAAAACTATTTCGAGAAGGCCGTGGCCATTCTCGATGCCATCGACGAGGCTGACGCGGTCGTCGCCGACCGTGGAAGCGAGGCGCAAGGGCGCTTGCGCATCAGCGTTCCGGTGGAGTTTGGTCGAAGGATCATCGCCCCCCATCTGGGCCGATTGCTCGAGCGACATCCGGGACTGGAATTGAGCATTTCGTTGAGCGATCAGGTCAGCGACCTGCTGAGCGAGCAGATCGATGTGTCGGTGCGTCTCGGGTCGACAGTGGTCAGTGAAGACATCGTCAGCAAGCGGGTCGGCGCGTTCGAACGCTGGGTGGTGGCCAGTCCGGATTACCTGAGCCGTCACCCGGTGCCGTGTCATCCCCGTGACTTGCTCGAGCACTCTTGCCTGCGCTTCGATTACGGTGGCCCGCACCAGAACTGGACGTTCCAGGGTGATGAGGAAACCCTCCAGTTGAATGTGCACGGCCGCCTGCAAAGCAACAATGCCGACATCCTGCGAGAAGCGGCAGTGGCGGGTGGCGGGGTGACATTGCTGGCCGATTGGCTGGTGCGCGACGATGTCGCTGCAGGCCGGCTGACGCGATTGCTGGCAGGTTATGAGATCAATCCCGGCAGTGCGAGCAGTTGCATCAATGTGCTGTATTTGCCCAATCACCGGGGTTCAAGCCGGATCAATGTGTTCATTGATTTTCTTGAAGAGCTTCTTGCGCCAGGTTCATAGACCTCACGTACGACATCCATGTCCCTTTGATGTCGTCACAGTGGCGTAGGAAGTCTCCGATACTTATTTCGCGGTTTCCTACATTTTGTTTGCCTCTCCAGCAAAAAACGTGGTTATTATCCGGCGGCGCTACGGGTCACAAACCCGGCGCCAGAAGATTGCCGTGCGTCTACAGACCCGGCAGTCGCAGCCGATCGGGACCACCCTGGCGCTGTCACCCACCGCGCAGGTTGTTCCTCGTCGTTGACCCTCAAATGGAAGTCGAGGTTTCAATTGATCACGCGGTTTGCAATCGACGATGCAATGAGCAGGGCGACGGACGTCGTCAACGATTCTGTCATCTCTCCAGCCGTTCGCGCTGACCGCGCCACGGTGTTCTTCGCCAGCCTTTCTCCCCCCGGTTTCCTGTGTGTGCCTGCGTGTGACGCGAGTCTGCACGCGCGCGCCGCGCCATCTTCCTGAATTCGAATGACCGAACCGGTACTTGCTGCCGGGGCCTGACTGGCAGGGCGCGTGCTGTCTCTGCCTGATCACAAAAATAATGCAGTCATGGACGGTAGCCTCCGATGCTCGACAACACTTCCTTGCGTGGGACGAATCCCGCGCAGCCCGACGTTTCATCCTTGATTCCGTTCGACACCGATCTGTGCGTGCACGGTCTGTTTGAAGCGCAGGTGCTGCGCAACCCCGAGGCCATTGCCGTACGCTGGCAGGAGGAGGCGCTCAGTTACCGCGATCTCAACACCCGCGCCAATCGCCTGGCCCATCACCTGTGCAGCCTCGGAGTCGGGCCGGACGTGCGGGTCGGGCTTTGTCTTGAGCGCTCGCTGGAGATGCTGGTGGGCGTGCTCGCGGTGCTCAAGGCCGGTGGCGCCTATGTGCCGCTGGACCCGGCGTATCCGACGGCGCGGCTGGCGCACATGCTGGCCGACAGCGCGCCGCCGGTGGTGCTGACCCAGAGCCAGGCGCGGCATGTCTTGTTGGCCGCGCTCGAACAATCGGCCACTGCACCGACGGTGCTCGATCTGGGCGATTCAACACATTGGGCTTCACAGTCAGCTGACAATCCCGATCCCTACGCGACAGGCCTGACACCTCGGCACCTGGCCTATGTGATCTACACCTCGGGGTCGACCGGAACCCCGAAAGGCGTGATGGTCGAGCATCGCGGGCTGATCGCGGTGAGCGCTGCCTGGGCACGACTTTATGCCTTGGGCGAGCCGATCAATCACCTGCAAATGGCCGGTTTTTCCTTCGACGTGTTCAGCGCCGATCTGATTCGTGCGCTGGGGTTTGGCGGCACGCTGGTGCTGTGTCCACGGGACACTTTGATGGACCCGCCGGCCCTGTATCGCCTGATGCGGGAAGCGCAGATCGGTTTTGCCGACTTCGTCCCGGCGCTGCTCAACCCTTTGCTGGTCTGGGTCGAAGAGAGCGGTCATGACTTGTCGTTCCTGCGCACCGTGGTCTGCGGCTCTGACATCTGGACTGCCCACAGCGCACGGCAATTGCGCAGACTGTGCGGTGAGCGGGTGCAGATCGTCCAGGCCTATGGCGTCACCGAAGCGAGCATTGACAGCACCTGTTTCGAGTTCACCGACGCCAGTCAGGTCGACACTGTGCTGCCCATCGGCCGGGCACTGCCCAATACCCGGATTTATTTGCTCGATGCTCAAAGTGCACCTGTTGCGGAGGGTGTCGCAGGCGAGCTGTACATCGGTGGCGTCGGCGTGGCGCGGGGTTATCTGAACCTGCCGCAACTCACCGCCGAGCGCTTCATCGACAACCCGTTCGTGGCGGGTGAACGCGTGTACCGAACCGGGGATCTGGCGCGTTATCGGGCCGACGGCCAACTGGAGTTCCTCGGCCGCAACGACTCCCAGGCCAAGTTGCGCGGCCTGCGCCTGGAGCTGGGAGAAATCGAAACCCGGCTGGCGGACATTGCGGGCGTGCGTGAAAGTGTGGTGCTGCTGCGTCAGGACGGTCTCGGTGAACCTCGACTGGTCGCTTATTACTGCGAAAAACCGGGCACAACGCTGAGCCCGCGTTCCTTGCGTGACCAGCTGAAAATCAGCCTGCCGGATTACATGGTACCGACCGCGTTCGTGCGTCTGCATGCGCTGCCGCTGACCGCCAACGGCAAGGTCGATCGGCCCAATTTGCCGGCACCGGACGTTGAGGCATTCGACCAACGGGATTACCAGGCACCACAAGGCTCGCTGGAAACCGCGCTCGCCGCGATCTGGGCCGAAGTGCTCGGCGTCGAGCGAGTGGGGCGTGAGGATCAGTTCTTTGCCCTCGGCGGTCATTCGCTGCTGGTGATGCGCGTGCTGGCGCAGGTTCGCCATACGCTGGGGCTGGAAGTCGCGCCTTCGACACTGTTTGCCGCGCCCGTTCTGGCAGCGTTCGCCGAACGGCTGCAAGCCAGTCAGGCTGCGGCTCGTCCAGCCATTGCGGCCCTTTCACGGTCGGGCGCGCAAACGTTGTCGTCTGCTCAGCAGCGTCTGTGGTTTCTGGCGCAAATGGAGGGTGGCAACGCGGCGTATCACATGCCGCTGAACCTGCGTTTGCGGGGTTCGCTGGACGTGGCGGCGCTTGAGCGCAGCTTCAATCAACTGGTGGCACGCCATGACGCGCTGCGCACCACCTTCATCGCCGTTGAAGGGGAAGGGCGGCAGCAGGTTTCACCGCCCGCGCACAGCATTCGACTGACCGTAACCGATCTGCAAGGTCTCGATGCTCAGGAGCGTCTCACCCGGTTGATCGACGAGGAGGGCGCCCTGCCGTTCGACCTGAGCCGCGGACCGCTGATGCGCGTAAGCCTGGTTCGACTGGCAGCGGATGACCATGTGTTGCTGCTGACCCAGCACCACATCATCTCCGATGGCTGGTCGATGGGCGTGCTCACCCGGGAACTGGGGCAACTGTACGAAGCGGCGTTGCAGGATCGCGACGATCTGCTGCCGACATTGCCCGTGCAGTACGTGGATTACGCGGTGTGGCAGAAGCAATGGCTGACCGGCGAAGTGCTGGAACAGCAAAACCGCTATTGGCGCGAAACCCTCACCGGCGCACCGGTGCTGCTGGAGTTGCCGACCGATCACAAGCGTCCGCCCGTGCAGGATTACCTCGGCGGTTTTGTGCCGCTGGTCTTTGACGAAGCCTTGACCGCGCGCCTGAAAGCCTTGGGCATGCAGCAAGGCACCACGCTGTTCATGACTTTGCTGGCCGGTTTTTCGCTGCTGCTGTCGCGCCTGTCGGGGCAGAGCGATGTGGTGATCGGCGTGCCATCGGCCAACCGTCCGCAGCAGGAACTGGAAGGGTTGATCGGTTTCTTCGTCAACACCCTGGCCCTGCGCATGACCCGGTCGGGTACGCCATCGGTGGCGCAATGGCTGCAACAGGCGCGACGGGTCGCGCTGGAGGCTCAAGAACATCAGGATCTGCCCTTCGAGCAAGTGGTGGAGTTGCTTAATCCGCCGCGCAGTCTGGCCCACAGCCCACTGTTTCAGGTGCTGTTTGCCTGGGAGCAGGATCAGGATTCCGATCTGCTGCTGACCGGGCTTGAAGTCACGCCGGTCGAGAGCAGTCATCACGTGGCCAAGTTCGATCTGCAACTGGCGCTCCATGAGCGAGACGGACAGATTGTCGGCGGTCTGGAATACGCCTCTGGCCTGTTTGAACGCGGCACTGTCGAGCAGTTTGTCGAGTACCTGCGCCGGGTGCTGACGCAGATGGTCGAGGACAGCCAACAGTCGCTGGCGGGGATCAAGCTGTTGAGCGCCGAGCAACACCAGCAGATCGTTTACGACTGGAACCGTACTTCACGCGATACGTCGTCACTTCCCGATTGCATGGCGCGCTTTGAAACCATTGCCCGGCAAACGCCCGACGCCGTGGCGCTGCTCGCCGAGCGCGAGCAACTGAGCTACGGCGAACTGAATCGCGCCGCCAACCGTCTCGCGCATTACCTGATCGAACAAGGTGTCAGCCCTGAACATCGCGTCGGCCTGTGTCTGGAACGCTCGCCGCAAATGGTCATCGGCCTGTTGGCGATCCTCAAGGCCGGCGCGGCATACGTGCCATTCGACCCGGCTTATCCGAGTGAGCGTCTGGCGTTCATGTTCAGCGATGCCGCGCCGACGATGCTGCTGACGCAATCGAGCCTGATGGCCGGACTGCCGGCCAACGAGACGAAAATCTGCTGCCTGGACACAGACGCAGCGCAATGGGCACAACTCCCAACGGCTGATCCGCAAGTCAGTGTGAGCCCGGAAAACCTCGGCTACGTGCTCTACACCTCCGGCTCCACCGGGCGCCCGAAAGGTGTGGCCCACAACCGTCGCGCGCTGGATAACCTGATCGCCTGGCAACTCGATCAAGCCACGACACCGCAGCGCGTGCTGCAATTCGCCTCGCTGAACTTCGACGTCTCTTTCCAGGAAATCTGCAGCACCCTGTGCCAGGGCGGCAGCCTGTTGCTGATGACTGAAGACAGCCGCAAGGACCTCGCCGCATTGCGCCCGACCCTGGTGGCCGAAGGCGTGCAACGGGCGTTCCTGCCTTTCGCCGTGTTGCAGCAACTTGCCGGCCTGACCGAGGCCGATGCACCGATGCCGGCCGGCGGCTGCGAGATCATCACCGCCGGTGAAGCCCTGCAAATCAACGACGAGCTGCGTGGTTTTGTCCGTGGGCTCGGTGGGGCGCAGTTGCACAACCAGTACGGGCCGACCGAAACCCATGTGGTCAGCCAGTTCAGCCTTGACTGCAACGGGGCCGAATCCTGGCCGGACGCGCCGCCCATTGGCCGTCCCATCGCCAACGCGCGGCTGTACGTGCTGGACGAACATCTGAATCCGGTGCCGGTCGGCGTGGCGGGCGAGTTGTACATTGCTGGCACCTGCCTTGCTCGGGGCTACCTCAATCGCCCGGACCTGACCGCCGAACGCTTCCTGCCGGACCCGTTCACTGACGAACCGGGCGCGCGGATGTACCGCAGCGGTGACCTCGCGAAGTTCCAGGCCGACGGCAACGTGCAGTACCTGGGTCGTATCGATCAACAGGTGAAACTGCGCGGCTTCCGCATCGAGCTCGGCGAGATCGACAGCCTGTTGCACCAGCAACCCGGCGTGCAGGAAGCCGCCGTGCTGTTGCGCGAAGACGTGGCCGGGGACAAGCGTCTGGTGGCCTATGTGGTCGGCTCCGCGACCAGTGAATTCTTGCGTGCCGAACTGCAACGCCAACTGCCCGAACACATGATCCCGAGTGCCTGGGTTCGGCTTTCGCAACTGCCGCTGACCCGCAACGGCAAGCTCGACCGACAGGCGCTGCCGGCACCGGAACGCAGCGCCGGGGCGACGTACGAGGCGCCGCGCGATGACATTGAACGGCAGATGGCCGAAATCTGGGCCGAAGTGCTCAAGTGCGAACGGGTCGGCATCCACGACAACTTCTTCGACCTCGGCGGCCATTCGCTGCTGGCAACTCGGATGATCTACGCGATCAACCAGCGCATGGGCGCGCAGCTGTCACTGAGCAGCCTGTTCCAGACCCCGGTGTTGCTGGATCTGGCTGCGCAGGTCTCGCGTGATGACCAGAGCATTGAACCTGCGTTTATCCAGATCGAGCCGGATCGTGGCAATCGACATGAACCATTCCCCCTGACCGATATCCAGCAGGCCTACTGGTTCGGTCGCGAGGCCACGGTTAGCCTCGGCGGCGTCAGCGCCCACGGCTACGAAGAACTGCGCATTCCTGAATTCGATGCCGAGCGTTTCGAGCAAACACTTAACCGCATGATCCTGCGCCACGACATGCTGCGCGTGGTGTTCCTCAGCGACGGCACGCAACAGGTGCTGGCGCAGGTGCCGACCTATCGCATGCCCCGCAGTGATCTGCGCGGTCTGCCCGCCGACGTGGCGCAACGCACCCTTGAAGCAACCCGCGAACGCCAGTCCCATCAGGTGCTGGATGCCAGTCGCTGGCCGCTGTTCGAGTTCAGCCTGTCGCTGCTCGACGACGGCATCACTCATTTGCACATCAGCCTCGATGCTTTGATCGTCGACGCCGCTAGCACGCAGATTCTGGCTCGCGAATTGATGGCGTTCTACGTCGATCCGACGCTAGAACTGGCTGAGCCGGGCCTGACCTTCCGCGACTATGTGCTGGCCGAACAGCAACTGCGCAACGGCCGCCGCTACGAGCAGGCGCTGGGCTACTGGCGCGAGCGGGTGACCACTCTGGCCCCGGCGCCAGACCTTCCGCTGGTGCGCCAACCCGAAAGCATCGCCAACCCGCACTTCACCCGCCGCGACCGCGACATGTCGGCCGCGCAGTGGACTCAGCTCAAGGCCGTCGCCAAGCAGTTTGCGGTGACGCCGTCGGTGATGCTCCTGACCGCGTTCAGCGAAGTGCTGGCGCTGTGGAGCCGAACGCCGCGCTTCACCTTGAGCCTGCCGCTGTTCAATCGCATGCCTTTGCACACGGATGTCGACGAAATCATCGGCGACTTCACCTCGCTGGTGCTGCTGGAGGTCGGCATCGACGGGACACAAACCTTCACCTACAAGGCCCGCGCGGTGCAGGCGCAGCTGTGGCGCGACATCGACCATTCGGTGGTCAGCGGTGTGCGGGTGCTGCGTGAATTGTCCCAGGCCCGGGGCGTGCAGCAGACGGCGATGCCGATCGTGTTCAACAGCACACTGTCGGAAGCAGCGCCGGAGCTGGCCGAATTCAACCTGGCCGACGCGTTGAATGCCAAACACATGCACAGCATCACCCAGACGCCGCAGGTGTGGCTCGACCACACGTTGCTGGAGCTGGAAGGACGCCTGTTGTTCAACTGGGACAGCATCGACGAACTGTTCCCTGAGGGGATGATTGAGCAGATGTTCGTCGCCTATAACACGCTGCTGGATCGCCTGTGCGAGCCGCAAGCATGGGCGGCGAACACGCCACAACTGTTGCCGCAGGCACGGTTGCCAGCGCCGGTCGACATTCAACAAACGCTGCCGTTGATGCACGAACTGTTCGAACGTCAGGCCCAGGCCACACCGGATGCACTGGCGGTAATCGGCGCGCGACAACTGACTTACGCCCAGCTACGCAACGAGGCCCGGCAACTCGGCGCCCGCCTGCAAGCGCAGGGCGTGCTGCCGAACCGGCTGGTCGCGGTGGTGATGGAGCGCGGTTGGGAGCAAGTGGTCGCGACTCTGGCGATTCTGTATGCCGGTGGCGCTTACCTGCCCATCGAACCGAGTCAGCCAGCAGAGCGGCTGCGGCATATTCTGGAACGGGCGGAGGCGAGTCTGGCCCTGACCCAACCGGCGCTGCTCGACAAGATCGAATGGCCGGCGCAGGTCACGGCCATTGCCGTGACCGAAGAAGTCTCAACCGATGCATTGCCACTGCAACCGGTGCAGGTGAACGAAAGCGACCTCGCCTACGTGATCTACACCTCCGGCTCCACCGGCCAGCCGAAAGGCGTGGTGATCGACCATCGCGGTGCGGTCAACACCTTGCTCGACATCAACCGGCGCTTTGCCGTCGGCCCGAATGATCGCGTGCTGGCGATCTCCTCGCTGAGCTTCGACCTTTCGGTCTATGACTTCTTCGGCACGCTGGCCGTGGGCGCGGCGGTGGTCATCCTCGACCCGCAACTAACCCTTGATCCGGCACACTGGCTCGAATTGATCAAGCGTCATCAGGTCAGCCTGTGGAACTCGGTGCCGGCGTTGCTCGGCATGCTGGTCGAGTACGTGGAGGGCGGGGGCGGTGCGTTACCGGCGAGCCTGCGGGTGGCGATGTTGTCGGGCGACTGGATTCCATTGAACCTGCCCGAGCGGACCTGGGCCTTGCAGCCAGGTTTGCAACTGATCAGCCTGGGCGGCGCTACCGAAGCGTCGATCTGGTCGATCTGCTATCCGGTGCAACACGTCGACCCGGCCTGGCGCAGCATTCCCTACGGCAAGGCTCTCGATCACCAGCGCTTCTACGTGCTGGATGAAGCATTGCAAGTCCGCCCGACCTGGGTCGCGGGACAGCTGTACATTGGCGGTATCGGTCTGGCCAAGGGTTACTGGCGCGATGAAAAACTCAGTGCCGGCAGTTTCTTCGAGCATCCACTGACCGGCGAACGGCTGTATCGCACCGGCGACCTGGGGCGCTTGCTACCGGACGGCAACATTGAATTCCTCGGCCGCGAAGACAATCAGGTCAAGGTTCAGGGCTATCGCATCGAGCTGGGCGAAATCGAAGCCGCGCTCAATCGCCATCCCGGCGTGCAGAGCGCGGTGGTGCGGATTCTTGGCAGCACCCTGGGCGAGAAACGTCTGGCGGGTTATGTGCTCAAGGCCGATCCGGCGTTGCAGGCCAGTGACTTCACCGACTACCTGACGGACAAGCTGCCGGCGTACATGATTCCGACGTCGTTCACCTTCGTCGAAGCCTGGCCGTTGTCCTCCAACGGCAAGGTCGACAAGAAGCGTCTGCCGGAACCTGAGCAAATCGAGGAACAGGGGCCGGCGCTGGAAGTCGAGGGCCCGCAGGAACAGCGACTGGTGGAAATCGTGCAGGGCGTGCTCAAGCGCGAATCCATTGCCGCCAATGCCAACCTGCTGAACCTCGGCGCGACCTCGATCGATATCGTCAGGATCAGCAACGCCTTGTCCGGCGCCTTGCAGTTCCGCCCGCACGTGGCGCAATTGCTGGCCCAGCCGACGTTGCTGCATCTGCTGGGCATGTACCGCCAGAACCGGGCCCGTCAGGAATTGCTCGGCAACGTGCAGCAGGCACCGGAAGCCACGCAGGACATCATCGAAGATCCGCAGCAGCGGGTGCAGTTCAAGGCTGAGCAACGCGGTCGCCGTGATTTCGCTCAAGCCCTGCCGACATTGGCGCTGGACTTGCCGCAAGACCCGGCTTTCACCCGGCGTTTGAGCGATTACCGCTCGGTGCGCCAGTTCGGCGCGCAGCCGATTGCGACTCAAGCGTTCGCGCATGTATTGGCGGCACTGGCCCAGGGGCAACTCGACGGTGAGGTGAAATACCAGTTCCCGTCGGCGGGCGGGTTGTACCCGATTCAGGCCTACCTCTACGTCAAACCGGATCGCGTGCTCGGCGTGCCCGGTGGCGCGTATTACTACGATCCGCGACAGCATCGCTTGCTGGCGCTCCAGAGCGGACTGCTCGACCCGGACACCTACGACTATTTCGTCAATCGTCCGGTGTACGAGAACGCCGCGTTCTCGCTGTTTTTCATCGCCGACATGGCGGCGATTCGTCCGCTGTATGGCGAGCGCAGCCGCGACTTCTGCCACATCGAAAGCGGTGCGATGGCGCAACTGCTGAGCATGACCGCCGTCGAGCAGGGCCTTGGCCTGTGCGGAATCGGTTCGGTCGAGGAGCAGCAACTGACGGCGCTGTTCGACCTCGGGCCAAGCCATGAATTGATCTACTCGATGATCGGCGGGCTGCGCACGGCCGATGAGCAGCACCGCGCGCCGGTCGAGGCATTTGCCATCGAACCTGTGACCGAAAGCCTGGACGACGAAGACATGGAGGAGTTCGAAGTATGAATGCCGATCAATTGCTGGCGCTGTTCGCTCGCCATGGCGTGGTACTCGAGGTGGACGGTGACAGGCTGCGCTGCAAGGCGCCTCGCGGGTTTCTCACCGAAGAACTGACCCAGGCGCTCAAGCGTCACAAACAGGAACTGATTGTCTTGCTCGGTGGCCGGGATGACGCCGTGATTCCCCGCCGTGTTGGCGAAGAAACGGCATGGCCGCTGTCGTTCTCGCAGCGGCAACTGTGGTTTCTCGATCAACTGGAACCCGGAAATCCGTTCTACAACGTGCCGACGGCGGTGACGCTAAAAGGGCAACTGAACGTTGCGCTGCTGGAGCGGGCGCTGAACGAACTGGTTGCCCGCCACGAAGTCCTGCGCACGACGTTTTGCAGTGTGGAGGGCGAACCACGTCAGGTGGTGCATCCGTCGATGCCGCTGTCGTTGTCGGTGACGGATCTGCGCCAGTTGTCAGTCAGCGAGCGTGAAGAAAAGGTCCGCATCGCCGTCGAGCAGGACGCCCGGGCACCGTTCGATCTGGCCACTGGACCGTTGCTGCGCGCGTCGTTAGTGCGCGTGGCCGACGACGAATACCTGTGGCTGTACAGCGTGCATCACATCATCGCCGACGGTTGGTCGATGGGGGTGATCCTGCATGAGGTCGCCACGCTGTACGGTGATTATCTGCGTGGCGATACACCGACTCTTGCGCCGCTGCCGGTGCAATACGCCGACTACGCCTGCTGGCAGCAACAGCGCGTCGGTGGTGCGGCGCTGGACGCACAGCTCGATTACTGGCGTCGTACACTGGACGACGCACCGTTGTTGTCGACCATGCCCGCCGACCGGCCGCGACCGTTGGTGCAGCGCTATGTCGGCGCCACGTTCAGTTCCTCCGTCGATGGCGGCACCTTGCGCGAACTCACGGCGCTGGCCCGCCAGACCCAGGGCACGCTGTTCAACGTGCTGCTGGGCGCATTGTCAGTGTTGCTGTGGCGTCATAGCGGTCAGCAGGACCTGTGCCTCGGCACGCCGTTCGCCAACCGTAATCGCCCGGAAATCGAGCCGCTGATCGGTCACTTCGTCAACACGCTGGTGCTGCGTCAGCGCCTCAATCCGCAGCAGACCTTCGCCGAACTGCTGCGCGACGTGCGTGGCCAGATACTCGATGTTCACGCCCACCAGGACGTGCCGTTCGACCGTGTGGTCGAAGCCGTCAACCCGCCGCGCGATCCCGGTCATTCGCCGTTGTTCCAGGTGATGCTGGTGTTGCAGAACACCCCGGGCAGCGGCGTGCAGATGTCCGGCCTGCAACTGGCGCCGTACAACACCAGCAGCGCCACGGCCAAGTTTGACCTGGCGTTTGAATGGGTCGAGCGGGAAGGGCGGCTGGACTTGCTGGTGGAATACAACACCGACCTCTATGACATCGCGACCATCGAACGCCTGAGCGGGCACTACCGTCATCTGCTCGAACAGATCGCCGCCGACGCCAAGCAACCGATCAATGCGTTGCCGTTGATGAACGAGGCTGAGCGTCAGCAGGTGCTGATCGACTTCAACCGCACCGCGCCACTGACACAAACGGCGTCATGCGTGCATCAGTTGGTCGAAGTGCAGGCCGCGAGCAACCCTCAGGCCTGCGCGGTGGTCTTTGAAGGTGAGTCGCTGAGCTACGACGAACTCAATGCCCGGGCCAACCGACTGGCGCGGCACTTGCGCACGTTGGGTGTCGGCCCGGACGTGCGCGTGGCGGTGTGCATCGAGCGCTCGCTGGAATTACCGGTGGCGTTGCTAGCGGTGCTCAAGGTCGGCGGCGCCTACGTACCGCTGGACCCCGATTATCCGCTGGGGCGCCTGAGTCATATGCTCGGCGACAGCACACCGGCGGTGTTGCTGACCCTCGGCTCGGCGCACGGGATATTGCGTCAGGCACTGCAAGGTTCGACCTGGGAAGCGCCGATCCTCGACCTCAAAGAGGACGCTGTGAGCTGGGCGTCGTTGCCTGCGGACAATCTCGATCCGCGCAGTGTCGGCGTCACCCCTGACCATCTCGCCTACGTGATCTACACCTCCGGCACCACCGGATTGCCCAAGGGCGCAATGGTTGCCCACCGTGGCCTGAGCAACCTGCTGTTGTGGTGTTTGCAGGTCTGCGGCGAAGCGGGGGCGATGCTGCACAAGATCCCGTTCGGTTTCGATGCCTCGGCCTGGGAGACGTTCTGGCCGCTGGCAACCGGTGGGCGACTGGTGATTGCACGGCCCGGCGGACATTACGAACCGGCCTATCTGGCGCGCGAAGTTTGCGAGCAGCGGGTCACGGCGTTGGTGTTCGTGCCGGCGATGTTGCAGCTGTTTCTGGAGGTCGAAGAAGTCAGCCTGTGTGCTTCGCTGACCGATGTGTTCAGCGGCGGCGGTGAACTCCCGCCAGCCCTGGCCCGGCGTTTTCAGGAGCGCCTGCCCCATGCGCGGCTGCACAACGTCTACGGCCCGACCGAAACCACGGTGATCAACAGCGTCTGGACCCTGGAGCCCGGCGCCGAAGTACCGGCCCGGCAACTGCCGATTGGCCGGCCGATTTCCAACAACCGTTTTTACGTACTCGATGACCGCGACGAGCCAGTGCCGGTGGGTGTCACCGGGCAATTGCACATTGGCGGTGTCGGCGTCGCTCGGGGTTATCTGGGGCTGGCGCAGCTCAGTGCCGAGCGCTTTATCGACAATCCGTTTGTGACAGGCGATCGGCTCTATCGCAGCGGCGATCTGGCGCGATATCGGCCGGATGGCCAACTGGAGTTTCTGGGGCGCAACGATTTTCAGGTCAAGTTGCGCGGCGTGCGTCTGGAACTGGGCGAGATCGAAGCCCGGCTCGAAGCGTTTCCCGGCATTCGCAGCGCTGTGGTGCTGATGGTCGGCGAAGCCGCACAGGATCAGCGACTGGTGGCCTGTTGTGTGGTCGGCGAAACCATTGATGAAGCGGTGGTTCAGGCCCATCTGGCGACAACGTTGCCCCGAGCGGTCGTCCCCGGCAGTTATCTGTGGCTCGACGCCCTGCCGCTGACCGCCAATGGCAAGGTCGACCGCGCCGCGCTGACGGCGTTGGCGGATGAGGAAATGGTCAATCGTCAGGTCAACCTGAGCAGCCCGCGCGATCACATTGAACTGACGCTGTACCAGATCTGGAAACGCCTGCTGCTGGTGCCGCAGATCGGCATTCGCGATAACTTCTTCAATGTCGGCGGCACCTCCATCGCCGCGATCAAGATGGCTCACGAAATCAGCCAGGTGTTCTCGGTTGAGATGCCGGTGCGTGTGGTGCTCAGCTACCCGACCATCGAAGCATTGGGCGGTTGGCTGCGTGTCGGGGCCAACCCGGCGGTGGCGCAGGGCAATTTGATCGAGTTCCGTCGAGGCACGGGTCACAGCAACGTGGTGTGCATTCACCCGGCGGGCGGTACGGCGTTCTGTTACCTGTCGCTGGCCAAGGTGTTGCCGGATGAGGCCGGTGTTTACGGCGTGCAATCGCCGGGGCTGAATCCGGGGGAGAGTACCGAGCCGACAGTCGAAGCAATGGCCGAGGCCTATCTGAGGCTGATCGAACCGCTGACCGCGAAACCGCTGATCCTCACCGGATTGTCGTTCGGTGGTCTGGTGGCCTATGAAATGGCCCGGCTGTTGACGGCGGCGGGGCATCGTCAGGTGACCGTGGTGCTGCTCGATACCCAGGGCAGCGACGATCCGGGTTTCCGCGAGCAGATCGGCACCGTGGACATGGCCGAGTTCCGCGACAAACTGGTGCGCTTCAACGGCATGTACCCCGGCATCGAAGACGCGCAGGTCGAGCGCTATTTCCACATCTACAACCACAACCGACTGGCCATGGCCGCCTATGAATGTGCGCCGCGCGCCGGGCGTGTGGTGCTGATTCAGGCAAGGGAAGACTTCAGTCGCCATCAGTTGCATGAACTGCGCGGCTTCTGGCGGCGTCGCGCGGGAAGCGGCTATCTGGCGAAACTGGTCAGCGGCGGGCACTGGGACATGCTCGAAAGTGCGGAAATCCATCGAGTCTCGCAGATCATCCGTCGAGAACTGCAACGCTTCGACGCGCAGGAGGCGAAATGATGAACGCGTCCAATGACCTGACTTTGCTTGCACGCTTTGACGAACAGGTAAGGCAACATCCGCAAGCCCCAGCCGTCATCGATGGGTCGGTAACCCTGACCTACGCCGAACTGGCCAGCGCCAGCGAGCGCATCGCCCGAGGGTTGCTGGCGCGTGGCGTCGAGCCCGGCCAGTCGCTGGCGTTGTGCATGCCGCGTTCATGGCAATGGCTAGCGGCGATCCTTGGTGCGTTGAAGATTGGCGCCGTGGTTGTGCCGCTGGACCGTGCCAGTCCGCTCAAGCGTCGGGAGTTGATGCTGGCGGATGCGGCGTGTGTCGGCCTGATTACCCAGGATGAGGAATCGCAGTGGTCGCCTTCATTGTGGCAAACCAGCGTCGAGGCCTTGCTCGATCAACCGGACGTTCCGCCGCAAGTGCTGGCTGAAGACTTCGCCGAGGTGATGTTCCTGTTCTACACCTCGGGCACCACCGGCACGCCGAAAGCGGTTGAGGTTGGCGAGCGTGGCCTGCTGCGTCTGGCGCACACCGACGGCTATATCGAGATTCGTCCGACGGACCGCTTCGCCTGTCTGTCCAACCCGGCGTTCGATGCGTGCAGTTTCGAACTGTGGGCACCGCTGCTCAACGGTGGCTGCTGCGTGATGATCGCCGACGAGGACGTGCTGGATGCACGCCGGCTGGCCGAGGTGCTGGAGCGGACGCGGGTTGACAACCTGTTCATGACGGTGTCGCTGTTCAACACCTTGATCGCCGAGTGGCCGTCGTGTTTTTCCAGCGTGCGGCAGGTGCTGATTGGCGGCGAGCAGATCAGCGCCGCAGCGGTCCGTGCCTGGTATCGGGCCAATCCTGAAAGCCAGTGCCGGATTCACAACGTTTATGGGCCCACCGAATGCACCACGTTTGCCCTGTGCTGGCCGATCAGCCGCGACTTTGCCGGCGACTCGGTGCCCATTGGCCGACCGCTGCCGGACACCGGCGTGCAGGTGCTGGATGAGCAGCAACGGCCGGTGCCGGCGGGAGAGGTGGGCGAACTGTATTTGAGTGGCAGCGGCGTCGCCCGTGGCTACCGCAACCGCCCTGAAGAAACGGCCCGTCAGTTCGTCCGTTTGCCCGACCTCGACGGTGGTGCACACGTCCATTACCGCACTGGCGATCTGGTGCGGTGCAATGCCGAAGGTTTGATTGAGTGTCTGGGACGGGTCGATCGCCAGGTGAAAATTCGCGGCTTCCGGATCGAACCGGGGGAGGTGGAGCAGCGGATGCTGGAGCATCCGGGCGTGGCGCAGGTGTATGTCTGCACTCGGCGTCAGGCGGCGGAAGATCATCAGATGCTGGCGTTTATCGTGCCGCGCGGGGAGCTGGACTATCACGCCTTCGAAACCCACTTGCGAGCGCAACTGGCGCCGTACATGCGCCCGCATCAGTTGTTCCTGCTGGAGCGCCTGCCGCTGACGGCCAATGGCAAGATCGATCGTGATGGCTTGCTGGGTCAACCGCTGAATCCGTGGCATCCAGTTTTGGCGGCGATGGACAACGACAACGCTTCGCCGGCGTTGGACTGGTTGCTGGGTCAGGCCCGTTCGCTGCTCGGCCAACCGAGCCTGAGCGCACAGGATGACTGGCTGGGCAGTGGCGGCGATTCGCTCAAGGCCATGCGCTTGCGCTCGGCGATTCGTAACCATTGGCAGCGCGAGATCACCATCGACAGGTTGCTCAACGAGCCTTTTTCGTCATTGGCCGAACGACTGACGGGTGAGCGGAATTACGATTCGATCTACCCACCTGCGCCTCCGATCAGTAGCGCCAAACGCTTGCCGGCCACCGCCGAACAGCGCCGCTTGTGGCTGTTGCAGCAACGTACGCCAACCTCGACCGCTTACAGCGTGCCACTGATTCTGCATCTGGCGACAGGTGTCGATCTACCAGCGCTGGCCGAGGCTGTGGGAAGTCTGGTGCTGCGCCATCCCGGATTGCGCACGGCGTTCGTGCCCGGTGCCGATGGCCTGGATCAGGTGATCGCGGAGCAAGGCCCGGCCTGCCGAACCTTCGCAGTCGGGCATTTCACCGAAGACAACTGGCAGGCGTTCGCAGAACTGGTGTTCAGCACACCGTTCGACCTGACCACGCCGAACCTGTTTCAGGCGTGGCTGTTGCCGTTTGCCGATGGCAGCTGCCGGCTGTTGCTGAACCTGCATCACATCATCGTCGATGGCTGGTCGGTGAACCTGTTGTTCGACGACCTGACGCAGCTCTACAACGACGCTGTGCAGGGTTGCGAAAGCCCTGAGCCGTCAGCACGTCTGACGACGCTGGAGTTTGGCCAGTGGCAGCGCCAGTGGAGCATCGATCCGCATTACCGCGACCAGCGTCGCGCATTGGCCGAGTTGCATCGTCGGCAGGAAGAACCATCTCCTGCATTGATGCCAATGCGCGAAATCAGCCCGGACGCCCGGTTGCATCGAGAACCCTTGGGCACCGTGCGCAGCACCGCCCTCGAGCGCATTTGCACGCAACAGCGGCTGACCCGTTTCGAAGTGCTGTTCAGTGTCTTCGCCTGGAGCCTGTACGCCTTGACAGGGTGCGAGCGGCCACGGATCGCCAGCCCGGTGTCCAACCGGCCACTGGCGGAGTTCGAAGACAGCGTCGGCATGTTCGCCAACACCGTGCTGATCCCCACCGCCGTAGAGCACGCACTGCCCCTCGGCGAGCAGTTGCGCAGGCAGACTGCCACGGTGCGCGAGGTGCTGGCATTGCAGGACGTGGCGCTGGCGGATCTGGTGGAAGACCTGCGGCTTTCATCGAATACCGCACTGTTCGATTTCATGTTCGTGCTGGAAAACACCGATTACGCCGCATTGGCCGACTCAAACCTGCACGCCACCCTTGAGTTCAACGAACACCTGCACGCCAAGTGCCCGCTGACTTTGTTGATGGTGGGCAGCGGCTCGCAGCTGGAGTGCTGGTGGGAATATCAGTGCAGCTATTTCGATGCAGAACAGGTGAGCACGCTGAACGCATTGTTCCGCCGTGGTCTGGACCTGTTGCTGGAAAGCCCGGCGGCCACGCTCGACAGTCTGCTGGGTCCTTATCGACACGGTCTGGCCCCGGCCAGTGAAGGGCCGAAGGGCGAGCTGCCATTCAACACCCTTGCGGACTGGTTCGAGCATCAGGTCCATTGCACGCCGGATGCGGTTGCGTTGGTTAAAGGTCAGCGCCGCCTCACCTATGGCGAGCTGAATGGACTCGCCGACGCTCTGGCTGCTGACTTGGTCGAGCGTCATCCGTTGCCGGCCGGGAATGCTCCGCTGCATGTCGTGCTGTTTCTCGACGCGTCAGTGGAGCACATCGTCGCCTTGCTGGCCCTGGCCAAACTCAACCTGACCGCCGTGCCGCTTGATCCCGCTTACCCGGTGGCGATCCAGCGTCAGGTGCTGGAGCAGGCGCAGCCGCATTGTGTGCTGTTCAGCGACACGACGGCGGCCGCGCTCGATGATCTGAATGCCGGACGACTCGCCACGTACCGGGTCGATCTGCGCTCCGATGTCGGATCGTTCGAACGTCCGCGCCACGCCGGTGAGCGACCGCTTTACACGCTGTTCACCTCCGGCTCCACCGGCACACCGAAAGGTGTGCAAGTGTCGGAACGCACCCTGTGCAACCTGCTGCAATGGCAGCGCACGGAAGGGCAGTTGCCGGCGAAAGCGGTAACCCTGCAGTTCTCCATGCTGTCGTTCGATGTGTCGTTTCAGGAGATTTTCAGCACCCTGTGCGGGGGCGGCTGCTATCACCTGATCACGCCGCGCTGGCGTCAGGATGCCGAGGCGTTGCTGGGTTACATGGTCGAGGCGCGGGTCGAGCGGTTGTTCCTGCCTTACGTGACCTTGCAGCATCTGGCACAAACCGCCGTGGCCCGGGGCATTTATCCGTCGGCGTTGCGTGAGGTGATCACGGCTGGCGAGCAATTGCTCTGCACGGACGCGCTGCGCAACTGGTTCGGCGGCATGCCGCAAGCTTCGTTGTTCAATCACTATGGCCCGACCGAAACCCACGTGGTCAGCGCGTTGCGTTTGCCAGCCGTGGCGCGGGACTGGCCGCTGCGGGCACCGATTGGCCATGCCGTTGGGAATGCCCGGTTGCTGCTGGTCGATGAGCATGATCGCCCGGTGCCCAACGGAAGTCGCGGTTATCTGTTGGTGGCCGGGCCGATGGTTGCCCGTTGTTATCTGGCCGATCCTGCGCTGAACGCCGTGCGGTTCGTCGAGTTGGCAGAGGGCTGCTTGTTCTACCGCACCGGCGATCTGGCATGGGCCGACGCTCAGGGCTGCTTACATTATCTCGGACGCGACGATCAGCAGATCAAACTCAGCGGCCATCGTCTGGAACTGGGGCAGATCGAAGCGGCGCTGATGCAGGTGCCGGACGTGCTCAACGCGGTGGTGGCGGTTCAGGCCGATCCGCCGCGCCTGACCGCCTGGCTGCAGCTCGATGGCGAGCCCGCGACGTTTCAACAGCTGGATCGTCAGGTGGCGCACCGACTGCCATCCCATGTACGAATCGATGAATATCGGCGGATCGACGTCTGGCCACGCACCCCCAGCGGCAAGATCGACCGCAAGGCATTGCCGAATTTAGGTGCGGCTTTGGAGCGGCGCAGCACACCACAACCGGTTGTTCAATTGACCGCACTGGAGCGGCAACTGAGCGAGCTTTTCCAGACAGTCATCGGCCGTGACATCGAACCGGAGCAAACCTTCTTCGAGGCCGGCGCCACCAGCCTCGGCCTGATGCGTCTGCATGCGCGTTACACCCAGGAACTGCCGCACAAGGTGACGATGGCCGATCTGTTCGAACACGTCACGGTACGGCGTCTTGCGGCGCATCTGTCGACCGCGCCAGTGGCGGCGGTAGAGCGCGTACGACAAGCCGATGCAGGCCATCAACCGATGGCGATCATCGGCATGTCGGTCAATGTGGCCGGGGCGCAGAACCTGTCCGAGTTCTGGGCGATGGTGCAGGGTAACGAGCTGGGCATCGAGCACTTTGCCGCGGAAGAAGGCCTGATCGGCGCCCGCAGCCAACTGGCCGGCATGCTCGATTTCGATCCCGAATATTTCGGCATCAGCCGCCAGGAAGCGCGCCTGATGGACCCGCAACAGCGGCATCTGCTGATGGGCTGTGTGCAGGCCCTGCAACACGCGGCCATCGTTCCGTCGGCGGATGGCCCGCGCATCGGCCTGATCGCCAGTTGCGGCGAAACCACGTACTTCCAGCAGATGCTGCGCGACACCGCGGAAGGCGATCTGCCGGATGGCTTCCAGATGGCGCTGCATCACGACAAGGACTTTCTGGCGACCAAAGCCGCATATTACCTGGATCTCAACGGCCCGGCCCTGAGCGTGCAGGCGGCGTGCGGCAGTTCGCTGATCGCCGTGCACCTGGCCAGTTCGATGCTGCGCCAGGGCGACAGTGATGTGATGCTGGCGGCCGGTGTGCTGATCGACCCGACCCTGAGCGATGGCTATCGTCATCGCTCGCAGCACATCTTCTCCGCCGATGGCCTGTGCCGTCCATTCAGCGACGACGCCAGCGGGACCATCGGCGCCAGTGGTTATGGCGTGGTGGTGCTCAAGCCATTGGCCAGGGCGCGGGCGGATGGCGACCGGATCTACGCGTTGCTCGAAGGCACTGCACTGAACAACGATGGCCGGGCCAAGATGAGTTACACCGCGCCGTCGGTGGCCGGGCAGAGCGCGGTCATCAGCGACGCCTTGAGTCGCGCCGGATTGACCGGTGCCGACATCGGCTACATCGAAGCCCACGGTACCGGCACCTTGCTGGGCGATCCGATCGAAGTCGCGGCGTTGACCAAGGCCTTCGGCGATGCGCCGGCCGGTCAATGCGCGTTGGCCTCGGTGAAGAGCCAGATCGGACATCTGGGGGCGGCGGCGGGGGTGGTCGGTCTGATTCGCGCAAGCCTCGCGGTGTTCCATGGCGTGCTGCCGCCGAGTCTCGGGTTCGGCCGGATCAATCCGCAGATCGATCTGGAGCATTCGCCGTTCTACGTACCCACCACGTCCCGGCCATGGCCGGAAGGGCGGCGGCGTCTGGCCGGTGTCAGCAGTTTCGGGATCGGTGGCACCAACGCCCATGTGATTGTCGGCGCCGCACCCAAGGCGCAGGACTTGACCGAGGAAACGCTGCCACTGCTGATGGTTTCGGCCCACAGTCGAGCGGAATTGCTGCGCGATATCGCGGCGATCCGCGAGCACATGCAAGCGCATCCAGAGCAGCAGACCGCGTTGCTGCGCCACTTGCAGTCAGGTCGCCGGCAACTGCGCTGGCGCTTTGCGATGGTCTGCCGGCCGGGTGACGAAATTCCTTTGCTGCCGACAACGATCAAGGAAATCACCGCGTCGGGTGTACAGATGATCGCCCGTGATCATTCAGCGCAGGCATTGCTGGAGGCGTGGTACGAAGGCGCAACTATCCAGTGGCCGCAGCGCTCGGCGCCACCGCCGTGGGATTTGCCGCCAGCGTCGTTCGATCTTCAGACTTATCGGTTTCAACCCGCTGCCGAAATCGTTGCCCCCGTTTCGGCAGGCATCGAGCGGCAACCGCTGGCGCAGTGGTTCCATCAGCGGCAGTGGGTGCGTGTCCAACGCCTGAACACCAAGGCAATGGACGGCGCACGAGAAACACTGATTCTTTGCGGCCATGAAGCGCCCAACTCGACGTTGCTGGAGCACCTGCGGGCTGTTTATCGACGCGTTGTTCACGTGCGCGCCGGAAATGGCTTCAAGCAACTGGGCGCTGATCGCTTCGAGCTTGATCCGCTGGATTCCGAAGCATTGGGCCGTTTACTCACCGATGTTGTAGAGCATGAACTCGGCGAACTCGACTGGCTGCACACCTTGCCGCTGGCGGTGTCAGGCGCAGTCAACGAGCAATCTCTGGATCTGGCGCAGTGGGCCTGTCTGGACACGGTCAGCGCACTGATGCAGGCCTGGGGGGGGCAAACTGCACGGACGACACGTCTGCGGTTGTGGTTGATGTCGTGGCAGGCGTGCCCGGTGGACGGCGAGGTTCGGCGTCCCGAATTGGCGGCACTGGCCGGGACCACCGAAGTGGTGCCGCAGGAATACCCGGTGCGTTGCCACTGGCTGGACTGGCCGTCGCCGCACCTTGATACGCAGGCCGGGGAATTGGCGGCGTTGCTTGGCGATCCGGTCGCGTTGCCTCGGCGAATGGCGGTGCGTGACGGTTACCTGTGGCAGCCACGACTGATATCCCAGCCATTGCCGAGCCTGGCGACCACCTCCAGCCTGTTGCCGGACGACGGCACGTTTCTGGTGCTGGGCGGCACGGGCGGGATCGGTCGGACCTTGTGCGAACACCTGCTGCAGGCACCCGCACGACGTGTAGTGTTGCTCTCGCGTCAGGGGCAATTGCCTGCAAATCTGACGGCTTATGCGTCGCGAATCGACTGCCTTCAGGCTGACATCGCTGACCTGTCGTGTTGGCCGCAGGTACTCGATCAACTGGCCCGGCGCTACGGCCAACTGACCGGGGTGATTCATGCGGCAGGTGTCGGTGCAGGCAGTCTGATTCGCCATCGCGATACCCGGCAGATGGCCGAGGCGATGGCCGCCAAGACCCGCGGCATGCTAGCGGTCGAAAGCCTGATCGAACAGCTTTCGCCGGGCTTCGTCCTGTACTGCTCGTCGATGTCGGCATTGTTCGGCGGCGCGGGGCACCTGGACTATTCAGCGGCCAGCGGTGTGCTCGACGGCTTCACTCATTACCGGGCGGATTCGGCCAGTACTTGCCTGCGCCTGGGGATCAACTGGGACATCTGGCGCGACATCGGCATGGCCACGACCAGCAATGGCGGGGACGCTGCGCATCAGGAACATCTGACGGTCGGCTTGTCGGCCGAAGAGGGTTGTCGGGTGTTCGATCTGGCGATGACGGCGCAGTTGCCGCAATTGCTGGTTTCCACCACCGGTATCGACACGGCGCGGCGCTTCTATCCGGTTCGCCATGGCGCCGCGGGGGCGCAGGCCGAAGCGTCGGAGGGCGTGGATCTTTCCGTGCGTCTGCGTGAATGCCTGTGCAAATGGCTCGGTGTGACGGATCTGGAAGACGATGATTCGCTGTATGACCTGGGTGCGGATTCGCTGACCTTGCTGGACCTGATCGACGAGTTGCAAGCGGCCACCGGTGAGGTGTTCCAGCTGTCGCAGTTCAGTCACAAGGTCAGCCTGAGCGAGGTGTTGGGGTTGGTGACAGCCTGCTCGGTCGAGGCGCCAACTGCCGCGCAGAGCAGTTGGAGCGGCGCGGTGCGGATCGACCAGTGGCATGCCGGCGCCGGTCGCGAATGGCTGTATCTGATCCATCCGGTGGGCGGTGATGTTCAGGCCTACCGGGAACTGGTTTCGGCGTTGCCTGCGGATCTTGGGGTGTGCGTGATTGCGGACCCTGCGTTACGTCTGCCGGCGCTACCGAACATCAGCATCGTCGAGCGCGCCCGGTTGTATCTGGAGGCAATCAAGGCCCACCTCCCGGACGGTTGCGCCTGGCGCCTGGCGGGTTGGTCGTTCGGTGCCTGGGTGGCGCAGGCGCTGTGTCAGCAAGCCCAGGCTGACGGCTTCAGGCAACCGCTGCTGTACCTGATCGATCCACCCGCGCCGGATGCCGGTGCGGAACTGGCCGGCATCGACGAGCGGACCATTGAGCAGGTGTTCCAGCGTGAGTTCGCCCAGCGCTGGCCTGACGTCGAAGGGCAGGCGATGTCCGAGGAGCGTCAGGCTTATCTGCAACGGCTGACAGTGTGCTGTCGCAACAACATGACCAGCATGGTCGACTTCCAGCCACCCGCGTTGGCCGCTACACCGGTGCGGATGTTCATCGCCGGGCATGCCAACCCTTATGGGCTGGGCAACAACTGGAACATGAATGACCTGCAACGCAACTGGCAGGCATTGCTGCCGCAACTGCGCAGTTGGCAACGGCTGGACACTGATCACTACGGCATCGTGGCGGGACGTTGGGCGCGGATGCTGGCCGAGGTCATTGGCACGGAGGGGCCGTCGATATGATTGAGTCGATTTCAATGCCTCGGTGGTTGCCGACCTTGGCGCAGGTGCTGTGCGAAGAGCAGCCCGATGTCTTGCTTCAAAGGATTTACAAGGTCGATGAACCGCAGTCGCTTCGGCGGGTTCATGGTTGGCAAGCCGACGTGGTGCTGCCGATGCTCTGCGAGGCCTTGCCGGAACATCGGCCAGCACTGCTCGCCTTGCAAAGCCTGCATCAACGGGCGGCGCTCGGCTTGTCCGGGCGTCAGGGCGAATGGCGGGCCACGCTCAAACCGGTGTTGCTGGCGCTGTATCGACGGGCCTACGCCTACGACGCGGCGTACGCCCAGGCCCATGCCAGTGCGATGACATACGGCCTCGCGCCAACCAACACCGCGATGATCGCCGAGCACTTCGGCGATGCCGAGGCGTTCGCGGTGTATTACGCGCAACTCAATACCGAAGCCAGTGCCACGGCGTTTGCCCAGGCTCATGCGAGTGCCAATGTGGAGGTTTCGGCCAAAGCATTCGCGACTGACGATGCTGACGCGTACGCGCAGGTGTGCGCGGCGTCGGCGCGGGTCTACGTCTGGGCCTGTGCGCAGACCGACGAGCAGCGGCGTGTGCTGTTCAACCACCTCGCAGAAGGGCTGGTCCGGCACTTGGCCCCGCTTCAATCCCGTTCAACAGGAGAACGACATGAATGACGCACAGCTGCAATTCGATGTGGTGATCAATGCCCAGGGTCAGTATTCCCTGTGGCCGGCGGGCAAGCCGATGGCCAGCGGCTGGAGTGCAGCCGGGATGCGTGGCGAACGCCAGGTCTGTCTGGACTACATCAATCAACACTGGATCGATATGCGACCACGGTCGCTGCGCGAGACCCTGTCGCCGTCGTCGGCGTCGTTCCAATAAAAAAGGTGAGGAAACATGGATCAGTTGGCACTCAAGGCAATCGAGCGCATCGCCGCAGAAAAGCGCGCACCGTATCAGCGCATCACGGTCGACCGGATCACGCCGATCATCGGTGCCGAAATCGGCGGCGTCGATCTTTCGCAACCGCTGAGCGACGATCAGCTCACGGAAATCCGCCGGGCCTTTCTGGAGAACCACGTGCTGGTGTTCCGCGATCAGCATCTGACGGTCGAGGAACACAAGGCGTTTGGCCGGCTGTTCGGCGAACTGCGGGCCTTGCCGGTGGAAGACATCGACGGCGATGACCCGGAACTGGTGGTGATCCGCGCCAATGCGCAATCGCGCTACGTGGCCGGCGAGACCTGGCACACCGACGGCACGGCCGACCTGGCGCCGTCCATGGGTTCGATGTTGTACGTCAAGGAAACCCCGGCCATCGGCACCGGCGGCGATACGTTGTTCGCCAACATGCACCTGGCGATCGAAATGCTCTCGCCGACGATGCAGCAGTTTCTCGGCGAATTGACCGCGATTCACGACGGCGCAATTCCGTGGAGGGGCTATGAGGCGCCGGCCAACCTGCCAAAAACCGAACACCCGGTGGTGGTTCGTCACCCGGAAACCGGGCGCAAGTCGCTGTTCGTCAATTCCGGTTTCACATCGCACATCTTGCAGTTGTCCGGTGGCGAAAGTCAGGTGCTGTTGAACATGCTGTTCGACCTGGTGGCACGGGAGCCATCGCTCAGTTGCCGCGTTCGCTGGGCGCCGAACACGCTGGTGTTCTGGGACAACCGCTGCACCCAGCACCACGCGATCTGGGATTATTTCCCGCATTCGCGTTATGGCGAGCGGGTGACGATTCTCGGCACGCAGCCCAAGGCTTGAAAACATCAGAGGGAGCAATGCGCTCCCTCTTTTTCTAAATGCCGCGACGAATCAGTTGCTCGACGATCAACTCACCGAATGCCAGATTGCCGTGCAGCGGGTCATCCACTTCGCAGAACGCCTCACGCTGAAAACCCTGCTCATCGTTCGCCGCCTCTCGCACGTCGATCAGCTCGACGCCAAGCCCTTGCAGGCGTTCGATCAGCAATGCCTGCGCGGCCATGAATACGCGCGGGTCGGAGAGCTCCGGCACCCGTTGCGGCGGCAATACGGCGAACACCTTGAGGTTCAGCGCCACGGCCTGTTCATAGAAAGCCAGCGCAGGGCGGGACAGGGTGTCGATGACCGTCTCGAACAACGGCCCGGCGAGAAAACCGTCGTCGAACTCGCCGTGCGCATTCTGGTAGCAGGTCCAGTTCGGCGCAGTGGCGAGGTAGTGCAGGCTCAGGCCGAGGGTGCTCACCAGCGGCACCTCGACCTTTGCCAGGTGCGGCACTTTCAGTGTGTCGAGGGCTTGGCGATACAGCCGGTCCATTTCCCCATCCCGAAAGACCACGTCATTGCGCGCCAGGCTGAAGAAGTCGACGGCGAAGTCCCGACCGGTTCCCAGCGGACCGCCACCAAAAGACACCTCGCGGGCCTGCGCTGCCTTGCCGATGACGCCGGCATGGGAGTCGCCCAGCAGCAGAAACCTAGGCGTAGTAATCGAGTACGGCGTCTTCACAGACAAGATCCTCGCTGGACACGCGGGTGGAAGGGGAGGTGGTCGGCGCCTGCACCGATTGAACCGCGTCGAGCCCGGCAAAGAACTGCTGCATCACGAACGCCACACCTTCTGGTGTGACTTCCCGTTGGTTGGGCTGGTAGAACGCACCCTTGAACGGCGTGCCGGTGATGATTTCGTAGGACGGGAAATAGTCGACGTCGGGCAGGTCTTCACACAACTGCCCGGCGACGGCGCGCAGGACCGATTTGGAATAGGTCGTCGAGCTCAGCACATGCTGGCCGGTGGCGGTTGCGGTCAAAGGCACCGGTGAAACGGTGAGCAGCAGGCGCAGTTGCGGGTTGATCGAACGCATCAACTCCAGCGCCCTGACCATGTCGCCATAGGTGTCCATGAAGCCGAAGTTGCAAAATTGATGGAGTTGCGGATCGAAGGTGCCGCGAACAGTGCCGGGGCACACGGGATACACCAAACCGGTCTGGCGATGTTGCCAGGCTTCGGTCAGGCCAAGGGTGAACACAAACACCTTGGCTTGGCGCAGCGCTTCGCGTATGGCGTCCAGGGTAGCCTCGCGCGACTCGAACAGGGCCTGCTCGCTGGCAAAACCGTCGGGCTCCACGGCTGGGCGGAAAGGGTCGAAGAAACGCCCGTCATGGGCCCAGGTTTCGCTCGGTGGCGAACTCACGCCCAGCGCCCATTCGAGCCATTGGCACAACATCGCCGGGGTATAAAGATTGCCGGTGCGGAACGAAAACACCCCGTAGTTGTGATCCTTCCAGTCCGCCTCGGGCAACGCGTCCGGGGCGGGTTCCGCATCCAGCCAGTTCATGCCGCGCGCAACCAGCGCGCGGCCGATGTGCTGGGCAAAACAGGAGCCGGCGGTGACGATGGCGTCCTTGTTGCCGATCTCGAATTGCGGTGTCCACAGCTCACCGATGTCCAGCGCGGACTTGTCGGCCACAGCCGTACGCCAGAAGGAGCGGGGTGGCAGGCATTGATAGGGATTCACGACGAAAGGCCTCCTTGGCGAGTCGTTGAGCGTAAGGCTCAGCGGATTTGATAGTGATAGATCAGATCGTCGAACCACCGATCACCGATCTGGTAGGCCTGCGGCACACGACGTGCGAACACAAAGCCGCATTTCTCCAGCACCTTGCAGGACGCGATATTACCGTCGGTCACGGTCGACTCCAACGAGTCCAGCCCGATGGATGCGGCATGGTCGATGATTGCCTGCCGCGACTCGGTACCAAAGCCTTTGCCCTGATGTTCCGGCAACAGCAGGCAACCCACCTCGGCATGCCCGGGCGAGAGAATGCGCAGCCCGGTCACGCCCAGCTCCTGGCCGCTGGCCCTGTCGGCCACCACCAGGCACAACCAGTGCTCCGATTGCGGCCCCCACGCCGGGAGCCGATGTTCGAAACCTTTGCGAACCTGCTCCTCGGCAATTTCGCCGAACACGTACTGCATGGTCTGCGGCTCGGAATGCAGCCTGAGGAACAGAGGCCAGTCGGACTCGAGCATCGTGCGCAGGTCCAGTCGATCCGTGGATAGCTCGAGCATCCGCTGCTCCTTGCGAGGATGGAAAAGGGAGAGGGTTTTTTACTGGGTGTGGGGGGAAAGATCAATGCAAAAGCAGGCGTTTACGTAATGACGTTGTTCATGGAAATCCTTTCCGCAAAAACTCGGGTCTGACGACCTTCGAAGACGATTGATATCTTTTTGATATCAAAAGGCTACTTCAAATGGAGTGATTTTGGAAAGCCATCCCGGGTTTCGCAGACGGCGTCTTGTGCGCGCTGGGCCAGATGGCGTGCTTTATCCGCCACTACGGCCAGGCCTCGAAGGCGCCACTCGTGCGTGGAAATGGTTCCATGAAATAACCTGGAAGTGGATCTCGTGGAGGGGCCAATCAATCCCTAAGATTCTTCTGCAGCCTATGAAAACAACAGGTTTTTTCATTACTTCAGGAGGGTCTCCCGGAAGGGGGATTCATTGTCATGACGCCAGCCAGCAGCTATCCACTCGCCTGGAAACTCGCGGCCACCATTCTGTCGGTCGCCACGTTATCCGGCTGTGAGCCACCCACCCGGGCGGACTTCATCAAATATCCGACCTTGAGGCAAAAGTGGGCAATGATCTGCGATGCGCGCAGTCATGCAGCGGAAATCAACGTGGAGGGGTGCAAGCATTGGCGCGACTGGCAAGCCGCCAGTCAACAACCGGTACTGGACAATCTGATGAATCAGAATCTGGGTAAATGAACGGTCGCGAAGCGATCTCGGCAACAGTCGGTTTTTGGGCAAACGGTCATCCCGGGGCATTGAAGCGCCCGGGATTTTCGTCGTTACATTAACGCGCTCGTCGAGCCCGGCGCTCAGCCTGCCAACGTCGCGTTATCAATCACAAACCGATACTTCACATCACCCTTGAGCATCCGCTCATAGGACTCATTGATCTGATCCGCGCGAATCAGTTCGATGTCGGACACGATGCCGTGCTCGGCGCAGAAATCCAGCATCTCCTGGGTCTCGGGAATGCCGCCGATCATCGAGCCGGCGATGGTGCGGCGTTTCATGATCAGGTTGAACACGTTCGGCGATGGATGCGGCGAGGCGGGCGCGCCGACCAGTGTCAGGGCGCCGTCACGCTTGAGCAGCACCAGGAACGCATCGAGATCATGCGGGGCGGCGACGGTGTTGAGGATGAAGTCAAAGCTCTTGGTGTGCGCGGCCATTTCTTCCGGGTTGCGCGACACCACCACTTCATCGGCGCCCAGTGCTTTCGCCGCTTCGCGCTTGGACTCGGAGGTGGTGAACGCCACGACGTGCGCACCCATTGCGTGGGCCAGTTTGATGCCCATATGGCCCAGGCCGCCGATGCCGACTACGCCGATCTTCTTGCCCGGCCCGGCGTTCCACTGACGCAGCGGCGAGTAAGTGGTGATGCCCGCGCACAGCAGCGGTGCGACGGCGGCCAGTTGTGCTTCGGGGTGGCGGATGCGCAGCACGTAACGCTCATGCACCACGATGTTTTGCGAGTAGCCGCCGAGCGTCCAGCCGGGGGCGTCCGGGGTCGGGAAGTTGTAGGTGCCGATCATGCTGTCGCAGTAGTTTTCCAGGCCGGTTTCGCAGTCTTCACAGTGTTTGCAGCTGTCGACGATGCAACCGACGCCAACCAGATCGCCGACCTTGTATTCGGAAACATGGGCACCGACCGCCGAAACGCGGCCGACGATTTCGTGTCCCGGTACGCAAGGGAATTGTGTGCCGGCCCACTCGGAGCGCACCTGGTGCAGGTCGGAATGGCAGATGCCGCAGAAAGCGATGTCGATCTGGACGTCATGGGCCGCAGGGGCGCGGCGATTGATCTGGATAGGCTCAAGGGGTTTGTCGCCCGCATGGGCACCGTAGGCTTGAACTAGCATGGGAACGTCCTCGATGGATCTGTCGGACAGCCATCCTCCCGCTCCGAACCCGCATTCCGTTAGTGCATTTCTACTGAATTCTTGCCTGATCCTGTGCGTCAGCGCCGCGCTGAAAGCTGCTGGGGGGCCAGAAACGCATCGTGGAAGTAATTGCGCAAGGCCTGCATCGCCGGGCTGAATTCGCGCTCGCGGTGCCAGGCCAGGCCGACGCTCATCGGGGTCACCTTGTCGGTGATGGTCAGGGTCTCGATGCGCTTGCCTTCCAGCGACCAGGGACGGTGCACCAGGTCCGAGAGAATCGCCACGCCACTGCCATTGGCGACCATGCTGCGTACGGCTTCTACAGAACTGGTACGCACCCGCACGTTGGGTTGTTGGCGGGCGTTTTCCCAATAGCGCATGGCACTTTGTTCCGCTTCATCCACGGTCAGCAGGATGTAGGGTTCCAGCGCGACATCCGCGAGGCTGACGGCCGAGCGCTCACAGAGTGGATGGTGGCTGGGCAGCCATAGACGACGTTCGGAGTTGAACAGGGTTTCCGAAACGATGTCGGGGTGCGTGAGGTTCGCGGTAAGCACCACCGCCATATCGAATTTTCCTTCCAGCAATCCCTGTTCGATGGCCTGCCGTTCCTGCTCGTGGACTTCGATGGCGACGTCCGGGTGCCAGTGCTCCAGTCGTTGCAGATGATGTGGCAGAAAATAGCCGATCACCGTGTAGCTCGCGGCCAGGCGAATCAGGCCGCTGGCGCGAATGTCGGGCAGCGGGCTGTTCAGCGCGTCGTCGACGCTGCGCAAAATCACGTAGGCGCGGTTCAGGAAGTGCCGGCCGGCATCCGTCAGGCTCATGCCTTGAGCCGAGCGCTGGAACAGCAACGTGCCGAGCATGCCTTCCAGTTCCTTGATCGCCGTGGTCACCGCCGACTGGGAAATATTCAAATGAATCGCTGCCTGGGATATCTGCCCGATCTCGGCGGTGGCAACGAAGTAGCGAATCTGACGCAAGGTCAACGACATGGGTGTTCCTGTTTTTCAGGTATCTGTTTTTCAGAAGATACCCTATCTGTTAATAGATCTTCCCAAGGGGGTGGCGGGAATTTAACGTGGCCTGCATGAAGTCACAAGTGTCAGGAGCAAGGGTTATGCAGGCAGTAGATTTCAACTCGGACATGGGCGAAGGCTTCGGCCCGTGGACCATCGGCGATGGTGTCGACGACGAACTGATGGCGTTTATCAGTTCCGCCAACATCGCTACCGGTTTCCATGCCGGCGATCCCGGCACCATGCGTCGCACTGTCGAGCTGGCCAAGCGTCTGAAGGTCGGCATCGGTGCTCATCCGGGGTTTCGCGATCTGGTGGGGTTCGGTCGCCGACACATCAATGCACCGGCTCAGGAGCTGGTCGACGACATCCTTTATCAACTGGGCGCACTGCGTGAACTGGCGAGGGTGCAGGGCGCGGCGCTGCAACACATCAAGCCTCACGGCGCGCTGTACATGCATCTGGCCCGGGACGAAGAGGCAGCGCGTCTGCTGGTGGAAAACCTGCAACGGCTGGAGCCCGATCTGTTGCTGTATTGCATGCCCGATTCGGTTATCTGGCGTGTCGCCAAAGAGCTCGGCCAACCGGTTGTTCGCGAATTCTATGCAGACCGCGAATACGACTTGAGCGGCTCTATCGTCTTCACTCGCAATGTTCGCGCCTACGATCCGGGATTTGTCGCCGCCCGTGTGCTGCGCGCTTGCCAGGAGGGCGTAGTGCGTACGGTCGAGGGTGAGGATCTGGCGATCGAGTTCGACTCCATCTGTCTGCACAGCGATACGCCGGGGGCGCTGGCTCTGGTCGAAGCCACCCGCAATGCGCTCGATGCCGCCGGGATCGAAGTGCGCCGCCCCCGCTGAATAAAAACGAAACACCCGGCACACAGACGCCGGGGGTCAAACATTTTTTTGCCTGCCTTTCTACAACTATTCCAAGAGGAACAGACATGGCCGAACACTCTGTCATCACCCCGTTACCCGGGACTTTCTACCGAAAGGCCACGCCGGATTCGGCGAATTACGTCGAGGTCGGCGATCCAGTCAGCGCCGACACGGTGATTGGCCTGATCGAAGTCATGAAGCAGTTTTCCGAACTGACCGCCGGGACGGCGGGGCGCCTCAGTGCCTTCCAGGTTGAAGACGGTGATCCGGTGGAGCCGGGTCAGGTCGTCGCTACGCTTGATAGCGAGTGAGGGCGTGAACATGACTCAACCTATACGTAAATTGCTGGTCGCCAACCGTGGCGAAATCGCCGTGCGGATTATCCGTGCCGCCAAGGCCCTGGGCATCCCCACAGTCGCCGCATGCAGCGAGGCAGATATCGACTCTCAGGCCGCGCGCCTGGCCGATGAGGTGCATCTTCTGGGGCCGGCCCGCGCCGATAAAAGCTACCTGAACATAGAGGCGTTGCTGGGTGCCCTGCAAGCGACGGGCGCCAATGCGGTTCACCCTGGATATGGTTTTCTGTCCGAGAACGCGGGGTTTGCCGAAGCCGTGATTGCCAGCGGCGCGATTTTCGTCGGCCCGGCCCCGGACACGATCCGGCGCATGGGTGACAAGGCCGAGGCGCGGCGTACTGCCCAGGCGGCAGGTGTTCCAGTGGTGCCGGGCTCGCCGGGCGAACTGTTTGATGTCGAGTCGGCGCTTCGGGCGGCTGAATCGGTCGGTTACCCGTTGCTGATCAAAGCCTCGGCCGGCGGTGGCGGGCGGGGTATTCGTCTGGCAGAAAATGCCGCGCAATTGAGTGAAGAATTTCCCCGTTCGCAGCGCGAGGCACAGGCCGCTTTCGGTAACGGTGCGGTGTATCTGGAGCGCTTTATCGGCAAGGCCCGGCACATCGAAGTACAGGTTCTGGGCGACGGGAAAAACGCCGTGCACCTGTTTGAGCGTGAGTGTTCGCTACAGCGCCGGCGTCAGAAAATCTTTGAAGAAGCACCGTCGCCGGTACTCGACGCGCAGCAGCGGGAGACACTCTGCGCCAGCGCTGTACGCCTGACCGAATCCCTTGGCTACAAAGGGGCGGGCACGCTGGAGTACCTGTATGACGACGTCTCCGGCGAGTTTTTCTTTATCGAGATGAACACCCGAATTCAGGTGGAACACCCGGTCACCGAATTGGTCACCGGTATCGATCTGGTGCAGGCGATGCTGCGAATTGCCGGTGGTGAACCACTGGGCCTGAAGCAGAGTGACATCCGTCTGAATGGCGCGGCCCTGCAAATGCGCTTGAATGCCGAAGACCCGGCGCGGGACTTTTTCCCCAGCCCCGGTCTGGTCGAATCGTTGATCTGGCCGCAAGGTGAAGGTGTTCGCGTGGACACCCACCTGTATGAAGGCTACCGGGTGCCACCGTACTATGACTCGCTGTTGGCCAAGCTCATTGTGCATGGGCCGGATCGCTCCACAGCCCTGGCGCGTGCCCGAACAGCGGTGGCGCAAACCTTGCTGACCGGCATGGCCAGCACCTTGTCGCTGCACGCTGAACTGCTGCAGCAACCGTGGTTGCAAACCGCCGACTTTCATACCGGGACGCTGGAAAACTGGCTGTCCGCACGCCGCAGCGGAGGTGAAGCATGAGTCGTCCGATCCGCTACAGCTTTGGTGCCGATGAGCATCTGTTTGCCGAAGTCAGTGAAAGCATGTCCCTCGAGGCGTTTTTCAAGGGCATGGCGGTCACCCGCGCCGTGGAGCGGTTGAAACTCGATGGCGTACTCGATGTGTGTCTGGCCAACGCATCCTTCCAGATCCGCTTCGATCCGGATCGAATTGCACCGCAGGCCTTGCTCGATGCGGTGCAGGGCGCCGAGGCAGAAGCCGTTGCCGAGCGCACTTTGCAGACCCGGATCATTGAGATTCCGGTGCTGTACAACGATCCCTGGACCCACGAAACGCTGATGCGTTTTCGCGACCGGCACCAGGACCCGAGCGCCACGGATCTGGAATACGCCGCGCGCATCAATGGTCTGGCGGATGTCGATGCGTTCATTGCTGCACATAGCGGGGCGCCATGGTTTGTCTCGATGGTGGGGTTCGTCGCCGGTTTGCCCTTCATGTTCCAGATGGTCGAACGCGAACGTCAGTTGCAGGTGCCCAAGTATCTGCGTCCACGTACCGACACGCCGAAACTGACACTGGGTCACGGTGGTTGCTTCGGTTGTATCTACTCGGTGCGTGGTGCCGGGGGCTATCAGATGTTCGGTGTCACACCGGCCCCCATCTACGACCCGCAGCAGTCGCTGGCGTACCTGAAGGACCACATGGTGTTTTTCCGCCCGGGTGACATTGTGCAGTTCAAGCCGATGGATCGCGCAGCGTATGACCAGGCCGTTGCGGACGTGGAGGCCGGGCTTTTCGATTTACGGATTCGGCCGGTGGAGTTTTCACTGGATGCGTTTCTCGCCGACCCGGTCGGTTATCCCGTGTCGCTGCAGGAGGTGTTGGCATGATCAAGGTACTCAAACCCGGTCTCGCCACGTCGGTTCAGGATCTGGGCCGCGAAGGTTACTACCACCTCGGCATCCCGCCCTCCGGCGCGCTCGATCAATATGCGCTGAGTGCGGCCAATCATCTGGTCGGCAACGCGGCGGATTGCGCCGCGCTGGAATGTACGTTGCTGGGCCCTGAGCTGGCGTTTCAGCAAGACGCACTGGTTGCGGTGTGCGGCGCGCACATGGCGCCTCGACTCGATGGTGTGGAAATGCATCACGCCACCGCGTTCGCGGTGAAGGCCGGCCAGGTTCTGCGTTTCGATTTTCCCAAGGCGGGTGCCCGGGCTTATCTGGCGGTGGCAGGCGGAATCGACGTGCCGCTGGTGTTGGGCAGTCGATCGACTTATGCGCTCGGGGCGTTGGGCGGTTTTGCCGGACGACGCTTGATCGCCGGAGACGAATTGCCGGTGGGCAAGCCCAGCGGCAAGGGGCGTCCCGGGGCCAGTCTGCCCATGGCGCTGCGCCAGTCACTGGGCGGGGAGATCACCCTGCGCGTGGTGCCGGGACTTTATTACGATCGCCTGACCGACACGGCAGCGAAGAGCTTTTTCGCCGAGCCGTGGACAGTCGGATCGGAAGCAGACCGCATCGGCTATCGCTTCAAGGGCGGCAGCGCGCTGGACTTCCAGCCGCGAGAACAACCATTTGGTGCAGGCTCCGATCCGTCGAACATCGTTGACAGCTGCTACCCGATCGGCTCGATTCAGGTACCCGCCGGCCTCGAACCCATCGTGCTGCATCGCGATGCCGTATCGGGGGGTGGTTACGCCATGATCGGCACCGTCATCAGTGCCGACCTGGATCTGATCGGCCAGATGCAGCCCAACCAGAAGGCTCGCTTTGTAGCGGTCAGCCTCGACGAGGCCCTGGACGCACGGCGCTCCTACAAGAAAAGACTCAGCTGCCTGAGCAAGCTTTTCCCTTCCTGACTCTGCCCGCCGCACCGCGCGGGCCCTGCCACACGCCAGGCCAACGCCGCACTTCGGTGCGGTGAAGGCTGCCCGCGCTTCAACCTTTGACTGGTTCTGGAGTACACGCATATGGCTGCTTTATCGCAATCGAGTCAAACCGGGCAAGATCCGGCCCATCATTCCGTTTCCACCGAGGCCCGCATGGGCCGACTGTCTCTGACCATGGCCTGGTGGGCCGTGTGCAGCGCCATGTTCTACATCGTGGTCGGCGCTTCGCTGGCCTTGTCTTTCGGCGCACGCAATGCGCTGATCGGGATGGTGCTGTCGGTGATCAGTTATGGGCTGGTCAACAGCGTTCTCAGTCGTTTCGCCATGCGCAGCGGATGGTCGGTCGCGTTGTTTTCAAGCGTGTTGTTCGGTCGGACCGGGGCCTGCCTGGCCACGCTGATTTTCTTTTCGACGGCGATTTACTACGCCGTGTTCGAAGGATCGGTGATCGCCGTGGCGCTCAATCACCTGTACCCGGAGCTGGTCTATCCACTGGCTGCCCTGCTGGTGGTGCTGTACAGCGTGCCGATGATTCTGGGTAGCGTGCAGCACTGGCTGGACAAGCTCAACGGCGTGTTGTTGCCGGTGTACCTGGGCGGTTTGCTGGTGGCGGTCGGGCTGTCGATCAGCCGTTATGGTTACCAGCCGCAATGGCTCGATTTCGGCCCGGCAACCCCCGCGACCTTCGGCTGGTGGGATTGCTTTGTGGCCTACATGGGCGTCTGGATCCTGATGCTGTTCACCTTCGACTACGCCCGTTTCGGCAAGCCGCAGGACGCTCGGTATCACGGTCGCTGGAACTTCGGCATGCCGTTCTATGCCGTGACTTTTCTGCTCAACGGCGCGGCAGGCATCTATCTGGTCAGCAGTATTCCCCATGAAGGCGCGCTGAACGAAGTCTCTGTGGTGATGGCAATTCTGCAGTTGATGGGGCTGTGGGGCCTGCTGTTCGTCTGGGCCACACAAACCCGGATCAACACCGCCAATTACTACCTGGCGACCCTCAATATGCAGGCATTCTTCGGCCGCTTCGGCATACGCGGTTCGTACCTGCTGTGGGCATTGGTGGTCGGGGTGATCGTGTACGGCTTGATGCTCGCCGACGTGTTTTCCTACCTGCTCAAGGCATTGGCGTATCAGGGCATTTTTGTGGTCGCCTGGGTCGGTGTGGCATTGGCGCAGATTGTCTATGGCAGCAATGACGAAGGCGCACTCCAACGCAGCCCGGCGTTCAACCCGGTCGGCCTGATGGCGTGGTTCGCCGCCACGGCGCTGGGGTTGTTGCTGATGTGGGTGGGCGGTGTTCCCGGCAGTTTTTCTGCGCCGGCGACGGTGGTGCTCGCGTTCAGCTTGCAGGCGGGGCTGGCTTATCGGCGACGGTGGGTAGGGCAGAGGGCAGTTTAAGAGGATCGGTGTTGGCCCGCTCGACTGCGGGCCAGCGTCGCGAGTCCATACTTATGTGATTCTGATATCAGTGCTATCCAATTAGTGCCGTTTATCAATCAATCGTCGAAGGGTAGTTTGCCTCTCCATACCGTATTGATGGAAAGGAGAGGCAAATGATGCGAACCACGATGAAGGCCGGCGTGCTGGCCGCGATGATCGGGATGTCCGGTGCTGAAGTAGAGGCGGCGGATTACCGGCAGAACCCGTTCACCTTGACTTACGGTGGCGCGATCACCCGCAACGAGCCGGGCAAGGTCAACATTCATCCGGTGACCTACACGCTCAATGGCCTGGCCATTTCCGCCAACGTCTACACCCCCGCGAACTACGACCCGGCCCGGCACTATCCCGCCGTTGTTGTCGCGCACCCCAATGGCGGGGTGAAAGAGCAGGTTGCCGGTCTTTATGCTCAGCGCTTGGCCGATCAGGGCTACATCACGATCACGGCGGACGCGGCCTATCAGGGTGCGAGCGGGGGAGAACCACGCAACATCGACAAGCCGGCCAACCGCGTCGAAGACATTCATGGCATGGCCGACTTCATCGCCAGCTACCCCGGCGTCGACAGTGCTCATCTGGGTTTGCTCGGCATCTGCGGCGGTGGCGGTTACTCGTTGAAGGCTGCGCAGACCGACAAACGCTTCCGCTCGATTGCCACGGTGAGCATGTTCAATTCCGGGCTGGTGCGCCGCAACGGTTATCAGGACTCGCAACTCGACACCATCCAGCAGCGTTTGCAGCAAGCCTCGGCTGCCCGCGCCCAGGAAGCCGCCGGCGGGGAAATCCAATACATCGGCGATGCCAAACTGACCGACGAGCAGATCGCCAAATTGCCGTTCGACCTGTACCGCCAGGGTTTCGAGTATTACGGCAAGACCCACGCGCATCCCAACTCGACTTTCCGTTACACCCTCAGCAGCCTCCTGGACCTGATGAGTTTCGATGCGACGGATCAGATCGAACTGATCGACAAACCGTTGCTGATGATCGCCGGCAGCAAGGCCGACAGCCTGTATATGTCGGAACAGGCCTTCGCCAAGGCCACCGGGACTCACGATAAAACCCTGTTCAAGATCGAGGGTGCCACGCACATCGAAACCTATTGGGTGCCGGCCTACGTCGATGTCGCCATGGAACAGCTGACGGCGTTCTACGCCCGAACCCTCTGATTCGAAGGAAGCCATCCATGAACAAAACCTTGTTGGGCCTCGCCATGTGCGCGGCCACACCTTTTGCCAGCGCTGCTGAAGTCGCGGGCGGCGGCAGTGAGCCGTTGAGCGCGCAGCAGATCCGTCGTGCGGGTTCTCAGGCTTCATTCGTGGGGCCTGAAGATTATTTCTCCGGTCGGGTGCGCGTCGATCCGTTGTTCAATGAAACGGGCGAAATCAATGCGTCCGGCGCTTACGTGACGTTCGAGTCGGGCGCGCGTTCGGCCTGGCACACCCATCCTGCCGGACAGCGGCTGGTGGTGATTTCCGGTGTCGGGCAGACCCAGGAGTGGGGCAAGCCTGTGCAGGACATTCATCCGGGCGATGTGATCGTCTGCCCGCCGGGCGTCAAGCATTGGCATGGCGCCGCGCCCAACAGCACCATGACCCATCTGGCGGTGACCGGCTCCGTGAACGGCAAGAATGTGGAGTGGCTGGAGAAAGTCGCCGAAGACCGGCCGGCGCCGCCGGCAGCACCGACAGAAGTCGCGGTCTCCGAAGTGCTCTCCGCGAGGCAGCAGGCGATTGTGCCGATTGGCGCGGCCATGGCCAGCAGCAACATGCCGCGTCTCAACGCCGCTTTGAACGAAGGGCTGGATGCCGGGCTGACCGTCAGCGAAGCCAGGGAAATTCTGGTGCAGTTGTATGCCTACGCCGGTTTTCCACGCAGCCTCAATGCGCTGGGCGAATTGATGAAAGTGGTCGAGGCGCGCAAGCATCGCGGCCTCCACGATGAGCCTGGGCGCGAACCCGGTCACGCCGTGGCGACAGGCGACGCCTTGCTGGCCGTGGGCAAGGCCAATCAGACCCGTATCGCCGGGGCGCCGGTTCAGGGGCCGTTGTTCGACTTCGCGCCGGTCATCAACCAGTTCCTGCAGACGCACCTGTTCGGCGACATCTTCGAACGCGACAACCTGGACTGGCAAAGTCGCGAACTGGCCACGGTTTCAGCCCTGGCGGCTACGCCCGGCGCCGAATCGCAGCTGCGCTCGCATATCGCGGCCAGCCTGCGGGTGGGCTTGAGCAGCGCGCAATTGCGTCAGTTGACGCAGGTGCTGACCCAACACGGAGAAGTCGAAGCGGCGGCGCGCGCCAGCGAAGCACTGGAAAAACACCTGGCCCAACCCTGAGCAGCATCAGCTTCCGTAGCGCAACGCATCACGCAGCAGGGTGAAGGCGGGTGAGCTCTGGCGTCGGCTGGGGTAGTAGAGGTGATAGCCGGAAAACGGTTCGCACCAGTCGGCGAGTACCCGAATCAGCCGGCCCTGCGCGACGTGCTCCTGCACCAGGTCTTCCGGCATGTAGGCCAGCCCCAGCCCCTGGAGCGCGGATTGCAGGCGCATGGCAATGTTGTTGAACACCAGTTGCCCCTCGACTCGCACATTCAGGGCTTGCCCGTCCTTCTCGAACTCCCAGAGCAGCAGGCTGCCATGGGTCGGCATGCGCAGGGTGATGCAGTTGTGTTCCATGAGATCGGGTGGAATCAGCGGTTTGCGATGGCGGGCGAAGTACGCCGGGGAGCCGACCACCGCCATGCGCATGTCCGGCCCGATGCGCATCGCGATCATGTCCTTGGCTACCTGTTCGCCCAGCCGCACACCGGCGTCGAAGCCTTCGGCGACGATGTCGGTCAGGCCGTAGTCGACGATGATCTCGACATTCAGGTCGGGGTTGTCGGGCAGCAGTTGGGCGAGGGCGGGTTGCAGAATCGTGATTGCGGAGTGCTCGCCAGCAGTGATGCGCAACTTGCCGGCCGGTTTGTCGCGAAACTCGCTGAGCAATGCCAGTTCGTGATCGATTTCTTCGAACCGGGGGGCGATCACTCGCAACAGGTGTTCGCCGGCCTGGGTCGGTGAAACACTGCGCGTGGTACGCGCGAGCAAACGCACGCCCAGACGCTCCTCCAGTTGACGCATCGCCCGGCTCAAGGCCGGTTGCGACATGCCCAGTTTCGCCGCCGCACGGGTGAAGCTGCGCTCTTGCGCCACCGCCGAAAAGATTGCGAGCAGGTCGTAGCTTTCAACGGACATTGATGCGCCCCTGTTATGAACTGCTGGCGATTATGCCATCAGCCATAACAATCAGCCGACCTTAAAAGCATGCGGGTTTGTCTGGGGTGGATCGATTTTTTACGCATTCTTTACGGTGGAGGATTTTGTTCGCATCGATACTGGCCGCGTTTTTTTGACCGCACCGCAGCCTTGTATGCCTGAAGGCCCCGGTCAGCGTATTGCCCAAGGATGGCATGCCACTTCTTCCCGCCGTTCGAGAGCCGCGACCCTTGAGTAAAAACAACGAAAATTCCCCGTCCAAATCCTCAGGCGCAGCCATGCTGGTGGCCGCTGTCGGTGTGGTTTACGGGGATATCGGCACCAGCCCCCTCTACACCCTCAAAGAAGTCTTTTCCGGCCACTACGGCGTGCAGCTCAATCACGACGGCGTGCTGGGCATTCTGTCGCTGATTTTCTGGTCGCTGATCTGGGTGGTCTCGATCAAGTACGTGCTGTTCATCCTGCGGGCCAACAACCAGGGTGAGGGCGGCATCATGGCGTTGACGGCATTGGCCCGTCGCGCGTCGGCGCCTTACCCGAACATGAGCAAAGTGCTGGTGTTGCTCGGACTGTTTGGTGCGGCGCTGTTCTACGGCGACAGCATGATCACCCCGGCGATCTCGGTGCTCTCGGCGGTCGAAGGGCTGGAGCTGGCGTTCGACGGCATCGAGCACTGGGTGGTGCCGCTGTCGGTGGTGGTGCTGGTGGCGCTGTTTCTGATCCAGAAACACGGCACGGCGCGGATCGGCATCCTGTTCGGCCCGGTCATGGTGCTGTGGTTCGTGGTGCTGGGCGCGCTCGGGGTCTACGGCATTTTGCAGCGTCCCGAGGTGTTGCAGGCGCTGAACCCGATCTGGGCGGTGCGCTTCTTTACGGTCCATCCGGGCATGGGCGTGGCGATTCTGGGCGCAGTCGTCCTGTCGCTGACCGGTGCGGAAGCCTTGTACGCCGACATGGGCCACTTCGGTCGCAAACCGATTGCCCGTGCCTGGTTCATGCTGGTCCTGCCCGGTCTGGTCCTGAATTACTTTGGTCAGGGCGCCTTGATCCTCGGCAACCCGGAAGCGGTGCGTAACCCGTTCTATCTGCTGGCCCCCGAATGGGCGCTGCTGCCGATGGTCGCGCTTTCCACGCTGGCGACGATCATTGCTTCGCAAGCGGTGATTTCCGGTGCGTTCTCCCTGACGCGCCAGGCCATCCAGCTGGGCTACGTCCCGCGCATGTTCATCCAGCACACCTCAAGCCAGGAGCAGGGCCAGATTTACATCGGCACGGTCAACTGGGCCTTGATGGTCGGCGTTGTGCTGCTGGTGATCGGTTTCGAATCCTCCAGCGCCCTGGCTGCCGCTTATGGCGTGGCGGTGACGGGCACCATGTTGATCACCACCCTCCTGTCCGCCGCCGTCGTCCTGTTGCTGTGGAAGACGCCGCGCTGGCTGGCGATCCCGATGTTGTTCGGTTTTCTGTTGGTGGATAGCCTGTACTTCGCGGCCAACGCGCCGAAGATCCTGCAGGGCGGTGCGTTCCCGGTGATCGCCGGTATCGGTCTGTTCTTTCTGATGACCACCTGGAAACGCGGGCGCAAGATCATCGTCGAGCGGCTGGATGAAACCGCGTTGCCGCTGCCGTTGTTCATCAGCAGCATTCGTGCGCAACCGCCTCATCGCGTACAGGGCACGGCGGTGTTCCTGACGGCGCGGGCCGACGCGGTTCCCCACGCGCTGCTGCACAACCTGTTGCATAACCAGGTGCTGCACGAGCAGGTGGTGCTGTTGACCGTGGTGTCCGAAGACAGCCCGCGGGTGCCGGTGGATCGTCGTTTCGAAGTCGAGTCCTATGGCGATGGCTTCTTCCGGGTGAACCTGCATTTCGGCTTTACCGAAGAGCCGGATGTGCCGCTGGCGCTGAGCCTTTGTCACTTGGCCGAACTGGATTTCAGCCCGATGCGTACTACGTATTTCCTGAGTCGTGAAACGGTCATCCCGACCAATCGCATCGGCATGGCCAAGTGGCGCGAGTACCTGTTCGCGTTCCTGCTCAAGAATGCCAACAGCAACCTGAAGTACTTCAAGTTGCCGTTGAACAGGGTCATCGAGTTGGGGACGCAGGTCGAAATGTAAGGACGGGAAACGGCTCAGGGCTGCTCGATGCTGACGGTGACACACAGTCCGCTGTTCTCGTTGACGTCGGTAAACCCCAGATCAACCTTGAGCCCCGTGCGATCGGCGATCGCCTTGACGATGGACAAACCCAGCCCCGAGCCCGACTCATCGGTGCCCAGGCTGCGATAGAACGGGTCGAAGACGCGCGCCTGTTCTTCCACGGCAATCCCCGGGCCGGTGTCGCTGACTTGCAGGACCACCGTCGCTTGCTCCCGTTTGACCGAGAGGTCGATACGCCCGCCGGGCGGGGTGTAGCGGATGGCGTTGTCCACCAGGTTGCGGATCAGGATCAGCAGGTCGGTTTCGTTGATGCTGACCTGCACGTCCTCGCTGCTTTCGACGCCGATATCGATATTCTTGCGGTCCGCCAGAGGCAGCAGGTCTTCCAGAATCCGCCGATAGATGTGCAGGACTGAAACGGTGCTCGGCGCTGCACTGGAATTTGACTGCGCGGCGGCCAGGCTCAGCAGTTGATCGATCAGGTTCCTGCTGCGCTCTATGCCTCGGGACAACGGCAACAGGCGTTCGCGGGCGGCTGCCGGCATTTCCGTGGCGGCCAGTCGTTCGGCCTGCAGGGACAGGGCGGTCATGGGCGAGCGCAGTTCATGGGCCGCATCGGCGACGAAACGCCGCTGGTTGTCCACGGACTGGGCGACGCGGGCGAGCAGGCGGTTGATGGCCACCACAAACGGCCGGATCTCGCTCGGCACATGGCTTTCGTCGATCGGGTGCAGGGCTTGTTCGTCACGCTGGTCGATATCCGCCGAGAGCATGGCGATGGGGCGGAACATCTTGCGCACCAGATCGCCCACCACCAGCAACAGCACCGGAAACAGGATCAGAAACGGCAGCAGACTGCGCCAGGCGCTTTCGCGGGCCTCTTTGTCGCGCACGCCGGTTTCCTGGGCGACGACGATGCGCTCGCCACGGGCCGTGGTTTTGACCAGCACGCGGAAATCTTCACCGGTCACCTTCAAGGTCGACAGTCCATCGGACAGGGCCGTGGGGAAGGGCAGTGGCAGCAGGGCGTCGTCGTTGCCGACCGCTTGGCTGCCGTCGGCCAGGTATTGCACGATCACCCGGGATTCTTCGTTGTCGTCGTCCACGGCCTGAGCGGCGGGGTAGTGCAGGGTCATTTGCTGGCGGTCGAACAGCGCCGCCACCTGGCGCAAGGACTCGTCCTGCATTTCGTGGGCCTCGTCCAGCGCCGAGACGAAGGCGAAAACCGCCGCCAGCAGCGCGACGATCAGGATGGCCAGCGACAGCGTGACCGACAGCCGCAGTTGCACCGAATCCCTCAGGCGCCTTTTGAAACCATCCATCCCATTCCCCTGACGTTCTTGATGACGTGACTGCCCAGTTTGCGTCGCAGGGCGTGAATCAGAAACTCCACCGCGTTGCTTTCCACTTCATTGCCCCAGCCATAGAGCCGGTCTTCCAGTTCACTGCGCGAAAGGATCGCCCCCGGCCGGATCAACAGGGCCTGCAACAGGGCGAACTCGCGGCTGGACAACTGCACGTCCATGTTGTCGGCAGTCGAGGCTTGTTTGGAGACCAGATCAAGGGATACCACGCCGTTGTCGAGCAATGACAACGCAGTCCCGCCTTTGCGCCGCAATACTGCGCGCATCCGCGCCAGCAACTCGGCCATGTCGAAGGGCTTGAGCAGGTAATCGTCGGCGCCGCCATCGAGGCCGCGCAGGCGATCGTCGAGACCGTCCCGGGCGGTGATGATCAGCAACGGCACCGGGTTGTTGCGAGCGCGAATGCTGTCGAGCACGTCCAGTCCGTCCTTGCCGGGCAAGCCGAGGTCCAGCAACACCAGGTCGTAGTGCTGGGTGTCCAGCGTGGCCAGTGCGGTGAGCCCGTTTTTCACCCAGTCAGTGGCGTAACTGGCGTCGTTCAGCGCACCCTGGATGGCATCGCCGATCATCGGATCGTCTTCGACCAGTAATATCCGCATGACCCGCTCCCCAAAAAAATAGCGCGACGGGCAGGGCCGTCGCGCTTGTATTGAAGCATCTGTGCAAGGGTTTGTCCGGCCCCGGATCAGGCGTTGCCCTTCAGCGAGTCAAAGGCTTTGAGCAACTCGTCCATCCGCGCCTTGCAGTCTTTCTGCTGCGGGGCGCTGGCACGCAAGGTGTCGAGCGAGCGGTCGATGGCCTTGTCCAGCATGTGCCAGTCCCCGGCGGCACGCGGCTTGATCCCGGCTTCGGCCGAGTCCCAGGCGGTTTCCAGATCCTTGATGCGAGTCTTGGCGCCGGGCAGGTCGTTTTTGTCGACGAGGGCGGCGACATCGGCGGCGATGTTGCGGAACTCGGACAGATCACCCAGTTTTGAAGCGGCCTGGCCTTGTGTGCTGACTGCACCTGCAGCGGCGTTTGCAGCAGGCTTGTCTGCCGGTTTCGAGCAGCCGGCAGCAATGCTCAGCAGGCAGATGGACGAGACAATGGCGACGTGACGAATGAGGTTTTGAATCTGGTGCATGACGATTCCTTGATGAACAGTTGAAGGTTTATTCAGTGATTGCTTTGCGATTGCCGGTACTGATCTGCGCGGCCGTCACCAGCAGGACGATGACGCAGAGGAAAATCGCGCTGGTCCAGGTCGCGCCCATGCCGAGGCCTCCGTAGGTTTTGGCCTGGGTCAGCAAGTCGCCGAGGGACGCGCCGAAGGGGCGGGTCAGGATGTAGGCGATCCAGAACGTCAGCACCGTGTTGCCGCCCAATCGCCAGGCAATGAAGGTGGCGGCGATCAGTGCGCCGAAGATGACGGCGCCGACAGTGAAGCCAAGGCCCAGCGCTTCGGTCGCCAGGTCGCCGGCGGCCGTGCCGAGGGCAAAGGTGCAGAGCACCGTGGCCCAATAGAACAGTTCTCGACGCGGGGTGACGATTTCGCGGATCGACAGGCTGCGTTCCGTCCGGTACCAGACCAGGAAATTCACCATCAGCAATACGGAGAACACAGCGGTGCTGGTGTAGAGGCTGACGTCCAGCATGTCGGTCAGGATGTCGGTGATCTGCGTGCCGACGATGCTCACCAGCACCACGGTCAGCCAGTAGATCCAGGGTGTGTAGGCTTTGGTACGCAATTGACCGAACAGCGCAATGGCCAGCAGCGCGGCCATGCCGAGGCTGGTCGGGCCCGCGCCGAATCCGGCATCCACGGCCAGAAAGTCGGCACCGGTTTCACCCACGGTCGTGGACAGGATCTTGATCACCCAGAAGGACAGCGTCACTTCGGGTACTTTGTTGAGCCAGTCGGCTATGGCGGGTTTCATGGGTGGGATGCCTCTCCTGAGCAGCGCTGGAAGTGCGCAGGGGGAGAAGGTATCCAGTGAAACTTAGCTGAGCCTGAGGACGGAACCTTGCGGTCTTGTTTCAGCGCTCGCGCAAGGCGACGGCGCTGTAGAGGCGCTGTTCATCAAACGCGTATCGGACATCCACCGTGAAGGGGGCGAGGCAGGATTCCAGATCGGGCGCCAGGCTGTGGATTGCGCAGTGTCCTGGCTCGGCCAACAGTTCCACGATCAGGTCACCGGCACGCACGTGGCGTTGGCAGAAGGAGAAGATGGCTTTGTAGAACGCCTCCTTGATGCTGAACTGCAATGTGCCTTCGCAGAAACCCTGTGTCGCGAAGTCTTTTGTCGGAGAACGGCCCAGCACCCGTCGATATAACGGCGCCTCCAACGGTCGGTTGCTCTGGGCATCAATGCCCAGGGCTGCGATGTGTCGCTTGAGGGCGAGGGCCGCCGCGCAGTAGTTGTCGGTGTGCGAGATGCTTCCGCAGACACCGGGCGGGAACAGTGGTTCGCCCCCGGAACCCTTGCCGATTGGCAGGCCCGGGAATCCGAGGTGTATGAGCGCTGCGCGGGCGCAGTTGCGCCCGGCAGTGTATTCGCGAAGGCGCTGCCGGTTCATCCCGACCGTCAATCCGCGTTCCGCTTCGAGCAGGCCCGCAGACCACATAGCGCGGTCGCGGGCCTCGACGATGCAGCAATCTTCCCCGAGCAAGGTCGTAAAGCCCGTCATGCCCGGTCCAACTCAACCGGCCGTGTAACCGGCGATGGTTGCAGTTCCTCCTTTATCAACGCACCGAGCGTTTCGACTTGCGGGGTCGTGAGCATGGACATGTGGTCGCCGGGGACATCCTGCAACTCGGGTACCTGGAGCAGGAGTTGCTGGCAGACACGGACAAATCCCGCTTGCAGTTTTTGCCGCAGGCTGGCGTCTTGCGCCAGAAAGACGGCAACCCTTCCACTGAACCTGCCGTCGGGTACATAGCCGGCGAAAATCTGGCAATGCTGCCTGTAGAGCTCTTGAGCGGCGGTCCGCAACTGATGTTGCAATGCGTGGCTGCCCGGATCTTCCTCGGTGGATTCCAGCCATTCAGGAAGCGTATCCGGTTGTGCGCGCAGTCCTGCCTGCTCTTCCAGTACTCGCGGATCGATCAATGTGGCATCCAGCAGGATCAGCCGTACGGTTTTTGATTGCTGTTCCAGCAAGCGTGCCGTCTCAAAAGCGATCGTGCCCCCGAAGGAGTGTCCCAACAGCGTGATCGGTTCCTCGCTCCCACGGTTGAGGATCGCGTTCGCGTAACGAATGGCGAGTTCCTGGACGCCGAGCAGGTGCTCGCCGTCGCGGTAGGTCTCGAAGGGCTCCAACGCATGGAAGTTGCACGTTGACGCCAGTGCTCTGGCCAACTGGAAATAGGCAATGCCATGCATCCCGCAGCCCGAGAACCCATAGACGTCGGGCAAGCCCGGTTGCTCGAACCAGCGTGTGATTTTGACCTCACGGGAATCGCTCACGGTGCTCTGCTGATCCAGGAAGCGGCTCAGCGCCTCGACGGTCTGGTGATCGAAGAACGTGCGCAAGGACAGTTGGCGGTCGAATTCGCGGTTGATACGCACCAGACAACGAATCGCCAACATCGAATTCCCGCCCAGTGCGAAAAAGTTGTCGCGCACAGACACCTGTTCGACCTGCAGGACCTGGGCCCAGATGGCGGCCAGTCGTTGTTGGGTGGCGGTTTGGGTGGCGACGCTGACCGTCTCGCCCGAGGTGGGTGGGGGCAGGCGGCTGCGATCGATCTTGCCGCTGACGTTCAGTGGTAATTGCTCCAGAAACACCCAGGCGCTCGGCACCATGTAGTCCGGCATGACGCGTTGCAACTGCAGTTTCAGGGCATCACGCTGCAGCGTCTGTCCAGGGCGCGGGACGACGTAGGCAACCAGTTTACGGGTGGCGGGATCGTCCCCGTGCGCGGTGACGATCGCCTGCCTTACGCAAGGACAACGTCTCAAGGCGGCCTCGATCTCGCCCAGTTCGATCCGCAACCCACGGATTTTCACTTGGAAATCGATACGGTCGAGGTAGATCAGGCGGCCATCGGGCAATTGGCGCGCCAGATCTCCCGTGCGGTACATGCGACTGTCCGGCGGGCCGAACGGGTCGGGCAGGAACCGTTCTGCAGTGAGGTCAGGACGATTGATGTAGCCCCGCGCCAGGCCATCGCCAGCGATGTGGATTTCCCCTGTGCAGCCCACTGGAACCGGATTCAGATAGCAGTCCAGCACATACAGGCGAGTATTTTCCACGGGGCCGCCGAGGGTGGGGGACTGGCCGGCAACGATGTGCGCGCGACTGGAGTAGATGGTGGTTTCGGTGGGGCCATAGAGGTTCCAGACACGGCGGGCGAAGGTACGCATGCCGTCAGCCAGCGCATCGTCCATGGCTTCACCGCCACTCATGGCGGTGTCCAGAGTCAGCTCGACCTGGCTGTCGATCAACATGCGCCACGTGGCAGGTGTCGCCTGCAGGACTGTTGCGCCGTATTCGTTGGCCAGTCGCGCCAGGGCCATCGGATCAGAAGTGTCTTGCTTGCTGGCGAGCAGGATCCGGGCTCCGCTGATCAGCGGGAGATAGACCTCAACGGCAAAGATATCGAAGGCGGCCGAGGTCACGCTCAGCCAGACGTCCGAAGCCTTCAGCCCCGGTGCGGCCTGCATGGCCGCAAGCAGATTGCTCAGGGCCCGGTGTTCGATCTGCACGCCTTTTGGACGCCCCGTCGAACCTGAGGTGAACAGGCAGTAAGCCAGCTGTTGCTGACCGACCTCGATCTGTGGATCGGTCGACAGCTGCCCGAGAAGGGCCTCCCGATCCCGGTCCAGGCAGATCGTCGGCAGCGCACTGTCAGGCAAGTGTCCGCGCAGACTGCCACAGGTGAGAATCAACCCGACTTCGGCGTCATCCAGCATGGTTGCGATCCGCTGCGCGGGATACATCGAGTCCAGCGGCAGATAAGCCCCTCCGGCCTTGAGAATGGCCAGCAGACTGCTGATCAACCGGGGGCCGCGTTCAACCAGTAGCGCCACGACGGTTTCCGCTCCCACCCCTTGCGCGCGCAAGTGCCAGGCCAACTGGTTGGCCTGACGGTTGAGGGTCGCGTAGCTCCATGCCTGCCCTTCAAAAATCAGCGCAGTGGCCTCAGGGGTTCGTTGGACCTGTTCTTCAAAACGCTGGAACACCGGCAATTGCTGTGCGGCACTGAGTACTGTGGCATTTCGGGTCAGCGATAGCGAAGGGCAGTCCATCGGGGCCAGAGGCAACGTGTCGATCGGCGCCTCGGGAGTGTGTGCGAGGGCTTTAAGGATGGCCTCGAAGTGCCGCGTCAGGTGCGCCATCGTCTCGGCGTCGAATTGATTGGCGTCGTATTCCAGACGGCCTTCGAGCGCTGTCTGAGCTGAATATGCCAGCAGCTTCAGGTCACAGCCGAGGCTCTGAGGCCGGGGCGAATCGGATTCTCCTCGTTCGAACATGACGGGCAGGTGTTCAACGGTCGGGTGATCACCTTGTCGGGCCAGTTCTGCCAGCACACCTGCAAAATCCGCATCGGGATTCTGCTCGGCCTGTGCATGGGCTTCACGTGTCAGAGACACCACCGCCGTAAGGCTGAGTCCGCGGCGAAGGCGGGTACGCAGGAGCCGTGTATCGGCGAGGCTGCCGACCCCGCCTTCCGCTTCGCCGGGGGGGCGACGCATCGGGGTGTAACCGAGGCAGATCTCGTCCTGCTGGCTGTAGCGATACAACAAAGTGTTGAATGCCGCGATCAACGCAATATCGAGTGTCGTGCCATGGTGTGCAGCCAGGCGTTCGATGGGCTCCAGCGTTGAGGGCTCGATACGCCAGGCGGCTACGCCACGCTGGCGTGGCCGGGAGGAAGGCGAAACTCCGGTTCGAGGCAGTTCCAGGGTCCATGAGCGCTGAGGCGCTGGCGGGTGGGTGATCGACGTTTCGGTGGGGGCCGTGGCGGGTTCTTCACGTTGCAGCCAGTCCGGAGGCGGCAATGCCTTGCGGTCGACCTTGCCATTGAGGTTCAGCGGCAGGCGCTGCAGCGCTATCCAGGTGTCGGGCACCATGTAGTCGGGCAAGCCGTGACGCAGGGTGCGGCTCAGTCGTTCGGGGTCGAGCGTGTGTTGGTCGGTGCAAACGAGGTACGCCACCAGCCGTTTTTCGCCTGGGGAAACGTCCAGCGCGATGACCACCGCTTCGCGGATCCCGTCGCAGGCCAGCAGTTGATTCTCGATTTCCCCCAGTTCGATGCGGTGCCCGCGAATCTTCACCTGGAAATCGATACGGCCGATGAACTCAAGTGTGCCGTCCGCACGGCGGCGTCCCAGGTCGCCGGTCTTGTACATCCGGCTGCCGACAGGGCCGAAGGGATTCGCGATGAACTTTTGCTCAGTCAGCTCCGGACGTTTGAGGTAACCCTGTCCGACGCCGATCCCGGCGATATGGATTTCGCCGGCCACGCCATCCGGGGCGAGATGCAGTTGTTCGTCCAGCACATACACCTGAACGCCAGGAATGGCCTGGCCCAATGGCATTTCTGCAGCGACTGCGGTCGATTGCAGGTCTTGCCTGCACCAGGTCGCAACGTCCGAACACTCGGTCGGCCCGTAAGAGTTGACCAGGGTCAGCGGCCTGCCTCGCAATTGCTCGATCAGCGAGCGGTCGACCGGTTCGCCACCCAGTACCAGCGTGCGCAGGCTGGCGGTTCGGGGCGAGGCGGCAAAAGCCCGGAACGCGGACGGCGCGCAGTTGAGCCAGGTCGGGCGATAGGCCGTGAGGGCCTTCAGGAAACCGCCGGCATTGGCAGGCGAATGGGCTGGAATCATGAGGCATGCACCGGCGCACAAAGGACCCAGAATGTTCTTCTGGGTGAGGTCGAAACCGATCGAACTGGCGAGCATCACCCTGTCGTCGGCAGACATCTGCAAACCGTCGCGGACATACCATTGCACCAGGTTGGCAAACCCCCGGTGATAGTTGAGTGCGCCTTTGGGACGTCCTGTGGAACCCGAGGTGTAGATGCAATACGCCAGATCGTCCATCGCCACAGGCCACTGCGGGTCCGTCGAGTCGAACGCGGCGAATTGTTCGGGCTCCTCCACGGCGATCGACTCCACCGATTGACCCTCGAAGCGATCCTGCAAATGACGGGAGGTCAGTACCGTTCGAACAGCTGTGTCTTGCAGGATGAAATGGATTCGCTCATCCGGATTGTCCGGGTCGATGGGCAGATAGGCACCCCCGGCCTTGAGCACCGCCAGAATGGCGACGACCATTTGTGGGCTGCGCTCAATGCAGATGCCCACCAGTGCGTTGCGGCTGACACCGGCAGCACGCAATCGCCCGGCCAACTGATTGGCCTGGACATTGAGTGCCCGGTAGCTCAAACGGGTGTCCTGGAAAACCAGTGCGACAGCGTCCGGAGCACGGCGCACCTGTGCTTCAAACCAGCGATGTACAGGCAGGCCAGGGGCAAGTGGCATGTCATCCCCGGCGCACGCGAGCTTCACAGGCGCGAGCAAGTCACTGACGGCGGCGCCCGGATCACTCAGGGAGGCGGACAGAATCCGTTGGTAGTCTTCGGCGAGTGCCGCGACATCGGAAGGGGTGAAGAGCATGTCGTCGAACTCGAACACGGTGTCAAAGCCACTGTCGGTCTCGACGATTGCCAGGTTCATTTCGAAGGCGGCGGTGATGTTGGTGCTGGGTAGCAGCTCGAACGTGCAATCGCCGACCTGCACGGGCAGCCGTTGTACGGAGGCATGGTTGAGAAAGATCCGGAACAGTCCGCCCGAGCCGGCTTCCTGGCCCAGACGCAGGTGGCCGACCAGTTCGTGAAACGCCAGATGGCGATGCATCATGGCGCGCAGCACTCGCGCCCGAACATGCTGCAACAGCCCGGAAAACGACAGGCCGCGCGTCAGGCGCAGCCGCAGCGGAACCACGTTGACGAACAATCCGGTCAGGTCTTTCTGGTCGGCGTTGTCACGGGTGGACAGCGGCATGCCAAAGATCATGTCTTCGGCGCCGGTGTGCCGATGAAGCAGCAGCGCGCAGACGGCCATGTGGACCATGAACGGCGTGAACGTGCCGGGACCGGTCAACGCCCGCAATTGCCCGGTGGTTGTCGGTGTCAGTGTGTTGACTACATCGCGGGCCTTGCGCGTGAGTTGTCCGCTGGCAGGCCTGGCACAAGGGAAACGCTGGGGGGCAGGGCGATCCGCCAGTTCCGTGAGCCAGTAACCCAGCGAATCCGATGGGGTGGTGGTCTTTTGGCGATTCACGTACTCGCTGTAGGACAGCGGCAGAGGGGACGCTGTATCGGTCCCGCCGGTGATTGCCGTGTAACGGGCCAATAGATCGCGCCACAGAATCTCGATCGAGCTGCCATCGAAAACCAGATGATGGATGACGAACAGCAACACATGCTGCTCGGGCCCGGTTCGCAGCAGCACACAACGCAACAGCGGACCACGGCTGATATCCATCGGCCTTTTCAGCAACGCATCGATGCGCGCCGCAAGGGTATCGTGCTCGCCGTCGGCGATCACCACGTGCTCGAGGGTGGCGTCGAGGGTACCGGAAATGATCTGGCGGGGAGTTTCTCCCTCCAGTACAAACCGCGCGCGCAGGTTGTCGTGGCGCTGTACCAGCCAATCGATGGCTTGCTGCAAGGCGGGGATATCGAGTGGGCCATCAATCGATACACGCACCGGAATGTTGTGGGAGGTGGCGGCCTGGTTGACCTGTTCGCTGATCCACAGACCTACCTGAGTGTCGAGCAGCGGCAATGAGCAATCGTTGGGAAGGGTCGGGTTCATGAGGCTTGTGTCTCGACTTCACAGGTTTCCAGCCAATCGAAAATCTGCAGTGCGCGATCCTTGGATTCGCAGGTGAAAAAGGCCGTCAGCACGGTTTCCAGGGCCACCGGAGGCGCCATGACGAACTCGCCGTTGCTGCGGTGCTGGATGATGGTGCCGGCACCCATTTCGCGGCATTGCGCGACCGTCTTTTCGATGGATTTCAGCACGCCGCTTTTCTTGACGCTGAAGTCGTACTCCAGGCCGATGCGGCGCTGCGGCAGATCCAGTCTCAGTTGCGGCGTATTCAGTTTGAGGTCGACGTCATAGACATCCAGCCCGAGGCAGATGTCCATCAGATAACGGGACGAGATGCCGCCACCGGAAATTCTCGGGGCCAGTTCCAGGATGTAGACCCGCTGGTCGGGCGTGATGCGAAACTCGGCGTGGAAGGGCGACTGATCCAGCCCGACGGCCGCAATGATCCGGCGCAGAGCAACCAGGAAAGGCTCACCCGCCTGCATGTCGAACGGTCTGGAAATCTGGGCGTTTTCGTGGAATGTCGGGCCTTCCAGACGTGGGTATTTATGGTGCAGCAGCAGGGGAGTGATTTCGCCATCCAGCACATAGCCATCCACCGAGAACTCTTCACCGTCGATGTACTCTTCAATCAGGATCTGCGAGCCGCCACGCTGGCTGGTCATCAATGAGCAGACCCGACGGGTCAGCGTCAGCGCCTTGTTGAACGCGGCCTGGTCATCGACCCGGATCACCCCGGCGCTGTAGAAGCCGTTGGAGGGTTTGAGCACGACCGGCAGATTCAGCGACGCCTCGACCTGCTGCCATGCCTGCTGTGCGCTCACATCCTGAGGCAGGCACAGATAGCGTGAAATGAAATCGGCGGTCGCGGGGACCGATTTGAAGGCCGCTTTGTCCGTCAGCGCGAAAATGGCGTCCGGATCGCGCGCGGGCAGCCCGAAGAGGCGCTTGAGGACATCCACCTGAACCTGAAACCCGTCGTTGAATGAAACGACATGGTCGAACCGTTGCCCGGCGCCGACGGCCTCCAGTGCGGCGGACAACTGTTGTTCCCAGGCGCTCTTTTCGTTCTGCAGCAGTGCGGGCGGTACGAAACAGACGACTTCTCTGCCGTGTTCGCGGCAATACGCAACATAATCCTGAAGGTCACTTTCACGGCCAAGGGCCAGAATCTGCATCATCTTTCCATCTCTGAATACAAAGTCATCGGGCGAGACGGCGCCGTTCGACGCGCCGGTCCGGTCGGTTGAAATCGCACCTGTTCCGTTCAGGTGTTGTGGAGCGAGTCATGCAGCGTTTGCCACAGCTCCAGCGTGAGGGACTCGATCACGTCGAAACGATCCTCCAGGCGCACGAGGATCAACGGTGAGTGGGTTGCCTCGAACTTGAGTGCCAGCATCGACAGCGCCCGCCAGTGGTTGATCAGCGTCTGGGTCAAGGTCGTCATCGACCCCTGGCAGTCCGCGCGTTGCAGCGATTGCGCGAGCAAGGTCAGCCCGGGAATCACGTAAAGCACCACAATGTGATCGAACAGTCGGCGTGCGGCCGTTGCACCGGTTTCCGGCACGTCGCGAAAACGCGACATGCACAGGGCTCGATAAGCCGGGAGGGCACCGCGGTAGGTATCGTTGGTGAGAAATGAACAGGCCTGACGGTACAGACTGGCTTGCACATCGAAGTCGACGGGCCGCCCGGCAGGCTGCATCACGACAAAATGGCCCATGTGGTCGTAGGTTTCGGTGCGTACCCGATCGGTGATTGCCGTCGCGAACGCTTCGATCGGCAGCCAGGCTTCGCAGCCGTGGGGTTCGCGATCGACGATCAGTGAGTCGAAGATCCTTACATGGGTGGCGGCGTCGTTCATGCCGATCACCAGCACCGCATGCAGATAACCCGGTTTACTGCTGTAGACCGGGGCGTAGTCCAGATACGCGGAATTGACCCACACCACGATTCCGGGGTATTCGCCGAGCAGGGCCTGGAGTTGCGCTACCCAGTCTGAAGCAATGGGCACCCGTGTCACCTGGGCACCCAACACCTTGCAGGCGCGAAGACCGACGTCCTCGACGGCGAACGTGTATTCCGGCATACCCCATTCATCCAGGCCGGCGCGCAGGAGGTAACCGTCACCGGCCTCCAGCAATTGCGCCTCGTGGAGCGCGGCACCGCTGCGGCCGGACAACTGCGCCAGGCTTCCGGTGAAGCAATTGATGGCCAGGGGGGCGAAGCGCACGACTTCATTCAGGTTCACAGGGCGCCCTCCGTGGCGGGATGATGATTGACCTGCAGGCGGTTTTCGGCACCTCGTACGGCTTTGGCGATCCGCCAGAAGTAAATGAGCCCGATGGCGAGTTCGAATACCGAACCGATGATCCAGCAGGTCACCAGCGACGAGGGATCATCGCGATTGCCCATGGCGACGTAATAGATCAGCGGGATGCTCATGAACCACATCAGCACCAGCCGCACGATCAGGGAAAACCGGGCCATCCCGATGCTTTCGAGAACAGCGGCGCCGGTCATCGAAAAAGCAAAGGCACCGGAAAACGTCCACAGGACGCGCTGGGTATCGATGGCCAGGTCGATGATTTCCTGGTTATGCCCCAGGTCGCCAAAAGCCTTGAGCAAGACTTGCGGCATCGTCACCTGGACGGTGGAGACCAGCAGGACGTAGATCAACTCAATGACCACGGTCACCCGCACAATCGTCGCCAGCTCGGCATATTGCTGTTTTCCTGCCGCCGTGGCGCACAGGATGCTGCAGCCGATGCCCAGCCCGATGATCGGGATGATGCCCAGGTAGTTGATCGTCAAGTTGACGTTGTTGGCCGCCAGCGCACTGGCGCCCAGTACCGCAACGATCCAGATGAACGCCGTGTTGCCGAGTTGATCCACCCCCGCCGACAACCCGCTGGGTACGCCTCGGCGCAGCCGGAAAGCCAGGCGACTCCACAGGTGTTCACTGCGGGCGATGAAGATATTCATCAGCTCGCGCCAGACCTCGCGCGGCAGCATGAGCGCGTAGCAGCCCAGCATGGACAACGTACCGATCAGGGTCCCGATAGCCGCACCGGCCATGCCCATTTCGGGCAGCCCGAACTTTCCGAACACCAGGCCCACGGTAAAGATCGAGTCGACCACCTGACCGACAATGCCGACCATCAGTGTTTCACGGGTGCGTCCCACGCCGTTGAAGAAGGATGACAACGCCGTATTGATCGCCATCACGCCACCGAAAATCGCGGCCCAGAGCATGTACTGCGACTCAAGGCTGACGATTTGCGCGGGACGCGAGCTCAACTGCGGAATCAACGCGATCAGCGGGGCGGCCATGAACAGCACCGCACCGCAGGCCAGTCCGAGGAACAATCCCAGCGCCCCTTCACCCCGGGCTTCTTCGAGTCCCGAGCGACCGTTTGCCTGGGCAACGAACGAGCGTGAAACCCCGACGGTGCTGCAGAAGAACGCGATGATCGCCATGCTGGTAAAGACCGCCGGCCCCGAGGCCGCCAGCGTATCCGGTGAGTAATGCGCCAGGCATAACCGGTCGACGAGCATCATCAGCAGGTTGCCGACCATTGTCCCCATCAACGGAAACGAGACGACGGCGATACGTTTGGCCACCGCGGCGTCAAACCAGCGCTGCATGCTCGAACTCCTTTGTCCGTTGGCCGGCAGGCTGATCATCGAGTACCTCGTGCAAGTGAGCAAGCAGGCGGTCGGGGTCGCCGATCCGGGCAAGCAAAGACAGCAGCAGGCGTTCCATGCCGAAGGCTACGCAGGCTGAGTGCATGGCGGGCTCAGGGGCTTGCGGGCCGATTTTGAATGCCTGCGTGAATAGGTCGCGGTGCAGGTTGCGCGATCCGACGCTGACCTGGCGCTGCGGCCAGGGAATCACTGCTTCGAGCTTGACGCCCATCGCCAGTTGAACCTTGCGGGTCACCTGGGCCGACTCGCCATAAAAGACATCGCTGGCCCGCTCCACGAAGGTCGATGGCACCAGGCGTCTGATCAGTTCCACGCCACTGTCGAACAGCACCTGACACATGTGTTCGACTTGCGACTGCTGACCCAACAGTACGAATTCACGCATGGTGAAACTGGCCAGGCGTGTCGGCTCGTCGAGCACGGGCTCGTATCGGTGGCAATGGCCCAGCGCCGTGAAGCACTTGAGGTCCCAGCGCTCTGTGCTGCCGGCCAGGTGGGAGAATGTGTGATAGCAGGTCGAGGGGCTCAATACCCAGTCGCCCTCGTGATCCTTTTCAGAGTGATCACTGCACGCATGCGGGCTGGCGGTCATCGGGATGCAGGGCAGCTTGTTGAAAAAACCGATCTTCTCCAGCGCCTGTCGCTCGATCAGCGTCGTGCACGAGTGTGCCGTGGCGCTGATATGGCGGCTCATGGTGTTGATCAGTGCCCGGTCCAGAGCCTCGTAGGCCTGGTGGAGGGTGTCGCAAAAACGGTAGCCGATCAGGCCATTGCCGGAAGCGACGACCGAGAGCAGGCGACGAGCCTGTAAATCCTGCAGTGCGAACATGTCGATTATCCCGCTTGGTTCATCATGGCGATCACGCTGTCGACCAGCGCCTCGCGGCTGTCCAGACAAAATGGCTGCAACGCGGCATCGTCGAAGACGAATTGCAGACGGTCTTCGATGGCGACCAGCAGCCGCATCTGATCCAGGGAGTCGAATACGATCATGTCCAGCGGCGATGTCGGGCTGACTTGCTTGGCAGTGGCGAGCGTGTGCAGAACTTCATCGACCACTCGGGTCAGGTCCACGTGAGTCAGGGTTTCCATACGATGAATCCTTCCATGTAAAGCGTGTCCAGGGCGATGGAACGGAACGTCGCGAGTGCGACATCCGGCGACATGATCAAAGGCTGGCCCTTGACGTTGAACGACGTGTTGATGGAGCAGCCATGGCCGCACACTTTGCGAACCTGGGTCAGCAGACGCCAGAAGTTCTCGTTGACGTCCTGGCTGACCACCTGGATCCGCGCACTGCCGTCGGCATGAGCCACACCGCTGACGGCGGCCATGGCGTTTTCCCGGACCCGTGCGGTGCAGAGCATGTAGCGGGTCGGCTGAAGTTTTTTCGACTCGAACAACTGATCGCAATCGATGTCCAGAACCGCCGGCGCGAAAGGGCGGAAGGGCTCTCTGAACTTCACCAGGCCATTGATCCTGGCCTTGATTTCATGCCCGTTGGCCCGTCCCAGAATGGAACGATTGCCCAGCGCCCTCGGGCCGAATTCCATGCGTCCGTGAAACCAGGCAATGATCTTGTCCTCGGCGATGTCCTGGGCAGCCCGGGCGAAGTATTCATCCGTCAGCCCTTCGTAACGCCATTTCAGGCCGCCATCCGCCGCGGCTTCGTCGAGTTGCCGGCGTATGTGTTCGACACTGTATTCAGGGCCCAGGTACGGGGAAAACCCGCTGTCCAGCGGCTCACCCTGTTGCGCCGCCAGATAGAGCGCGGCACCCAGTGCGGTTCCATCATCACCTGACGCCGGTTGCACGAAGGCCCGCTCCACCGATGGCAAGTTGCACAGCCGTTCGTTTGCCTTGCAATTGAGGAATGAACCGCCTGCCAGGCACAGCGATGTTTCACCGGTGCGCTCGAGCCAGAAAGCAACGAGTGACTCCAGAAGCGAGGTGAACACGGTCTGCAAGGCCGCGGCAAAATCGGCGTGCCGGTCACCGAGTGCCTCGTCGCTGGCTCGAGGTGCCAGGTTGAACAGCGTCGCCAGAAACTCCATCGCCGCGGGATAACCTTCCTCCGCCCGGCTGAGTGCCTGGGCAGGCCAGCGGATGTTGATCGAGCCGGTTTTCGCATCGATTTGTGCAAGCTGATTGAAGGCTTCGAGGTACGCCGTACCGTTGCCATAGGCTGCCAGCCCCATGACTTTGTACTCGTCGCTGTTGAAGGCGAACCCCAGGAATCGGGTGCAGATGGAGTAGAGCAGGCCAAGGGAATTCTTGATGGGTTGACCATGCAGTTTCTTGAGCGTGCGGCCTTGTGCCTGGAACACCGTCAATGATTCGACTTCACCCATACCGTCGGAGACGATGCACAGCGCACGTTCGTAACCGCTGGTGAAATAGGCCGAAGCCGCGTGGGCAATGTGGTGATCCACGGCTTTGAAACGCGGTGCGACATCCTCCCAGCCGGCTTGCTCCAAAGCCTTGATGACGGATTTTGCACTCAGGACTTCATCGAAGGATTCCGCCGACTGGGTGAAAAAGCGCCGGTAGCGGTCATAGTCGAATCCGTGGGCGATCACTTGAACATCACCCGGTTGCAGGTGTGCCGTACGCAGGCAATAGTCAATCGCGTGAAGGGGCAGTTCACCTGTGCCTTTATCACCGGTGAAACGTTCTTCGGCCGCTGCCGCAATGACCTTCCCATCAATGATCAGGCAGGCGGCACTGTCCAGGCCCTGACAGATGCGCTCGTCGATTTCCAGCGCTTGAGGGTGAGCGGCGCGATGGGCGCGCTGCGAGTTGGGTAATCCGCTGATTCCGAGAATGATCATGGTTCGATGACCTTGAAAATGGAGATGGCGTTATTGCCGCCAAACCCGAAGGAGTTGTTCTGGATATGCCGTAGCGGGCGAGACAGACCACCCGGTTGGGTGACCAGATCGATCTCGTATTCGAGGCTGTCCGGCTCGATGTGAGTGGGCGGTAACAATTGATGCCGCAGGGACAGGCAGCTCGCTACCGCTCCGATCGCTCCTGCGGTGGCCATCATGTGGCCAACCGTGCCTTTGATCGCGGTCACGGCCGCCGTGGGGTAGGTGTTGGCGAAGATCGTGCTTTCCGTGAGGTCGTTGGCGCGGGTTCCGGTGCCATGGGCATAGATTGCGCTGATGTCCCCGGCTTGCAGACCAGCCTGTTGCAGCACCTTCTGGTGGCAGGCGGACACGCCGGCCAGATCCGGGTTGGTCGGATGCGCCGCATCATTGTTGCTCGCGACTGCCAGCAGTTGGGCATAGGGCGTGGACACGACGTCGCTGGCTCGCTGCAGCACCACGAAAGCGCCGCCTTCGCTGATGGTGATGTAGCGCCGGTCACGGGAAAAAGGTTTGCATTGCTGTTCGCCCAGTGCGTTCAGGGTGTAGAACCCTGACCAGACTTTCTTTGAAAAGGCATCTCCACCGCCCACCACGGCGGTGTCGACCGCACCGCTGCGCAGCATGCGCAGCGCGAACTCCAGTGCCACGTTCGCTGAGGCACAGGTGTTGTGGAAGCACAGCGCCGGGCCTTGCGAACCGATGGCTCGCGCAACATTGCGGGCAATCGCGTGGCTGGAATAGGTGTTTTGGTGCCAGCCTTCGTCATCGTCTTCCAGATGCCGGTCGAGGATGTCGGCTTCGGCCTCGTTGTTGCCGACGCACACCAGCGCATGGCGCAGCGCAGCGGATCCGGCATCCAGGCCGGCGTCCGCGATCGCCTGCATTGCCGCGTCCACCGCGTACAGCGAAGAGTCGGGCACGTTCGGTCCGGTGACCTCAGGCGCACGCTGTTTGAGCAGGGCTTTTTGTGCCGCATCGATACGGCCGGCCATGAAGTTCGGCTTCATCCCTGGATAGACCGCCGCCTGGGCGCTGAAATTGGCTCGGCGATCGATCAGCGCGGTCCAGAACTGTTCGACATCGAGACCAATGGGGGTCACCGCTCCGAGTCCGGAAACGTAGATTGTGTTCAAGGGGTTTTCCTCTTGACGGAAATAGCGTTGTGAATCACCAGCCTCATGCCCTGTTCATCCCAGGCACAGGCATCCCAGGCGAGGAACGAGCCAAAGTGCCGAACGCGTGTTTTCAGATTCAGGGGGGAGGCGGCAACCTCGCGATTCAGATCGATCTGCAGTGCATCAAACCGGGCAAACACGTAGCTGGCCGCCGCGCCACCCGCACGACGCTGCTGCAGCACCAGGGCGAGATTGCCCAGCGCTTCGGTCAGGACCAGCAACGCCGGATCGGCCATTTGCGCCAGGTAGGGGTGCCGTGCAATGACCTGCTGCAGGTCGATGACAGTCTGGGCATGGGTGCCCTCGTCATTCAGATCGATCTGCTCCGGCAGAAACCAGTACAGCGGTTCACGCGCAGGGCTGACGGGTTGTGTCGATCGACATACCTCATCCATGAACGCCGGTGTCTCGATGAGATCGCCGGCGAGCGTCGAAAACGAACAGCAAAGGCCGGCGTCGCCATTGATCTGCGTGTGCGGCCCCTCGTTCACGTAAGTGACGGCTTGCCCCGGGCGCACGAACGATTTGAACAGCAGCCGTTCGACAACCGTGGAGGAGGGCGCGGGCCGAGTCGGTTGCTGCAGTTCTCTGAGCAACAACATCAGGCCCGGCACGATCGGGTCGTTTTCGAAGTGCACCTTGAACACGTCAAGGCCTGGGTCAAAGATTTCGGCTCGGGTGCTATTCATGATGGCGCGAAATCACGATGCTGGCGGCGTTGTCCGTCTGGGCCAGCAGCAGAGCGGCATGCTGGCCGGGCTTCAAGACCTGTACGCCCTCCAGGAAGGCCGCGAATACAAATGCCCGGTTGTACTCATTCGCCGTGGTGTCGTCGGCGTTGTCGTCCGGCGGACACTGAGCGGCCAGCAGCGTCCGGCTGCCGCTGTCGAGAAACAGCCGCGCATCGCCGGGTAACGTCTTGAGCGACTGTTGCACGTCCTTTTCAAAGCGGATAACCGCGCTGAATTGATTGCCTTGCTTCAGGGCCAGGTAGCTGACTCCCGAAGACACCCGGATTGCAGAGGGGGCCTGCCGGGCGATGTCATCGAGTGCTTCGGGGCAGTAGGTGTCCCCGACAAACACATGACTTTTTGCCTGATCGTGATCTTGCAGGTGAAGCAGGCCGTGCAGCATGGCCAGCGCCGGTGTGAGTACCCCGGCATTCAGGGTCGCATTGCCACCGCCGATGTGCTGGCTGATGTTGATGAAGGTCGAGGCCGAGCTGGTCGTGGCATAGGGAAACTGCTGAGCCGACAGTGCCTTGTGATCGAGTCTGGCCTGGCGCTGAAAGCGCAGCATGGCTTCCAGGTTGCCGTACTCGGTGCCCACGATGACGGTTTCATTGTGGGTCGCGTCCGTCGGGGTCATGTAACGTGCGGCGAGGTAGAAGCAGATTCGACTGAAGGTGTCGCGGAACCGATCGCCTTTGGCATCGACCCATTCATTGAAGTCTTCGGGCAGCAGTTCAGCGTCGCCAGACGCCGACGGTGCAGGCGGATACAGCGCGTAACGCTCGATCGAAAATTCGAGAGTCGCTGGGTTCATGGGATGCTCCGAGCGGAAATGCGCAAACGCATTTCGATAGAGGCGGAGGCATCGCGAATCCGGCCATGGGCCGAGCGCGATGCCGCCGAGGGTCCAGGGTTGAGCCGGCGGACGCTTTGCAGGACCGCCGATTGACGCGTCAGGCCTTGGCGCCCTCGATTTCACGCCACAGCTCGCCAACCGTGCGCGCGCGAACCAATGCATCCTCATCCAGCTCTGTGCCGAACTCGCGTTCGACCGACATCACGACATCGATCAGTTTCAGCGAATCGATGCCCAGCGCTTGCAACTCTTGGGACTCATCGATGGGATGGGTGGCATCAAGTTCGGCAACAGTTCTCAGGATTTCTACAAAACGGCTATCAACAGGCATGGTCTGGCTCTCTGGTTTTTGTATGAGTCAAATGCGGGGAACGCGGAAGGTGTCAGGACGCAAGCGCGGCGTGGATGTCGCAGACGAATTCCCGTGTATCGAGGATGGCGGCGTTGAACCCTTCCGCGACCTGGTTCGCTTCGATGGAACCGTCGGCGATCAATTGTTCGATGGATTCGCACGTTGCCTTGGCGTGGGCCTCTTCACCGCTTTCATCCATGTGGATGGTGAAAAACTCGTCGCGGGCGATAACGTTCGGGAATTGCCGGATCAGGGCGTTGTGGATCACGGCGATCTGGAAGTCGGCCTCGGTCTCGACGCCCAGGGCGTAACCCAGCGCAAAGCCCAGGTCTGCGCTGTACCCGGCGATCAGTCGGTCGACGAAACGTTGCGCGGTGTCGGGTCTTTCACCGACGTCGTAACCCAGGCTGCGAACAAAGTTGCTGAACATCGTGGAGTGGCAACTGGGGGTGTTTTCTTCGCGAATGATGCTCTTGATGTAGGCGCGCCAGTTCTCGTTTGTATGAGCCTTCAACGCTGCCGGCAGCACCTTCTTGTTGAAGCCCTGACTTGAACCCCAGTAATACGGTTGCAGGAACGACTCGAACGCACGGGATGACATCTTTCCGTCCAGCAGCGTCAGGTACATCGGATTTTCGATGTGTTCCAGATCCGTGATGCCGTGCTTGAGCAACCGGTTCAGCCAGGGCAGGGTCGAAGGATCGTCTCGCGAGGAAATTCGTTCGTGATAGAGCTGATTGGCCGCCGACCGAGCGGTGCCGGGCGCAATACCCTGCGCTGCGGCCAAGGTTGTTTCCATGGTCGTCATTGCGTTTTACCTTCCTTGCGTCAGTGTTTTCCTGGGTGTGGGGTTGCCGGTTTCAGCTGGCCAACCCACCGTCGAGCGTCAGTGCCGTGCCGGTCAGGTAAGGGGAGTCGAGCGTGGCAATGCAGAAGTGCGCGACGTCAGCGGGCGTGGCCAAGCGCTTGAGCGAAGGCTCTCTGGCCAATAGCGCTTTTTTCTCCTCCGGCAGATGGGCCAGCATTCCACCGTCGACGTAGCCTGGCATGACGGTGTAGGCGCGAATGTTGAAACGGCCATAGTCGTGGGCAATGTTCAGGGCCAGGGCATTCAATGCAGCCTTGGAGCAGGAGTAAGGCGCTGCACCGGTTGCTCCACGTACGGCTGCCGTGGAGGAAATGAACTGAAAAATGCCCTTGCGTGCCTTGATGAAGTGGGGGAGCAGGTGGCGGGCTACGCGAGCCGCGCCAAAGACGTTGACATCGAATGCAGCCTGCCAGGCGTCATCATTGAGCGTATGAATCAATCCGTCGCTGGACAGGGCAGGCGCATAGATAACCGCGTCGATCGTCCCGAAATCCGCGATGACCTGCTGGACAGCCGACCGGACGCTTTCATCGGACGTGACGTCCATGAACAGCCCGCTGGTGTCTGCCGAGCGCTTGGTACTGATGACTTGATAGTTGTTGTTTTCCGCCTGGCGGACAATGGCTGCGCCTATTTCACTGGAACCGCCAACTACCAGAAGATTCTTGTTTTGCATATATAAAGCCATAAATTCAGAGGATTAAAAGGCAACCCTTGCACTGCTGAAACCTAAGTTTCAGGACCTCTTCATCAATATCCGGTTTGATGATTTTCTTGCTGTTCTGTCGAGTGGCTTTCGTCGGCAGTACTTGCACTTTCAACAGTGCAATGAGTTGTAACAATTGGTGTGGCGGAGGGACTATGCAGCAAGCTTAAACGGGCTGTCAAGGATCTTGGATCCAAAAAAATCAACCCATAATGCAAAATAAAAAAATCATATAATGCTAATAAACCTATACAAAACAACGTCTTAAAAATAATGTGCGTGAGTGGTATGCATAAATGAGTTCTATCGATAGAAAAAATAATTCGACTCTTTGAAAGTATTAAATGAGGGCAGAGCGCCACTATCTGACTGTTGTTGCACTTTATTAGTGCATTGATAAGGGCGCACAAGATCAAGGATTGAAAACTTCTGGTGCTTCAACTTTCGTGCGGAGTTGTCCGGCCTTTGAGCAGGATTTAATAATTAAATTGAGGTTTTGTTTAAAGTCGGTTAGATCGTTGTCTTTCAGTCATCTGACGGGAGAGCACAAGGTGTGTTGTGACAGGTGATCGACAGGCCTGTCCTGCAGAGGATTGCGGAGCAATCAGTCCAGAGAGACTGGATCGTCGGCCCGTTTTTCTCCCGACACGGCTGGCCTAAGGTGGCCTCCAGATATTTATTGGAGGTCACCATGAATCACCCAACCCTGTTTTCTTCGATCCAGATCGGCCCGCATGCCTTGTCCCACCGCGTGGTCATGGCGCCGTTGACACGCATGCGTTCCGAGCCGGGCGATCTGCCCGGTGCGTTGATGGCTGAATACTATTCGCAGCGTGCCACCGCCGGCGGCCTGATCATTTCCGAAGCCACTGTGGTCTCGACCACCGGCAATGGCTATCTCGGTTCGCCGGGCCTGTACAACGACGCGCAAATTGCTGGCTGGAAAGCCATCACCGATGCGGTTCACGCCAAGGGCGGGCGGATTTTCCTGCAACTGTTTCATGCCGGGCGCCAATCCCACAGCGACATGCAGCCTGACGGCGCTCAACCCGTGGCGCCTTCGGCGGTCGAGTACGATGGCGTGGCCTACACCGCCAGCGGCTGGGTCCCGAGCACACCGCATCGTGCCTTGAGCGAATCGGAAGTGGTGGCGCTGGTCGAGGATTTCCGTCGCGCCTCGGCGCGAGGCCTGGAAGCCGGATTTGATGGCGTGGAAATCCACGGCGCCAACGGTTACTTGATCGACCAGTTTCTGCAGGACGGCAGCAACCGTCGCACCGATGCCTACGGCGGCACGATCGCCAGGCGTGCGCGGTTCCTGATGGACATCACCCGGGCGGTGATTTCGGTCTGGGGTCATGAGCGCGTGGCGGTACGTCTGGGCCCGAGCGGCAATTTCGGCGACATGAAGGACAGCGATCCTGAAGCGCTGTTTGTGTATGTCGCCGAGCAACTGGCCGAGCTGAAACTGGCGTATCTGCACTTGATCGAACCGCGCGTGCTGGGCAATTCGATCGATGAAAGCAAGGATCAGAACCCGGTGGCGGCGCAGTTGATCCGCCAGCATTACGACGGCGTGATCATCGCGGCGGGCGGTTTCAATGCCGCGTCGGCCGAGCAGATTCTGCAAGCGGGGGATGCCGACCTGGTGGCGTTCGGTCGCGACTTCATCGCCAACCCGGATCTGCCGGAACGCATCCGTCATGACCTGCCGCTCAATGCCTACGACCGTGACACCTTCTACGGTGGCAGCGCGGTCGGGTTTACCGATTATCCGTTTTATCAGCAGAGTGCCTGATCGGTTTCAACTGCTGCGTTGAAGGTAATACCGCCATCGCGGGCAGGTCCGCTTCCACAGACGATTGTGGGAGTGTGCCTGCCCGCGATGGCGTTTTTGTTGGCAAGACGTCTCTTTGCAAATCCCCCGCCCGCATCTACTCTGCCTGAACTCTCCCCACCCCCGAGTACCCCCGCCATGATGGACAGCCTCAGCGGTATCACGGCCTTCATTCAGGTGGCCGAAACCCGCAGCTTCACCGAAGCCGGGCGTCTGCTGGAGATCTCATCGTCCGCCGTCGGCAAGAGTGTGGCACGCATGGAGGAACGCCTCGGTGTGCGGCTGTTTCACCGCAGCACCCGCAGCGTCACCCTGACCACCGAAGGCGAGCTGTTTCTGGACCGCTGCAAACGCATCCTCAGTGAAGTGGAAGCCGCGCAAATGGAGCTGCTGGAGTTGTCCGCCACGCCACGGGGCAAGGTGCGCATCAGCGTGCCGATCCAGAACGTGCTGATCATGCCGGTGCTGGCCGGGTTCATGCGCGCCTACCCGGACATCGAGCTGGATGTGGACATGTCCGACCGCATGGTCGACGTGATCGAGGAGGGTTTCGACGCGGTGATCCGTACCGGCGCACCACAGGATTCGCGGCTGATGGCGCGCAAGCTCGGTGGCTATCAATTGCAGTTGGTGGCGTCGCCCGGTTACCTGGAGCACAACGGCACACCGACGCACCCGGACGATCTGAGCAAACATGTGTGCCTGCTGCACAAGTTTCCTGCCACGGGGATGATCGAGCGCTGGCCGCTGCGGGTGGGCGACACGCACATCGAGCCGAGCCTTTCGCGTGCATTGACCTGCACCACGATGGACCCGCTGACGTACCTGGCGCTGGATGGGGTGGGGATTGCGTGTCTGCCGGACTTTTCAATCCGTGAGCCGTTGGCCGATGGCCGGCTGAAGGTGGTGCTGGAGGACTACACCGACCACACCGGCAACCTGTGGATGCTCTGGCCTGCGTCGAAGCAGACGGCACCGAGGTTGCGGGTGTTGATCGACTTTTTCAAAGACAACATTCTGAAGGCCTGACACTCAGCGTTGCAGGGTCTCGGCAATCGGCGACTTGCTCAGACCGAAACTGAGCATCACGGCCAGCCCGAGCAGACCGACCCCGGCGCCCAGCCACAGCGGTGAAGCGATGCCGGCATGGTCGACCATCAAGCCACCGAACAACGAACCCGAGGCGATCGCTACTTGAAATGTGGTGACCAGCATCGCCGAACTCGCTTCCGGCAGTGTCGGCGACGTCAGTTGCATCCAGCTGCTGACACCCAGCGGAATCGCCCCGTATGCCACGCCCCACAGCAACACCGCCAGCGTCACGCCCAGCCCCTGCAAGTGCGGCAAGGCCAACTGCACGATCACCATCAGCAACACCACCGCGCCCAGGGAAGCACGCAAGTGCGAAGTAATGGTGCCGGCCATGGCAAAGTTCGCCAGCATGCCGACCAGACCGAAGCCCAGCAGGATCGCAGTAATCGCACTCGGCGAGAAACCGGCTTCATGGCCAAGGAACGGCGCGATGTAGGTGTACGCCGCGAAATGCGCCGCCACCACCGTGCCCAGCAACAGCATGCTGCGACGTGCATTGCCGCGCGACACATAAGCCAGCAGCGCGCGTACTTTCAGGCCCTCGCTGGAAGGCAGCGAAGGCAAGGTCAGGGCTTGGGCTGCGAGCGCGAGCAGTGCAAGCCCCGCCGTCAGCGCGAGCGACATGCGCCATGAAAACAGGCTGCTGATGAACGTCCCGAATGGCACGCCGAACACCGTCGCCAGGGTGATTCCGGCGAAGATCAGCGCCGTGGCCTTCGCCGCGTTAGAGGTGTTGACCAGTCGCCCGGCCACCGCAATCGCCACAGCCCAGAAGCCGCCCAGTGCTATGCCGACAAGTCCACGTCCGACCAGCATGATCGCCAGTGACGGTGCCAGCGCCGAGATCAGGTTGGCGGCCACCAGCAACAGGGTCAGCAGCAACAACAGATGCCGTCGGTTCATGCGTCCCGCGCCCAGCATGATTGCGGGCGCCGATACCGCCGCGACCATCCCCGGCACGGTGACCATCAATCCCGCGACACCCACAGTGACGTTCAAACTGTCGGCAATCTGCGGCAGGATGCCGACCGGCAGGTATTCCGTGGTGACAAATGCAAAGGCGCCGAGGGCCACGGAGTACACCGAGAGCCAGTCGCGCCAGGAGGAGGGGACCTCTTGTGTGGCCGTCGCCGTGGTGGGTAATGCCTGTAGATCGTGCATGGGAGAGCTCCACAATAATGAGTGGAGCCATGCTAGGCAGCGCGTGCCTGCGGAAAAACGGGGCACAGTTCCAATCACTGCGGAGCGATTGCTCCACAATCGAATGGCGCTGGCCCCGGTCGATCAATTGCGATCCTGAGCGACGATTGCAAAGTTGCCCGGCGCTTTTTCCAGCAACCCCAGGAATCTCACCAGATCGACCGTGCTGCCATCGACCTTCAGGTCTTGCGAAGTGAGCGCGTCCTTGATTCCCGCAGTACCACCCAGCAGTTGCACGAACAGGTCTTTGGTGACGGTCAGCGTTGCGTTGGCATTCGCTGCCGACGGGCCTTTTCGGTAGTGCAGCACGGCGTTCTCGATCCACAGCACGAAGGATTCGCGGGTATCGGTCAGCAGCAGATTGAAGGTCCAGTTCTTGCCGTCGGCCGCCGGCCCGTCGAGGCTCGCGGCCATGGCTTCGAGGAAGCGCTCGGTGGGTGTCTGCTTCATCAGTTCTATCAAGTCCGAACGTCTGACGCCTTTGGTGGGCGGGCCGTTGCGCAGTTCCTGAGCGGCGGTCAGGTAGCTGTTGCGCCAGGTCGCGGACTCCGATTGGTAGCCCAGCTGTTCATAGGTCTGGGCCAGCAGTTCCTTGGCGGTCTTGTCGTCGGGTGCGTCGAGAACGGCCTGATCCAACAGTTCGGCCACCCAGCGGTATTCGCCTTTGTCATAGGCCACGCGTGCGGCTTCGACCACTTTGGCGTGGCCGCCCATCAATTCGACATAGCGTTTGGCGGATTCCTTGGGCACCAGCGGATTCAAGTGCGCCGGGTTGCCGTCGTAGGCGCCCAGGTACATCTGGTAGATCGCTTTGACGTTGTGTCGCACATCGCCGTAATAACCACGGGTGCCGAAGTACGACGCCAGTGAGTCGGGCAATTGGATTTTGTCGGCGATCTCGTTGGGCGTGTAGCCAGCGTTCATCAGCCGCACGGTCTGATCGTGCATGTATTTATAGACGTCGCGGTGCTTGGTGATGAACTCGCGGATCCGCTCATTGCCCCAGATCGGCCAGTTGTGTTGGCCGAAATAGACTTCTGTGTCGCCGAGTTCGTCGAGGGCGATCTGCGTGTAGTCGGACCAGCGCAGCGCATCGCGAACCTTGGCCCCGCGAATCGGCAGCAGGTTGTGCATCGTCTGCGCCAGCAATTCCGCACCGCCGTAGGCCTTGCGTTCGGGGATCGAGAAGGTCAGCTCGGCCGGGGCTTCCGCGCCCGGCATGTTGTGAAAGACGAAGCTGACGCCGTCGAGTACGAGTTCCTGCATCGGCTGATCGATGATCTGCGTCGGCGCAAGAATGCCGACGCTGCCGTAGGCCACGTTTTTGCCCAACCCGGTGTCGACCATGCCGGTCGCGCCCGGCGCCAGGTTCTTGCCGAACTGATACATCGAACGGCGCGCCATCGCCGGACCGGCCAGGACGTTTTCGCTGGTCGCTTCCTCCATGAACCCGGCGGGTGCCACTACCGGGATGTTGCGCTGGGCGACTTCGGCGACCGAAGTGATGCCCAGCACGCCGCCGAAATGGTCAACGTGGTCGTGGGTGAAAATGATCGCGGTCACGGGCTTGTCGCCCAGTTGTGCGCGGGCGAATGCCAGGGCTGCGGCGGCGGTTTCCTTCGAGGTCAGCGGGTCGACCACGATCCACCCGGTTTGCCCTTCGATCAACGTCATGTTGGCGATGTCGAAACCGCGCAACTGGTAGATGCCGTCGGTGACTTTGAACAATCCGATCTGGGCGTTGAGCATCGCGTGGCGCCACAGGCTCGGGTTGACCGTGGCGGGGGCCTTGCCTTCGACGAATCTGAACGCATCGAAATCGATCAGCACGGTGCCGTCGGAACCGAGGATCTGCCCGGTCGGCCGGGCGATGAAGCCGCGTTGGGCATCTTCCATGTCCCGGGTGTCATTGAGGTCCAGGCCCTTGACCGAGGCTTCGATCACCGCTGCGGTCGCTGGTGTTGCTTCGCCATTGGCAACGCTCGGTGGTTTGTCACAACCGGCGAGGGACACCAGCGCCAGGGCGATGAGGGTGTGGCAGGTCGATCTCATTCTTGTTGTTCTCCGATGATCAATCAGCAGAGAGTAGGGAGAGGAGGGTGATGTATCCAATGCATTGTTTACATCCAGCCAATGCGTGGATAGCATCGGCGACATGGACCTCAAACGACTGACACATCTTCTGGCGCTGGCCGATGAACGCCATTTCGGCCGCGCCGCCGAACGCGTGCACCTCAGCCAACCGGCCCTGAGCCGCAGCATTCAAGCGCTGGAGAGCGAAACCGGCCAGCGCCTGTTCGACCGGGACAGTGGCGACGTGCGCCCGACGCCGGCGGGAGAATTTCTGATCGAGCGGGCGCGACGGCTGTTGTTCGATGCACGCTCGCTGGAACGTGATCTGGCGCTTTACGGTGATGGCCGGCTCGGCAACCTTGCGTTCGGCGTCGGGCCGTTTCCGGCGGCGATGTTGATGCATCAGGTGGTGCCTCGGTTGCGTCGGGAGTATCCGGAAGTCACCCTGCGGGTAGAGATCAACAACTGGCAGATTCTTGAGGCCCGTTTGCGGGATGAAGCGATCGAGTTTTTCGTCGCGGACATTCGCAATTTCTCGGCCGACACCGATCTGCTGATCCGTTCGCTGGGCCAGGCTTCGGCGGGGTTCTTTGTCCGGCCGCAACACCCGCTGGCCGGGCGCGCGGTGACGATGAGAGACCTGGAAAAGTACGGCATCGCAACGACGCGCCTGCCGGCCGTGGTGAAGGAAGAGACTGCGCATACCCTGGGCATTTCCACTCGCCAGGCCTTGCCGCTTGCGCTTGAGTGCGACGATGTGGCGTTGCTCAGAACGGTGGCCTGTTCGACCGATACCATCCTCGGCGTGATCCACGGCGCAGTGGCTGAAGACCTGCGCATCGGTAACCTGATCGAACTGCAGGTTGTGGACAGACCCGGGCTGCATTCCGAAATCGGCGTCGTCAGCCTGCCCAACAGAAGCCTGTCACCGACCGCCCGCTGTGTGATCGACGCCATCGTCGACGAGATGGCGCAACGCAATATCTCGACCTGAGCGGGGCTCCGGTCGGCGGCCAAAACGCCAAAGCACAAGACTTCCCGCTCAAAAACCGGATAATGGCGGCCATTCTGTTCAGCTCGCTATTCTGGTAGTCCCCCATGGAAATCAAGGTCAACTTTCTCGACAACCTTCGACTTGAAGCCAAGTTCGACGACTTCACGGTGGTGGCCGACCAACCGATCCGCTACAAGGGTGACGGCTCGGCACCGGGTCCGTTCGACTACTTCCTGGCCTCGTCGGCGTTGTGTGCGGCGTACTTCGTGAAGCTGTATTGCGAAACCCGCAATATCCCGACCGATAACATCCGCCTGTCGCAGAACAACATCGTTGACCCGGAGAACCGCTACAACCAGATCTTCAAGATTCAGGTCGAGTTGCCGGCAGACATCTCCGACAAGGACCGCCAGGGCATCCTGCGCTCCATCGACCGCTGCACGGTCAAGAAAGTGGTGCAGGCCGGCCCTGAGTTCGTGATCGAGGAAGTGGAAAACCTCGACGCCGACGCCCAGGCACTGCTGATGCCGGGCGCGAACTCCAGCGCGAGCACCTACATTCCGGGCAAGGACCTGCCGCTGGAACAGACCATCGCCAACATGTCGGGCATCCTCGCCGACCTCGGCATGAAGATCGAAATCGCCTCGTGGCGCAACATCGTGCCCAACGTGTGGTCGCTGCACATCCGCGACGCGCACTCGCCGATGTGCTTCACCAACGGCAAGGGCTCGACCAAAGAGGGGGCGCTGGCGTCGGCACTGGGCGAGTTCATCGAGCGCCTGAACTGCAACTTCTTCTACAACGATCAGTTCTGGGGTCTGGACCTCGCCAATGCGCCGTTCGTGCATTACCCGGACGAGCGCTGGTTCAAGCCGGGCAGCAATGACGAGCTGCCGACCGAGATCCTCGATCCGTACTGCCTGAAGATCTACAACCGCGACGGCGAGCTGCGTGGCTCGCACCTGATCGACACCAACTCCGGCAATGAAGAGCGCGGCATCGTTTCCCTGCCGTTCGTTCGTCAGTCGGACGGCGAGGTGGTGTACTTCCCGTCGAACCTGATCGAAAACCTGTACCTGAGCAACGGCATGAGCGCCGGCAACACCCTGGCCGAAGCCCAGGTGCAGTGCCTGTCGGAAATCTTCGAACGCGCGGTGAAGCGCGAAATCATCGAAGGTGAATTTGCATTGCCGGACGTGCCGCAGGAAGTGCTGGCGAAGTACCCGGCGATCATGGCCGGTATTCAAGGCCTGGAAGCACAAGGCTTCCCGGTGCTGGTGAAGGATGCGTCGTTGGGCGGCGAGTTCCCGGTGATGTGCGTCACCCTGATGAACCCGCGTACCGGCGGCGTGTTCGCCTCGTTCGGCGCGCACCCGAGCTTCGAAGTGGCGCTGGAGCGCAGCTTGACCGAACTGCTGCAGGGCCGCAGCTTCGAAGGCCTGAACGATCTGCCGCAGCCGACCTTCGAAGGTCAGGCGGTCACCGAACCGAACAACTTCGTCGAGCACTTCATCGATTCCAGTGGAGTGGTGTCGTGGCGCTTCTTCAGCGCCCAGGCGGAATACGAGTTTGTAGAGTGGGACTTCACCGGCCAAGGTGAAAACTCCAACGTCGAAGAGGCCGAAACCCTGTTCGGCATTCTCAAGGGCATGGGCAAGGAATCGTACATGGCGGTCTACGAGCACATCGGCGCAACCGCCTGCCGCATCCTGGTGCCGGACTACTCGGAAATCTACCCGGTGGACGACCTGATCTGGGACAACACCAACAAGGCGCTGTTCTTCCGCGAAGACATCCTCAATCTGCATCGCTTGAACGAAGAAGAACTCCAGTCGCTGGTCGAGCGTCTGGTCGAAAGCGAGCTGGATGACTACACCGACATCACCACGCTGATCGGCATCGAGTTCGACGACAACACCGTGTGGGGTCAACTGACAATCCTGGAACTGAAACTGCTGATCTGGCTCGCCCTGGGACAAATCGAGGAGGCTAAGGAAGCGGTAGAGATGTTCCTCCAGTACAACGACAACACCGTCGAGCGGGGTCTGTTCTATCAGGCGGTCAACGGGGTGCTGGAAATGCAGCTGGACGAAGACCTGGAGCTGGCCGACTACGAAGCCAACTTCCGCCGCATGTTCGGCAACGAACGGATGGACGCCGCGATCGGCTCGGTGGACGGCAGCGTACGCTTCTACGGCTTGACGCCGACCAGCATGAAGCTGGAAGGCCTCGACCGTCACCTGCGACTGATCGACAGCTACAAGAAACTGCACGCGGCCCGGGCCAGCGTGAAGACTTCGTAACGCTGACGGCAGCGACAAAAAAAAGCACCTTCGGGTGCTTTTTTGTTGTCTGGCGATTGGTCGGTTTTCAATTCGAGTGACGGGTCTCGCGGTCCAGCTGTGGTGCCTTGCCTGTCCATTCGCGGTATGCCCGGGTGAAGGCGCTGTGTTCGGAGTACCCGAGCAACAGAGCGATTTCCGAAATCTGCAGCCGTGGATCCTGCAGATAGGATCGCGCCAGCTCATGGCGGACGACGTTGAGCTCCCGACGAAAGCTTGTCCCGGCACTTTCGAGTCGCCGCTGAAGGGTGCGCGGTGAGCAGCAGAGCGTCGCGCTCAGGCGCTTGATGTCAGGTTCACCCTGCTGCAACAGTAGGGCGATTTCCTTTCTCACTCGCTCGATGATTTCCTGTTCCTGCGGTAGCTTTGCGAGCAGCTCTTCCGCATGGCGCTCCAGCACCGCGACGAGCGCGGGGTCCGGGCTTTTCAGAGGCATCGACAGCATTTCGGTCCCGAAGCGCAGCAGCGGCTCCGGCTGGTTGAAAAGCACCGGACAACCGAAGTAGTCCTCGTAAGGCTTCACGTCACGGGGTGCTGCGTGTACGAAATGCACGGTATTCAAGGGAATCGAGCCCCGAATCAGGCCGCGGCAGAACTGTGTCATCACGGTGAAACCAGTCTCGTCCATCAGGTGCCGGGTCTGATACTCGTGAATGTCCCAGGTCAGTTCGGTCCAGCAGGGGCCGATGCGGATCGTCATCGGTATGACGTCGAAGATCAGGCGTTGGTAGCGCTCGAATCGTTGCAGCGCGGCACCGAAGTTGTCACAGGCCAGGAGTACGGAGCCGAGGACGCCAAGGTGTCGGGCCGAGATGGTCTGGCCGACATGCAGCCCGATCAGCGGGTCATCCAGATGCTGTTCAGCGGTTTCCAGCAGTGCCTCCCAGTGTTCGATGGCAACCCCGCCGAGACCATGACGGGCGGGCGTCGGCCAGGGCTCTCCCAGCACCGTTTCAGGCGCATGACCGCGCGACTCCAGATACTCGAAGAGCAACTGAACGTATGTTTCCGGGATGACCCGTCGGTGGAGTGGCTTGCCCAATCGATGTCTCTCGCAGAACCATTGGATTGGCGCAAAGTGTCAAGCGACTCGTCATTACCCGTCAAGCGTCGCGGAGGGCCAAAGGTGATCATTCGATCACTGCTCCAGCGCCAACGAACGAGGTATTGATGAACGCCCGAATCACCGCCCCTGAATTCACCGTACTTCGTTTCGGATCAGGCGATACCGATTGCAGTGCCAGTTTTTATCACCCTGGGCGCGCGATCGCTTGTCCCGTCATCGTCATGGCCCATGGTCTGGGCGGAACGCGGTCCATGCGTTTGCCAGCGTTCGCGGAGCGCTTCGTCGCGGCGGGTTATGCCTGCCTGCTGTTTGATTACCGCTACTTCGGTGAGAGCGGTGGCGAACCCCGACAGTTGCTCGACATTCGCAGCCAGCTCGATGACTGGAAAGCGGCAATCGCTTATGCACGCACTCGTCCAGGTGTGGACCCAGGCAAAGTGATCCTTTGGGGAACCTCGTTCAGTGGCGGTCATGTGCTCTGGACTGCTGCCGAAGAGTCACGCATCGCGGCGGTGGTTTCTCAGTGCCCGTTTACGGATGGTTTGTCCTCCAGTCTGGCGATGAGTCCGATCAACGCAGTGAAAGTCACTGCGCTGGCGCTCAGGGACCGAATCGGTTCATGGTTCGGAGCCACTCCTCTGATGGTGACAACCGCAGGCAGACCTGCCGAGACCGCTTTAATGAACACGCACGATGCGTACTCGGGGTTCACCGGTCTCTCTCCCGCAGGAAGCGATATCAAGAACTACGTCACCGCGCGCATTGCCCTCGACATCATTCGGTATTCCCCCGGACGGCGGACTGCAGAGATTTGCTGCCCGGTGCTGTTCTGCGTCTGCGACCCCGACACGGTCGCGCCTGCCAAAGCGACGCTGCGCCATGCGAACAGGGCTGTGATCAAGAAGATCAAACGCTACCCCTACGGTCACTTCGACATTTATCTGGGTGATGCCTTCGAGCATGTCGTACGTGATCAACTCGACTTCCTGTGCCGCACTGTTCCGGCCTGGTGATTTCTCTAAAACAACAAGAAAGGCAAGAGCATGAAGTACGACCTCGATCAGAAAGTGGTGCTGATTACCGGAGCAGCCGGTGGCATCGGCTCTGCGACCGCACGCGAGTTGTATGCACATGGTGCGTGTCTGGTGCTGACCGATATGCAGCAAGAGGCGGTGGATCGTCTGGCGCAAGAGTTTGATGCCAAACGCGTATTGCCGCTGGCGCTCGACGTCACCGATGCCGAGGCGACGAAAGCCGTGGTGCGCAAGACCGTCGAGCGGTTTGGGCATCTCGACGTGGCATTTGCCAACGCCGGTATTTCCTGGCGTGGCGCACCGGCAACCCTGAGCACTTGCGATGAGGACGAGTTTGAACGCATCTGCGAAGTGGACTTGTTTGGTGTGTGGCGCACGATGCGCGCCGCGCTTCCCGAGGTGATCCGAAACAAGGGACAGATTCTGGTCACCTCTTCGATCTACGCCTTCCTCAATGGAATGGCGAACGGTCCCTATGCCGCTTCCAAGGCTGCGGTGGAGTCCCTGGCGCATACACTGCGCGCCGAATTGGGTGGGACGGGGGCAACCGCCAGCGTGGTCTATCCCGGTTGGACGGCAACCGCCATCGCACAGATCGCTTTCGGCGGCCATGACCTGGCTACCAGAATGAACGAAGTGGCACTGCCGCGATTCCTGCGACTTCCCATTCAGCCCGAGCAGGTCGCACAGGCGATAGTAAAGGGCATTCAGTCACGCCGTTCGCGAATCATCGCGCCGGGCCGCTGGGCGCCGATTTTGCTGTTGCGTGGCGTGTTCAACGCGTTGTCAGAGGGCTATCTGGCACGACATCGGCCACTGCAAGGTCTTCTGTCTCAACTGGAATCGCGGTCGCGAGAAAAGGTGGGTGCGGATCAATCAGGTACACCGCAATGAAAAACTATGCACTCAAAGACCGCGTCGTGGCGATCACTGGCGGCACGGGCGGGCTGGGGATGGCGGTGGCCAAGGCACTGCGCGCCAGAGGTGCCCTGATTGCGCTGCTTGATCTTGATGGTGCAGTGGCGGGGGAGAAGGCACGAGTGTTGGGTGGCAACGATGTCGCGGCTGGCTGGCAGGCCGATGTCTGCTCGCTGGGTAGCGTCGAAACAGCGATGGCCTCGGTCGCTCGCCACTTCGGGGGGATCGACGTGGTGATTGCCGGCGCAGGCATCGGCATCGTCGACTCCATGGCGAGCATTGATCCTCGACTGTTCGAGCGTCACATCGACATCAATCTCAACGGCGTTTTCCGCACGTTCCGGGCGGCACTGCCGTACGTGCAGGCCCGAAAGGGTTACATGATGGCCATCTCGTCAATGGCGGCATTTGTCCACGGCCCGCTCAACGGTCACTATGCCGCGAGCAAGGCGGGCGTCTGGGCGCTGTGCGACAGCGTTCGCCTGGAGGTCCGCCACCTCGGGGTCGGTGTCGGCAGCGTGCATCCGACATTCTTCAAGACGCCGATGATGGATGCGGTACAGGCAGATCCGATCGGGAACAAGGTCTGGGGTGGCAACGAGAAGGGGCTCTGGAAAATGATCGAACTCGACGAGGTCGTCACCCATATCGTCGAGGGAATCGAGCGTCGTCGCGACATGGTGATTGTCCCGAAGCGTAATAGCCTCGTAGCGTGGATGCCGGGCATACTCCGACGCGTGGTCGAAGCTGTGGGCTTCAAGCAGACGGATATTGTCGAGAGTATCCGGCTTGCCCGGGAGGGCAAGCGTGATGATTAGGTGCGCCTAGTGTCTTTGGCGAAAAGGAGCGATGCAATGGATCTGAAATTCAGCCACGTCGATGTGCTGGTCAACAACCTTGAAGAAGCCTGCGCCTACTATGCGCAGATCCTGAAAGCCAGAATCTCCCGGACCCTCGTCTGGGAGCGGGGTGGCCTGCATGTTCGCTACGCAGTAGCGCTGATCGGTCAGGAGCGTTTCATGCTGGTCCAGCCGTTGGCGGGCAACCTAAAGGAGCTGCTGGATTCATCGGGGGAGGGGATGATCTATCGTCACTGCTATTCGACTCCGGACATCGAGAAGGCCTACGACGAACTGGTGATCGCCGGCGTGCAGCCCGAAGACGAAAACGGACAGCCACTGGAACGCACCAACCTGCAATCACCGTCCGGGACACGCATCATCTGGCTGCCCAAGCGCTTCGGGCATTTCTCTATCGAGATTCTCGAAGAGCAGGCGCTGGAGGCGTTCATCACATCTGTATTTGCCTGAGTTTTTAAATGGGGACAGATTTATTTTTAAAATAGATCTGTCCCCTTTTGCATTTGCGATGTCTTCGTCTGAAAAATACATGCGTTGTGATGCATCCGATTGCGCGTCTGCTCCGTAAATTCAGCACCCTCATTCGAAGGGTCGAAGAATTCAGGAGACACACCATGCACTCGCTCATCAAACGCATTGCCATCGCCTGCTTCACATTGCTCTGCCTTGGCACGGGATCGAGTTTTGCTGCCGATACCGTGATGGTCGGCGGTGCAGCCATGTACCCGAACAAGACCATCGTTGAAAACGCCGTCAACTCGAAGGATCACACCACGCTCGTTGCTGCGGTCAAGGCGGCCGGGCTGGTCGACACCCTCAACAGCAAGGGGCCGTTCACGGTCTTCGCGCCTACCAATGAAGCCTTCGCCAAATTGCCCGCCGGCACCGTCGATACGCTCGTCAAGCCGGAGCACAAGGCCGACCTGACCACGATCCTCACCTATCACGTCGTTGCCGGCACTCACACGGCAAAACAGCTGATGGATGACGCCAAGATGCACGGCGACAAGGTCATGCTCAAAACTGTTCAGGGCGAATCCCTGACCGTCATGCTGCACGACGGCAAGTTGTGGGTGGTGGACGCCAAAGGCGGGAAGGCTGCGATCACCATTGCGGACGTGATGCAGTCCAATGGCGTGATTCATGTAGTGGATACGGTGTTGATGCCGAAGTAATCCTTTAAAGGGGACAGATTTATTTTTTAAATAAATCTGTCCCCTTTTAGGGGCTTGGAATTGGCCAGCGTGCCCTCATAACAAGGGTTACCTCCAATATCCCCCGAAGGGAAGGACAGACCATGACCAGCCAAACCGAAACTGCCATCCTCGCCGGCGGCTGCTTCTGGGGCATGCAGGATCTGCTGCGGCGCTATCCCGGCGTCCTGCAGACGCACGTCGGTTACACCGGTGGCGATGTGCAGAATGCGACCTACCGCAATCATGGCAACCACGCCGAAGCCATCGAAATCGTCTTCGATCCTGCTGTGATCAGCTATCGGCAGATCCTGGAGTTCTTCTTTCAGATACACGACCCGACCACGCCCAACCGTCAGGGCAATGATCTTGGCCCCAGCTATCGTTCGGCGATCTATTACCTCAACGACCAGCAACGCGACGTCGCCGAAGACACCGCCGCCGATGTCGACGCCTCACGGCTGTGGCCTGGACGAGTGGTGACCGAAATCGAACCGGCCGGGTCGTTCTGGGAGGCGGAGCCGGAGCATCAGGATTACCTGGAGCGTATTCCGAATGGCTACACCTGCCACTTCATCCGCCCGAACTGGAAACTTCCGAAGCGCGGCTGAGGTTCTTTAGCGTCAGTGTGAAAGAGGGGAATCGGTCTGTTTTCTGAAAAATGGACCGGTTCCTTTTTTTTGCCCTTGATTCTGAAAGGTAGCTAAGCAAGTTAGCTATATGTTAGTTTCGCGTCCTCATCACGACCAGTCCGGACCGATCCTGCCCATGACGTCACCTTCATCACCGCCAAATCCGACCGAAGATCCCCGCAGCCTGCAGATCGCCAGTGATGTCGTCGGCCAGCAGTTGCAACAGATCGCCATCCTGACGCGCAAGGCTGCCAGCCATCTGGGCACGGCGCTGGGCATCAATCAGACAGATGTGGCGGCGCTGGAGCACCTGATCACCGACGGACCGCTGCCGCCGACTGAACTGGCGTCGCGCCTTTCAGTGACCACCGCCGGCATCACGCAGGTCATCGATCGACTGGAACGGGCCGGGCATGTGGTCCGCGAGCGGCAGCTCAATGACAAGCGCCGGGTGTTGGTGTGTCCGGTTCCGGAGTCGGTGGCGCAGGCCTATCGGCATATCGCGCCAATGCTCAATGGCCTGAGCGCCGTGCTCGGAGCACTCGACGGCAAGGATCGCGCAGTGGTTGAAGCATTCCTTGGGAACGTGATCGAGGTCTACCGCACCACGTTGCCGGGCAGCCCTGTGGCCACGTCTGAAAACCAGGACGCGTGATGAAACCAAAAAAAATACTGGTGACCGGCGCAAGCATTGCCGGGCCTGCGTTGGCGTATTGGCTGTCCCGGCAGGGCATGGACGTTACGGTGGTCGAGAGGGCGCCTGCGTTTCGCGATGGGGGGCAAACGATCGACGTGCGGGGCGCCGGGCGTGTGGTGATTCAGCGCATGGGCCTGGAAGATTTGATTCGGGCGAACACCACTCAGGAACAGGGCATCGCCTTCGTTGACCAGGACAACCGGACCCGGGCGTTTCTGGGTGTCGATGCGTTCGACGGGGAGGGGCCGATTGCCGAACTGGAGATCCTGCGGGGCGAGCTCGCCAGGCTATTGATCCAGCACAGCCAGGATCAAGTGACCTATCGATTCGGCGACAGCGTTGCAGCGATGGAAGACGATGGTGAGCAGGTTCATGTGCGTTTCGAGCAGGGTGCCGAGCAGGTTTACGATCTGGTGATCGTAGCTGAAGGGATCGGTTCGACGACGCGTAATCAGGTGTTTGGCAACGAAGTCCAGCGCCGTCCGCTCAATCTGTATACGGCCTATTTCACTGTTCCTCGACAGCCGAGCGATGGCCAGGTCATGCGCTGGCACAACATTCCAGGTGGTCGCTGTGTCTGTTTGCGGCCTGACAATCTGGGCACCACCCGCGCGTTTCTGTCTTTTCAGCAGGCGCCGTGTGGATACGAAAAACTCGCGCAGGACGAACAGAAATCCTTGCTCAGGCAAATATTCGCCGACGCCGGTTGGGAGACACCCCGCGTGCTGGCTGCACTGGAAGATGCCACCGACCTTTATCTGGACGCGGTGGGGCAGGTCAAAATGCCTCGTTGGTCCAAGGGGCGCATCGCGCTGGTCGGGGACGCGGCTTATTGCGCATCGCCCATCAGTGGCATGGGCACCAGCTTGGGTCTGTGCGGCGCCTACGTGCTGGCCGGTGAACTGGGGCGCCATGCCGACCACATCCAGGCGTTCTCGGCCTATGAAAAACGGATGCGGCCCTTTGTCGCCCAGGCGCAAAGCGTGCCCGGATTCGCCCCCAGACTGGCCTCACCGCATTCGCGCCTTGGCATCGCCCTTGGTCACGCGGTGTTGAGGCTGGCGAGTGCGCCGGGGTTCAAGCGCCTGTTCGGGAATATTCTTTCGCCGAAGGCTGATGCCATTGAATTGCCGGAGTATGACGAGCAGCAGTGGGTGTAGAGCGAGAGCATTCAATGGGGACAGATTTATTATCAAAAAATAAATCTGTCCCCATTTTGTTTAGAATTGCGCCCCCTGCAGTTCTGCAGGTTTGCCATGGAAAGCAGCCGTCCGCACCTGCGCCAGGCAATCGGTTTCTACAAATTGAACAAGGATAAAGGCTCATGGGAATGAGAACGGCAGCATTGGTTTTGTTGCTTGCAACGTCACTGACCGCCTGTGGAGAAAGCAAGGACAAGGCCAGGGAACTGGTCGATATCAGTGGCGCCTTCAAGGAACATTACGATGAGGTGGTGGAAACCGTAATGCGAGATTACTCGCCACGTTACATGGCGGTGATGGACGAAGAAATCCGCGAAGTTGTGGAAGACAAAGTTCCCTTCGACGAGATTAGAAACCTGCGGATCGATACCTTGGCGGCTCACTTGCAGCCGGATGAACTCAATGCGGCGATTCGTGCCCACGATAACCCCGCGCAGAGCAAAGACATTTTGAACAACACGCCTGAGGGACGCAGCTTTCTGGACAAGATTTTCGACGCTGAAGACTCCGTCGAGAATACCTTCCAGGCCCTATTGAAGGAGCGTGAACCCGCCATCCTTAAAGCGCTGGATACAATCAATAACAAGAGGCTGGATGGCCAGGCGTCCCTGACGCACGCTCAATCCACCTTCACCGCCGTTGGCGGAGTTCACTGCGTCGAGCGCCGCCGCCATGAAGCATCCTTACTTCATGGCCGCCACCCGATGGCGGCGAGTCGCTGAAACCATAGCTCATGTTTGATCGAGTCAAATGGCGGTAACGGTCATTGCCGCCGGTTCAACCGGTCGATGCGCCACACCGGTTCCTGTACCCTGCAGCCTTTCACTCCCACGAGCATGGAAAATGGACTCTCACTCGATTCTGGCTTTTACCCTGGTGGCCGCAATTGCCATCGCCAGCCCAGGCCCCGCGACGCTGATGGCGATCAACAACAGCCTGGCCCATGGTCAGCGCAGCGCGATCTGGTCGTCGCTCGGCAATGCCAGTGGCCTGTTCTGTCTTTCAGCCGCTGCGATGCTCGGGCTCGGGGCGTTGCTCGCCAGTTCCGAAATGCTGTTCAACGCGGTGAAGATCATCGGCGCCGGTTATCTGTTCTATCTCGGGATCAAGCAACTGTTCAAAAAGGACGCGATGCTTCAGAACAGTCCTCAGGACGATTCGAAGAAAGCCCGGCCCACGCGCCTGAAACTCTACAAGTCGGCATTCCTGACGGCCGTGACCAACCCCAAGGCGACGATGTTTTTCACCGCGCTGTTCCCGCAGTTCATCGACCAGGGCGCGACGCTGCTGCCGCAGTTCCTGATCCTGACGTCGATTTTCATGGCGCTGTCGGTGACGTCCCTGACGCTCTACGCCGCGCTCGCATCCCGGGCCAAAGGCGTGTTGACCCGTCCGGCGTTTTCTCGCTGGGTCAGCCGGGTGGTGGGGTCGACGTTCATCGGCTTTGGCGCCGCGATTCTGACCATGCGCCGGCAGGCTGCCTGAGGAGCAGCGTCCATCGCCAGCGTCAGCGGGTCATAAAGCTGCGAATCGCCTGCGTGGTTTCCACCGGTGCTTCTTCCATCAGCCAGTGACCCGCTCCGGCAATCACCACTTCGGTGACGTTGTCGGCGGCGTTGCGCATCACGATCGCTTCGTTGTTGCCGAAGGATTTCTCACCGCCGACGGCCAGGACCGGCATCGTCAGTTTGTTCTTTGACGAAGCTTCATTGTCCACCGCGTCCTGGCGAATGGCGCGGAACTGAGCGAAGGCCGCATGCATCGCGCCGGGGCGGGCGTAGAGTTTGGCGTAGTGCTGGCGGGTGGCTTCGTCGACTTTTTTCGGGTTGCCGGCGAACTCGTTCCAGAACCGATCCAGGTAAATGCGCTCACGGCCGGCGACCAGTCGCTCCATGTCCGGGCCTCCAAAATCGAAGTGCCAGAGCATCGGCGAACGCACGATGTCGTTCCACGGCGCAATGCCCGGAGCAGGCGCATCCATCACCACCAGACGATCGGTCTGCTGCGGATACCGCGAGGCATAGGCGAACGCGACCATGGTGCCAATGTCGTGACCGATGACGACCGAATGCTCGATGCCCAGCGAGGCGAGCACGGCGCGGATGTCTCCCGCCTGGGTCTTCTTGTCGTAGCCACCGTCGGGAATCGACGACAGCCCCATGCCGCGCAGATCAGGGATCACCACGGTGTGATCCTTCGCCAGATCGGTCGCCAATGGCACCCACATGTCCCCGGTATCACCAAAACCATGCAACAGCACCACGGCCGGGCCTTTGCCGCCGATGCGCGTGTGGATCTTCGCGCCGTCCACGGCAATGTCTTGTGTGCGGAACGAGGAGGGGAAGGGTTTCACGTCCGCATGGGCCGGAACACTCAGGGCCACCAGCAAGGAAGCGGTCAGCAAGGCGCGGATCATCACGGTGACTCCAGAGGTGTAGGTGGGTGGAGCGTAGACCGCTTTTAGAACGCTGCCTTTACCGTTGAGTGTTTTGCGCGGGAGTCTGCCTCTGGCTGACTTGAGGTGTGGTGCAAAGCCTGTCGAGAAAGGTCGAAACCTGCCGTTTGCCACGCAAATGCACCACCGGGACGTCTGGCCCGATTGACTGGCGCACGTTGTCGATACCCGGGCGGTAACCCCGGTCAAAGGTCCATACGAATTTCAGAAACGTCAGGAATTTCCGGTCGATTTTTTCTCTGCAGCCTGCCGCGAGATCCGGGCGAGGGCGGTTCATGATGCTGCGTCGGATCACGCGGGCGAAGCAGGTGAGTCGTCGCGTATCGAGCCAGATAATCAGGTCGGCGCGGGGCAGGCGAAGGTCGAAGGTTCGCCGGGCATAGTTGCCTTCACACACCCATGAATCCGCGTTGATTGCCTCGCGGACCCGTGTGCGGAATTGTTCTGCGTCGGGCTCGACCCAGTCTGGTTCCCAGAACAAGGTATCCAGATGAACCACGGGCAGGTTCAGGCGCTGGCCGAGGGCGCGGGCGAGGGTGGATTTGCCACTGCCGGCGTTACCCAGAATCACAATCCGTTGCATAGGGACGTCCTGTCGAAAAAAGCCGGCAATTGTGCAGGTTCCGGATGTTCAATCAAAGCGGATTCAGTCGTATTTCTTGCCTGACCCGCCGATATCAGGGAAGCTCCCGCGAATCCTGTCTCGGGCAAGTTGGCTGTACGATCGAATCGTTAGGGAAGCGTTGAATGGCGTTCAAGGTGTTGGTGGTCGGTGGGTATGGAAACTTCGGCAGCATCGTCTGCCGGCATCTGGCGTCGATGCCCGATGTTGATCTGGCGATCTCGGGTCGCGATCCGCACAAGTTGTTGCGCAAGGTCGAAGCGTTGCAAGCTGCTTCAGGAAAAACCTGCGCCAGTTGGTGCGGTGATGCCATGGGGCCCGGGTTTCAATCCGCATTGGGCTCGATGGGAATCGAGTTGGTCGTCCACACCGGCGGCCCGTTTCAGGGGCAGTCCTATGCGGTTGCCGAAAGCTGCATCGAGGCCGGGGTGAACTATTGCGACCTGTCCGACTGCCGAACCTTCGTCAACGGTATTGCTGTACTCGATGCGCGCGCGAAAGAGGCGGGCGTGGCGATTCTCAGCGGTTGCAGTTCGGTGCCGACCCTGTCTTCGGCCATCATCGATCAGCAGCGGTATCGCTTTCAGCGCATCGACTCGATCGAACATGGCATTTCCTCTTCCGCCAAGATGCCGGGGCTGTCTACCGTTGAAGGTGTGCTTGCCTACGCGGGCAAGCCGATCAAACAGCTCAAGGATGGCCGGGTTCACGAAGTACCGGGCTGGCAGGATCTGACGTTGCGCAGGATGCCGCATCTGGGCACTCGCTTGCTGGCCAATGTCGACGTGCCGGACATGGACATTTTCGCCGGTCGTTATGGCGCCCGGACACTGAGCTTCAAGGCCGGTGCCGGGCTCAAGCTCGGCGGTGTCGCCAATGCTCTGTTCGCCCAGGCCCAGAAGATGGGGCTGATTCGCGACCATGCGCCTTGGGCCGCGCGACTGCATCGCCTGGGCACCTGGTTCGAGCGACTCGGCGACGGCAAAAGCGCGATGTACATCGACGTGCAAGGTCTCGGGGTTGAAGGACAACCACTGTCCATGACCGCTCAGCTGACGGCGTGGAATGACAAGGGCCCGGAAATCCCGAGCTGCGCCGCTGTGGCCCTGGCCACCAAAATGGCCCAAGGCTATGTGCCTGAACCCGGCGCCCGGCCTTGCGTGGGCGAAATCACCGTCGACGAATACATGGCCGCGATCAACGACCCTGAAAACCTCAGCCTGTCCGTGCGTTTCTCCGACGGGCAGCGCTGACCATGCTTTACCTGTGCCTCAAATACATTCATGTGATCGCCGCGGTTTTCCTGTTCGGATTCGGCATGGGTTCCTACCTTTACCTGATCGCCGCCAGCCGCACCGCCAACCCTCAGGTGATTGCTCATGTGGCGAAAATGGTCGTGCGTTTCGACGCCTGGATCACCACCCCGGCAGGCTTCATTCAGATCGCATCGGGCTATGGGCTGATCAAACTGGCCGGCCTTCCGCTGACCACGGAATGGGTGCTGACGTCGTTGATCATCTTTCTTTGCGTGGGATCACTCTGGCTGCCGGTGCTGGTACTTCAGAAGCGCCTGTACGTGATGGCTTCGAGTGCGAACGAGACCGGGGGAGGGCTCGCGGACGAGTTCCGGTCGGTGTACCAGAAATGGTTCTGGATGGGGGTGGCCGGTTTTCTGGGGATGTTCGTGATTGTCTTGATGATGGTGACGAAGATGACGCCCGTGCAGGTGCTAGGGCTGTTGCTGTAGCGAAGCCTTCAGAAAGCGTTGTTCATGATCGGGATCAGGCAGAAGACAGGTGTCATATTGTCCAAACAGCCGATAACGATTCAGTGCAATACGATCGTAGGCCCAGTTCCGAAGGCCGCGCGGGAAAATGCGCAAGCATTGCAAAGGACGCCAGCGGGCAGGCAGTTGAGCAACGACTTCGAAAAAGGCGTCGGAGCGCTCCCAATAGTGTCGGTCGCGGATGACCGCCATGGTGTCGAACTGATCGAGGGGTAAATCTGCCCAGGCGAGCAGCGCCTGCCCTTCGGGAGACTGCACTGCCGCCAGCCGGACTCGCTGATGGCGGTCATGGCGAATCAGGAATTTCGCCCAGCCATTGCACAACTTGCAGACGCCATCGAACAACACCACTGTCTCGCCGGGTTTCAGCAGGGGAGCCGGTGACGGGCGAATCCGGGAAACGGGCATAAACATCGGTCCATTGAGGCCTGGTTTCCCGGATCATATCCTTAAACGGTCACGACAATCTTGCCGACCTGCTGGTTGGCTTCAAGAAAGCGATGCGCCTCTTGAATGTCTTCGAGGGCGAACGTCTTCGCGATGATCGGTTGCAACGCGCCCGATGCGAGACCGTCGGAAATGAACGTCTTGGCTCGGGCCAGAGCCGCAGGATCCGCGACGACCTCCGCGTAAAGGTAGCCCTTGAGCGTCAGGCATTTGCCCAGCACGGTGAACAACGGGAACGGCGTAGGCTCCGGGCTCAAGGCACCGTACTCAAGCAGAATGCCGCCTCTGGCCATGCTCTGGGTGAGTTGTTCGAAAGCGGGGCCGCCGATCGGATCGAACACCACGCGTGCGCCCTGTCCATCGGTCAGTGCCATGACGGCGGCGACGATATCCTCTTCATCGCTGACGATGACGTGCGCAGCGCCGGCGTCCAGCAAGGCTTGCTTCTTGGCGTGGGTGCGGGTCACGGCAATCGAAGTCGCGCCCACCATTCGGGCAATCTGGAAGGCCGCCAGGCCGACGCTGCTGGAGGCGGCAGTGACCAGTACAAAATCGTTCTTCGTCAGTTTGGCTTGTTCGACCAGCGCGCCCCACGCGGTGACGTATTGCATCCAGGAAGCGGCGGCCTGTTCAAAGGACAGGTTCGACGGGTGTTTTACCGTCAGATCGGCGGGCACGTTGGCCAGCTCGCCGTAGGTGCCCCATTTGGCGATGTCCAGCGGCGGAATCAGGCTGACCGCATCGCCGACCTTGAACTCGCTGACACCTGCGCCGACGGCAACCACCACACCGGCCGCTTCATAACCGAGGCGGCTGGGAAACTGCGCTTCCTGCAGATAGGCGTGATTGCGGAACATGACCTCGGCCCGATTCAACCCGAAGGCCTTGACCTCGATTTGCACCTCGCCGGATGCCGGAGCCGGCACATCGACCGATTCCAGTTTCAAAACGCTTGCGTCGCCGTATTCATGAATCCTGACAATGCGTGCCATGGTTACCTCTTCTGTGATCAATGAGGCCGGTGTGACCGGCCTGAATTCGTGTGAAATCGCACCTGTTGCAGCCGTGCGCGTCGTTGCCATGGCCGCCAATTTAGGCTTTGGCCTGCGCCAGATAAAGACCTACGATAGCGCAACACTAGAAACACAGGGTTTCCAATGGATCGCCTCACCTTGATGGCCGTATTCGTCAAAGCGGTGGAGCTTGGCTCCTTCAGCGCAGTGGCGGATGAGCTCAATCTGTCCCCGCAACTGGTTGGCAAACAGGTCAAGATGCTCGAGCAGCATCTGGGTGTCTCGCTGCTCAATCGCACGACCCGCAAACAGAGCCTCACCGACTTCGGCCGTACGTTCTATCAACGGGCGAAGCTGATCCTGGCCGATATGGACGCCGCGGAAGAAATGGCCGCGATGACCCGAGGCGTACCCAGCGGCCGGCTCAGAATCAACGCGCCAGTCACCTTTGGCGTCAGCACGCTGTCGCCTCGGCTGCTGGAGTACATGGTCAGGTATCCGCAGGTGTCGGTGGATCTGACCTTGTCCAACGAACTCGTTGACCTGGTGGAGGGCGGATATGACGTGGTGTTTCGAATCGGTGAGCTGTCCGACAGCGGTCTGAAGGCTTTGCCTTTGAAGCCTTATCAAATGGTGCTGTGCGCGGCGCCTGCCTATCTGGCCAGACGTCCACCCATCACGACACCACTGGATCTTCAGGAACATGAGTGCCTGGCGTTTGCCTATTCGGACGGTCGCTCACACATTCGCCTCGAAGGGCCGGACGGTTGCATCGACGTGCCGATTAAAAGCAGATTGACGATCAATCAGGCCGACCCCTTGCTGTCGGCGGCGGTGGCAGGGCTGGGGGTCGTGCTGTTGCCGTTGGAGCTGGTCAAGGATGCGCTGAGAAGTGGAACGCTGGTGAACCTTCTGCCGGATTACAACGTCCCGGTTTCCCCGATGAATCTTCTGTATGCACCGGACCCTAGGCTGACGCCCAAGCTGCGAAGCTTCGTGGATTTTGCCAGGGCTGCGTTTGGCGCTGATGCGTGAAAGGGCAGCGAGGCCGTGATCAGGTTTCATCGTTCAACTCATTTCGAGGCTGTCAGAAACCCCGGATCGAATGACGTATTGGCGATCCTCGCGACGTCCGATTCAGCTTCCCATTCCACGGTGTCACCTGCAATTTCGCGCACGATCCACTGCTGTGGCGCCGTCCACGAGAGTTCGATGTAAGGACCGTTGAGCGCCTTGTTTGCAATCAGCAGCGCAACCTCATCGGCCGGGCCCGGGCACATGCCACCGACGGCCATGGGCACGCGTTCGCGAATCAGGCTCGCGAGCAGGCGCAGTCGCTCGGCGTGGGAACTGAAAGGGATTCGATGTTCTGCGCCTGCGTTATCCGTCAGTTGCAGGTAACCCGATTCGCTCGAGATCGAATGGATCAGCGCCAGATGCAACGGTGCCTTGCCTTGGCCTTTTACATAACGTGATTTGATGATTGCGATTTCCTGAGTTGACGGGATGGAAGGTGTCGGATCGCTGGTCAATTCGTTTTTGATTTGTCTGCCGCACTGCATCTTGTCATCCAGTCCCAACTCAGAAAACCTTCGGTGAAATCCAGCAGTTCCTGATCGATCTGATCGACTGTTGCATTTATCCCGGCTTGGGCCAGATCGTAGGCATCATCGAAGTAGCCGAACAGGCCAAGTACCTCCGCAAAGCCGCCACTTTCCCTTGCCCAGACTTGATACATGCGTTCAGCCAGCAGAGTGTTTAACAGGCAAATGATGGGTACGATGCAGCTCAAAGTCAGGCCAAGGAAACAATATGCCGCTGCTCGTATGGGACCCGTTTGATCTGATTGGCGTACTCGGTGTCCTTCCGTCCCAGGATGAGTTTGAAACGTCGCATCGATACTCGATTCAACAAGGTTCTCTCAGACTGGAGCTGACGGTATGGCAGTACGATTCCGATGTCGAGATTCAGCTATGGGAAGCATCGCTGCCCAACCCCATCATCAAATACACTCTGCTGGGCTGCCCGGGGATCCGGGTTGTAGAGGACAAGCGCGGAAAATTCCTCGAATTTGCCGCGTCGAACACGTTCACCGGGCGATATGACGGATATTCAGTGATTCCCTACGGGCTCAGGCTCTGGGTCGATCCTCAGATTTTCCTGGAGCCATTCAGCTACACGACAGCCTGATGACTCCACTGTCGCAAACGTCGCATTCCGCACTTCAAGCGTGTTGTTGCGATGCAGTCCATTGTGACCTGGTCAGTCCGTAGCACTTGCACCAGGCCTGCGTAGTGGACAGCGTCAGTTCGGCATCATACAAGTGCACCGCACCGATTTTCATGGCGGCTTTTTGCGAGCGGATGTTCGACGGGGCGATGTGGAGATAGACAGTGTCGTACGCCTTGAAGGCGTGTTCCACCATCAGCTGTTTCAGCTCGCGATTGGTCTCGCCACCCCATTTCGCCCGCACCAGAAAGGTATACCCGATAGCGATACTGTCCGGCAGGTCGGGCGGGGTGTAATAGCTCGACATGCCCACGATCAGCCCCGAGTCGATATCAATGACGGCCAGCGTTTTGCCGGTGGCTAGCCGCGCGGCGAAGTACGCTTCGAATACCGGCCGCTCATAGCGGTCACTGGCGGGATGGCCTGCCCAGATGTGCGGGTCTGAGGCCGCCAGAAACAGGCCTTCAAAATCGCTTTCGGAAAGAGGTTTGAGCCTAAGCGTTTTCCCGCATAAAACGGGTTGGCAGTCGAAGTCGTGCACTAGAATGGTTTCCTTTCCAGGTGAGTCGTGGGGAGGGAACCAGTCTAGAGCCACGGATCTTCAAGAAAAGAGCCAATGCGACTGATATTGATGGAGCCATCGCGCTCAAGCTTGATATCTACGGTTTCGACGCTTGAATCGCCCTGTCAAGCAAAGGCCCCGTGATCAGCCGTGCCTTGTAATCGCTGACGAAATAATTGATTCGATTGGCCAGGTACTGAATGAACAGCCAGCCCAGGCCGTGGTGATCGCGCAACTCCTCGTCGTTGAGCTTGATCAGAGCGTCGTAACTCACAAAAGACGCTTCGCAATTGACGAGCAGATACAGCGATCCGTCCTCAGCACCTAGAAGGTCCCAAAAACTGTCGTTCAGGTGATAGGTCGCAGGGGCGAGTTGAAGCCGCTTCATGTTTGATCCCCGAGAGTTTCCTTCCCCCTGAGTGCCGCCGTCATACAACGCTGTCACGTTGCAGGCTGCTCATATGCCCGATGCCCGCAGCCTTCAAACGGTTCACCAGATCATCGCGCGCTGAGCGCCCACCCGAACGAATGTATTCAAGCTCCGACGCTGTGATCAATACCACGGAAACCATTCTGACCGGGGATAGAGGCATGTCATCCAGTCGGGTAGGGAAGTCCGGTTCAGGGGCGCCCAGCAGGACGCCGGTTGAGTCGTCCTCGGTCACGAAATGTGCGGGCAGTTGATCACTCATGTGACTGGACAGGCTGAAGCCGGGAATTTCGATTGATAGCGCACCGTACTGGTCGAGTCGGTGAGTTATTCCTCCAGCGTCTGCCACCGTTTTGGCAATGTGCTCCACTAGCTCGAATGCCCAGCTGCGCTGGAAAGGGTCGACATCACCCAAAAGGCCACGGGCGTGCTCGGGTATATCGGCGGTTTCCAGGAACAACTCCATCTCGAAACCGTTGCCTGTCCCTTCAGCATCATCATCGAAAGGGTCCGACAGGCCTTCAGTGGCGATAATTATGTTGTCGCCACGGCGAATGACTCGGTAGGCCTGGCGCGTCGAGGGCCAGTAAGGGCCGCCGGAAAAGCTCGGGCTGATCATGTAGGCAAGGACATCCCGCTCCACGGTGCCGATAGATCCCCAGTAGCGATCCAGGCAGGCTTCACCGGCCATTCGGGCTGCCATGTTTGCTGCTTCAGCCTCATTCAGGTTGCCGGCAGTCACCAGTTCTTGCAGATGAAGGGCTTGTGGTGAGGCTTGGCTGTCCTGGTTAAAAGGACGTTTCAATGAGTCGAGAAGCTTCTTGAACAAACTCATATGCGTTCCTTGCGGGTGTTGACCGGGGTGGCCCCTTTCTTATCGGTAGCTGCAGCTTTTTCCTGATGTTTCCCCACGTGGTTTTTCCACGGAAAGTACTTAACAAAAACCGAGCGATTGATTACTCCAGACTCACCCACCTGAAATCCTGGCATCTGTTGCAGATCAAGCTGTAAGCACTGAGCCGCGAGTGCCTTTTGTAACGCGGGATCCGGATGAAACGACGCTGGACGGAAATTGCTTTTTTCAAGCGTCACATCGCAGCGTGTGATTTGGCCTTTAGCGTTAGCCGTGAAATCAAAATGGGCGCTGCCGAACGCGGTGATTGAGTGCCTGGCCAACACGTTGTCCCAGAAAAACCGGCTTTCCAGCCCGGCCTTCTGGTGTGTCAGGTCGTAATCGGAAATGGACGAAGTATCGCCCTTGGCTATCAACGGCGCGATGATCTCAAGGGAGCCATCGACTGGACTCTGGAGACCTTCCGGGATTTCCGTCCAGATGCTGCTCCAGCAAACATCGGTGACCAGATTGGCGAAGTCGGGTGGAGCGCCCGGGTCAGTTGGCTGCGCTTCGCAGAACAATACGTCACCTTGCTGGCTGAGCTTCATGCGCAACTTCACGCTGCCTTGCATGCTTTCGCCATTTGCCAGGAACACACTCTCGGCCAAGGTACTGCGTAGAACCGCGATATAGCGCCTAGCCTCCATTGCCTTGATTTCTTCTGATGTCATGTACGTTGGAGCGGACTTGCCTCCACTGTCCATATAGGCATTTATTCGCTGGTCGGTGGTCAGTTGGTGACAGCCAGAAAGCGTCACCAGGCCTGTCAGGAAAAGCAGCGGCGAGATCAGCCGACAATCGATCCATGATTTCAATGTATTGCTGATCACTCATGTGTTCCTTGAAAAAACGAGGCGCCATTTTGCCTTGAAGCCAGACCGCCGTACATTTGCAACGCACATCTCGATTGATCGCAAGAATCAAACCGGACTTGGCCGCAACTCGTGCACCAGATCAATCAGCGCACGCAATCGCGCCGGCACGAAGCGATGGCCCGAGTAATAAAGCCTCAACCCGCCAAACGACGGACACCACGGCATCAGCACCGGCACCAATGCGCCGCTTGCCAGTTCTTCCTGGATGAACCACTCGGAAATGAAACCGATGCCCAGGCCCAGCACCACGGCCTGTTTGATCGCCAGCAACTCGTTGAACACGAAGCGCGTCGGCAGATCCATCTGCAATTTCTCGCCATCGCGTTCCAGCTCCCAATGGTAGATACCTCCGTGGGCCATGCGCATGCCGATGCTCTGGTGGGTGAGCAGATCCCGCGGGTGTTCGGGCACGCCGTGGCGTTCGAGGTACTCGGGCGTTGCCACCATGAGCATCCGGATGTCGCCTGACAGCGCCACCGCAATCATGTCTTGCGGTACCGACTCGGCCAGGCGAATCCCGGCGTCGAAGCCCCCGGCGACGATGTCGACCATGCTTGCCTCGCTGACGACGTCGATGCGCACCTCGGGATAGCGCCGAGCGTACTGATCGAGCAGCGGCTCCAGCAGCAGGTAGGCCGCGCCGTGCGGTGCATTGATGCGCAGTGTGCCGCTGGGTTCGTCGAGACCGACGCTGGCTTCTTCGCCGGCACTCTTGATCTGCGCCAGGGCCGGGGCGATGCGCTCGACATAGCGCTGCCCGATGTCGGTGAGGGCAACGCTGCGTGTGGAGCGATTGAACAGGCGCACCTTCAGGCGCGCTTCGAGGCCGGCCACTGCGCTGCTCACCGCCGTGGTGGACATGCCCAGTTCCTGGGCCGCGCCGCGAAAACTGTTGCGCCGGGCAACGGCCAGCACCACTTCCAGCTCGGTCATTCCTGTTCTGTGCATGGATTGTCCTGAAAATAGGGATGCTTCATAAGCCAAAGGATAGCTTATCGGAACAATCAACTCTTCTTAGACTTCGCGTCATACAGGCTCGATTCAGGCGAGTCATTTTCAGCGAGGAGTTGCCATGCAGCGCATTGAACACATCTACATCAACGGCGAGTACGTCCTCCCACACGGTCAGGAGTGGTTCGACCTCCATAACCCGAGCACTGAAGAAGTCATCGGTCAGGTTCGACTGGGTGATGCGCTCGACGCCCGGCGCGCCATCGCCGCCGCCAAGGCTGCGTTCCCGGTCTGGTCTCGCACCACGCGCGAGGAGCGCATTGCCGCCCTGCAACGCATGCATAAGGCCGTGGCGGCCAGAGAGGAAGAACTGCTGGAAGCCATCCTTGAGGAGTACGGCTCGCCTGCGGTTCGTGGGCGCTGGATGGCGACGTATCCGGCGGATGTGATTGCACAAGCGATCGAGGCGCTGGAGGCGTTCGACTTCGAAGAGCAGGCCGGTATGGCCAAAGTCATTCTGACGCCCGTGGGCGTGACCGGTCTGATCACGCCGTGGAACAGCAATGCCGGCTTCATCTGCAACAAACTGGCTACCGCACTGGCGGCAGGCTGCACCGCCGTCATCAAGCCCAGCGAGATGAGCGCGTTGCAGACGCAGGTCGTGATCCGGGCGTTGCACGAAGCAGAGCTGCCACCGGGTGTCTTCAATATCGTCAACGGACGGGGCGATGTGGTTGGCGAGGAAATCGCCCGCCATCCCGACGTTGCCAAGATCTCGTTCACGGGGTCGTCCGCAGTCGGTCAGCATCTGGTCAGAACCGGCGCCGACACCCTGAAGCGCGTGACCCTGGAACTGGGCGGCAAATCGCCCACCGTGGTACTCGATGACGCGGATTTCCAGGCGGTCATGCCGCTGGCACTGCACGCCGGATTCCTCAACAGCGGCCAGGCCTGCATCGCCGGCACTCGCATTCTTGTCCCACGTTCACGGCTCGCAGAGTTCGAGCAGGCTGCGAAAGAGGGCGTCGCACAGTTTCAATCGGGCGATCCGCGCAACGCCGACACCGATATCGGCCCGATGGTCAGCCAGAAACAATGGGAAAGGGTGCAGCGCTACATCCGTATCGGTCAGGAGGAGGGGGCGAGGTTGCTGGCGGGTGGCGAAGGTCGTCCGGAAGGCCTGCACGCCGGATGGTTCGTCAAGCCCACGATCTTCACGGACGCCAACAACCAGATGCGTATCGCGCGTGAGGAAATTTTCGGCCCGGTGCTGACGATTATCCCTTACGAGGACGACGCCGATGCGATAAGAATCGCCAACGATACGGACTATGGACTGAGCGCTCTGGTGCTGGGCCAGAACCCCGAACGTTGTGTGAATATCGCCCGTCAGATCGATTCGGGACGCGTGCTCATCAACACCCTGGCCCACGAACCGCGCGCCCCTTTTGGTGGCTTCAAACACTCGGGCCTGGGGCGCGAAATGGGCAAGTGGGGGATGAGCGCGTATCTGGAGCCGAAGACATTGATCACCCATGACGCGGTGAAGTGAACGCTGTGTGTGGCATCGGAAACCGGGCGGAATTCATTCCTGGTTTCCAGCAGCGTTACGAATGATTGCCCGGGTTTGAAGTTGACCGTCCATGCTGCTGTATCGCAGCATGGCGCCTCCCGAACACCAAGCCTGGAAACTCATGTCTGACCCTTTGGATCTTGATGAACTGTTGGTACATGTCAGCGATGAAGCCTCGTTCATTCGCTTCATCCAGGCGCTGGGTGCTGATTTTGCCCACGAGCGATCACTGGAAGAGCTGTCACCTTCAACGCTCGATCGGGCCGGCGCTTCAGAGTGGGAAAACGGATCCGTTGACTCGTTTCTCGATGCCGCGGCCGCGTGGGCTGATTCAAGCAGCCGGTCCATCTCAAACGAAAGAGCGGTATCGAACGTGTGGCAGCGTTGCGCAGCCATTCTGTTGGCCGGAAAGTTTTATGAGTGAGCCGCACGCGACCTTCGCGTCTGGCCGGAAGAGCCCCATGCCCAGAATGCTACCGGACAACGAACTCAAGGCGCTTTCGGTGGAAGCCGAGGTCAATGGATTAACGCTGAGTGATCTTGCCGTCACGTGCGCGAAGTTCGGAATGACACCGCGAGATCTACTGAACGAGCTCTCCGTAGCGATTGCGGAAAGCTATCTGGAGAGATCGCTGGACTATGAATTTTGCGATGGTGTGATGAACGGAATCATCAATGCCGTGGTTGAGGTCGGCATGACTGACGATATGCCTGAGCCCGCCTTCTCGCTCTATCAGGCGTTTGATCTGGGTGAATGGATCCGCAGTGAAGACCCGCCGGGGACTGATCCCAGTGAGAAATACGCGAGGCCGGTGGTTGAGGACATAATGCGTGCGTTGAGGGGTTGAGGTTCAGTTTCGATTCTGACGGGCAACTGACGTGGAATCGAGCTTGTACCTCCGGCCTTCACCCGCTGCCATCGATCACACTGACTCATCCGCCGAACACCAACGATTGCGCCCCAGCCGCTTCGCCTGATACAGGCAGGTATCCGCCGACTGCAGCAGCATGGCCGGCGTCACTGTGTCGTCAACCGGATGGCGGGTCGCAATGCCGGCGCTGGCCGTGACGTACCCGAGGGGATGCCCGGAGTGTTCCAGTTCCAGCGAGCGGATGGCTTGCAGGATGTCCTCGGCGACTTGAATGGCGCCGGCGTTCTCGGTATTGGGCAGCAGCACGGTGAACTCTTCGCCACCGTAGCGGACGGCGAGGTCGCCGGGGCGTTTGACCGCTTGCTGGATCGCGCGTCCGACGGCGTTCAGGCAGTCGTCGCCGGCGGCGTGGCCGTAGCGGTCGTTGTAGCGTTTGAAGTGGTCGACATCGAGCATGATCAACGACAGCGATGAGCCCTGGCGCCGGGCCAGACGAATCTCGTCTGCCAGCGCGTTGTCCAGGCGCCGGCGGTTGCCGAGGCCGGTAAGGCTGTCGGTCAGTGCCATGTCGCGCATGGCCTGGTGGGCGGAACGGATCTCCCGCTCCATCGCAATCCGCTGGCGCAACTGGCTCAGCACGATCAGTCCAAAACCGGCGAGGACCAGGATCAGAAAAATCAGCACGAAGCCGTTTTTCAGCAAGTCCCGACGCCATGGCGCGGTGATGGAATCTTTCGACAGACCGGCCTCAACCACCAGCGGATAGGTGGTCAAGGCGCGATAGCCATAAAGCCGTTCAGTGTCATCGACCACCGCTCGGATCTGGGCGATGCCTTCGTTGGAGGCGGGCAGGTAAGTCTTGAAGATCTCGCTGTTCGCCAGGCTTTTGCCCACCACGGAGGCGATGAAAGGACGGCGAACCAGAATCGTGCCGTCACGCATGGCCAGCACCAGTGCGCCTTTGTCATCGATCCGGAAATCGCCGTAATAGTCGACGAAATAACTGACCTTGACCGTCCCCAGCAGCACGCCTGCGAACGAGCCATCAGGGTTGTTCAAGCGACGGGAGATGGGAATGATCAGGTCATGGGTGGAGCGGCTCTCGACCACCTGGCCGATGCGCACTTGCCGATCCTCGTGAGTGCGGTGGTACTGGAAATAATCGCGATCGGCGTTGTTGGCCGTTTCCGGGGTGACTTCTTTGTCGGTCACGATCCAGTGGCCATCCGGGCCGTAGATGAACAGGCCGTGCAACTGCGGCATGATTTTCGATTGCTGCACCAGCAGCTTGTGAATGCGCGGGACATCGAGGTTTTGCAGTCCGTCACCTTCGACACGCTCGGCCAGCCCGGCGGTGACCACATCGACCTGGCGAATGGTGTCTTCGGCGTGCTGGGCCGTGGCGCGGGCCAGGTTGGTCACCGAATCGCGCGCAGACGCAAAGACCGAACGATAGTCACGCCACGTCCGCCAGCTCTCGACTGCCAGAAACGCCACGACCACAACCAGCATGAAGCTGACCGTCAGCCGGAAGGTTGAGCCGGCCTTCACGGCTTTGCTGGCGGGGCGCCGCTTGTCGTTTGCAGTTGGCTCTTGCGTGTTGCGTCCGAGCATCAACTTTTCCTTGAATGTCGTTCTGAACGTAATGCTGGCGAACATTATGACAAGGATCGGCAGGAAGTTCGGGACCGCAGCGTGATTGAGCCTCGGTTTGCGTTGATTGTCTCTTCTGGGTTGACGGTTAAACGCTTTGCAGGTGATTTATCGCTTTCAGGCGAGTCATTAATCTGTGCCCATCTTGAACGCAAGCGAACTTCCACAACTAAAAAGGGATTCAACATGAGCACTGCAACCTACAACCGCCTGAACAAAGACGACGCCGTGGTTCTGCTGGTCGATCACCAGACCGGTCTGATTTCGCTGGTCCAGGACTTTTCGCCGAACGAGTTCAAGAACAATGTGCTGGCATTAGCCGACCTGGCCAAATTCTTCGAGTTGCCGACCATCCTCACCACCAGTTTCGAACAAGGCCCGAACGGCCCGCTGGTGCCGGAACTCAAGGAAATGTTCCCGGATGCGCCGTACATTGCCCGCCCGGGCCAGATCAACGCCTGGGACAACGAAGACTTCGTCAAGGCGATCAAGGCCACCGGCCGCAAGCAGATCATCATTGCCGGTGTCGTGACCGACGTGTGCGTGGCGTTCCCGACCTTGTCGGCGCTGGCGGAAGGGTTTGACGTGTTCGTGGTGACCGATGCCTCCGGCACCTTCAATACCACCGTGCAACAAGCCGCCTGGAACCGCATGACCCAGGCCGGCGCACAGATGATGAACTGGTTCTCGGTGGCCTGCGAGCTGCACCGCGACTGGCGCAACGACATTGAAGGGCTGGGCAACCTGCTGTCGCAGCGGATTCCGAACTATCGCAATTTGATGAATGGCTATGCGGCGCTGACGGCTCGTCAGGGTTGATCGAATACTGCGAAAAATGTGAAAGGCCTGCCCTCAAAAGCAGGCCTTTCGCGTTTTCAGAAACGATCCAGCCTGTAAGGCTCGACACTCGGCAGTTCCTCACCCCGAGTCGCTGCCAGCGGCGAAACCATCCGCAACACGAGCTCCGCCGTCACCGCCGCCTGGGTCAACCCCAGATGCTGATGACCGAAAGCGAGCAGTACCTTGCCGTCGTCTGTCTGATCGATGATCGGCAGCGAGTCCGGCAGCGAAGGCCTGAACCCCATCCACGGTGTGGCCGCCTCGGCACTCAACGCCTCACGGAACAATCCCTTGCTCAACCGATGCAATTGCCAGGCGCGTGCCATGGTCGGCGGCGCTTCAAGCCCGGCGAATTCGACGGTGCCCGCCAGGCGCAAGCCTTCGGACATCGGCGTCATGATGAACTTGCGTTCCAGTGACGTAACGGGGAAGGGCAGCCGGTTGTGTTCCTGAGGCAACATCAGGTGATAACCGCGCTCGGTGTCCAGCGGCACTTTCTTGCCCGTCAGCGCTGTCGTCAACTTGGCCGAGTGAGCACCGCAGGCAATCAATACCCGACGGGCATTCAGGTTGCCGGTTCCGGTATTGAGCGAAACGCCTTGTGCATCCAGTTGCCCGCCCTCGACCCGTTGCTTCACAAACTGCACGCCGCTGGCCTTCGCGGCGCTGACCAGTTCACACACCACTCGGTACGGGTCGATGAAGTGCCCGGTGCTCGGGAAAAACAGCCCGCCCTGAAGGTGTTCGCTCAGTTGCGGTGCGCTGTCACGCACCGTAGCCGCCTGCCATAAATCGACCGGCACCTGCTGCTGACGCAAGCGCGCCTGCAACGCTTCAATGGCCGGGCGCGAGTCGGGACGTTCGAACACCAGCAGCGAACCTTCCACTTTCAGCAGGTCGGGCCGCTGGATGTCACCGAGCAACCGGTGCCAGGCCTCCAGCGAGCTTTCATTGAGTGCTCGCAGACCCGCCACGGTGCGCTGGAACGGCGCCGACCGCAGGTTCAGCAACAGCCGAGTGAACCAGGGCAGGGCGCAGGGCAGGTATTTCCAGTCCAGGCGCAGCGGCCCCATCGGGTCCATGAGCATGGCCGGCAAGCGCTTGAGGATCGACAGATCGGCAATCGGAAAAACCTGCTCGGTCGCCAGGTGTCCGGCGTTACCGAACGATGCGCCGTGACCGGGTTCCTGCGGGTCGATCACGACCACCTGCAAACCCTGTCGCGCCAGACGCAGGGCGCAGGCAACGCCGATGATGCCGGCGCCGACCACGGCGATGTCATGGGTGATGTTCGGCATGGTTTCAGGCTTCCCTTTGGCCATCGAGCAGGCGTCGCAGTGCCAGTGGATTGGCCTGTTTGAGTGCGGTGGGCAGCAAGGCATCGGGGAAGTCCTGATAGCAGACCGGGCGCAGGAATCGCAGGATCGCCGCCGTGCCGACCGATGTGGTGCGCGGGTCGGACGTGGCCGGGAACGGTCCGCCATGCACCATCGCATCGCACACTTCCACACCGGTCGGCCAGCCGTTGACCAGCAAGCGTCCGGCCTTGCGTTCCAGCGTCGGCAGCAATGAACGGGCCTGATCCAGATCCTCGTCATCCAGATGCAGCGTGGCGGTCAGTTGACCTTCCAGCTGTTCGAGCACCTGACGGACCTCATCGTGGCCGGCGCATTGCACGACCAGAGACGCCGCGCCAAACGCTTCGGCTTGCAGCGCGTGATCGGCAAGGAAATCCGCAGCATCGGTGACGAAGACATGGGCCTGCCCCTGATTCGCACCTGTTCCTCTCTGGCCGACCACTGCAAGACGTGCGCGCGGATTTTCCGCCAGTGCATTCACGCTGCACTCGTAAGCATTGAAAATGCCGGGGGTGAGCATGGTCTGGGCCGGGCTGCGCTGGATGAGCTCGGCGGCGGCGCCAATGAAGGTGTCCAGCGCCGGCCCCTTGAGGGCGATCACCAGCCCGGGATTGGTGCAGAACTGCCCGGCGCCCAACGTGAGCGAGGCGACAAAACCTTCGGCCAGCGCTTGTGGGCGATTGTGTAGCGCGGCGGGAAACAGCAGCACCGGGTTGATCGAACTCATTTCCGCATACACCGGAATCGGTTCGGGGCGAGCCTGAGCCGCTTTGATCAGCGCGAGCCCGCCACTGCGCGAACCGGTGAACCCCACCGCTTTGATGCGTGGATCGCTGACCAGCGCAATGCCGACCTCGCGCCCGGAACCGTACAGCAACGAGAACACGCCCTCAGGCAGACCGCACGCCTTGACGGCCCGAGCCACGGCGCGGCCGACCAGTTCGCTGGTACCGGGGTGGGCGCCGTGAGCCTTGACGATCACCGGGCAACCGGCGGCCAGTGCCGAAGCGGTATCGCCGCCAGCGACGGAGAACGCCAGTGGAAAATTGCTCGCGCCGAACACTGCCACCGGCCCCAGCGCAATCTGACGCTGACGCAGATCCGAACGCGGCATCGGCTGACGCTGTGGTTGGGCGCTGTCGATGCGCACATCCAGCCATTCGCCGGCTCGTACAGTGCGAGCGAACAGCCGCAATTGCTGGCAGGTACGCCCGCGCTCGCCCAACAGGCGAGGGCGCGGCAGGCCGGTTTCGGCCATGGCGCGTTCAATCAACTCATCGCCGAGGACTTCGATTTCGTTGGCGATGGTTTCGATGAATTCGGCGCGTGCGTCCAGCGCTGTCTCGCGATAGCGGTCGAACGCGGCCCAGGCCAGAGCGCAGGCTTGTTCGACGTGCTCGGCGGAGCCGCCGGCATAAGCCGGTTCCAGCGGTGCATCAGTGGCCGGGTTGATCCCCCGGATGATGTCGCGGTCGCCGGTGATGGTGTGCTGACCGATCAGCAGTTTGCCCGTAAGAGACATGGCAGGTTCCTGGAAAAAATGAGGGCCCGCCGCGGATGTGGGCGGCGGGCTGAAGCGAAGCAGCCGATCAGACGAAGTTCTGTTCCGCCGACCAGTTTTCGTACCAGTGACGGAACAGCGCGTACTGGGCTTCCGCGTAGCGACGCTGCGAGTCGCTCAGGGCATCGGTCTCGTTGAAATGCAGGGTGTATTCCTTGTCGCCGTTGAGCACCATCAGGTGTTTGTAATACAGCACCAGATCCGTGCCCTCGTCGAAGGACGACAGCACCGCCAGCGCCGATTCCAGCTCCCGGGCCTGACGTCGTGCCTTGGCGTCACCCTTGGCCGCCTGTTTGCTCAGCGCCACCAGTTGCAGCACTTCGCGGGGCAGGGCGTTGCCGATGCCGGTGATCGCACCGGTGGCGTTGCAGTTGACGAAGCCGTGCACGACCTGAGTGTCGACACCCACCATCAGGGTCACGTCATCGTCCTTGGAGGTGATGTGCTCGGCGGCGTAACGCAGGTCGGCGCCACCGCCGAATTCCTTGAAGCCGATCAGGTTCGGGTACTCGCGGCGCAGTTCGAAGAATAGGTCGGCGCGGGTCGCGAAGCCGTAGTAAGGGCTGTTGTAGATCACCGACGGCAAGTTCGGCGCGGCCTGCAGAATCGCTGCAAAGTGGGCTTTTTGCGCGGCGAGCGAAGCGCCACGGGACAGTACCCGTGGAATCACCATCAAACCCTGAGCACCGACTTTTGCGGCATGGGCAGCATGGGAGACTGCTTCACGGGTGTTGATGGCGCCCGTACCGACAATGGTCGGAATCCCGGCGGCCACCAGGCGCGCCACGCCTTCCTGACGCTCGGCCTCGGTGAGCAGCGGCCAGTCACCCATGGAACCGCAATAGACCACGGCGCTCATGCCGGTATCGATCAGCTCGCGACCCTTGGCCACCAAGGCGTCGAAATCCGGTTTGCGTGCAGCGGTGCACGGGGTCATCAGGGCGGGCATGCAGCCGGTGAAGATGTTGTCGCTCATTATTGTTCTCCTTGGAACGGTCATTCGGATTGGATTGAAAAAGCAGCGCAGCGGCTCAGATGCCCCACGCGAACGGATCTTCTTCGTCGATCAGCAGCGTGCTGTCGGCGGTCATATAGGCGCGACCGGTGATGAACGGGCGCACGCGTTCGCCTTCCCATTCGAAGCGGCCTTCGAACTGGCTGCCGGTGATGCTTGCCTGTACCCAGCGCTCGCCGGGCGCCAGTTTTTCGTCGGCGGCCAGGCAAGCGAGTTTGGCGCTGGTGCCGGTGCCGCACGGTGAACGGTCGTAGGCTTTGCCGGGGCACATGACGAAGTTGCGGCTGTCGGCCTGGTCGTCATCGGCGAACAGTTCGACGTGGTCGATCACCGCGCCGTCCTCGCCATGAATGCCTTGGTCCTGGAGGGCCTTGAGCATTTTCCAGGTGAAGTCGGTCAGGGTTTCGACGTTGTCCATCGTCAGCGTCTGGCCGTGCTCCGACACCAGGAAAAACCAGTTGCCGCCATAGGCGATATCGCCGAGGAAACGGCCGTACCCCGGCACCTCAACCGCCACTTGTTTGCGCAATCGATAAGCCGGCACGTTGCCCAGGGTCACGGCGCCGTCTTCATGCAACGTCGCGCTGACCGGGCCGACCGGTGTGTCGATCTTGTGCACGCCCGACGCGATCAGCCCCAGGTGCTGCAAGGAGGCGACCAGGCCGATGGTGCCGTGGCCGCACATGCCCAGATAACCGGCGTTGTTGAAGAAGATCACGCCGCAGGTGGCGTCCGGCGACACCGGTTCGCAATACAGCGCACCGACCAGCACATCGTTGCCGCGCGGTTCCAGCAGGCAGGCCCGGCGCCAGCGGTCGTGCTGGTTGCGCAGGACGTCGCGTTTTTCGGCCATGGTGTTGCCGGGCAGATCGGGGAAACCCTTCATCACCAGGCGCGTGGGTTCGCCGCCGGTGTGCGAATCAATGACGTGTACTCGTTTCATGGACGTGTCCCTTCAAATGATTTCAATAAGCGCCGGCAGCGCGCGGGTTGGAAGCGGAGGCCGGCGACGTCGAAGTGACTTCGCTTTCATCCTCTTCGGACTCCAGGCGCAGCAGATGCGCCGGTACGCCAGTGGCGGCGCCCCAGTAATAAATGCCGGTGGCGAAAGCCGCGACGACCAGCGTGTCGAAAGGGTGGGCGAGGATGCCCAGACCACCAAAGGTGCCGAGTTTCGACAGGACAATGGTCACGGCGTAGAAGGCGATCAGCCACGCGGATGAACGCACTTGATGGGCGAGGCTCAGATGCTGGGTCGGCACGAAACGACCACACAGCAGGTACACGACAAACATCAGGATTTGCAGACCGAGCAGCCAGGACACGGTGTCCCAACCCGACCAGTAGACGATCAGCGCGGCGATGATGAACGACACCGGCCCGAGCAGGCCCATGCACTTGACCCGGAATGGGCGCGGCATGTCGGGTGCATTGCGACGCAGCGCGGCGACGGTGACCGGGGCCACGGCGTAACTCAATACCAGTGCGGCGGACACCACGTTGATCAGCGCTTCCCAGGACGGGAACGGCAGGGTCCAGAACACTGACAGGGCAAACGTCAGCCACAGCGCCGGACGCGGAATGCCGGACTTCTCATCGATGCGGGTGAAAATTTTGAAGAAGGTGCCGGTCTGCGCCCAGCCGTAGATCACCCGTGGCGTGGCGTTCATGTAGATGTTGCCGCAGCCGCTGGGCGAGATCACCGCGTCGGCCACCACCAGATAGGCCAGCCAGCCCACACCGAGCGCCAGGGCGATGTCGCGATACGGCAGGGCGAATTCCTTGGAAACACCGGCCCAGCCATTGGCGAGCAATTCGGTAGGGATGCCGCCGAGGAAGGCCGTTTGCAGCAACACGTAGATCGCGGTGGAGAGCAGCACCGACAGGATCAGCGCAATCGGGATGGTGCGCTGTGGGTTTTTCACTTCACTGGCCACCGAGATGATCGGGGTCAGGCCGAGGTAGGCGAAGATGACGCCGCCGGCGGAAACGGCCATCTCGATGCCCGAGAGCCCGAAGGGGGCGAAGCCTTGAACCTGGAAATTCTCGGGTTTGAAGAAGGTGAACAGCACGCCGATCACCAGCAGCGGCACGATGAACTTGAACACGCTGACCAGATTGTTGGCCTTGGCGAAGGTTTTCACGCTGCGGTAATTGAGCAGGAAGAACACGCAGAGCAGGCCGAACTGCACCAGCCAGCCCAGCACTGTCGGATCACCGCTGCCGGTTTTGGTCAGGCCGGGAAACCACGCCGCCGCATATTGGCGCGAGGCAACCACTTCGATCGCCACCAGACTGGAAAACGCGATCAGCGTGATAAAGCCCATCAGGTAACCCAGCAGCGGCCCGTGGCTGTAGACCGGATAGCGCACTACACCGCCGGCGCGGGGCAACGCCGCGCCCAGTTCGCAGTAGACGATGCCCAGCAGCAACACGGCGAAACCGCCCAGCAGCCAGGAGAAAATCCCGGCCGGCCCGGCAATCGCGGAGACGTGACTGGCCGCGAATAACCAGCCCGAACCGAAGATCGCCCCGAGCCCGATAAAGGTGAGGTCGATCAATGAAAGTTGTTTTTTGAACTTGCCTTGGCCTGACATGGCATCGCCTTCTTGTGAGTTATTGGATAGGCAGGTGTGAAGTCACTGGAACGGCTAAACAGTGAACTCATCAGGCGTCGGGCGATTGATGTTTTGCGCAGGTCTGGATGACGAAATCAGCATAATTGCGCTGAGCGACAGCAGGCCTCGACAGTCTGCGGACGTTGCTGCAATCTGCACGCGAACGCCGTACAGCCGATCCATCCGCGAAGGAAAAACTGACGATGCAGAACGCATTTGCGATCCTGTGCGAGGGTGATGAGCGCAATCGCCCCCAGACTCTCGAAGCCTTGGTGGCGGGCGTGGCTGCGTTGTTGCCGATGCTGGATGTGATTCCGAATGCAGCGATTTTCATCAAGGATGTCGAGGCGCGTTATGTCATGGCCAACCGCACGCTGGTGCAGCGATGCGGGTTGAAAGACTTGAAACCGTTGCTCGGTAAAACCAGTGCGCAGGTGTTCCCCGCGCAACTGGGGCCGGGCTACACCGAGCAGGATCGCCGAGTGCTGGAAGAAGGGTGGGTGCTGGAGGATCAGCTGGAATTGCACCTGTACGGCAGTCGCGAACCGGGCTGGTGCCTGACCCATAAACGACCGCTGTACAACCGCGATGGCGCGATTATTGGCCTGGCGGGGATTTCGGTGGACCTGCAATCGGCCAGCGAAACCCACCCGGCCTTCGAGCGTCTGGCCGCTGTCGACGAACACATCCGCGCGCATTTCAATCGCCGGGTGACGCTGGGTGAACTGACCCGGATCGCCGGTATCTCGGTGGCGCAGCTGGAGCGCTACTGCAAACGCGTGTTCCACCTGACGCCACGGCAGATGATCCAGAAAGTACGGCTGGAACATGCCCATCGCTTGTTGCACACCGATTTACCGATTACCGAGGTTGCACTGCAATGCGGCTATACCGATCACAGCGCTTTTACCCGACAATTCAAGGCCTCGACCGGATTCACGCCGCGTCAGTATCGACAGGCGACGGAACAATGAGCGGCTTGCGAGTCATCGCGGCTAGACTGAACACGTCAGCCCCCTTTGCTGCAGGTGAAACGAGATGAGCGAAATCTGGGTACGCCGATGCTCGTATGGCCTGTGCGCGATGCTGTTGACGCTCACAGCGTCCTGCTCAAGCAAGGCTCACTACGCGACCACCGGTGATCGCTGCTATGCCAAAGCGGTGCCGACGATGGGCGAGGGTGGCCTGGCCTGGGGATCGACCCTGGGCCAGGCACAGAAAAAATCCATGGATAACTGCATGCGCTACGCCGGCCGCTCCGGCGGGACGCCCGGTACCTGCCAGGTGGTGGTGTCCAAGTGCAAGAATTGATAAGGCGCGATAGCCGCCCGAGCCATATGGACCGGAAAGGACTTCAGTGAATCTTCATCTTGAAATCGAGCGGATTTTTACCGACCAGGCCTTCGCAAGGCCGCTGTTTTATTCCTGCCCCGGAGGACTGCGTTTCGAACTCTCCGAAACGGGAGGGATGATCGAACAGTTCCTGTTGGCCTTGCGAAAGTCGACCGAGATCTGCACCGACATTTTCAGTGGCGAGCCCACGCTCGTGACCTGTCTGCGCTTTCACTCCGGCGGCCAGCGATTTACCCATCGAGCGTTGCTTCAGTCCCTTCGGTCGGCTGGCATCGAGATACCTGCAGAGCGCTCGATCTGGAGTGAACGCACTGATCCGGATGACTGGTTCTGCGAAAGCGAACCCGAGTACTGGATCAACCTCGCATTCGAAGCGCCCGTAAGGTTGCTTCAAGCATTGCTCTGGTGCGCACTGGCCACGGATTTTGGCGCCATTGCGCCGAATCCACGCTGCGCGGTCTACCTGTTCAATTTGAAGGCCGAAGTGATGGTTTTCCCTTACGACGACCGAGGAATGGACGTGGTCGGGCCCAACAAGGATCTGCTTTCAAGGCTGTATCACCGGCATCAAGCGTATCTCCTCGATTACGACCGGCCCGCGATGGACGCTGACTTTGCAGGCGCTGCTTGATATTGGCCCCGAGCCCTTGATGCCGATCAGAGAGGTCCGAGGGCTCAAGGGCATTTGAATCAAGTCCCGTTCACTAGGTGCGTTGCAAGGCCCGCGACACGTACATTTTGGTAATCATTGACACCATCTCTTTTGCCCCGAAACAACGGAAGTAAAAGTAGCCGTAGTCGGTTTCCAGACACACAATCTTGGTCATGAACCCCCATTCCAGGCTGACCTTTCGAATCGATGCCATGGGGATTTCAATATCCAGAACCCCGTCCTGAACCATACGGTTCATGGCATTGGCGTTCATGAAAATCGTGGAGTGGGTCACCGTCACCTTCCCGCCAACCCAGAGTCCGCTGGGGGCCAGAAAATTGACCAGTTTCGTCTTCAATACTGCTTCGGCCATCCCTGCATCTCCCTCGTTCAAATCACAATCCAGCATTTCAGCCGCCTGTTTACCTGACAAAAAACAAAATCACCATGTGTTTACTTCGTTCATTCATACGTCGCAGTTCTCACTGCCCGTTTCTGTCTGTCTGGAGTTCTCTCGATGCCCTCGCTCAAAACACTGCCCGCTGCATTGCTGGGGCTGGCCCTTGCTTGTCCGGTGGAAGCTGAGTCTCAGAGCATGGAGTTGGGGCAGGTGCTGATCGGGGCTGAGGATCAGAGCGGCGAAGACCTTTCGCTGGAGGAGGCCAAGGCCCGCTTGGCACAGGTGCCCGGTGGCACCAACGTGGTCGATATGCGCCGCCCGATGCAGGGGCGGGTGGCGAGCAATCAGGATGTGCTGGCGTATCAGCCGGGGGTGTATGCCCAGTCGGCGGGCAACGAGGGGGTGAAAATCTCGATTCGTGGTTCGGGCATCAATCGGGCTCCTGGTGCTCACGCGTCGGGGCTGTACACGATGCTCGACGGTCTGCCGCTGACCGGCCCCGGTGGCACACCCTATGAATTGCTGGAACCGCTGTGGCTCGACCATGTGGAAGTGCTGCGCGGTGCCAACGGTTTCGATCGTGGGGCCCTGGCACTGGGTGGTGCAGTCGATTACGTCAGCCACACCGGCTACGACGCGCCTCGGTTGAATGTGCGCTACGTCATGGGCAGCCACGGTTATGCCCAGCGGCAAGTCAGCTCGGGCCAGGTGCTGGGCGACTTCGATTACTACCTGTCGATGACCGATGCACACTCCGACGGTTATCAGGATCACACCGCGAGCAAGAGCCAGGGCGTGATTGCCAACTTCGGTTATCGCTTCAATCCGAATCTGGAAACCCGCTTCTACATTCGTCACCGTGAGACCGACAACGACCTCGCCGGGCGGGTGACCAAACACTCCATCGAGCACGATCCACGGGCGGCCAACCCGGCCTACGTGACGCGCAACGACAGCCGCGATCAGCCCGGCAGCACCTTCATCGGCAACAAGACCACGTATTACATCGACGACGATTCGAGCATCCAGACCGGCCTCGTTTATCACGACTACCCGATGGACCTGCGCGAAGGCCCGAACCGTCTGAAAGTGGCGTACACCGATGTCAGCGGCACGTTCGACTACAAGCGCCGCGACACCCTCTGGGGCCTCGAAAGCCACAGCACGGTCGGCCTGCGGGTGACCAAACATTTGCCTAACGACGGTGCGAGCGAGCTGGTGCGGATTCCCACCGGCAACACCGCCGGCTATGCGCCGGGTACGCACATGCGCAACTTCACTTATCAGGGTTCGGATTCTGTCCTGCATGTGGGCAACGACCTGGAAATCGCCGACGATCTGTGGCTGACCACCGGCCTTGCCGCGATCTACACCCGCCGCGAAAGTGCCGTGACCTATCCCGAAGGTGGTGGCAAGACCAGTCTCGGCGACTGGGATTACGCGCCACGCCTGGGTCTGCGCTATCAGGTGACGCCAGACCTGCAACTGTTCGGCAACCTCAGCCGCTCGGTCGAAGCGCCGCATCCGTGGTCGCTGATCTACAGCTCCAACGTACGCTTCCCGGCCGGCAGCGGCGCCGCCACCGGCACCCAGCGTGATCCGGTCAAACTGCAGAACCAGACCGCGACCACCCTGGAACTCGGCGGCCGTGGCGACAGCGCACTCGGCGAATGGAGCCTGGCCTGGTATTACGCCCAGGTGCGCCACGAATTGCTCTCGGTATTGCCGGACGCCAACGCCACCACGCCTTATGAACTCAATGCCAGTCCTACGGTGCATCAAGGTGTGGAGGCGAGCCTCAACAGCAATCTGTGGTCGGCGAACGACGGCGGCAAGCTGAGCCTGCGTCAGGCCTACACCTTCAGTGACTTCCATTACCGCGACGACGATCGCTTCGGTGATAACCGCTTGCCGGGCTTGCCGATGCATTACTACCAGGGCGAACTGCGCTACGACTTCCCGCAGGGCTTCTTCGCCGCCGTCAACACGCAACTGGTGTCGAAAGTGGCGGTGGATTACGCCAACAGCTACTACGCCGACCCTTACGCCACCTTCGGCGCGACCCTCGGTTACAACGCACCCAAGGGCGACTGGCAGACCTGGCTGGACATGCGCAACCTGACCGACAAGCACTACGCCGCTACAGTTACGCCGGGCTATGACGATAAAGGACTGGATGCCGCACGCTCAACGCCGGGCGAGGGCATGGCGATGTATGTCGGGGTGTCGTGGAGCTTGCTCTGAGGGCCAACCCTCAAACAATATCGTCGATCAGAATATGGTGCTGCCCGCGGCTGCATTGCTCGATTCGCGCCTCGACCTTGTAAACCGTGCGCAGCATCGGCTCGGTGATGACTTCATGGCTCGGCCCGCTGCCATGGGCCGTGCCGCCGGCAATCACCAGCACCTGATCAGCAAATCGCAGCGCCTGGTTCAAGTCGTGGATGGCGATGAACACGATCACTTCACGGCGGCGCGCCAGGGCTTTCATGAAGTTCAACACCTGAACCTGCCGGTGCATGTCGAGTGCGCTGGTGGGTTCGTCCATCAACAGGATTTCCGGCTCGCGCACCAGGGTCTGGGCGATTGACACCAACTGTTGCTGGCCGCCGCTCAGTTCGCCGAGGTTGCGGAACGACAGTTCGGTGATCCCGAGCGCATCGAGAATCTCGTCCACCAATTGCAATTCATCGTCGTGAACCGACCAGTTGGGCGTCAGTTGCTTGCGCGCCAGCAGCACCGATTCGTACACCGTCAACCGCGCGCTGGCATTCAGGCCTTGGGGCATGTAGCTGATGCCTTGAGTGCCTTTTTTCGAGCCTTCGAGAATCACTTCGCCCGGGCCATCGATCAGCCCGGCCATGCGCTTGAACAACGTCGATTTGCCCGCCGCATTGGGCCCGACCACCGCCACGACCTGGCCGCCGGTAAACGTCGCGGTGCTGACACCGGAAATGATCTCGCGCTGCCCATAGCGGGCGCCGAGGTTGTCGAGCCGGATCTTCACCATGAGTTTTTCTTTCCGTTGAGAATCAGAGAAATGAAGAACGGCACGCCGATCAGTGACGTGACCACGCCAATGGGGAATATCGCTCCCGGAATCAGCGTCTTGCTGACCACCGAACTGGCGGACAGGATCAGCGCACCGGTCAGCAACGAGGCCGGCAGGAAAAACCGCTGATCCTCGCCAATCAGCATCCGCGCAATGTGCGGCCCGACCAGCCCGATAAAACCGATCGTGCCGACGAACGCCACCGGAAACGACGCGAGCAGGCTGACCATGATCAGCGTCTGAAAACGCAGACTGCGCACGTTGATGCCGAAGCTGGCGGCCTTGTCATCGCCCAGACGCAGAGCCGTCATCGCCCACGCGCGTTTGGCGAAGATCGGCAGAGTGATGAGGATCACCACGCAGATCACCCCGAGTTTCGGCCACGTGGCTTTGGTCAGGCTGCCCATGGTCCAGAACACCACGGCCGCCACGGCTTGTTCGGTAGCGAAGAACTGCACCAGCGCCAGCAGCGCATTGAAGGTAAACACCAGGGCGATGCCGAGCAGCACGATGGTCTCGGCCGTCACCCCGCGACGCATGCTCATGAAGTGGATCAACAGCGCCGAGAGCATCGCCATGATGAACGCATTGAGCGGCACCATGTATTGCGCCGCCAGCGGAAACAGCGCCACGCCAAACGCCAGCCCCAGCGCCGCACCGAAACCGGCCGCCGCAGAAATGCCGAGGGTGAAGGGGCTGGCGAGCGGGTTGTTGAGGATGGTCTGCATCTGCGCACCGGCCAGCGACAGCGCCGCGCCGACAGCGACCGCCATCAACGCCACCGGCAGACGGATGTCCCACATCACCACGCGCACTTGTGCCGATGCGGTATCCGGTGAAATCAGCGCGCCAAGCACTTCGCTGAGGCTGTAACGGGCCGGGCCGAGCGCCAGGTCGAGCAGCACGCTGAAGATCAGCAGCACGGACAGCCCAAGCAGAATCAGCCGTTTACGCAGCACCAATCGACGGTAAGTGACACTCTGCACAATCGGTGCTTCGCCCAGCGAACTCATGGTTTGGCCTCGGTTTTTTGCAGGCTGACGAAATAGCCCGGTTCGTAAGGCACTGGCAGAAACCGCTCATGCAACTCGCGAAACGCGGCATCCGGATCAAGATCGGCGAACAGTTCCGGATGGAACCACTTGGCCAATTGCTGAATGGCCACGAACTGGTAAGGGCTGTTGTAGAACTGGTGCCAGATCGCATGAAAGGCTTGAGTGTTCTGCGCCTTGATGCCGGCATAGGCCGGGCGCTGGGTGTACCAGGCCAGTTTGCGCCGGGCTTCGGCCAGGTCCGCGCCCGGGCCGACGCCGACCCAATGACCGCCTGGCGCAAAGGCTTCCCAGTCGGCGCTGGTGACCACGACATGGTCGGGGTTGGCGACGATCACTTGCTCAGGATTCAGTTGCCCGAAGGTGCTCGGAATGATCCGACGAGCGATGTTGTTGCCGCCGGCCATGTCGACGAAAAGACCGAAGTTCTCGTTGCCGAAACTCAGGCAGCAGTCATCGGTGTAGCCGCCTATGCGCTCGATGAACACGCTGGGACGGGCAGGGTGGTGCTTTTCGATGACGTCGGTGACGCGATGGATCTGCTGGTTACGAAAATCGATGAAGGCCTCCGCGCGTTGTTCCTTGCCGAACAACTTGCCGAACAGGCGCATGGTCGGCTCGGTGTTCTGCATGGGGTTGTTGCGAAAGTCGACGTACACCACCGGGATGCCCAGGGCGTCGAGTTTCTCGATGTAGCGTGCATCCTCGGTCGCGTGTTGGGCTTCGATGTTGAGGATGATCACGTCAGGCTTCTGGGAAATCGCCTGTTCGATGTCGAAGGTGCCGCTCTCGAAACCGCCGAAGGTCGGGATCTTGGCAATGTCGGGGAATTTGCGCAGGTAGGCGTTATAAGTGTCCGGGTCCGACTGGATCAGGTCCTTGCGCCAGCCGACGATGCGTTCGATGGGGTTCTGCGTATCCAGCGCGGCCACCAGATACAACTGGCGGCCTTCACCCAGAATGACCCGGCGCACCGGCAAGTGAACCTTGACTGTGCGGCCCTGCAAATCAGTCACGGTGCCCAGGGCCGGATCCGGCTCGGCAGCCTGCGCGCTGCTCGGCATCAAGGAAGACAAGGACAGGCCCAGCAACCCCGCAAACAGCAGGGCGGCGAAGGTCTGGCGGCGGCGAAAAACGTTAACCATGGTGTATGCCTTTGCAAAAGCCGGATCGGACCACGACGCCAGGCGCCGCTCCGGGCCGGACGTTTCAGAAATCGACAGTGGCCGAGAGCAACAGGGTCCGAGGCGCACCTTGAGAGAACGCACCGTAGGAGGCGACGCCCGACCAATATTCGCGGTCGAACACGTTCTGCACGGTGGCCCGGAAAGTGGTCGGTCGTTCGGCAATGCGCGTGGCGTAGCGGGCGCCGACATCGAAGCGGGTCCAGGCGTCCAGTTGTTGGGTGTTGGCCTGATCGACGTATTGGCTGCCGGTGTAAATGGCGCCGCTGGTCAATGTCAGGCCTTCGACTTTCGGGACGTCCCATTCGGCCCAGAGGTTGGCTTGCACCTCGGGAACACCGACCGGTTTGTTGCCACGGTTGGCGGCGACGCCGGTGCGGGTCAGTTCGCCGTCGAGCAGCGTCACGCCACCGAGCAGGCGCGTGCCTGATGCGATCTCGCCGGCCATGTTCAGTTCGACGCCACGGTTGCGTTGTTCGCCATTGACCGCGAACACCCCGGATGCCAATTCGCCGCTGGGCTTTTCAAGTTGAAACAGGGCGATGGTGGACATGAAACGGCCGTAGTCGAGCTTGACCCCGACTTCCTGCTGGCGGGACACATAAGGTGAAAAGATCTCGCCCGCGTTGGAGGCGGCGGACGGCGCGATGTCACCCTTGCTCAGGCCTTCGACGTAGTTGTAGTAGAACGCGACATGGTCCCAGGGCTTGACGACGACCCCGAACAGCGGCGTGGATTTGCTCTTGTCGTAATGTGTGGTGACGAAGCCCGCCGCGTTGTAGTTATCCGATTTGATGTTTTGCTGGCGCACGCCGAGCGTGACTTGAAGGCGTTCGTCGAGTACCGACAGGGTGTCGGCGAGGGCCACGCCCGACAGTTCGCTTTCGGAGACCTTCGGCGTATCGGGTTTGGCTATCGCGGGTTTCGGGCGGTCAATCGGGTGGTAGATGTTCGACAGGATCGCCGGGCCGGAAATAATGCCTCGGGACAAGTTATCGCGGTAACGGGTGACCTGCAGGGCGGTGCTGTGATTGATCGGCCCCGTGTCGAACCGCAGGCGCGCACCGGCATCGACGGTGTAGCGCTGGACTTCGAATTTGTAATAGCCGGGGATCGACGAGGTGTCACCGGCTTCGTTGATGATGGTCGGTGTCTGGTCGGACATGCGCGCGACATCCGATCGGCCTCCGCCAGCATGGGCGAACAGCGTCAGGTTGTCGTTGAGGTCGTATTCGCCACCCAATAACGCCGATTTATCGCGGGTTTCCGACCAGCCCCATTCCTGGCTGACGCTGGTGCGCCCGTTGGCTGCTGAAGGAATCTCCACGCCGGGGGCGATCAGAAACGGTCGGGACGCGGCGTCGAAGCTCTCTTTCTGGTTGATCAGATCCAGTGTGGTGCGCAGGCGGTCGCCCTGATAATCGAGGGAAATCGCGCCGATGCCGACTTCCCGCGATTGTTTGTCGATGGCCGTTTCACCTTGCTGGACGCTGCCATTGATTCGCACCCCGAACCGGCGTTCTTCGCCAAAGCGCCGACTGACATCGACGTGACCGCCGACCTGGGTATTCAAGGCGTAACTGGTGGTAAAGCGGGTCAGGTCTTCGTCCAGCGAACGCTTGGGCACCACGTTGATCACGCCGCCAACACCGCTGTTGGGTGACATGCCGTAGAGCAGGGCGCCGGGGCCTTTGACCAGTTCGATGCGTTCGGCGTATTCGGTGAACACCCGATAATTGGAAGCCACGCCGTACACGCCGTCGAACGCCAGTTCACCGAGGTTGCCTTCGCCGACGGGAAAGCCACGGATGAAGAACGAGTCGACAATCCCTCCGGCCTGGCCCGTGGAACGTACCGAAGAGTCACGCTCCAGCAAGTCGCCGACGGTGACAGCCTGCTGGTCCTTGATCAGCGTCGAGGTGTAGCTGCTGACGCTGAACGGGGTGTCCATCGCGTCGCGGTTGCCCAGCATGCCGAGACGTCCGCCGCGAGCGGCCTGACCACCCGGCAGTACCGACGGCAAGCTGTCGCTGCGCCTGTCGGTGCCTTCGATCGTGGTGTCCGACAACGTGACCCGGCGTACCACCAGCGTCCAGGTGCCGTCGCTGCGGGCGACCATTTCCAGGCCGCTGCCCTCCAGCAGGCGGGTTACCGCTTCCTGTACCGAGTAGCTGCCGGACAATCCCGGGCTGACAAGGCCTTCAGTGATCGAAGGCTGAAACGACAGGGCAATCCCGGCGTCCACGGCAAAACTCGACAGGGTTACGCCAAGCGGCCCAGGCGCGATGTTGTAGGCTCGAACGGTGACCGCGTCCAGTTGCGTCGGTCCGGCGGCCAGAGCGAACGTGCCACCGGCCAGGCCCAGCACGACGCTGAGCAACACACTGCGTAGAACGGGCTTTAGTAGCAGACGATCCGAAGGCAAGGGTCGTGCAACGAGCATGAAGGAGTGACCCTATGGACGAGGTGGAATGGTTGTTCCTTTCATTGCCAGCCGAGATCAAAAAAAGTATCACCTGCGAGGTGATTTTTTTGCTCAGGCGGGTGAGAGCGTCACCCAGTAACCGCTCAAGTGCCCGGAGACGTGCACGGGATAGGTCTGCGCCAGCATGTTCAGCGAACGTTGGGTATCGCTGATGGGAAAGGCCCCGGAAATGCGCAAGTCGGCAATGGCCGGGTCGCAGCGCACGAAACCCCGGCGATAACGCGCCAGTTCGACGACGAAATCCGCCAGGCGCATTTTGTCTGCCATCAGCATGCCCTGGGTCCAAGCGCCGACGTTGCGGTCGGTCGGGTTCAGTGAGCCAAAAGCCTGCGATGAAAAGTCGGTACGCTGCCCGGCGTTGACGATGATCGGCGCGCTCTGGGGGCTGTCGGCCAGCTCGACCTGCACAGCGCCTTCGAGTACCGCGAGTTGGGTGCGCGGCTGCCATTCACGAACGGTGAAGCGCGTGCCCAGCGCCTGCATCCGGCCCTGACGGGTGCTGACCAGAAAGGGCCGAGGCTGCGCGGCGTTGTCCGGCGCGGTCTGCACCAGGATTTCGCCTTCGCGCAGATTGATCAGCCGCTGACGGGTGTCGAACAAGACGTCGATGGCCGTGTCGGTGTTCAGGGTGATTTGCGAGCCATCGGCCAGGGTCAGTTCGCGGCGCTGGCCCACGGCGGTGTGGTAATCGGCGGACCATTGTTGCGATTGCGCCAGTTTCCAGCTGCCCCAACCGGCGGGCACCGCCGCCAACAGCAAGGCCAGTTTGCCCAGGGCTGCGCGGCGTTCCGGGTTGCTCGGGCGATCCAGTGCCGACATCGCCAGCGACGGTGGCAGGCCGCCAAACTTGCTTTGCAGCAACTGCGCGCGGGACCACGCCCGATTGCGTTCGGGGCTGCTGACTTTCCAGTATTCCCATTCCGCGCGCTCGGTCTCGCTGAGGTCGTTTTCACTCAGGCGCATCAGCCACTCGGCGGCTTCTTCGAGGATCTTCGGATCAAGCGGCGGTTCACTGCGACGCGTGAGCATTCATTCCACCAGCATCAGGCACTGCACGAAAGCCTGTTTCATGTAGCGCTTGACGGTGATCAGCGAGACGTCCAGCTGCTCGGCGATGTCGGCGTATTTCAAACCGCCGATCTGCGACAGCAGGAATGCGCGTTTGACCAGCGGCGGCAGGGTGTCGAGCATGGCGTCGATTTCGTGCAGGGTTTCCAGCACCACGAAACGCAACTCGGGTGAGGGCGCTTCCGGCGCAGGCAAATGAGCGAGGGCATCAAGGTAGGCGCGCTCCAGTGCCTTGCGCTGATACCAGTTGATGAGGATGCCCTTCGCCACGCAACTCAGGTATGCCCGGGGCTGCTCGATGGTCGTGACCTGGGAGGCGAGGATCCGGGTGAAGGTATCCTGCGCCAGATCCGCCGCATCCATGGCGTTCCCCAGTTTTTTCTTCAGCGTGTTGTACAGCCAGCCGTGATGACCGCTGTACAGCGCTTCGATCACGCGCAGGTGGTTGTCGTTGTTCGCGGGAAGGGTTTCGCTCATGGCTGCAGTGTTTTGCAATTGAGAAGTATTCCCAATGCTAGTGTACAAAGAGCCCGCGACGCAAGCGCGAATCAGCATCCGTTTTCAGGCGCGGGGCATTCTCAACAACGCGTTTACCATGGCGTCGATTTCGGCCTCGGTGTTGTAGGCGTGCAGCGATGCGCGACTGACTTCCAGCAGGTCCCGTTGCTGCATGTCGAGCATCGTCGAGCGGAAAGTCGAGGTGGTGACGTTGATGCGTTTTTCCTGCTTCGCCAGCCATGCCTGGACTTGCGCTGCACTGGCGGCCTGACAGGTGAATGTGACGATGCCGGACTTGACCGCGCCCCGATCCTGCGGCGTAACACCCGGCACATCGGTCAGGCGATTGCGCAGATGTGCCGACAATCGTTGAATGCGCTGCCACATCGGTTCGATGCCTTGCGCCAGCGCATAACGGGCCGCCGCGCCCATGCCCAGCTTCGCGGCGACGTTGCATTCCCAGTTTTCGAAGCGCCGGGCATCTCCACGAATCCTGAAGGTGTCCGGGGTCAGCAATGAAGCCGCATGCAGGTCGAGAAACGCCGGTTCAAGGTTTTCGCACAAAGTCTTTTCGACGTAGAGAAACCCCATGCCCCGAGGGCCGCGAAGGTATTTGCGGCTGGTGGCGGCGAGCATGTGACAGCCGATTTTCTGCACATCGATCGGCATCTGCCCGACGCCCTGACAGGCATCCAGCAGAAACAGAACCCCGGCGGCGCGGGCGAGGGCGCCGATCTGTTCGATGGGCTGCACCGGGCCGCCGTTGGTGGCGATCACCGGCAGCGACACCAGGGCAACCCGGTCATCGCCGAGCATGTCCCGCAGCGCCGGCAATGACACCTGGCCCTGTTCATCGTTGGGAATGACCCTGATCTCGATCCCGCGCTGCTGCTTGAGTTGCAAATAGGGAATGTAGTTGCCGGCGTATTCGGTGGTCGACGTCAGCACCACATCGCCGGGCCGCAGCGGCAATGAATAGAAGGCCATGTCCCAGGCGCGGGTCGCGTTTTCAATGACCGCGATTTCTCCGGGCAGAGCGTTGATCAGTTGGCCGATGGCGTCGTAGACGTCTTCCACTTCCCGGGCCTGTTGCCCGGCGGCTTCATAGCCGCCGATCCGGGCCTCAAGTTGCAGGTGACGGGTCATCACTTCGATGACCGGATCGGGCATCAGCGCCGCACCGGCATTGTTGAAGTGAATGAGTTGCTCGACACCCGGGGTGTCGGCGCGCAGTTGTTCAATGTTCAAAGCAAACTCCTTGATCAGTCGCCCGGCGGGATCTGGCTCGGTTGCATGACCATGGGCCGGTAGCGCAACGCAACGATGGGAATCAGCGCGAGGATGTAGGCGAGGCAGACAAACAGGTAGGTGTACTGCAAACCGTAGACCTGGCTGAGCAGCCCACCGGCCGAGATGCCGGCGATGGACGCAAACTGTGCGGTGCTCTGGGCAATGCCCAGCACATAGCCCTGGCGTGAGCTGTCGGCGGTTTTGGAGATCAGCGCCATCAGTACCGGCGTCGTGGCGCCCAGCAATACGCCCCAGATGAAGTAGGCGCCGACGAATATGATCGGGTTGCGGGTGACGCCGGCGAGTGCTGTCAGCGCAATGCAGCCGAGGACGACATAAGTGATGCGTTGCAAGGTGTCCTGTTGGGTACGGTGTTCGAAGTAACGCGACCACGCGGTTGCCGACAGAATGAAACCCAGCGCCAGTAAGCCGTAGCACAGCCCGACCACCGAGTTGCTGACCTCGAACACCGAGCTGACATACAGCGAGAACGACGTCTGCGGCAGCATCCGCGCCAGCAGCAAAATGCCCATGACGCCCAGCAGCGACAGCAGGGGCGTGCCTTGCCAGACGCTGGTGTTGTGGCTGACCGGAGCTTCTTTATCGGCAACCGGTGCTTTCTTCACTGGCGGCACGTCCGGCAATGTTACGGCCGCGACCACGGTGCAGATGGCGCACAGCACCGCCGCGATCATGTTGATCCAGAAGAACGTCGCGTAATCGAGGATCAGGCCGCCGACCACCGCGCCGAGCAACGAGCCGACGTTGGTGGAAATCTGCAGGATCGCGAACAGCCGCGCCCGGCGTGAAGGGGCCTCGATACTCACGCCATACGCCTGGGCCGGGGCGATGTAACCGGCGAAGGCGCCTTGCAGGAAGCGCAGGATCAGGATCACCCAGATGTCACTGCACAGGGCCAGCCCAAGCTGGGTCAATGACAGGCCGGCGAGGGCACGGATCATCATCAACTTGTGGCCGTAGCGGTCGCCGATACGGCCCCAGAATGCACTGGTCAGAATAATGCCCAGCATCGGCCCGACGTAGACGGCGATGCTAGCGAAGCTGAAGAGCGAGTCCGAAGACGTTAGCCCACGCAGGTGGACAGGCCAGAACGGCCCGCTCATTTCCATCGCGCCCATCGAAATGAGCTGGATCGCGAACAGAAGATAAATCAGGACTCTTACGCGCGAACCCGCGATGGCACCTGCATGGGTCATGAGTCAGCCTCGGTTATTGAACGACATTGAGCGGGTTGGTCAGCGTGTGCTGAATCCGGTAGTTGGAGTACTGCATCATGTGCATGCGCAACAACGAACGGGTCGGCCACGGATCATTGAGGAAGGCCTTGCGTTCGACTTCCCACAGATCCGGCGCGACACGCTCGCGCACCGCGGCAAAAGCCTGCTCGGTTTCTTCACGCAGAATGTCCCACATCCGATTGTTGTCCAGCGCGTACTCCTTGGTCAGCCACAAGGCCATTTCATGCAGATGCGTGAGGAACGCCGCGTCGAGCACGAACATGCGCACCGGCTCGATATCGCCTTCGAACACCGTTGGCAGAATGCCCGGCTGCACATGCGGTTGCAGGGTGTAGCCGCGTCCTTCCAGCAACGGAGCGTAGGTCCTGCCATCGCCGAAATCGCGGATCAGCAGACTACGTGCTTTGCCATCCGGGGAAAACAGCACCATCGTGTTCTGCTGGTGCGCCTCAAGCCCGATGCCGTACATCAAGTAGATTGCAATCACCGGATGGGTGACCACTTTGGCGTACTGACGGAACCAGTCTTCGACCTGGGCGGCATTGGCCCGAACGCCATCGCGCTCGATCAACTCGGTGAACAATGGCCGGCCGCTGCCCGGCAAGCGAGTGAACAGAGAAGCCACGGTGATCGGCAGACACTCGTCGGTACGCTCGAACGCTTGCTGACTGGCGCGGAACACCACCGACAGGTGACGGCCGGGGTGGTCATCCTGCGTGATCGCGTTCTTGTAGCGCACACCGATTTCTTCCGGGAAGATTTCCAGACGCTGCTCGAAACCATCCTCGACCTCGAGGATCTTCGTGATGACGGTGCTGATGCGCGGGCCCATGTGGATCGACTTGGCCTGCAGGCTGCGCAGCTCGCTGGTCATCCACACGGCAATCGGCAACTTGATCAGTGGCGCGCTCTCCTTGAGTACCGGCATCATCGTGCGGTACGACATGGTCGGCAGGGTCTGGATGTCCGGGCCGTCTATGATGAGGATGCCTTCTGCGATTTCCGCCGCGAAGTTTTTCAGCACGTAAGCCTGCAAATGCCACGCGTGAATCGGCAGTGGCAACCATTGGGATTCGTCGAGGCCCTTGTCGTTCAGCGATGCTTTCCATTGCTCCCATTGCGTCGGGAAATTGCTGGCGAACCAGGTGTGGTAATCGGTCACGTGGGGCATGCTTTCGCTTTTCGCCATGTCGGCCCGCAACGCGGCAATGCGCAGCGGCACCTGGGCGTTGAACTCCGGCGACAGTTGCTCGACTTCTTCATCGCTCAGGCCCGGTCGGGCTTTCCACGTCGGATAATACGGGTGACCTTCCAGCGAGCCCCACTGGTCGAGGAGGATCGCGGCGTCCTTGGTGCTGGCGTGCTGGCGCAGGTAATCGGTCAGGCTGTCGAGGCCCTGTTCCCGGGCGGCGGCAGCCAGTCGTGCGTTCCATTGCTGGCGATGCTGACGTGCGTGGGCGTCGTTCATCAGGCTGTTTTCCATGTCCGACTTGAGCCCGGCGATGCCTTCATCGGTCGGTTCGAAATCGAAGCTGTCGCGCAGCACATCCAACAGGTCCTGATGGGTGTAGATCACCTGGCGCACGCCTTCATCGGTCATCAGGATCACGTCGCCGTCATTGACCACGGTGTCCGCCGGGCCCTTGGCGATGTTGGAAAAGAACACTTGGGAACGGCCGTCTTTCAGCGCGTACGTGGCCTCGTTGCCGGCTGCGGAGAAGCGCAGGCCCGAGCGATCCAGAATGTTTTCGGCAAACAGGCAACGGATCATCCGTCGCAGGGCGTTCTTGCGGGAGTAGGCGATGAGTGTCTTGAAGTCATCCATATCAGCTATCTGCTCGTCGAGAAATTAATGAAGTGTTGAACCCGCTCACGCCGTGCGCGGCCATTGGCTGGGGAAGTAGTCGAGCGCCGAGTCGCGCAGGCCCTGCATGTAGGAAACGCTCCATTGCAGGACTTCTTCGATGTAGGGGACTTTCAGTTCGAAGCGCCGGGCCATTTCCACCAGCAGCACCAGGCCGTAGGCGACGTCTTCATTGAAGGCGCGGCTTTCACGTTCGATCACGTAGCCGGCGCGGTTGTCATCGGCTGGAATCATCGGGGCGAGGATGTCGTTGTAGGCCTGGTTGGTGCGCAGGATCGACAGCATGCTGCTCTGATCGCGGATCTGCTCGCCGTAGGCCTCGACGATTTCCTGCTTGAGGGATTTGACCGACGACAGGTCGATGCCCATGCGCTGGCTGATCACGCTGCACAGTTCCTGACTTTCCTGATCCATGCGTTCGAGGAAATAGGCGCCCAGCTCGGGGCACTCGGTCCACCAGCACATGCGCTGCGGGAAGATCTTGCGGTGCCACTGGCCGTAGGGACCGATCAACCCGTAAATCACCGAGCTGTGCATGATCGGATTGCCCGGTGTCAGGGTGATTTCCAGGTAGTGGTCGAGCATCGTCACGCAGGGGCCATAGAGCGTCGTGAGGATTTCTTCCAGGTGCTGCCGTGATTGCGCTGATTCCCGGTCGTGCAGCGCGACATACAACTGGCTCTTGCCGCCGCCCATCTTCACCGACACGCCCGGCTTCAGATCGAACGCGGTGTGCGGCACATCCTTCATGCCCCAGATCACCACGTTCGAACGTTCGCCCAACGTGGCTTCCGCCAGCCAGTCGAAGCCGCAGAAACCCGGAATGGCGCCGACGTACACCGGTTTGCCCGAACTCAAATGCGGCGCGATGGCTTGCAGGGTTTGTGGTCGGGCATGGGCCGGAACCGTGATGATCACGATGTCGGCGTCGGCCACCACGACACTGGCATCGGTGCTGACCTGATCCGGCCGGGCGCTCAGTGTCGAGCCGTCCGGCATCAGCGCCTGCATCGGCAGGTTGGCGAGGTGCCGGTCGACCACCTCCTTGTTGTTGGTGAGCATCGAGACCTGAACATTGGGCAGCTGTTTAAACAGGATGGCATTCAGGTGCCCGGTCCGGCCTGCGCCGCAGATGGCGACTTTCAGCGGTTTCATACAGAGACTTTCCTGTGTGGGAGACGCGTCAGGCGACGCTCAATTGCAGGGGAGTGGCGTCGGATTCCAGCCAGCGGGTCTTGCCCAGCCAGCGATCCAGTTGCGGTGCGACGCCCGGGTCCAGCAGGTCCCGTTCTTCCAGCCAGTTGTCGTCGAATACGGTGTGCAGGTATTTCTCGCCGCCGTCGGCAATCGGCACCACGACGTTGCCGGTCAACGTGCCTTTGTGAATCAGCTCCAGCGCCTTGAAAATCGCGCCACCAGTCGAGCCGCCGACCAACAGAGCCAGATTGCGCGCGATGTAGCGGGCGGTTTCGAAGGCCTGTGAATCGGTGACTTGCAAGCCCAGGTCGATGCAGCTGTAGTCGAGCACCAGGCCGACGGTGTCACCGGCCGGGGTGCCGGTGCCGGACTGGTAATACGGATAGCCGGGATGACCGAAGACGATGGAACCGGCCGGCTCGACGGCCACTGTCACGATATCCGGGTTGTGCAGTTTCAGACCGCGGGCGATGCCGGTCATCGAGCCGCCAGTGCCGACGCAACCGACGTACGCGCCGATGTGGCCACCGGCCTGGGCAATGGTTTCACGGACGAAATCGCTGTAGCCGCCGGCGTTGGCAGCGTTGTCCGACTGGTTCATGAACACCGCGCCGGGGATCTGCGAGGCGAGTTCGGCGGCCAGCCGTTGACGCTCGACCACGGCCACTTCGTCTTCCCGGTAAGTGCCGGCGACAAAACGGATTTCGGCCCCCAGTGCCTTCATCACTGCGATCTTGTCCTGCGCCGCATGGTGATCGACCACGGCAATGAAATGCAGGTCGAACTCAACGGCTGCCATGGCCAGGCCGATGCCGGTATTGCCGGAAGACGATTCAACGACCACGCCACCGGGTTTCAACTTTCCGGACTTGAGCGCCGCCAATACCATGTTTCGCGCCATACGGTCTTTAATACTGCCGCCGGGGTTGTTCTTCTCTATCTTGAGCAAAAGTCGGGCGTTGGTATCCGGAACATCAATGCCCAACATTGGTGTATTGCCAATAAGATCCGAAACTTTATTCAGTATCATCTGGACGTCTTCCTTTAATAGTCAGGTGTGAATGCGTAGTTACCTTCCGTACAACATGTCGCCATCAGTCGCCGTGGCAGCGGGTGGCGATGGAATTCGTTTTCCAGCAAGTCCATCTGATAACCGGCGGTGTTGGCGTAGATCAATAAGTCGCCGGCTTGTGGTGGTGTATCGAAGTTGATCAGGCGATGAGTGATCACGTCATCATCGAGACAACTATGCCCGGCGATGTGGGCTTGCATTGGAGCAAGTTTCGACTCTTTCGAAGTGATCAATATTGGATCGACAAGGTATTCAGATGAGAACCATGTTTCGCACGCGCTGAAACTGCTACCTTCGGCGAAGATCACAACTTTGTTGTCGGTCAGTTGTTTTGTGCGGGTTACGCGAAAGACGGTGATGGCGGCCTGGTCAACCAGACTTCGGCCAGGCTCCAGTGCCAGTTTTATATTCTGAGTTTTCAAGTAGCTCGCAATGGTTTTTCCCGGGGAGTGATCTGACTCCAGAAATAACTCCAGCCACTGGCAAGCCGTCAGACTGCTGCCATAAGGGTAATAAGAGTCGGGCACTCGACGATTCTGATAATGACCAGGATTGTTGTCGTTCTGCAAAAAGCTGTTGTAGTCCTGCGGGTCTACATACCGCATCGGCAGGCCACCACCGATATCGATCATGACCGGGTCGAGGCCCATTTCCCTTGCCGCATCGATGAAGCCGGTGACTTCACGGAAAGCCTGTACCCGGGTTTCGTAACCGTAACCGCCGAGGTGGAAATGGAAACCTTCGAAGTGGAACGACTCACGTTGTTCGATCAGGTATTGCAGGCACTGAAACAAATCATCCGCACCCATTCCGAATCGGCTCGCCGGGCAACTTGTCGGCCTGTAACGCAGCAGGATCCGGGCTTTGGCCGGTGGTTGCGAAGTGTCGAGCAATGCTTTGAGATGGCTGAACTCTTCCAGTGAGTCCACACAAATCAGCGATCCGCCTTGCACCAGTGCGTTATGAAACGCTGCCGTTTTGGCCGGCCCGGTCGCACACAGATGTTCCGCCGGGGTTCCGGCGCGCAGTGCCGCTTGCAGCTCAAAGAGGCTCGACACGTCGGTGCCGATGCCCGACGCCGATGCCGCAGCCAGCAGGCATTGTGACTTGTTGGCTTTGGCACCGTAGAAAATCGCGTAGTCGACGTCGTGTCGTTTCAACACCGATTGCAGCGCTTGAGCATTGGCTTCAAACGCATGCGGCCACACCAGGTTCAGTGGGGATCCGTGTTGTTTAACAAGTTCGGCAAGTGCTTTCGGAGAATGTTTAAGAAAGTTATCGATAACAGGATCAAGTAACGGTTTCAGCACTTTTGGGTATTGGGTTTCGATTGTTTTTTTAACTGTCGGCGCAATTAATTCAGGCATAGAAAACCTCTGGCGTCGATAATCGCCATGTGCAGGTCGACAACTAATGTTTGTCGAGTCGTGTGTTCTTGCTGCTCGTCAGATACGAGTGTTTAAAGAGGTGGAGGCGGATGACAGATCCGCTCCGCAAATGAACTCGGGGTATTTTCTTTCATAAAATTTTCACAAAACTGTTTCATGAGAACCCCACTCCTTAAGGCTCAGGCAGGCAAGGATAAGGCCAATAACTGATGGCCTTGTCTCTTTTGAAGTGCCATTACCTGGCATGTAAATGACATCATTGCGCCGAACTTTTCGTGAACAAAATTTCAGGTCTTGATTTGAGTCTTGACCCTGTCAGCGGCTCGAACAATATTGCGAACAGGAATGATTATCAAGTAAGGTTTTCAAATATTTTTGAATGAACACACACAACAGGGGAGTGCGAAGCCGCTTATTCGCATGCTCAAGTAAGCGCTCGCGTGTTGATTTTAAAAACCGTCAACGCCTTGTTATTCAAGGTGTTGGCGGTTGATTCAAGACACCCGGATGCAACCTGGTTTTCCCCCTGTAACAGGTGTTCGAATTTTTTTGAAAACCCACGACTGAAGCACGCTCAGGAGAGTCCCGATGACCGTTCGTCACAGCACCAACGCCACGCTTCCCATCAGCTACCTGTTCGTTCCCGGCAACCGGCCGGAGCGCTTTTCCAAAGCGGTCGAAGCCGGGCCGGATGCGATCATTCTCGACCTCGAAGATGCTGTTCATCCGAACAGCAAAGCCGTGGCCCGGGCGTCGATCTGGGCCTGGCAGCAGAGCACGCCCGAAACGGCCTGCCAGCGTTACATCCGACTGAATAGCGTCGGCAGTTCGCTGTTTCGCCAGGACATGACCTGGCTGGGTGACATGCGCTATCCCGAGCGCTGCGCAGGGATTTTCCTGCCCAAGGCCGAATGTCCAGAGAGCCTCTCTCGTGTGGTCGAACGCCTGCTGGCGTGGAACCCCGACCTGCAAATCGTCGCCATCATCGAGACCGCCAAAGGCTTGCATCAGGTCGAGGCAATTGCGGCGATTCCCGGTTTGGCACGGCTGGCATTCGGTTCGCTGGATTTCTCCCTGGACATCGATTGCAGCCAGATTCCCGAGGCGTTTCTGTTCGCTCGCAATCGCATCGTGCTGGCGTCGCGCGTCGCCAGTTTGCCTGCACCGATCGATGGCGTGACCCCGGCCATCAGCGACATGGCGGTGGTCGAGCGCGACTCGCGTTACGCCCGGTCGCTGGGGTTCGGCGCCAAGTTGTGTATCCATCCTTCGCAAATCGCCACGGTGCAGAAAGCCTACCTGCCCAACGCCCGCCAACTGGCGTGGGCGGATCGGGTCCTTAACGCCGTGGCCGGGGGCAGCCACGCGGTGCAAGTCGACGGTGAAATGGTCGATCTGCCGCTGATCGAGCAGGCGCAACGCCTGCGGGACATGGCCAGCCAGTACGCGCTGGTCGCCAACGCGGATGCTTGCTGAAACGGGGGACGCATCATGGGACATGGTTACCAGATTGCCCTGCGGCCACTGTGCGACGTGCGGCAATCCGAGCAGGTCGATCCGCTCAACGTGCAGCGGCTGCGCGAGGCGATCATCCAGGCCGGGCACTGGCTGGAACCGATCATCGTCGAGCGCTCCCGGGGCATCGTGATGGACGGCAATCACCGGTTCAACGCGGCGCGGGCGCTGGGGTTGAAACGGGTGCCGTGCATCCAGCTCGACTACGCCGATCCGCGAGTCTGTGTACGGCACTGGCAAACCGGGCAGGCGTTCGAAGTGGCGCGGATATTCACCACCATCGAGCGCGGCGAACTGTTCCCGTACAAGACCACCCGGCACGCGTTCGACCCCGCGCTGCCGATGATCTCCATTCCGCTGCAATGCCTGTACGACTGACCGGCGTCGGAGGGTGGGCTTCGCAGCCCATCCTCCGGACGTTCTCTTCCGAGCCATCCGCTCGCAAAAAAATATTCAACGACGCTGATACTTTTTCGATTGTCGACTGGCAAATAGGAGTCATTACCATTTCAGTCATTCGAGAAGGACCCCATCGTCATGTCTGTTGCACGTCGACCTTGCAGTGAACGCGCGTTAACGCTGGCTATTCGCACCGCCATGCTGAGTTCTATTCTGGCCGCAGGAAGCGCCACTGTCTGGGCAGCAGACCCCAAGCAATCCGAGCAACAGGACGTCGCCGCCACGGAAGGGCTGACGCTGGATACCACCAACGTTACGGGCAGCTACAACGGCGCGACTGCCTTGCCGGAAGTGCTCGCCGGAGGCCAGGTCGCCCGAGGCGCAAGGCTGGGGATGATGGGCAACAAGGATGTGATGGACACGCCGTTCAGCGTGACCAGCTACACCGTCAAGACCCTCGCCGATCTGCAAACGGTGACCGTGGCCGATGCGCTGGAACGCGACCCTTCGGTACGCTCCACCGGGCAGACCGGCGGCATCGTCGATTCGTTTTTCATCCGCGGATTTGCAATAGGCGAGGGCAACCTCGGCGAGCTGGCCTACGACGGTGTGTACGGCGTAGCGCCCAACTATCGGGTGTTTACCGAATACGCCGAACGCGTTGAAGTGCTCAAAGGGCCGGGCGCGCTGATGTACGGCATTTCCCCCAACAGCGGCGTCGGCGGCGTGATCAACATCGTGCCCAAGCGGCCACTGGACGAAGACCTGACCCGCTTCACCGGCACTTATGCTTCCGACTCGCAAGTGGGCGGGCATCTGGACGTCAGTCGGCGTTTCGGCAGCGAGAACCAGTTTGGCATCCGCTTCAACGGCAGTACCCAGGGCGGCGACACCGCGATCAACGATCAGGAACGCGCGCTGAACATCGGCGCCATCGCACTCGATTACAAGGGCGAGCGCTTGCGCCTGAACCTGGATTACATCAGCCAGAAAGAGAGCTTCGACGCGGCCTCGCGACCGTTCACCATTGCACCGGGTGTGAAGGTTCCATCGGCGCCGAACGGCCGCACCAACCTGCCGCAGGACTGGGGCTGGTCGGACACCAAGGAGCAGTCGGCATTGCTCGGCGGCGAGTATGACCTCAACGATAACCTGACCGTGTTCGCCCACGCCGGCGGCGGTCGCTCCGACGTCAAGCGCATGTCCGACCAGGTACCGCGAATCCTCAACGACGCCGGCGACACCAGCAACATTCCCGGTTACTACAAATTCAACGTCGACCGTTCGACGGCTGACGTGGGGATGCGTGCACTGTTCGCCACCGGCCCGGTCACCCACACGACCACGGTCATGGCGACCCGTTATCAGGACGAATTGTCCCGTGGCATCAACAACGGCACGGAAATCCGCTCGAACATCTATCACCCGGTAGACGTGCCCAAGCAGTACATCAGCTCGCCGAAAGTGCTGCGCATTTCCGAATCGGAACTGTCTGGCGTCGCACTGACCGATACCCTCGGCTTTCTCGATGACCGGATTCAGTTGACCCTCGGCGTACGCCGACAGGACATCGAATCGCGTAACTACAACGCCTCGGGCTCGGTCAGTTCTCGTTATGACGACAGCGCGACCACACCGCTGGCGGGCGTGGTGGTCAAACCATGGGAAGACGTTTCGCTGTACTACAACTACGTCGAAGGCCTGAGCAAAGGTGATATCGCTCCAGGCACCGCAGCCAACTCCGGCGAAACGTTCGCCCCTTACAAGTCCAAGCAACATGAAATCGGTGTGAAGTACGAACACGGTACGTTCATGACGACTCTGGCCCTGTTCCAGATCGAGAAACCGAGTGGCGAAATCGGCGCCGGCAATGTGTTCTCGGTGCAGGCCGAACAACGTAACCGTGGCGTCGAGTTGAGCATGTTCGGTGAAGTCGCGCCGGGCACTCGCCTGATGGGCGGCGTGACCTTGCTGGACGGCGAACTGACGGACTCGGCCACCGCCGCCAACCGTGGCAACAAACCGGTGGGCGTGCCGGATGTCCAGGCCAACCTTTGGGCCGAGTGGGACACACCGTGGGTCGAAGGTTTCACCCTGACCGGCGGCGCGATCTACACCGACAGCCAATACGTCAATCAGGCCAACACCCAGGAGCTGCCATCCTGGACCCGCATCGACGCCGGCGCTCGCTACGCCACCAAGATCGAAGGTCGGCCGACGACGTTCCGCGCCACGGTGCAGAACGTGTTTGATCGTGAGTACTGGTCAGGTGTGGCGTCCTACGGCGCGTTCTCCCCGGGCTATCCACGCACGTTGCAGTTGTCGGCGACCGTCGACTTCTGATCGGGGGCGCACTGCTGAGTGCGCCTTCTTCTATATAGAGCTACGCACAGCGGCTGATCATAAAAAGGAGTATTCGCATGTTAACCAGCCCGGCATCGACGTCCTCTGGCAAGCAATTGCAGTTTTCGTTGGCGAAGGGGCAGCGGGCCTTCGATTTCGAGCGCAGCACCAATGAGCATATCCGTGAGCTGCTGCATTATTACGGGCTGCGCACCAGTCTGATCCGGATCAAAGTGATCGATGCCTTGCTGGTTGCAGCACGCGAAGGACGCGCCGTTGGCGGGCGCGGGGTGCATGGGTATCTGCAGGCGTTTGTCAGCGGCATTCAGTTCATCAGCGTCAGGGAAGTGCTCAAGCGTTTGTGCGAGGAGGGCGTCATCGTGTTTCAGCCTGACAAGAGCTACCGGTTTACCGGCGAAGCCTACACCTTGCTGGAGCAGCATGCCGACCGCTGAATGACTGCGTTTGCTGTCCTGATCAAAACCACCTGCTCGCGGGTGGTTTTTTCGTTTGGGGCCGTCAATCCCGATTCGATGAAAGCGTTCGATCACCGGACAGCCAAACCTTCGTCCAATTGCCCACCCCGACACTCCGGCGTACTGTGACCGGTGAACCACCCGTGATCACACAATAAATAGAAGATCGAGTGCCTTGCCCATGGACAACCGCCTGCTGAGCGACCGCAGCAGCGTGTTTCGCCACGCTGACCCGTATGCCGTCTCCGACTATGTGAACCAGCACGTCGGTCAGCATTTCATCGGCCTGTCCCGGACTACCCATCCGCAAGCCAGCCTCAACCACCGCAAACTCGCCGACCTCGATCTGTGTCGTATCAGCTATGGCGGCAGCGTTCGCGTCACTTCGGTGGCGCTGGAAACGGTCTATCACCTGCAAGTCCTGCTGCAAGGCAACTGTCTGTGGCGCGGGCCCAAGCGCGAGCATCATCTGGTGCCGGGCGAATTGTTGTTGATCAACCCGGACGATCCGGTCGACCTGACCTATTCCGACGATTGCGAGAAATTCATCCTCAAGGTGCCGGTCAGCGTGCTGGAGTCGGTGTGCGACGAGCAGCGCTGGTTGCATCCTGCCGGTGGCATCCGGTTTCTGCGCAATCATTACCGGCTCGACGAACTGGAAGGTTTTACCAACCTGCTCGGCATGATCTGCCAGGAAGCCGAAGCCAGCGATCCGTTGCTGCGGGTGCAGGAGCATTACGCGCAGATCGTCGGCAGCAAACTGATCTCGCTGATGAACACCAACGTCAGCCGTGAATGCCTGAGTTCACCGAGCGTCAGTTTCGAGCGAATCCTCGACTATATAGAGCGCAACCTGAAACAGGATCTGCCTGCCGAGCACCTGGCCACACAGGCGAACATGAGCCTGCGCTCACTCTACGTCTTGTTCGAACGCCAGCTTGGCGTGACCCCGATGCAATACATCCGCCAGCGCAAGCTGGAACGTATTCATGCCTGCCTCAGCGATCCGAATTGCCCGGTGCGCAACCTCACCGAACTGGCGCTGGACTACGGCTTCCTGCACCTCGGGCGTTTCTCCGAAAGCTATCGCCAGCAGTTCGGCGAACTGCCGTCCGTGACCTTCAAACGCCGCCACTGAATTCCCGCCCCGAAACAACCTGAAGCACCTGCCGCGCCGTCCTGCACAAAACGGATAACGCTCTGCAGGATTCGGATATTGCCTCCCGCGTTGCCTCCCTAATCTGACCTGGCCTGAACAATAACAATGGAGGCCCCGGCCATGTCCCTGGGAATCGACTACCTCAATGCCATGCTTGAAGAGGACCCCGAGAAGGGTGCCTACCGCTGCAAGCGGGAGATGTTCACCGATCCGCGGCTGTTCGAACTGGAGATGGCGCACATCTTCGAAGGCAACTGGATCTACCTCGCCCATGAAAGCCAGATCCCCAACGTCAATGACTTTCTGACCACCACCATGGGCCGCCAACCCGTCTTCATCGCCCGCAACAAGGCCGGTGAACTCAATGCCTTTCTCAATGCGTGCAGCCATCGCGGCGCCATGCTCTGCCGGCACAAGTCCGGCAATCGTTCCAGCTACACCTGTCCGTTCCACGGCTGGACGTTCAACAACAGCGGCAAACTGCTCAAGGTCAAGGACCCGAGCGAGGCCGGCTACCCCGAAGGCTTCAACTGCGAAGGCTCCCACGACCTGACCAACGTCGCGCGTTTCGAATCCTATCGCGGCTTTCTGTTCGGCAGCCTGAATGCCGACGTGAAGTCTCTCGTCGAGCACCTGGGCGAGTCGGCCAGGATCATCGACATGATCGTCGATCAGTCCCCCGAAGGCCTTGAAGTGCTGCGTGGTTCCAGCTCTTACATCTATGAAGGCAACTGGAAACTCACCGCCGAAAATGGCGCCGACGGCTATCACGTCAGCTCCGTGCACTGGAACTACGCCGCCACTCAGAACCAGCGTCAGCAGCGCGACGCCGGTGAAGAAATCAAGACCATGAGCGCCGGCAGCTGGGCGAAGAAGGGCGGTGGTTTCTACTCGTTCGAGCACGGCCATCTGCTGCTCTGGACCCGCTGGGCCAACCCCGAGGACCGTCCGGCCTACGAGCGCCGCGATGAACTGGTCCGGGACTTTGGCCAGGCTCGCGCCGACTGGATGATCGAGAACTCGCGCAACCTGTGCCTGTACCCCAACGTGTATCTGATGGATCAGTTCAGCTCGCAGATCCGCATCGCCCGGCCGATCTCCATCGACAAGACCGAGATCACCATTTATTGCATCGCGCCCAAAGGCGAGAGCGCTGAGGCTCGGGCCAAACGCATTCGCCAATACGAAGACTTCTTCAACGTCAGCGGCATGGCCACCCCGGATGACCTCGAAGAATTCCGCTCGTGCCAGACCGGCTACGGTGCCGGGCGCGGCTGGAACGACATGTCCCGTGGCGCGACCCATTGGGTCGAAGGCGCGGACGCGGCGGCCGAGGAAATCGACCTCAAGCCATTGCTGTCCGGCATGCGTACCGAAGACGAAGGCCTGTTCGTGCTGCAACACAAGTACTGGCAGGAAACCATGCTCAAGGCCGTTGCCAGCGATAAAAACCTGATCCCCGTGGAGGCCGTGCAATGAGCAACCTCTACGACACCGTGCGCGATTTTCTCTACCGCGAAGCACGTTATCTCGACGATGGCCAGTGGGATCAGTGGCTGGAGCTCTACGCTGCCGACGCCAGTTTCTGGATGCCGGCCTGGGACGACCACAACACCCTGACCGAAGACCCGCAAAGCGAAATCTCGCTGATCTGGTACGGCAACCGTGGCGGCCTCGAAGACCGGGTATTCCGGATCAAGACCGAGCGCTCCAGCGCGACCATCCCCGACACCCGCACCTCGCACAACCTGAGCAACATCGAGATCGTCGAGCAGGGCGAAGGGCAATGCCGGGTGCGTTTCAACTGGCACACCCTGAGCTTTCGCTATCAGGTCACCGACAGCTACTTCGGCAGCAGTATCTACACCCTCGACCTGCGCGGCGAACAGCCGCTGATCAAGGCCAAGAAAGTCGTGCTGAAGAACGATTACGTCCGTCAGGTCATCGACATCTATCACATCTGATCGAGACGGCGGCGAGCCGGGCTCGACGCTGTGAGCGAGGTGCACCATGAGTTTCCAGATCGCACTGAATTTCGAAGACGGGGTCACCCGTTTCATCGAGGCCTCGGGCCTCGAATCCGTTGCCGACGCGGCGTATCGCCAAGGCATCAACATTCCGCTGGACTGCCGCGACGGCGCCTGCGGCACCTGCAAGTGTTTCGCCGAGGCCGGGCGATACGACATGGGCGACAACTTCATCGACGACGCCTTGAGTGAAGAAGAACTGGCCCAGGGTTACGTCCTGACCTGCCAGATGCGCGCCGAAAGCGATTGCGTGGTGCGGGTGCCGGTCGGCTCGCAGGTGTGCAAGACCGAGCAGGCGAGTTTCCAGGCGTCGATCAGCGATGTCCGGCAGCTTTCCGAGAGCACCATCGCGCTGTCGATCAAGGGTGAGTCCCTGAGCAAACTGGCGTTCCTGCCGGGGCAATACGTCAACCTGCAAGTGCCGGGCAGCGAGCAATCCCGTGCCTATTCCTTCAGCTCGTTGCAGAAGAACGGCGAGGTCAGTTTCCTGATCCGCAATGTCCCCGGCGGCTTGATGAGCAGCTTCCTGACCGGACTGGCCAAGGCGGGCGACAGCCTGAATCTCGCCGGGCCGCTGGGCAGTTTTTACCTGCGGGAAATCAAGCGGCCGCTGCTGCTGTTGGCGGGCGGCACCGGGCTCGCCCCGTTCACGGCGATGCTGGAGAAAATCGCCGAGCAGGGCAGCGAGCATCCGGTTCACCTGATCTACGGCGTGACCAATGATTTCGATCTGGTTGAACTTGACCGCCTCGAAGCCTTCGCCGCGCGCATCCCGAATTTCAGCTTCGGCGCCTGTGTGGCCAATCCGCAGAGCCAGCACCCGCTCAAGGGCTATGTCACCCAGCACATCGAGCCGCGCCATCTTAATGAAGGCGATGTCGACGTGTACCTGTGCGGCCCGCCGCCGATGGTCGAGGCGGTCAGCCAGTACATCCGCGAGCAGGGCATCACGCCGGCGAATTTCTACTACGAGAAGTTCGCGGCGGCCTGAGTCTTTTTTCTGAATGTCGAGGTTGTCATGAACAACAGATTCGCCAACAAGGTCGCGCTGGTCACCGGCGCGGCGCAGGGCATCGGTCGCCGGGTGTGCGAGCGATTGCTGGAAGAGGGCGCACACGTCGTCGCCGTCGACCGCTCCGCACTGGTTCACGAACTGCAAGGCGAGGGCGTTTTGTCGCTGACCGCCGACCTTGAGCAATACGCCGATTGCGCCCGGGTGATGAGCGCCGCCGTCGATGCATTCGGGCGCCTGGATGTGCTGGTCAACAACGTCGGCGGCACCATCTGGGCCAAGCCGTTCGAGCACTACGACGTCGAGCAGATCGAGGCCGAAGTGCGCCGCTCGCTGTTCCCGACGTTGTGGTGCTGCCACGCCGCATTGCCGTACATGCTCAAGCAGGGGCGCGGCGCGATCGTCAATGTGTCGTCGATTGCAACCCGCAGCCTGAACCGTGTTCCGTACGGCGCAGCCAAGGGCGGCATTAACGCATTGACCGCGTGCCTGGCTTTTGAGAATGCCGAGCGCGGGATCCGGGTCAACGCCACCGCGCCCGGCGGCACCGAAGCACCACCCCGGCGCATTCCGCGAAACACCACCGAACAGTCCGCGCAGGAGCAAGCCTGGTATCAGGAAATCGTCGCGCAAACCCTCGATAGCAGCCTGATGAAACGCTACGGAACCCTCGACGAACAGGTCGGCGCGATCCTGTTTCTGGCCTCGGACGACGCCTCCTACATCACCGGCGTGACGCTGCCGGTCGGTGGCGGCGATCTCGGCTGACACCTATTGAATGGACACCTCAATGAACCGAATCCTGATTGAAAACCTGTCGACGATCATCGTCGACCTGCCGACCCTCCGCCCGCACAAACTGGCGATGCACACGATGCAGAACCAGACGCTGGTGATCCTGCGCCTGCGCTGCAGCGATGGCATCGAAGGCATTGGCGAAGCCACCACCATCGGCGGCCTGGCCTATGGCTACGAAAGTCCGGAAAGCATCAAGGCCAACATCGACGCGCACCTGGCGCCGGCGCTGATTGGCATGGACGCGAGCAACATCAACGCCGCCATGCAGAAGCTCGACAAAATCGCCAAGGGCAACACCTTCGCCAAGTCCGGGATCGAGAGCGCATTGCTCGACGCCCAAGGCAAACGCCTTGGCCTGCCCGTGAGCGAACTGCTCGGCGGACGGGTCCGCGACAGCCTCGAAGTCGCCTGGACACTGGCCAGTGGCGACACCGCCCGCGACATCGCCGAGGCCGAGCAGATGCTTGATCTGCGACGGCATCGGATCTTCAAACTGAAGATCGGCGCCAACCCGCTGGAGCAGGATCTCAAACATGTGGTGGCGATCAAGAAAGCCTTGGGTGATCGCGCCAGTGTGCGGGTCGACGTCAACCAGTACTGGGACGAGTCCCAGGCGATTCGTGGCTGTCAGGTGTTGGGCGATAACGGTATCGACCTGATCGAGCAGCCGATCTCGCGAGTCAATCGTTCCGGGCAGATTCGTCTGAACCAGCGCAGCCCGGCGCCGATCATGGCCGACGAATCCATCGAAAGCGTGGAAGACGCGTTCAGCCTCGCCGCCGACGGCGCCGCCAGCGCCTTCGCCCTGAAGATCGCCAAGAACGGCGGTCCGCGCGCCGTATTGCGCACTGCGCAAATCGCCGAAGCCGCCGGCATCGCCCTGTACGGCGGCACCATGCTCGAAGGCTCCATCGGCACGCTGGCTTCGGCCCACGCGTTCCTCACACTCAGGCAACTGACGTGGGACACCGAGCTGTTCGGCCCGTTGCTGCTGACCGAAGACATCGTCACCGAGCGCCCGCAGTACCGCGACTTTCACCTGCATATTCCACGCACCCCAGGCCTGGGCCTGACGCTGGATGAAGAGCGTCTGGCGCGTTTTCGCCGGCACTGATTCCCCAAGGAGAACGCCATGCTGTTCCACGTAAAAATGACCGTGAAATTGCCCGCCGACCTGGACCCGGCCGTTGCCACAAAGCTCAAGGCCGACGAGAAAGAACTCGCCCAGCGCCTGCAACGCGAAGGCCAGTGGCGACACCTCTGGCGCATCGCCGGGCACTACGCCAATTACAGCGTGTTCGACGTACCCAGCGTCGAGGCGCTGCACGACACCCTGATGCTGTTGCCGCTGTTTCCCTACATGGAGATCGAGATCGACGGCCTCTGCCGTCATCCCTCGTCGATCCACGCCGACGACCGCTGAGCCCGGACTCAACCCCACAACAACAAGATGAGGTGAACATCATGACCGTGAACATTGCCCACACTGCCCAATTGCAGAAGTTCTTCGAAGAAGCCGCCGGTTTTGCCAACGATGGCGGCAGCTCGCGCTTGAAAACCATCGTCCTGCGGGTGTTGCAGGACACCGCCCGGATCATCGAAGACCTGGACATCAGCGAAGACGAATTCTGGAAAGCCGTCGATTACCTCAACCGTCTGGGTGGCCGATCCGAAGCCGGGCTGCTGGTGGCCGGCCTCGGGCTTGAGCATTTCCTCGACCTGTTGCAGGACGCCAAGGATGCGCAGATCGGTTTGACCGGCGGCACACCGCGCACCATCGAAGGCCCGTTGTACGTGGCCGGCGCGCCGCTGTACGAAGGTGAATGCCGGATGGACGACGGCAGCGAGGAAGGCGTCGCCACGGTGATGTTCCTTGAAGGCCAAGTGTTCGACCCGCAGGGCCAACCGCTGGCCGGCGCCACGGTCGACCTGTGGCATGCCAACACCAAGGGTACTTACTCGTTCTTCGATCAGAGCCAGTCCGACTACAACCTTCGCCGCCGGATCATCACCGACGCCGAAGGCCGTTACCGCGCCCGCAGCATCGTGCCTTCCGGTTATGGCTGCGATCCCCAGGGCCCGACTCAGGAATGCCTGAACCTGCTTGGCCGCCACGGCCAGCGCCCGGCTCATATTCACTTCTTCATTTCCGCGCCTGGGCATCGGCACCTGACGACGCAGATCAATCTGTCGGGGGACAAATACCTGTGGGATGACTTCGCCTATGCAACCCGTGAGGGGTTGGTCGGGGAAGTCGAGTTTCGTGAGGATGCCGCGGGGCGTCGTGCCGAATTGAAGTTCGACTTCCAGTTGCAACAGGCGCCGGATTCGGCAGCCGAACAGCGCAGTCAACGGCCACGGGCGTTGCAGGAATCCTGATTCCAGAGCTCTGACCGGATTGGTTGAACTGCGCAAGAAGTTGCGCAGTTGTCCGTAATAAAACCAGGTTCAAAACCGCTACAGGCCTTGCCGATCATGGCCTACAGCCAAGTGCGCAAGAAGTTGCGCAGTACTGCGCAACTTCTTGCGCACTTTTTCGCTTTTTCCTACAGAAAAAAACGAAAAAAAACCGCGCGAGCTTCGTAAACCCTTGATAGGTAATGGCCATATGATAGCTGGCACGGCTTTTGATTACTCCTTTGCCACCTGGACAGGCAATCACGCCGTCCGGTCCTGTCTTTTGAGCAAGGAGCACACCCCATGGCAACACCAGCGTACATGTCGGTTACCGGCGAAAAACAAGGCCTGATCACTGCCGGCGCCTTCACCGCCGACTCCGTTGGCAACACCTACCAGGAAGGCCACGAAGACCAGGTCATGGTTCAGGCTTTCACCCACGACGTGATCATCCCGCGTGACCCGCAATCCGGTCAGCCAACCGGTCAGCGCGTTCACAAGCCAGTTGTGATCACCAAGGTCTACGACAAGGCTTCGCCTCTGCTGCAAGCGGCTCTGACCTCCGGCGAGCGCATGAGCGAAATCGTTATCCAGTGGTACCGCACTTCGGCGCAAGGCACCCAAGAGCACTACTACACCACCAAACTGGAAGACGCGATCATCGTCGCCATCAACAACAAAATGCACAACTGCCAGGATCCAGGCAACGCGCACTTCACCCACCTGGAAGAAGTGCAGTTCACCTACCGCAAAATCACCTGGACCCACGAAGTATCCGGTACTTCGGGTTCCGATGACTGGCGTGCTCCAGTCGTTTAATTACGACTGATGGTTGTACCGCCTCGGCCGGTTTCGCCGGTCGAGGCACCTTCACTACTCAAAGAATTTTCAGCGTCAGATTCTTATCGATCTGGCGTGCGCAGCAGCACAGCACGAGGGACAAGGGAATGTTCTCACCGGCCAACCAGGCTCATTTCAACCTGACCATCGATGGCGCGGACAGCGATTTCCAGGTGCTGTCGTTCACCGGTCGGGAGGCCCTCAACACGCCCTTCGAATTCGAGCTGGAACTGGTCAGCGAAAAGGCCTCGATCAACCTCGAAAGTCTGCTGCACAAACTGGCGTTTCTTCAGCTGTCGCCGAGCGGCACCGGCATTCACGGGCTGATCTACAGCATCGCTCAGGGCGAGGCGGGCAAGCGCCTGACCCGCTACAAGATCTCGCTGCGCCCGCAGCTTTCGTACCTCGCGCACCGTTTCAACCAGCGCATTTTCCAGCAGATGACCGTGCAGCAGATCATCAGCCAGGTGCTGGAAGAACACGGCATCCTCGCCAGCGACTACCACTTCCAGCTGAGCGCGATCTATCCCGAGCGCGTCTACTGCACGCAGTACGACGAAAGTGACCTGCATTTCGTCCAGCGCCTGTGCGAAGAGGAGGGGATTCACTACCACTTCCAGCACACCGCCAGCGGCCACAAACTGACCTTCGGCGATGACCAGACGGTGTTCCCGAAACTGGCGCCCGTGGCCTATCAGCAGGACTCCGGGCTGGTGGCGGACAAACCGGTGGTCAAGCGTTTCGGCCTGCGCCTGGCGACCCGCACCAGCCGCACTACGCGGCGCGATTATGACTTCGTCAAACCGAAGATCGAGCTGGAAAGCGACGCCAAGAGCAGCGCCCAACCGGACCTGGAAGACTACGATTACCCGGGGCGTTTCGTGGACCGCGAGCGCGGCAAGCATCTGGCCAACCGCAACCTCGAACGCCACCGCAGCGACTATCGGCTGGCCGAGGGCAACAGCGACCAACCGATTCTGGTCACCGGGCATTTTCTGGCCCTGACCGACCACGCCAACCCGACGTGGAACGACCTGTGGCTGCTTACGGACATCTTCCACGAAGGCAAACAGCCGCAGGTGCTGGAAGAGTCGGTGACCAGCGACACCACCGACAACAAAGACGATTTCCATCAGGGCTATCGCAACCGCTTCAACGCCATCCCCTGGGACGTGCCGTACCGTCCGCCGCTGGACCACCCGAAACCCAAAGTCCTCGGTTCGCAAAGCGCCGTGGTCACCGGCCCCGAAGGCGAAGAAATCTTCTGCGACCAGTACGGCCGGGTGAAGGTGCAGTTCTTCTGGGACCGCGAAGGCCAGCACGACGACAAGACCACCTGCTGGATGCGCGTGGCCTCCAGCTGGGCGGCTGAAACCTTTGGCTCGATCAACATTCCGCGGGTCGGCATGGAAGTGCTGATCACCTTCCTCGAAGGCGATCCCGACCAGCCGCTGATCACCGGTTGCCTGTACCACGGCGCCAACCTGCCGCCGTACAAACTGCCGGACTTCAAGACCCTGGCCACGGTCAAGAGCAAGGAATACAAGGGCAGCCGCGCCAACGAACTGCGCATCGACGACACCACCAGCGAGATCAGCATCGCGCTGCGCAGTGACCACGGCGCGAGTGCGATCAACCTTGGTTACCTGACCCACCCGCGCCCAAGCGGCGGCCAGCCGCGCGGCGAAGGTTTCGAGTTGCGCACCGACCGCCACGGCGCCGTGCGCGCCGGTGCCGGCCTGCTGATCACCACCGAGCCGCGCCCGAACGAATCGAAGCACCACAAGGACCTGCCGGAAACCGCCGAACGCCTGGCCACGGCCAGCGATCAACAGGATGGTTTCGCCACGCAGGCCAAAGAGCTGCAAGCCCAGGAAGCGGGCGACCAGGACGACGTGGCCAAGGCCTTGCACGCGCAGCATCAAGGCGTACTCGGCTCGGGTCCGGCAAACCTCACCGCCAACGAATTCCCCGAGTTCACCGAGCCGCATCTGGTGCTCGCCAGTCCGGCCGGTATCGCCCTGACCACACCGCGCTCCAGCCACATCGCCACCGGCGAACACCTGGCGCTGAGCAGCACCGGGCACACCAGTTTTTCCATCGGCAAACGCCTGCTGGCCAGTGCCAGCCGTGGCATGCGCCTGTTCGTGCAGAGCATGGGCTGGCGGCTGGTGGCGGCCTCCGGCGACATCGACGTCAAGGCACTCAAGGACAGCATCAACCTGCTGGCCAAGCTCAACATCACCGCCAACGCCGACCGCATCACCATCACCGCCAAGACCGAACTGGTGATCCAGGGCGGCGGCAGCGCCACCACCTACAACGCCGGCGGCATCACCCACGCCACCAGCGGCCCGTACACCGCGCATGCGGCGAACTTCGCCTACACCGGGGCGAAATCCTTGGCGGGCGTGTTCCCGGAACCGCCGAAACCGGGCAAGGGCAATCTCGAATTGTTCAACCAGTACGCCGGGCGTCAGGGCATCAAGGAAGGCGACTACGAAGTCATCGATGCGCTGGGCAAAAGCATCAAGGGCAAGCTCGACGGCAAGGGCTTCGCCAGCGTCGCCGGCGCCGCACCGGGGCCGGCGCGCGTGCTGTTCGGCAAGGATCCGGCGGATACCTGGAGTGAAGGCAGCTACATCGGCAAACCGGAATGGCCGTTGAATCCGCCGGGCGCGGAAGACATTCCGAGTCAGGTGCAGGCCATGGTGGCGCAGGCGTTGCCGAGCAAGAACTGGGATCTGTTGGAGAAGGGCAAGGAATTGGCACAGACCGGGATGGGCGCGATGCAGACCGCACAAGGCGCGATGCAAACAGCGCAGCAGGTGAAAGGCGCCGTGCAGGGCGGAGCGGCGGGGCTGCCGAAACTGGCGAGTGCGGCGATGCCGAGTGCTTCCGGGCTGCTCGGGGCGGCGAGCAAGGCGGGCAAGTTGCCGAGTCTGCCAGCACCCGCGCTACCGAAATCCTCGCTTAAAACCCCTGGGCTGATTGCAAGTGAGATGCTGTCATGACTACCGCAAGCGCAACACAAAGCCGAGAGTCTCAAGTTGCTGTCGTGCCACTGAATCAGATTCAAGTAGCGGATGTCGGACGCGATGCTGCCAAGTTCGATGCATGGCTGCAGGAAGTCAGTGGCGGTTACGTCACCCTCGAGCGAATCAAATATGTCGCCGGAGCCCTGCCGGTAGTTGGCAACATCATGGCGTTGGTCGATGTCTTGAATGACATTGCCGTTTTATCTCGAAGTGAAAAGCGCGATCCGCTGGATTGGGTCAGCCTGGGCATCGACCTTATCGGTGTAATACCTGTCCCTGCGAATATGGCTGCCGCACGCATGAGCCTTCGACCGACGCTTTACCTGGTTCGGCAGGAAATGAAGGTGGCTGGCAAGGCGCTTTTGGGCGACGCGTTGATCAACGTGATTGCCGGTCACTTGAACGCAACGATTGTTGGCGAGATTGATCACTTCGTTAAGACCGCCCAATCTGCCTTGCCTGATCTGCTGGATAAAGCCGGGCAAAAGGGTGAAGAGTTCCTCAAGCAGATTGCCACGGGATTGAACGCTGTTGTCGATGCTGAACTTGATGCCGGTGCTGACCTCAAGCGAGCAGGGAAAAAAATGGACGGTGTGGGGGGGCAACTCCTGCACGATCCCGGCAAGGCCATCAGCAATATTTTTGACGCAGCCTTCGATGTCTATAAGGCCGCGGGAAAGGGCGTAGTCAATAGCGCTGCAAAGCATCTGTTGCCTCGGGAAGCCAAGAAGCTCGTTCACGATCAAACCAAGATACTGGTTGCCATGGGGCCGGAGCTAAAGGCTCAACTGAAAAAGCTCAGTAATCCGAACATGCCGTTTTCCATCGGCGCGCTGCTGATCGTACTGACAAAGGCTGTCGAGGCCTGGAATCTGCGTAACAGGCGTGGTGTCGCCGGTCACGTGAAAGTCGGCGGAACGAGCCAGGCCAAACACAGGGCAGGTGAGGGCAGAACCGAAGTCAGGAAAACGGAAGTCCCGGCGAAGAAGAAACCCAATGCTGAAAAAAACGGTACCTGCCCGGGTACCTGCGACAGCATCAGCTTTGCAGTGGGCTCCGAAAGCATTGCTCACACGGATTTCAATTTGACCGGCCCGTTCCCGATCGAGTGGACGCGTATTTACAGCTCGGATCTGGATACCTATGACCAAGGCGATTTGGGTGCACGATGGATCACTTCGTTCACCACACGATTCGACCTCGTTGACGGTGCCTTGCAGTTCCATGATGCGGATGGCCGCAGCCATGACTATCCGCTGCCCAAAGTTGACCTGTTCCATTACGACGCGATCGAAAACCTCACGGTTGTCCGCGTTAGTGACGACAAGCTGTTGCTCTGCCGTGGTTTCGAACGCAAGGAAACCTATGTCCGTCGTGGCCAGCAGTTTCTGCTGGTCGGTGTGGAGTTGCGCAGCGGCGCCGGCATCATGCTGCATTACGAGCATCGCTACGGTGACCGGACAGTACTGTCCGACCTGATTACGTACGAGGGGGATCCGGGCAAGGTGCATCTGCACCTCGGCACGATGATTGATGGACAAGGGCGCTTGACCGGGCTCTGGGAGATCCGTGACGGTGAGCCTCTGCGTCAGCTTTGTTCCTATGTTTACGATTCGGCGGGCGATCTGGTTCAGGCACAGGATGAAAACGGTGCTGCATGGCGTTATCAGTACCAGCATCACCTGATCACCCGTTACACCGATCGCACCGGGCGCGGCATGAACCTGCAATGGCTGGGTCATGGTGCAGACGCCAAGGCAGTTCGTGAGTGGGCGGATGACGGCAGTTTCGATACCCGTCTGGAATGGGATGAAAACATTCGACTGGTGTACGTCACGGATGCGCTCGGTCATGAGACCTGGCATTACTTTGACAGTCTGGGTTACACCTACCGTATTCGGCACGCCGACGATCGTTCTGACTGGTTCTTCCGCGATAGCGCAAAAAACGTGATCCGCCACGTCCGTGCCGATGGGCGCTCGGATCGCTACAGCTATGATGAACGAAGCAATCTTCTCGAACACATTCGCACCGATGACACGGTGGTCCACTTCGCCTACGACGATCTCGACCAACTGATCAAGATCAGCGATGCCGAGGGCGGGCAATGGACAAGGGCCTATGACGACGCTGGCAACCTTGTCGAGAGCGTCGATCCACTGGGCAACAAGACCGAATACGCTTACAACCCGGCCGGGATGCCAACCTCGGTCAAAGATGCCAACGGCAATGAAAAGAAACTGGCCTACAACGCTTCCGGGCAATTGGTGGAGTACGTCGATTGTTCAGGCAAGACCAGTGCCTGGGAGTACAGCGAACGCGGCCAGATGATTTGCTTCACGGACGCTGCCGGCCACAGTACCGAATACCGATACAGTGCCGGGCAATTGACGTTGATCATGCACCCGGACAAGACCGAGGAGCGCTTCGAGCGTGATGCCGAGGGCCGATTGCTGGCCCATGTCGATGGTCTGGATCGTTGCACAACTTGGAAGTACAGCGCGGCGGGGCTGATCGCCGAGCGGGTGGATGCGCTGGAGCATGCCGTTCGTTATCGCTGGGACAAGCTCGGTCGACTGATTGCACTGGAGAACGAGAACGAACGTCGTGCTCACTTCAACTACGACCCGGTCGGTCGTTTACTTGAAGAAACAGCTTTTGACGGGCGTTCAGCCCGTTATTCGTACGAGCCCGAAACCGGGCGGCTTGCGAAAATCTACAACGGTGAACATTGCGTCGAGATACGTTTTGACTCAATGAATCGTTTGATCGAACGCAGAGCGATTCTGGGTGATCAGCAGCAAAGCGAAACCTTCGATTACGACGGTAACAGCAAACTGATCATGGCTTGCAACGCCGATAGCCGCCTGCAGTGGTTCCATGATCTGGCGGGTAACATCCTGCGTGAGCATCAACACTATCTGGGCCTCGAGAGCCCGATGGTCGCCATATGGCAGCATGAGTACGATGCACTCAATCAACGCGTTGCAACCCTGCGCCCCGATGGCCACCGAGTCAGTTGGCTGACCTACGGCAGCGGCCACCTGCTGGGATTGCGTCTGGATGACCATGAACTGGCCGGATTCGAGCGTGACGATTTGCACCGTGAAGTCGCTCGCCATCAAGGAAATCATCTGTTGCAAACGCAGAAATGGGACCCGGCCGGGCGCTTGCAAGCTCAGGTGCTGGAGCGCAGTGCCGACAAATCGGTGCTGCTCAAGCGTGACTACCAATACGATGCCGCTGGTCAACTGACGGATATCAATGACAGTCGTCGGGGCCCGCTTTCCTATCGTTATGACCCTGTCGGTCGTTTGATCAATGCCGTTACGCGTATAGGGGTCGAAACCTTTGCGTTCGATCCTGCCGGGAATCTCCTGGATGAACGAGCCTTTGAAATCCGCCGGCCTCTGGACCAAGAGCCTGCGCGAAGCAAACTGCTGGATAACGTGTTGCGTGAATACGCGGGCACGAATTATGAGTACGACGAGCGCGGCAATCAGATCAAGCGCTGGAGTAACGGCAGCGTCTGCGAAATGCGATGGGACCTGTTCGATCGCCTGGTGCATTTCGAAGATGATCGTCTGTCGGTGGATTATGCATACGACCCGTTAGGTCGCCGCCTGCACAAGAACTCTCGAGCGCACTACAAGCATCGTCCAGAGGCAGGCTCTCTGTGGAACAGCAATGAACATGCACGTAAACAACGTGAGCATGACTGTGGCTTCACGATGTTCGGTTGGGATGGTGACAATCTGGCGTGGGAGAGCAGTCCCCCGCAGCTGGATGGTGATACCGGACGCACGGTTCATTACATTTACGAACCTGGTACCTACAACCCCGTGGCACAGGCGCTGAGTCAGCAGCCTGTTCGTCTGGTGCCTCAACCCGAATACGGTGACGTTTACGCGGCGGACGAGGATCCACTTTGGAATCACGCTCCGGTTCCGCCCCCGTTTGATTCGATTGCCTGGTATCAGTGTGATCACCTCGGTACACCCCAGGAAATGACCGATCAGCAAGGGAATGTGGCTTGGAGCGCTCATTACAAAGTGTGGGGGCGGGCGATTGAACAGCGCTCATCATCAGCGCTGCAGCAAGGGTTGAAAAACCCATTTCGCTTCCAGGGTCAGTATCACGACCATGAGACCGGCCTGCATTACAACCGTCACCGGTACTACGATCCAGACGTCGGTCGCTTCGTTTCTCGTGATCCGATCGGGTACGCGGGTGGTATCAACTTCTATCAATATGCAATCAGTCCGACCCAGTGGGTCGATCCGAACGGTCTTTGCAGCACTGCACTCAATCGGGCACTGGGCGGAAAAACCCATGACAAGATGCAGGCCCATCACCTGATTCCCGAGGAAGTATGGGGACGGCAGGCCAGCTTCTTCTCGGATATCGGGATGGGTGGAGAACGCGATAAAAAGGAAAACGGATTGTTGATGCCCGACAGTGCCGATCAGGCCAAGAAAACCAAGCGTGTTTTTTACCACTGTGGGTCGCATGGTAAGGTCTACAGCCCGATGGTTAACAACATGGTAACGACCGTCAGAAGCAAATATGAAGCTGGTGTGATTGACGAAGCGCAGGCGCGAACTCAGATATCCGCGATTCAGACAAGACTGAGAGCCAGTCTTTCCGTACCTGGCACAACACAGCGCAGACTTAGATAAGCAGGGAGAAGGGATTATGGAATACTTTGTGCTTTCTCAAAAAGAAGAGCCCGGTTGCCCGGTCGGATTCTTGCAGGCGGATCTATACGATAAGTTCTATTCAGATACCAAGGACGTTGAGCATGGTTTTTTTTCGTGGTACGCGGAGAAAATTCATTACAAAACGCACACGCCTTATCCAGAAGGCATGGTGCTTATTTCAAAAGACAAGCTCTATGACTTTGATATACGTAGCATTGCCCGCTTTTATATAGTCAGTGACGAATTCATGTCTGTTTGCAGCGAGATGGATGTTGCTGTTACTGATTCGGTGCCAATCAAGGTGGTTTCCAAAGCTGGAGAAAGTATTTCATCCAGAAACTACAATGCTGTTCTTTTTGAGGAACTGGATGCGCGCTCGCAAACTGACCCGGCATCGACTTTTATAGAGGAGGATGGGTTGATTTTCAGATTCAAAAAGCTTGTATTGCCAGCAGGCTTTAATCGGAATCTGTTCAAGTTCAAGGGGCTGATTTCAGGTAGTAATACGCTTATCTGTTCCAGTGAGTTCAAGAAGCTCGCGGAGGGGATCAAAGGGGTGAACTTCACTCCTCTGAAGGATGTGATCTGGTCGGGCGTGAGACCTATTTGACTGCGAGCACAGAGTTTATGAATTTTTATGTGCTTTCACAGAAAGAGGAGCAAGGCTGTCCTGCCGGGATTTTACGTGCTGATCTTTTCGACAGATATTATTCCTGCACAAGAGATGTTGAATTTGGTTTTTTTCCCTGGTACGCGGAAAGGGGGAAGCCCGGGCCGCGTACCCCCTTTCCGGAGGGCATGGTTTTAATTTCCAAAGATGAAAACTATGAATTCGATATTCGAAGCGTTTCGAAATTTTTTTATGTGGTGAGTGACGAATTTTTAGCCGCCTGCAATAGCTTCAACGTGAATGTGGTTGATAGCGTCAGGATTGACGTGCTTTCGGAGGGCGGAAAACGCACTTCCTCAAAACATTACAATGCTGTGTTGTTCGATGAGTTGGATGTACGGACAAACTGCGATCCAGCCTCTACGTTTGTAGAGGAAAAGGGCAGGCCAATCAGGTTCAAAAAATTAATTCTCGGTGATGATTGGAAATTCGATCTTTTCAAGTACGGGAGACAGGTGTCAGGAAGTGATAGTCTGATCTGTTCTCAGGCGTTCAGGGATGCGGCAATCGATTTCAAGGGTATTGATTTTACCTCGTTGGAAACAGTTGTGTGGTCCGGGGTTAGGCGAATATGAACGATACAAAGCTGAGTTTTCGCATAGCCGACAAAACCAACCCTGTTCATATTAAGGTATTTGCAGGCAGCCACTCTGATGGTCCGGTATACGAGGAGCTCCCGGCTCGTCATGTAGGCGCGACAGCCTATGAACTGCTGTCCTCACCCGGGCTGGCGCTGAATATGGCTCGCGGAGACGTCATATCGATCAAAAACAAAAACACCCATGCGGTGGTGCTTGAACGAGGTGGTAACTTTTGCATTCACATCTACGCCGATTCCATTCGTGCTGCGGATATCGCTGAGCTGGAAGTCGATGTGCTGCGTGAACTGGGTGGAACGCTGGACGGCGTGTTTGAGGGCAATCTTTCGTTGGCTGTTCCAGCGAGCAACGGGATGAACAAGATCAACGAGGTTTTTGACCGATTTCGCGATAGAACCGGGATTCAATGGTATTACGCCAACATCTATCAGAACCTGGATGACGATGATGACGAGACGCTGTTGAACTGGTGGCTCGAAGGCTGACGACCCTGAACCCACAATCGAATGGAATCGGATCAACAAACAAGGAGTGGCTGTGAGCGAACATGAGCGGGTTTATCCCAGTGCTGCGCAGAACGTGATCTGTGAAAAATACGGGATGTCTGTGCTTCCTCCCGAGGAAATGGTCGCTATCGCCATCGAGTCGCTAGGGAACACACCCATTTATGGCACACGCGTTTGTTTGCCGGATGGGGGGAATGTCAGCTGGTTCATCCACGGCGGCACGCATTCAGCGGCGATTGATTTTTACCAGCCGGTTTGTATTGAACACTTACCCGAAATGCTTCCGCTGGTGATGAAATATCTGTGTTTACCCACGGGCGCCAAATTCATCATCGATACCCAAGGGTACGAAGACGTCTGGATGGCTGAGTAACTTGGTCAAAGGAGTGACAACATGAAAGACGCAATTCGCCTCGGCGACTCCACCACCCACGGTGGCAAGGTGCTCGAAGCCTTCTCCCAAACCAACCTCAACGGCAAGCCGATTGCCGGGGTCGGTCACAAGGTCAGTTGCCCATTGTGCAAAGGGGTATTCCCGATTGCCGAGGGCAGCAGCACCTACACCGTCGATGGCACACCCATTGCGCTGGACGGTATGAAAACAGCCTGTGGGGCGGCGCTGATTGCCAGCGGGCCCAAAGGGGCCGTTGTCAGTTAAATCCATATTTGCACATTGATTGCCATCTCCATGACGCGGCCTTTTCGGCGCGTCATTTCAACAAGACTTGCTTCAACCAAAACATGCTTCACCCAAAACAGAGTTCAAAACTCTCCAACATTTAAAGGAATAAATATGAAAACCGCTTCTTTGATTCTCGCCATGGCAGCCGCTTTTGGCACCAGCATGCTCGCCCACGCCGAAGGGCAAGACGCCGCCACCCTGAAAGGGATATACGACAACGGCCGCAACATGTCAGGTCTGATTAAAAGCTGTGTCGACAAGGGGTTCCTGAAAGCAGATAGCACCGAGAACGCCAATAAGATGGTTGCATTCGTTGGCAACATGCCTGGCGATTTCGACAAGCGTGACGGCGACAAAAACGAACAGTTTGGCCGTAAAGGCGAAGTGTTCACGGATGGGGAATACAAGAGCCTGGAAAGCAACCTGCCGCCGAACCTCACCCTTAAACAATGGTGCGAACAGGCCGATCAAGGCATGCGCGAAGGGTTGAAGCGCGTCGGTCTGTAGCAGTCAGCCGATTCAGGACCGACGGTAACGGCAAGCCGATTGCCGCGGTCGGTCCTGAGGTCAGTGGAGCCCCCTCGATAGACAGACCTAAGCTAATGCAAAAAAGATATTTGTTCGGAGTTTTATATATCGTTTAGTTTTGATTCACAGACGAATCAAAGCATCAAACCGACAGACCCCCGATTGCCATGACGGCACACGCTGAATCGATCACAGGCTCTTCAGGTTTGATTCACACGGGAGTGAATCATGCCGCACACCTCAGACATCACCGCATTACCCATCCTCGACTTGTCCCTGCTCGACGGTACGCCGCAGCAGCGCCAGACCTTTCTCGATGACTTGCGCCACGCCGCGCGCGACGTCGGTTTTTTCTACCTGACCGGTCATGGCATCGACGCTGGTCTGCTCCAGCAAGTGCAAGACCACGCCCGCCAATTCTTCGCTTTGCCTGACAGCGAGAAAACCGCCGTCGGCATGGTCAACTCCCCGCACTTTCGCGGTTACAACCGCGCCGCTTCGGAGATCACTCGCGGCCAGCCCGATCAGCGTGAACAGTTCGATCTGGGCGCCGAGCGTGAGGTCTTGCCGTTGACGCCCGACAGTCCGTTGTGGGCGCGCCTGCAAGGCCCCAATCAATGGCCGCAGGCATTGCCGCAACTCAAACCGTTGCTGCTCGATTGGCAGCAAGCCATGACCCAAATGTCTTTGCGCCTGTTGCGCGCTTTTGCCAAGGCGCTCGCGCTTCCGGAAGACGCCTTCGACCAGTTGTACGGCGATAAACCCAACGAACATATCAAGTTGATTCGCTATCCCGGGCAGCCCTCGAAGGCGAGCAATCAGGGCGTCGGCGCGCACAAGGATTCGGGTTTCCTCAGCTTCCTGCTGCAAGACCAGCAGGCCGGTCTGCAAGTGGAAATCGAAGAAGGTCGCTGGATCGATGCGTTACCACGGGACAATACCCTGGTGGTCAACATCGGCGAATTGCTGGAGCTGGCCACCAACGGTTATCTGCGCGCCACGGTGCATCGCGTGGTCTCGCCGCCGGCAGGCAGTGAACGGTTGTCCATCGCGTTTTTCCTTGGCGCGCAACTCGACGCGGTGGTGCCGCTGTACCCGTTGCCGGCGGTGTTGCTGCGCGAAGCGCGGGGGCCGGCGAGTGATCCGCTCAATCCGTTGTTCCGTGACGTCGGCTGGAATTACCTCAAGGGCCGACTGCGCTCCCATCCCGATGTCGCGCAGCGCTTCTATGCCGATGCGTCGAATACCCGGACACCGCTTCGCAAGACCGCCAACGCCTGATCCATCACTCGCAAAAGGACTCTTCCCATGTTGAAAAAAGCAGGCTTGACCCTGGCCGTTCTCGGCGCGCTGGTGGCTTCGTTTGGCGCTCAGGCGCTGGAACCGTTGCGCGTTGCCGCCGACCCGGTGCCACACGCACAGATCCTGGCCTACATCCAGAAAATCGATCCGCAACTGAACCTCAAGGTGATCGAAATCCCTCAGGGCGTGAACTCCAACGAGTTGCTGGTTCACGGCGATGTGGACGCCAATTACTTCCAGCATCTGCCGTATCTGCAATCCCAGGAAAAAGCCCTCGGCGAGAAACTTGCGGTGGCCGCGACGGTGCACATCGAACCGCTGGGCATCTACTCACATCGCCACAAAACCTTCGCCCAAGTGCCGGACAAAGGCACCGTCGCCGTACCGAACAACGTCACCAACCTGAGCCGTGCGCTGTACCTGTTGCAGGACAACGGCCTGATCAAGCTCAAGCCCGGTTTCAATGACCCGGCGGCGGATCAGGCAACGCCCAAGGACATCGCCGAAAACCCGAAACACCTGAAGATCCTCGAAATCGAATCGCCGCAACTGCCTCGTGCGCTGGACGATGTGGACCTGGCGGTGATCAACGGTAACTACGCGCTGGAGGCCGGTCTGGTGCCGGCCAAGGATGCGCTGGGCCTGGAGAAAGCCGAGCACAACCCTTACGCCAACATTCTGGTGACCACGCCGAAACTGGAAAACGATCCGCGCATTCAACAACTGGCCAAGGACCTGACTTCGCCGCAAGTCGCCAAATACATCGCCGAGAACTTCAAGGGCTCGGTGATCCCGGTGGCGGACGCCAAGCCATGATCCTCGTCGAGCAGTTGAGCAAGACTTACCCGTCAGCGCCGACACCGGCGCTGGATCAGGTATCGCTGAGTATTCCCGATGGTGCGATCTACGGGATTCTCGGGCGCAGCGGCGCGGGCAAGTCGACGCTGTTGCGCTGTCTCAATCTGCTCGAACGCCCGGACTTCGGGCGGATTCTGCTGGACGGCGAAGACCTCACGGCGCTGTCCGACGGTGAGCTGCGCCGGCAACGTCAGCGCATCGGCATGATCTTTCAGGGCTTCAATCTGCTGCATTCGCGCAACGTGTTCGACAACGTCGCAGTGCCGCTGGAAATCGCCAAAGTCGCCAAACCACAGCGTCATGAACGGGTTCGGGAGCTTCTGGATCTGGTGGGCCTGAGCGACAAGGCTGGAGCATTCCCGTCGCAACTGTCCGGCGGGCAGAAGCAGCGGGTGGGCATCGCCCGGGCCTTGGCGGCGCGTCCGGCGTATCTGCTATCGGACGAAGCCACCAGCGCCCTCGACCCGGAAACCACCGCGTCGATTCTGGAGCTGTTGCGCGATATCAACCAGCAGTTGGGTTTGACCATTGTGCTGATCACCCACGAGCTGGACGTGGTCAAGTCGATCTGCGATCACGCTGCGTCCATGGCCAACGGAAGATTGGTGGAGGCGGGGCCGGTCGCCAGATTGCTGGCGACTCCGGATTCCGCGCTCGGCAGCTCGCTGCGGCCCAGTTGCGGTTTGCCGCTGGGGCACGACACACCGGGGCTGAGTTTTCTGCGGCAATACGGTGTACGGGCGGCCCACTCATGAACCGTACCGTCGACTGGAATGAAATCTTGCAACTGGTGCTCAACGCCACCGGCGAGACCCTGTACATGGTGCTGCTCGCCGGGCTGTTCACCTTGCTGATCGGTTTGCCGCTGGGGGTGTTGCTGTTCATCAGTCGCCGTCAGGGTCTGTATCCGTTGCCCCGGATCAATCAGGCATTGGGCGCGGTGATCAACCTCGGTCGGTCGCTGCCGTTCGTGGTGATGCTGATTGCCCTGATCCCGCTGACCCGGCTGGTGGTCGGCACCACGTTGGGCAGCACGGCCGCCGTGGTACCGATCACTATTGGAGCTTTTCCGTTTTTTGCGCGGATCGTCGAAAACGCCCTGGACGAAGTTGAAAAGGGCCGGATCGAAGCGATCCTCGCCATGGGGGGCGACATCCGTCATGTGATTTTCAAAGTGCTGTTGCCCGAGGCGCTGCCAGCCTTGCTGGCGGGCGTCACCCTGACGCTGGTGATGCTGATCGGTTTTTCCTCCATGGCAGGAGTGATCGGTGGCGGCGGACTGGGCGATCTGGCGATCCGCTACGGCTATCAACGGTTCAACAACGAAGTGATGGTCGCCACCGTCGTGGTGCTGGTCATCCTCGTCCAGGGCGTGCAGAGCCTGGGCGATCGGCTGGTGCGATCGCTGGCTCATCGACGTTGAAGGTCGGTTGCAGGCTTACTTTTTGATGGGCGTGACGAGCACCGTTTCGTCGGTGTCGAGGACGAATACCGCCAGCAGGCGTGCAGGCTGGGTATCGCTGGCGTTGGCACTCACCAGGTGCACGGAGCCCGGTTCCTCGACGAAGTTTTCGCCGACGTGGTAGATCTTTTCCGGCTCGCCTTTGACTTTGATGCGGAACGAGCCTTCCAGAACCGTGGCGTAGATAAAGGCAGTTTTCGGATGAGTATGGGACGGCGATGCCGCTCCCGGCCCGTATTCGACCACCACACCTCTCATGCTCTTGCCGGGGATGTTGGGAATCGGCCGATCAAAGACCACCGAGACCTTGCCGGCGGGTGGCTCGGCGGCCGACGCGGCGCTGATCGACAGCGCTGCGAATACGGCAGTCAGTAAAAATCGGATGACCATGTTTTTTCTCCTTGGCAAAAAGGGAAGGGAATGGCGCGAATGACTATCGCGCGGTCGACCGAGTGATCCAGTCTTCAAAACGGATGGCACCCAGGCGCGAGTGCTTGCCGGTGACCAGCGATTGATCGTCGAGCAGCGTCCCGTAGTAGCGTGCGTGCACGTCCGGTACGACCTTGCGGTTGTCCTGGCTCGCCTGCAGGAAGCGTCGGACCAGTTCGTCCAGCGGCAGCGCTTCGGGCCCTCCGACATCCACTGAGCCGTTGAGCGGGGCGGCCAGGACGACGTCTGCCAGCGCCGCCACCACGTCGCCAGAAGCAATCGGCTGAATCAGCGCTGGTGGCACACGAAGTTCATCGGCGACGGCAAAGGATTCAGCGATGCCACCGACAAATTCGAAAAACTGCGTGGCCCGCAGGATCGAGTAAGGCATGCCGGATGCCTTGATCAGGTTTTCCTGGGCCACCTTGGCGCGCATATAGCCGGCCTCGGGCAAGCGTTCACACCCGACAATCGACAGCGCTACGTGATGGTGCACCCCGGCAGCTGCCTCGGCCGCCAGCAGGTTACGGCACGAGGTTTCGAAGAAGTCGAGGACGGCCTGATCCTCCCACGACGGAGCATTGGCCACGTCGACCACGACATCGGTGCCGTCCATGGCGGCCGCCAGACCTTCGCGGGTGATGCTGTTGACGCCCGTGCTGGGGCTGGCGGCGAGCACGTCATGGCCGCGTTCGCGAAGAAGGTTCACCAGTTTCGAGCCGATGAGGCCGGAGCCTCCGATAACGACGATCTTCATGGGGTCTCTCCTCGATGACGCCAACCATTGGCGTCGTTGGAATGGAGAGTGCCGGTGCAGGGGAGAGAAGTCCTTGTGGCGACCTTGGGTTTGCCTTGTCGAACCCTTGCATTTTTGTCCAGCCAGCGCCCCGGAATGGACGCAGTGGCGTGTTCAAGTCAGGCGTATTATCGTTCTCGACTTCTCACCATCTGCCGCCCGGGACACGGAGTTGAAGGCGCGTCGCCAAGGGACGTTCGCTGTGCCATTCACGTTTGAAGACTATGTACTGGATCAGGAACGTCGCGAGCTGACCTTGCGCGGGCAGGTCGTGGCCGTCGGCCCGCAGGTCTTCGATCTGTTGCTGCTGTTCGTCAACAACCCCGAACGCGTGCTGAGCAAGGACGAATTGCTCGGCACGGTATGGAGCGGTCGCATCGTTTCCGAGTCGACGATCACCAGCCACATCAACGCCGTGCGCAAGGCTATCGGTGATACCGGCGAGGAACAGCGTCTGCTGCGCACGGTCGCCCGCAAGGGCTATCGTTTCATTGGCCAAGTCAGTTCCGATATGACCGAGCCGGTGCCTGACACCGACGAGGGCTCAACTGCATCTCCCCGCGTATTGGCGCTGCCGGACAAACCCTCGATCACCGTCCTGCCTTTCTACAATCTGAGCGGCGATCCCGAACAGGATTACTTTGCCGACGGTGTCGTGGAGGACATCATCGCGGCGTTGTCGCGTCTGCGCTGGCTGTTCGTCATCGCACGCAATTCGAGCTTCACGTTCAAGGGGCGCACGGTAGATGCCCAAGGAGTCGGGCAGGAACTGGGCGTGCGCTATGTGCTGGAAGGCAGTGTGCGCAAATGCGGAAATCGGGTGCGCATCACCGGGCAACTGATCGACGCCACGAGCGGGGCACACATCTGGGCCGAGCGTTTCGAAGGCACCCTCGACGACATCTTCAAGCTGCAGGATCAAATCACCGAAAGTGTCGTCGGGGCCATCGCGCCACAACTGGAGCGCGCGGAGATCGAGCGCGCCAAACGCAAACCGACGGAAAGCCTCGACGCCTACGATTACTACTTGCGCGCCATGGCAAAGCTGCACAGCGGCACCCAGGAGGCCATCGAGCAGGCGCTGCCGATGTTCTACAAGACCCTCGAACTCGATCCGGAATTCGCTTCCGCCTATGGCATGGCCGCCTGGTGTCACTTCTGGCGCAAGCTCAATGGCTGGATGACGGATCGGCCGGCCGAGATCGCCGAAGGCATTCGACTGGCGCGTCTGGCGGTCACGTTGGGGCGCGATGATGCCGTGGCGTTGACGCGCGGCGGACATGCGCTTGCGCACCTGGCCGGTGATGTGGATGCCGGTATCGCCTTGCTCGATCGCGCGCGCCTGCTCAATCCCAATCTCGCACCCGCGTGGTTTCTTGGCGGAATTCTGCGTGCGCTTCGCGGTGAAACCGCGTCCGCCATCAAGGACTTGAACCATGCTGCGCGCTTGAGCCCGCTGGATCCGGAAATGTTCAGAATGCACGTCGGCATGGCCCTCGCGCATTACTTCGCCGGGGACTTCGAGGCCTCGGCAGATTTCGCCGAAAAAGCCTTGGGTAACCTGCCCACGCTGTTGGTGGCGGCGGCGCTGGTGGCGGCCAGTCATGCGCTGGGCGGGCGTCCGGATAAAGCCCGCTGGGCGATGCAGCGTTTGCAGACGCTGAATCCGGCGTTGCGCCTTGGCCACCTCAAGGACTGGCTGCCGATTCAACGGCCCGAGGATTTTGCCCGGTTCATTGAAGGGCTTCGACTCGCGGGGTTGCCGGAGTGATGGCTCGAGTGCACCTGCTCCGATCTCGCGGACATGCACGGCGGTACCGGGCCTAAGCTAATACCAAAACGGTATTTGTTTGTTGTTTTTAAGATCGTTTAGCTTTTACTGACTCACCAATCAGACTTTCAAACAATAGAACCCTCGATTGCCATGACGGCACGCGCTGAATCGATCAAAGGCTCTGCAGAATTTTCTTGCTGATGGGCGCCACACACTGGCCCATCGACTTTAAGGATTTGTATGAGTGCGCCTGTCGCCGTGGCCTCCGAGCCGCTGATTCGTGTACGTGAACTGAGCAAGACCTTCGGCTCGAACCGTGCGCTGGATCGGGTCAGCCTGGAGATTTATCCCGCCGAAGTGGTTGCGTTGCTGGGTGCCAACGGCGCGGGCAAGTCGACGCTGGTGAAGATCCTCGCCGGCAGCCAGTCCCATGAGGGTGGCGAGATCCGGATTGATGGCCAGCCCCGGCATTTCAGTTCGCCGCTGTCGGCGCGCCGCTTCGGCATTGTCGCGGTCCATCAGCAGATCAACGAAGGCATCGCGCCCGGATTGAGCGTGGCGGAAAACCTGCTGCTCGATGAACTGTGCCGCCCCGACGCCGACTTCTGGCTCAATCGCAAACGCCTGCTGGAGCGCGCCGCAAGCATCGCCGCCGGCCTCGGTCTGGTGCTGCCGCTGGAACAACCGATCGAACACCTCGGCCAGGCTGAACGGCAACTGGTGGTGCTGGCCCGCGCCTTCGCGTTGCAACCACGGTTGCTGATTCTCGACGAACCGACAGCAGCGCTCTCGGATGCCGAAGCACAGCGCCTGTTCGGCCTGATCGACACGCTGCGCAGCCGGGGCGTGGCGATCGTTTATATCTCCCATCGCCTGTCGGATCTGCAACGGGTGGCGGATCGCGCCATCGTCCTGCGTGACGGGCAACTGGCCGGTGAATTCAGTGCCCGGCAACTGCCTCAGGCGCTGGAAGCCATGCTCGGTCAGGCGCTGGAGGCGCATGTCTATACGCCGAGAGCGGCGGGGCGCGAAGTGCTGAAGCTGCACGACGTGAAACTGCTGCCACGCACCCGAGCCTTCGATCTGACCCTGCATGAAGGCGAAGTCGTGGTGCTGACCGGATTGCTCGGTGCCGGTAAAAGCGAGATCGCCGAAGTGCTGTTCGGTCTGCGCAAACCCTTGTTCGGATCATTGCAACTGGATGGCGCCGACTGGCAACCGGGCTCGCCCCGTGAGGCGATCCAGAGCGGCGTGTTCTTCGCCGCCGAGGATCGCGCGAGCCAATCGTTGGTGCCGGACTTTTCATTGCGCCGAACCCTGACCCTGCCATTTCTCGAACGCTTCACCCGTGGCGGTTTCATTCGTAACCGAGCCGAAGCGGCAGCGGTGGAGGCGCAAACCGCGGCGCTGGGGATCAAGACCGTCGGCATCGATGTGCCGATGAGCGCACTGTCCGGCGGCAATCAGCAGAAAGTCGTGCTCGGCCGCTGGCTGCTCGGCGAGGGCAGGGTGTTGATCCTTGATGAGCCCTTTCAAGGCGTTGATGTGCGTGCCCGACGCGAGATCGGTCAGTTGCTGCGCGATAGCGCCGATGGTCGTGCCACGCTGGTGATCTGTGCGGATGTCGATGAAGCCCTGGAAATCGCCGACCGGATCCTGCTGGTACGCGATCACGCCGTGGTGGCCGAGTACCCGCGTGCCGGGCTGGATCGCGCCACCCTGGTCGCCGCGCTGGCCGGCACTGATCCAGAAAATTCTTTTGTTCAAGCCGCGCCAAGGAGTAGAGCGAGTGCCTGATTCGAGTTCCCTGTTGTCATCCGCCCCGGCGCCGTCCGAGCGCTTCGTGCAAGCGTTGATTCGCTACGGCCTGCTGTGGGTGCTGGCGTTGATCGTGGTGTTTTTCAGTGTCGCTGAACCAGCGTTCCTGCGGGTCGGCAACCTGTTCAGCATCTTGCAGTCGGTGTCGATTGTCGCGCTGCTGGCGTTGGGTGTGACCCTGACCATGGCTGTCGGCGGGCTGGATCTGTCCATCGGTGCGGTGGCGGCCATGAGCCTGATGATCGCCAGTTACGTGATGGTGGTGCTCGGTTGGGGCGCGGTGCCGGCGGTGCTGATCAGCCTCGCGGGTGGCGCGCTGGTCGGGCTGCTCAACGGCTGGCTGATCGTGAAGATGCGCGTGCCGGACATTCTCGCAACGCTCGGCAGCATGTTCCTGGTGATCGGTGTGCAGCTGATTCCCACGGGCGGGCGCTCGATTGCGGTGGGCATGACCCTACCCAATGGCGACGAAGCCGAAGGCACGTTCAGTGCGCTGTTTCTTGCACTTGGGCGCGGGCGGCTGTGGGACGTCGTGCCGATTCCGGTGTTGATCACCGCAGTTGTCGCGGTGGCGGTGTGGCTGTTTCTCGAACGCACGCGCATCGGTCGGTTGTTCTATGCGATTGGCGGCAACGAGCAGGCGGCGCGTCTGGCCGGTGCGCCGGTGCAGCGCTTCAAGCTGCTCGCTTATGTGCTCTCGGCGCTGCTGGCGTCGCTCGGCGGATTGTTGTTGGCGGCGCGCCTGGGGCGCGGCGATGTCAGCTCCGGCAACGGTCTGGTGCTGGATGCGCTGGGTGCTGCGCTGATCGGTTTTGCCGTGCTCGGGGCGAAGAAGCCCAACGCGTTCGGCACGCTGGTCGGTGCGCTGCTGGTGGCCTCGTTGCTCAACGGCCTGACCATGTTCAACGCGCCGTATTACGCGCAGGATTTCGTCAAGGGACTGGTGCTGGTGCTGGCCCTGATGTTCACCTTCGGCCTCGCGCATCGGGCGCGCTGAGCCGGTTCATTGAAGCTTCAAGGAAAGATCCATGCACGGTTCAATCAAGCAGTTCGCACGCCATTGTCTCGCTGGTGCCTTGCTCTCGGCACTGGCGCTCAATGCCCATGCCAAAGCCCTGCCGGGGGCGCCGGCACCGTTCGACAAAGGTCAGGTACAGATCGCGCTGGTGGGTTATCTGTTCTCCGGGGATTTCCCCGAAGCCTACCTGCGCGGCGTCGAGAAACAGACCGAAGCGCTGGGCGCCAACCTGCGGGTGTTCGACGCCCGGCAACAGGCGGCCAGCCAGGGCGAAATGATCGATCAGGCCGCCGACCTCGGCGTCGACGGGATCATCGTGCAACTGGGCCTGGCGGAAACCCTCAAGGGGCCGATTGACCGGGCGCTCGCCAAAGGCATCAAGGTCGTTGCGTTCGACGTAGACCTGAACACACCGCAAGTGACCCAGGTCGAGCAGGACCACCACGCGCTGGCGCGTCTGGCGCTGGATCAAGCGGTCAAGGACAACGGCACTCGCTTCGACGCCGGGTATGTCTACATCAGCGGTTTCACACCGATGGAACGCCGCGACGAGATCTGGAGCCAGGTCAAGGCGAGCAATCCGGGGATCATCGAGAAGGCCCGTTTTGGCACGCTCAATCCGCCGATTGCCAACTCGGTGGCCGATCAGGCCAGCGCCGTGCTGCGGGCCAATCCGGGAATCAGCGTGATCTTCGCGCCGTTCGACGAGTTCGCCAAAGGCGCGAAAATCGCCGTGGACGAGGCGGGTCTGAGCAGCAAAGTGAAGATCTACAGCGCCGATATTTCCACCGCCGACATCCAGATCATGAAAGAGCCGGGCAGTGCCTGGGCCGCGACGGCAGCGGTCAATCCGCAAGTGGCCGGCGCGATCAGCGTGCGCAGTCTCGCGTTGCTGATCGCCGGGGAAAACCCGGGGAACAAGGTGCTGGTACCGCCGACATTGATCACCCGCCAGCAACTGCTGGATCTGGACGTGAAGAACGTGCGGGATCTGGGGCAGAAACTGCCGTCCTTCGGTGATACCGCCAATGTGGCTCGGGCACCGTGGATTCCCGTGGCGAACTGAGGAGCCGACATGCACGACAAGGCTGCGCGCCTGCGCAAGAGCCGTTCGCCGCAAGCCGATGTGGCGCTGGGCGAACGGCTGCCACCGGGGCAGGTGCTGACGGAGCGTTTCCCGATCCTGCACGAAGGCGAGGTGCCGGCGTATGACCTGGCGACGTGGTCGCTGCGCCTGTTCGGCACCTTGGCAAACCCGGTCGAGCTGACCTACGCCGATCTGCAAGCGCTGCCGCAATGCTCGTTGCAATGCGACATTCATTGCGTGACACGCTGGTCGAAGTTCGACACCCGCTGGAGCGGGGTGCACCTGCAGGATCTGTTGCAGGCCCTGGACATCCGGCCGACGTCGTCCTTCGTCATGGCCCACGCCGATCACGATTACCAGACCAACCTGCGTCTCGATGACCTGCTGCACCCGGACAGCCTGCTGGCCACCCATTACGACGGTCAGCCGCTGACTGCGCAACATGGTTGGCCGCTACGTCTGGTGGTGGCAGGTAGGTACTTCTGGAAGAGCGCGAAATGGCTGCGCGGGCTCGAATTCGTCGATCAGGAACAACCGGGCTTCTGGGAGCGCAACGGCTTTCATTTGCACGCCGATCCGTTCATTGAACAGCGCTTCAGCGGTGATGCGCTGGACATAGCCGAAGATGCCTGGCGGGAAAAGGATTTCGACTGACGGCATTTAACTTCGCGGCGGAAAAAACACAGATTAATAACGTGCTCTACAACAGCGTGGAGTTCGTTCTTGTGCGTAATTAGTTGCCCGTTAGTTGGCTGTTCATGTTGTTGCGTAAACACAAGTGTTGCTCAGGCAACACTCCGTTCGTCGGGCATAACCTAAGCGTTATTGGTTCTTTTGCGGCAGGCGACTGCTCGTCTAGGATCGGTAAACAGGGGGTTCTACTAACTTTGGGGTTCTTGCGCTCTAACAGTTGATAGTTGTTCGACACACTTCGCTGCCTTTCTGAACATCAAAACTACAGCAGAAATTACCGTGCACTGATTGCCGACGCTTAATGATTCGGCAGCGGCCGGTTATTAACTGCGATTCAAGGAGCTGTCACATGATTCACCGTTCGCGTTCATTACTCGCCATCGCTGTTGTCAGTGCAATCTGGCAACTTCCTGCGCAAGCCGAAGAGACTTCCGCGCGCGCCGACGATGACACACGGCTGGGTACCGTGCTGGTCACCGGCACCCGTGGCACCGCCCGGACGGTGCTGGATTCACCAGTGCCGGTGGATGTGCTGACCGCCGAAGACCTGAAGACCGCCGGCGCCAGTGACGGCGAGTTGGGTCAGGCGTTGCAGACGCTGTTGCCGTCGTTCAGTTTTCCGCGTCAATCCAACTCCGGCGGTGCCGACCATGTGCGTGCCGCACAGTTGCGTGGCATGAGCCCGGATCAGGTGCTGGTGCTGGTCAACGGCAAGCGTCGGCACACCTCGGCGGTGGTCAATGACTCGTCGAAAATCGGTCGCGGCACGGCGCCGGTGGATTTCAACTCGATCCCGATCAGCGCCATCAAACGCATCGAAGTGCTGCGTGACGGCGCGGGTGCGCAGTACGGCTCCGACGCGATTGCCGGGGTGATCAACATCATCCTCGACGACGCCCCCGAGGGCGGTGAAGTGTCCACCAGTTACGGCGCCTACCACACCCATCAGGACGCCATCGGCAAAACCACCACCGACGGCCAGAACAGCGTGACCACTGCGAAGATCGGCACACGCCTGGGCGAAGAGGGCGGTTTCATTCGCGGCGGTACCGAGTACAAGAATCGCAACCCGACCAACCGCGCCGGTTACGACGGTTTTGCCGACACACCGAACCAGCGCAACTATGTGATGGGCGATGGCATCGCACGGGACGTCAATCTCTGGTTCAACAGCGAATTGCCGCTGGCCGGCGGCAAGGCTTATTCGTTCGGCACCTACAACCAACGGCACACTACAGGCGCCGAGTTTTATCGCTATCCATCCGAGCAGCCGCAGTTCTACCCCAACGGTTATTTGCCGCAGTCGATCGGCGACAACAAGGACATCTCCGCCACGGCCGGTTTCAAAGGGCTGATCGGTGACGACTGGGATTTCGACAGCAGCATCACCCACGGTCGCAACCGTTTCGACGGTGCCACCCGGCGCACCCTCAACGTCAGCCTCGGCGAGGACTCGCCAACCCGGTTCGACACCGGCGATTACGAGTTGCGCCAGACCACCGCCAACCTCGATTTCAGCCGTGAACTGCGCCTGGGCGGACGCTCCTTCGTCCTTGCGCTCGGCAGTGAATACCGCTACGAAAACTACCTGACCTACGCCGGTGACGAGGCCTCTTACATCGGCTCCGGTGCAGACGGCGCCAACGGTTTGCGCCCGAGTGAAGAGTCGGACCTGGACCGCAACGTGTTCGGCACCTACGCCGAATTGTCCGGTGATCTTACCGACCGTTTCTTCGTCGACGCCGCCACGCGCTGGGAGCATTACGACGATGCCGGCAGCAAACTCACCGGCAAGCTCAGTGGTCGCTACAAGTTGACCGAGCAGTGGGCGTTGCGCGGTGCGATATCGAACAACTTCCGTGCGCCATCGCTGGCGCAAAGTGGCTTCCAGAGCACCACCAGCAACTTCGGCGACGGCGGCACGCTCACCGACATTCGCGTGCTCTCGGTCAACGACCCGATCGCCCGTGCCCTCGGTGCGCAGAAGCTCGATCCGGAAACTTCGAAGAACTACAGCCTCGGCCTGACGTTCCAGTTGAACGAACGTTTCGACGCGTCGCTCGACGTGTTCCGCATCGACGTCAAGGATCGCATCACGCTGTCGCAACGCATCGGCAGCGACGCGCTGGAAAGCTACATCAATGACAACTTCGGTGTGGCGGGCGTGCACGATGTCAACTTCTTCACCAACGCCGCCGACACCAGCACCCACGGCGCCGAACTGGTGCTCAACTATCACCAGCCGTTCTACGAAGGGCAACTGGGCCTGACCACCGCGTACACCTACAACCACACCAAAGTCACCAGCACCAAGGGCACTCCGTCGCAACTGACCGCGTTGGGGATCGGCAACGATGCACTGGTCGGCGTCGAGGAAACCAACACCCTCACCGATGCGGCACCGAAGGATCGCTTCGTGTTTTCTGCCAACTGGGCCAGCGAACATTGGGGTTTGCTCGGCCGTCTGACTCGTCAGGGCGAGACCACCCGGGTGTTCGATTTCGGCGACTCGCAGCCTGAGCAAACCTACGGCGCGGTGTGGCAACTGGATGCCGAGGTGACCTACAAATTCACCCCGAAATTCAGCGTCGCCCTGGGCGGCAACAACCTGACCGACAACTACCCGGAACGCTCCGGCTCGGCCATCAACTACGGCGGCAACCTGCCGTACGACGTGCTCTCGCCGATCGGCACCAACGGCGCTTACTACTACGCCACCGCCACCTACGGCTTCTGAGTCTTGCCGCCAAGGATGGCGGTTCATCAGCGGGAACACTCATGACTCAAACCAATGGTCCCAAGCGGCATCTGCCGGTATTCCAGGCATTGCTGATCACGCTGGGCATGGTCATCACCACCGACATCCTCAAAACCGCGCCGACCGTTGCCTTGAACGTCGGGCCGGAACATTTCTATTGGGTCTGGGTCCTCGGCGGATTGGCGTCGATGGCCGGGGCCTTGTGCTTCGCCGAGATGGCCACCGCGTTTCCGCACCCGGGCGGTGACTATCATTTCCTGCGCACCGCGTATGGCGAGCGCATGGGTTTCCTGTTCGCCTGGTCGCGTTTCTCGGTGATGCACACCGGGTGGATCGCGTTGTCGGCGTTCATGTTTGCCGACTATTTCAACGCGGTTTTTCCGCTGGGACAGTACGGATCGGGACTGTTTGCCGGCGCGATCATTGCCGCACTGGTGCTGCTGAATCTGACCGGCAAGCACATTGGCTTCATCACCCAGACCGTGCTGGTGGGGCTGCTTGCCGCGGGCTTTCTGAGCATTGCCAGCGCCGGTGTGTGGCTGGTGTGGCAGGGCGTCGAGCCGCTTGCGCCGAGTGCGCCGGTCACACCTGAGCACACGGGGGCGGCGGGATTTTCCGCCGCGATGATCTTCGTGTTTCTGGCCTTCGGCGGCTGGAGTGATGCGGCGACGTTGTCCTCCGAAGTGCGAGATGGCCGACGCGGGATTTTCATTGCCATGCTCGGTGCACTGACGGTGTTGATGGCGATCTACCTGGCACTGAACTGGGCGTTCGTCCAAGGCCTGGGGTTCGAAGGCCTGGCCGCGAGCAACGCGCCGGCGGTGGAATTGTTGAACCGCGCATTCGGTGCGCCGGGTGTGATGCTGATTCTGTTGATGGTCGGTATCGCGGCCATCGCCACCATCAATTCAACGCTGTTGGTCGGTGCCCGCACAACGTACGCCGCCGCCCGCGACGTGCCGCAACTGCGTCGCTTCGGTGAATGGGACGAACGCGATGGCGTGCCGCGCAAGGCCTTGCTGGCCGAGGGTGCGGTGGCGTTGTTGTTGGTGTTGTTTGGCAGCTTTACTCAGAGTGGCTTCAACACCATGGTTGAGTACCTTACGCCGGTGTACTGGTTGTTTTTGAGTTTAAGCAGCCTGGCGTTGATCATTCTGCGGCGGCGGTTTCCCGAGGTGACGCGTCCGGTCAGGGTGCCGCTTTATCCGTTGCTGCCGCTGCTGTTTTTCGGGTTGTGCGTGTACATGCTGTATTCAAGCGTGACGGTGGTGGGGTTGGGGGCGTTTCTGGGGATTGGAGTGTTGCTGGTGGGCGCGCTGTTGCTGGCGGTGTTGAGCCGCCTGGTGTCGACACCTCGGCAAGCTCTGCAGCGCACCAGCGATTAGAACGATACCTGCGCCGGTTGCGACAAACGCAGCACCGACAGATCCCCTGTAATCCGTTTGTAAGCCAGACGAATCGCCTCGATGTCGCTCTCACGCTTCGGGCTGCCTTCGTGCAGGATCACAATCACCTTGGTCGCCAGCCGCTCCGGCGTTTTCGCATCGTGGTCCTTCCACTGCCCATAGGCATCGAACACGCTGAAACCGTCCGGGAAACGCGTCGTCACTTCCTGATCGAGAAACTCGCGCCAGCGCGCCGGGCTCACCACTCCTTCCTTGCCCTCAATCGGCCCCACCGAGAAGTACAACTCGGTGCGGACCCACTGCGCCTGTGCCGGGCGCGTGGCATCGCCTTGCAGGGTTGAGCTGGCGGGGTCTTTGGTATGTACGGAAACAGGAGGAGGGCTGGCACAACCGGCGACCGCCAGGAACAGTGCTGCCATCAGGAAACGTTGCGGCATGGAACTTCCTTATTGTTAAGAACTGTCCCGAATTATAGGTGGCGGTGGTAATAGCAATAAAAGATTAAAAAGTGGATCGGTCGTTAACTAATGGAATAAGCAGATGGCGTGAAAATAATTCCTGCTGGTTAGAACGATTATTTCTTTAAGTTATTTGCTTGGTTTTGGATCGCATATCCAGGACGTTGAAAAACCTGTTCTTGCATTTGATAGATCTGTCATTGCGTCTACTCTGCTGCTTCAACGGTTCAAGGCGCACGGAATGCTGCACTTGAAGCGTTTGAACAGCACTTTTTGCTGCTCGATGGGCAGCTTGTTCCGGTTTGGCCAATCCTTAGAATCCGCTCCATCAACTTCTCATCCAGTTCTTAATCCTCAGGGAGCTCCACCATGATGAACGCCATGCAGATGCAAATGCCGATGAACGCCAACATGCCGATGATGCCGATGACCGGCATGCCGATGATGATGGCGACCATGTCCTGCGAAATGATGGACGACGGCATGATGTGCAAGATGATGCCGGCCGCTGGCATGGACATGGCGATGTTCAAGAACAGCTGCGAAATGATGCAGATGATGATGGACTGCGGCATGCCGATGATGATGCATTGCGGCAACATGAGCATGATGTGCATGTCCCAGGCGGCCATGGCCATGCCGATGATGAACATGATGATGCCGATGCCGATGATGGGCATGCCGATGCCTTCGATGAAGTGCGTGATGGAATGCACCATGATGGCCGACTGCATGATGTGCAAAATCATGCCGATGCCGGGCATGAACATGGACATGATGAAAAACTGCTGCGCCCTGATGATGAAGATGATGAACGACTGCAGCATGCCGATGATGATGAGCTGCAACGGCATGCCGATGATGTGCTGCACCTGCTGATTTCTGACCGCGCATGAAAAAGCCCCCGCAGCTTGATGCTGCCGGGGCTTTTGCATTTCTGGAATTCGGTGAAAACGGTTTTCAGTCCAGACGTTCGGGGTAGGTGACAACCAGATAGGCCACTGCCTCACTGTCAGCCGGATTGCGATAGCGGTGCGGCTGGTCGGCGTAGAACAGGATCGAGTCACCGGTCGACAGCAGATAACGCTCGTCGTTGACGCTGATCTCCAGCACGCCCTGGGACACCACCAGATTCTCCTGCACACCGGGGCCGTGGCCCTCGGAGTGATCCTCACCCAGGGGGCTCAGGCGTAATTCGTAGAATTCCGATTGGCGCGCCACATCGAACGGAAACAGCGCCCGACTGACAAATGCGCCGCTGGCACTCACCAGCCGTTTGCTCTGACTGGCCGACAACACGGCCACACCTTCGAACGCACGGTGCTCCAGAAACGCCGCCACCGACACTTTCAAACCCTTGGCAATTTTGCACAGCACCTTGATCGACGGCACGCTGCGGCCGGACTCGATCTGCGCCAGCATCGCCCGGCTCACGCCGCACTGGCGGGCGAGGGCATCCAGCGACAGATGCCGCTTGCCACGCAGGCGTTGCAGGTTCTGCGCGACGCGCTCGCAGATCGGGTCTTCTTCCAGTGATTCGAGGTTGTTCAGATCCAGCACGGGTTCGTCGGCGCTCGCCAGAAAGCGCGAGGGTTCACGTGCGTTCACGCTTGACGCGGCTCGTCGGAACGAGCGGCCTGCGCCCACTGAAAAGCCTGGTAGCCGGCGTTGCGCGCATACATTTCCCACATGGCCCGGGCCCGTTGCTGAGCTTGGCGGCGTTTGCGGTAGGCGGCGAAGTCGATCAGGTTGTCGGTTGGATTCATGGCGCACTTCACTGTGATCAATGACGGGATGAGCTGAGAGTACGCCGATATTTTTATAACGATAAATACTGATTTTGTATTTATTAATTCTTTTAGGTTATTTATTCAGCGCCCCTCATGCTGCTTGCGATAAGCCCCCGGTTGCACCCCCACCGACTTGGCAAACGCCCGTGTGAACGCGGCAATCGACTGATAGCCCACGGCAGCGCAAACCTGCTCGACCGTGTGATTGTTCTTCAGTAACTGGCAGGCATGGCGGATGCGCAGCGCCAGCAGTACCTGCCCTGGCGACTGGCCTGCGAGTTCGTTGAAGCGTTTGAAGAACGCCGAGCGCGAGAGTCCGATGCAGGCCGCCATGCTTTCCAGCGACCACGGCAGTTGCGGTTGCTCGATCAGTCGGTCCAGCAGCGGCGCGAATTGCGGATTGCGCGCCAGCGCTACCAGTCCGCCGAGTGACGGGTTGTCGGCCATCTGTTGGCGCAGTACATACAGAAACAGCAGGTGACTCAGCCGCTCCAGCAGCGCCGAAGAGGGCGTCGGCTGGCGTTCGCATTCTTCCAGGATCAACTCGAACAAGGCCCGCGCCGCACTGGAAGAAGGATCCCCCGCTCGCAGGACGATCCAGTGCGGCAAGCCTTCGATGATCAGCGACGACAGCCCTGATTTGAAGTGGAAGAACCCACAGACCAGCCCGACGCCATCCTCTGCCTGGCTGTCCAGAGCCGTCATGGTCATGCGCGGCAAGGTCTGCGCGATGCCTGAGTCTTCAGCGCTGGACAGCCGATAGTTGAGGTCGCGCAGCAGGAACACCGCATCGCCGGCATTCAGGCGTAAGGCCTGAGTCTCGCCCTCGATGTGCAGCCAGCAATGGCCCTGAACGATGAGGTGAAAACTGGCCCGCGCCAGGCCATGCGTGCTGGCGTGCCAGCCGCCGCAATAGCGGCCGACATGGAACAGGCTGGCGTCGAGTTCGAGGCTCTCTAATAACCAATCAACCAGTGGGCTGGACGAAATCATCTAATGGAAACACTCAGGAGCAAGTAATCGCTACTTTAGAATATGGATCGGAATTCTTATAACCAACAGACTGGCCCGACACCCCAATAGCAGGAGTCCAGCCCATGTCACGCGTCACGCTACACACCTTGCAAAGCGCGCCCGAAGCGGCCCGGCCGTTTCTTGAAAATGCGCAGAAGAATTCCGGGTTCATTCCGAACCTGCTGGCCGTTCTGGCCAACGCGCCGGCCGCGCTGGAAACCTACGTTACGGTATCGGCGCTCAATGGCAAAGCCGAGTTGAGTCTGGCCGAGCGCGAAGTGGTGCAGTTGATCGCAGCGACTAACCATGGATGCGATTTCTGTGTCGCAGGTCATACCGCCGTCGCGCTGAACAAGGCAAAACTGCCACAGGAAGTGGTCAGCGCATTGCGTGAGCGGGCGACCGTTCCCGAGCAAAAGCTTGAGACGCTGGCGGCGTTCACCCGTGAAGTGATCGCCACCCGTGGCAACGTCAGTGAGCAGACCTACAACCAGTTCAAGGCCGCCGGTTACACCGAAGGCAACGCGCTGGAAGTGATTCTCGGCGTGAGCCTGGCGACCCTGTGCAACTTCGCCAACGTGTTCGCCGATACGCCGCTCAACCCGGAGCTGGCGCCGTACCGCGCGTGACCGGCGGATCGATTCAGGCAGCGTGGTCTATGGTTGACGCTGCGTACAAGGAGAGAAACGACATGCTCGATCCGGCATTGAGTCAATGGCTGGACACCCACGCCCAGGCCCTGGACCTGGGCGACAGTGATCCGCAGCAAGTGCTGACGCAACTGGCGGCGGCCGATGTCCTGCGGGTTGGTATCAGTCCGTCATTGGGCGGCAGCGGCGGCGACATCAACGACGCCGTGGAAGTGCTGGCCGAAGTGGCCAGTCATTCGCTGGCAGCGGCTTTTGTGTTCTGGGGCCAGCGGGCGTTTATCGAATACCTGCTGCAGAGCCCGAACGTGACACTGCGCGAGCGGCTGTTGCCCTCGTTGATCAGCGGCGAACTGGCCGGTGCGACCGGGCTGTCGAACGCGATGAAATTCCTCTCGGGCATCGAGGCCCTGCAAGTGCGCGCTCGCACCGAAGGCAACGGCTGGAGCCTCGGAGGCCGGTTGCATTGGGTGACCAATCTGCGCAAAAGCGGCTTCGTCGTCGCCGCTGCGATTGAGCACGAAGAGGGCGGCTCACCGTTTGTGCTGGCGATTCCCGGCGAGGCCACTGGTGTGTTGCGTTCGGCGGATCTGCAACTGATGGGCTTGCAGTCAAGCAACACGGCGGCCATCGATTTTGCCCAGGTTCAGGTCGGTCGCGAGTGGTTGCTGCATGGCGATGCGCGGGCGTTTTTGCCGGCGGTGCGTCCGGCGTTTCTCGGCTTGCAATGTGGTCTGGCCATCGGTCTGGCGCGGCGCGCCTTGAGCGAAGTGCAAAGCCATTTGCAGGACGGTCGCTCGATCCTGCTGGAGCCGCTGCATGAACAGCGCGAACAGTTGCAACACACGGTGGAACAACTCAAACAGGGCCTGCTCGATGGCCGCTTCCTGGCAAGGCCCGCTGCGTTGTTCCAGCTGCGCATCGCCCTTGCCGAATCGGCGGCCAGCGCGGTGCAACTGGAGTTGCAGGCCAGTGGCGGCAAAGCCTATCTGACCGAACATGGCAGCGGGTTCGCCCGGCGCTGGCGCGAGTCGGCATTCGTGCCGATCGTCACGCCGAGCCTGGTGCAATTGCGCGCCGAACTGCAACGGCAGAAGCGGGAAGCGGCGGTATGACTCAGCCGTTGCTGCATGCCCGCGACATCAGTCTCGGCTATCCGCGCGCCGAAGGCTGGCACACGGTGCTGGAGGCGTTTAACTTGCAGTTGCAGCCGGGTGAAGTGGTGTCGATCCTCGGCCCCAGCGGCGTCGGCAAATCCAGTCTGTTGCGGGTGCTGGCGGGGTTGCAACCGGCGCAGCGCGGCAGCGTCAGCCTGCTCGGTGAACCGCTGAGCGGTCCCCACCCACGGGTGGCGGTGGCGTTTCAGGATCCGAGCCTGTTGCCCTGGCTGACGCTGGAAAAGAACGTGGCGTTCGGCCTCGACTTCGCCCGTCAACCGCACCTGAGTGCCGAGCAACGCAAGGCGCGGGTCGACCACGCCATCGCCGCAGTCGGCCTGGAACACGCCCGGCAGTTTCACCCGGCGCAGTTGTCCGGCGGCATGGCCCAGCGCACCGCACTGGCCCGGTGCCTGGCACGGCAGCCGCAAGTTCTGTTGCTCGACGAACCGTTCGGTGCGCTGGATGAAATCACCCGCGCCGACATGCAACAGCTGTTGCTGCAACTGATCGCCGAGCACAACACTGCAGCGCTGCTGATCACTCACGACATTGACGAAGCCCTGCTGCTTTCCGAGCGGATTCTGCTACTGGGTAACAGCCCGGCGCGGATCCTCGGCGAATGGCGCGTCGACCTGCCTCAGCCCCGCGCCGAGCTGGTGGACGAACTGGGTGCGCTGCGTATCGATATCCTCAAAACCCTTCGGCGGGCGAGCCGCAATCCACTTACCCCACCTTTGCCCGAACCGTCGGAGATTGATCATGTGCCTGGACGACTTCACTCACACACGTCGTGACTTCCTCAAACTCAGCGCCTTACTGACCGCAGGCGGCGCTCTGCCGCTGCTCAACAGCCTCAATGCCCGCGCTGCGTCGGAGCCGAACGCGCCGGTGCGCATCGGCTACCTGCCGATCACCGACGCCACGCCATTGCTGGTGGCGCACAACAACGGGCTGTTCGAAGCCGAAGGCATCCAGGCCGAGCGCCCGGTGCTGTTACGCAGTTGGGCGCAGGTGATCGAGGCGTTCCTGTCGGGGCAGGTCAACGTGATTCACCTGCTGTCGCCAATGACCGTCTGGGCCCGCTACGGCAGTAAGGTGCCGGCCAAGGTCGTGGCCTGGAACCATGTCGGCGGCTCCGGCCTGACTGTGGCCCAGGGGATCACCGAGGTCAAACAGTTGGCCGGGCAAACGGTGGCGATTCCGTTCTGGTATTCGATCCACAACGTGGTGGTGCAGCAGTTGTTTCGCGATCACGGACTGCTGCCGGTGAGCAAACCGGCAAGTGCCGCGCTGGCCGCCAACGAGGTCAACCTGGTGGTATTGCCGCCCTCGGACATGCCGCCGGCACTGGCCGGCAAACGCATCGCCGGTTACATCGTCGCCGAGCCGTTCAATGCGTTGGCCGAAGAACTCAAGGTCGGGCGGGTGCAGCGTTTTACCGGCGACGTCTGGCGCAATCACGCTTGCTGCGTGGTGTTCATGCACGAGCAGGATCTGAACAACCGCCCCGAGTGGTCGCAGAAAGTGGTCAACGCCATCGTCAAGGCGCAACTCTGGACCCGCGACAACCGCGCCGAGGCCGCGAAGCTGTTATCCAGGGACGGCGACAACCGCTACACGCCCCATGCCCAGACCGTGTTGAACCGCGTACTGGCGCCGGCCGCCGCAGATCGCGAGCAATACCTGGTCAGCGGCGCAATCCAGCACAGCCATTGGGACGAGCAGCGCATCGACTTCCAGCCGTACCCGTTCCCCAGCTACACCGAAGAACTGGTCAAACGCCTCAAGGACACGCTGATCGAGGGCGACAAAGGCTTCCTCGCCAGCCTCGACCCGCAGCACACAGCCAAGGATCTGGTGGACGACCGCTTCGTGCGCAACGCCATTGCAGCGGTCGGCGGGATGAAGGCGTTCGGCTTGCCCGAAGGCTTTGAGCGCAGCGAGGAGTTCAGTCTCCGATGAGCAAGTCGAGTTCACCCATCGTCCACGGGTTGTTGGGCGCGGCAGGATTGCTGGGGTTGTTATTGCTGTGGTGGCTGGGTGTGCATCTGGCCGGTGGAGGCGATGGTCTGGCGGCGCGGTTTTCGCCGCAGGCGACGTTGGTCAGCCTCGTTGAGTTATTGGGGCGGGCCGAGCTCTACGAACATGTGCTGGTCAGCCTGAAACGGATCGTGGTCGGCTTGCTGCTGGCCTTGCTGATTGGCGTGCCGCTGGGGCTGATGATCGGCAGCTACCGGCATCTCGAATCGGCGACCACACCTGCCTTTCAGTTCTTGCGAATGATCTCGCCGTTGTCGTGGATGCCGGTGGTGGTCATGCTGATGGGCGTGGGCGATCAGCCGATCTATTTCCTGCTGACCTTCGCCGCGATCTGGCCGATCCTGCTGAACACCGCCGCCGGGGTACGCCAGCTCGATCCACGCTGGCTGCAATTGAGCCGCAGCCTCAGTGCCACACGCTGGGAAACCTTGCGCAAAGTCATCCTGCCTGGCGTGCTCGGTCACGTGTTGACCGGGGTTCGGCTGTCGATCGGGATTCTGTGGATCGTGCTGGTGCCGTGCGAAATGCTTGGTGTCAGCGCAGGGCTGGGCTACTTCATCCTCGACACGCGGGATCGGCTGGCGTACTCGGAATTGATGGCGATGGTGCTGTTGATCGGTGTACTCGGATTTGCCCTTGATGCGCTGGCTCGAGGACTGCACCGGCGCTGGGCACCGGCCTGAACATCGAATGGCTGCTCAGGCCGGGACCGATCACTCAAAGACCTTGAGGGACCATTTTTTCTCCCAGCCTTTTCCGGAGAAGTGAAGGGGTACAAACAGTCCGTAAGTCTGCAGATACGCGTAGGTGATCGTGCCGTCACCGATGATGTCGTTTGCGCCAGTGCAACCGATGATTTTGGCAGTACCGGTCCAGGACGGATAAATCTCGTTGGCAGCCTTTTGTTCCTTGACGTCGCAGTTGAACTGTTTTTCGATCAGCGGTTTGGGCTCCTCGTACCACTTGTGAGGCCTTTGAATCGTGTAACTCAGATGCGCGCCGAGCGGCATGGTCGCCCAGTCGCCGGTGAACCTGAGATCGGTGAGGCCTTCTTCCTCTGTTTCCAGAGGTCTTTTATAAGCAAACGTGGATTTGGCGAGGGGGATCAATCCGCGAAAACTCAATTCGACCGACTGATGCAGATCGAAGCCTGAACGTTCGGTCAGTTGGCTGCCCGCCCTGGCCGGAAGGAATTTATTCATCGGCCCCATGCGTGGCGGCTCGCTTGGCTGGCCTTGGGAAGTAATGACCGTTGACTGTCGCAGACGAGCGACGCTTTTTTCCGGCTCGGGCATCTTCAAGGCTTCGATGGCCTGCTTGACGGTTGGCGCCAGCTCGGGCTCCGGCAACACAAAGGGCTTCAGCTCGCGGCCGGTGAAAAGTCTGAGCTGATCCAGCGCCAGCGGCCTGGTGCAGACTTGCTGAAAGATCCGGCGCTGATCATCGTCGAGATTTTTCAGGTCAACCGGTTCGCGTGCAGCCTTCAACTCCCCCTCAAGCACATTGCCTTTTTTGCTGAGCGAGAAGGTGCTGAGCGCCGTGAGTTGCTGTGAGACACAGTCAGCTGTCCAGCGTTGCCTCACCTGTGAATACAAGGAAACCTTGTCCGCCGTGAGTGTCTCGGCGGGAAGCACCCGGGCTGACCAGAACGTCACTGAATGTCCGTCTGCTTTCAGGTTGGCCTGGTCGATCATTTGCCAGACCTGATCTTCGGCGGCCGAAATCACTCGCCATTGCGGCGTTGCGGTTCGGGCGCACACGTCTTTGAATTGAGCGCTTTGCAGGAATTGTTTCTTTTGTTTGTCTGGCAGCTGTCTGCGATCGCTGGCACCCCGGCGTTCGGTCGTGAGAACCACGCCACCGGAGTTGGTCATGTAGGCCATCTGCGCATCCGGTCGATGGCAGTCCCCATCAAATCGCACGAGGTAATACCGCTTTCCCTCAATGGGAGGCTTCACCAGGTAAGTGACGATGTCGGCCTCACGCACGATCGAGTCGGGGGCAGGCGTTACCTTCAAGGCTTCATCGAAGATTTTGAACGCAATCGGAGGCGGCTTGGGGGTTGTGTCTATGCCATAGAGCGACTGGCAACCGGACAGTGCGACAACCAGAAAAATCGGGGATAACCGTTTGAGATGATAAATCGTGGCGTCCATGCGGAATCTGCTGAGAATTAAAATGATGGCATATTAGCATTATCCCTTGCCATCACAGATGCCGGCCAGCGATCACCTGTTCCAGTCAGCAGGTCTGGAACAGGTGAGAGGCTAGTTTGCTGTTTGTTTCTTACTGGCTGGCGTTCAACACAATCCGATACCGCGCCTTGCCACTGCGCAAATGATCGATGGCTTCGTTGACCCGGCTCATCGGAAATTCCTCAACCTGCGGCAGGATCTGATGCCGCGCGCAGAACTCCAGCATGGTCGCCGCCGTGGCAGGCGAGCCTACTGGGGAGGCAGACAAGGATTTCTGTTGAGGAATCAGATTGAACACGTGCACCGGAATTGCGTCGGGCACGATACCGACGAAGTGCAGCCGGCCTTTGCCGCGCAGGGTGGCGAGCATTGCCGTCCAGTCGAGGTTGGCGTTGGCGGTGATCAGCAGGAAATCCAGAGTACCGGCAATCGCTTTCAAGGCATTGCTGTCGGTGGAGGCGACGACCTTGTGGGCGCCGAGGCGCTTGGCTTCGTCCTGTTTGCTCAGTGACGAGGTGAATGCCGTGACGTCGCAACCCCAGGCATTGAGGAAACGCAGCGCCAGGTGACCGAGGCCGCCGATCCCGACGACACCGACCCGGTCAGTGGGTTTGATGCCAAATTCCACCAGTGGGTTGAACACCGTGGAGCCTGCGCAGAACAGCGGGCCGGCGAGGGCAGGGTCGATGTTGTCCGGGAGCTTCAGCGCCCAGGCCCAGTGAGTACGCAGTCGATCGGCGAAACCGCCGTGGCTGCCGATGATCGTGGGTTTGGCGGTCGGGCAAAGGTGATGGGAACCGCCGATGCAGGACGAGCAATGCATGCAGCTGCTCTTGTACCAGCCGATGCCGACCCGTTGGCCGACTTCGAGGCCGCGGACCTGCGGGCCTGCACGCACGATGCGGCCAACCACTTCGTGACCGGGAATGAACGGGTACTGGCTGATGCCCCAGTCGTTGTCGATCAGCGACTGGTCGGAGTGACAGACGCCGCAATATTCCACGGCGACTTCGACTTCTTCATCCCCGAGCGGACCGGGATCGTAACTGTAGCGCTCCAGTGGTGCGCCGGCCGATGTGGCGGCCCAACCGGTAAACGTCGTCGGTTCGGTGTTATTGCTCATTGGACACCTCCAGGTCTGGCGACAGGGCCATGGCGGCCCGGTGCTGCGGGCGCAGCCTGAAGAGTCTAGCGGGTCATCGGGCGATCGCTAGAGCCAGGTGGCGAGCACGCGTCGGTCCAGTTCTTCCCAGTCCGCCATGCCCAGCACTCGCGTGGTATTGAGCCCGCGCAGATAGCCGCGCAATTGATTGGCGACGGCCCGCACCGACTCCGAATCGTCCGCTGACTGGCCCAGCACGGTTTCGTATTCGACGAGGTATTCGGCCACCCGGTCGCGGAATTCGGGCAGCACGGCATCGCGGATCAAATCAAAGGTTCGCACGGATAATCCTCATTTGTTTTCGTTGTGATCGAGTGTGCAGCAGTCTGCACGCTGCGCAACTATTGGTTCAAGTAATAGTGACCATCAAGAAACGCAAGTTCTGCTTTGCGGCCGACAGGCGGAAAATCGCCTCCATCGAAGACGCTGCTGAAGGAATTTGCGCGATGAAGACATTGACCCGACTGGCTGTAGTCGCCCTGCTGATGGGCGGGGTGGCCGTGACCGCACCGACTTACGCAAGCGACGCCGGTACGTGCCATTTTCTGCCCATCGCCGGTGCCAGCAGCGGGCTGCAGCATTCGCAAACCGTGGGTGTGCTGTACAGCGAAAATACGCTGGAGAACCAGCAATACCTGGAGCGTTATCACGACGTGGCGGTGAATGGTGCCAAGGATGCGCTCGATGCGCGGATCCGCGACGCCTTCGTCAACAGCTCCGATCCGGAACTGGCCATCGACTGGTTGATGAGTTCGCTGCAGCAGCAATTTCTCTCGGTGACCGTCTACGACAACCTCGATTCATTGGTGCAAGCCCATCCGGATGTGGTGGTGATGCTCGACACCCACAACCGTTTGCTGACGCAACGCAACAGCCAGGTCGAAGCACGGTTCGCCGCACGCTTCTACGACGCCAACCTGCAATACATCGGCAAGGCGGAAGGCGCAGTGCAAAAGCAGATGCCTTCGGTGTGGGTCCACAACAAGGCAGCGCCCGAGATTGCAGCGCAGATTGAACAGCAACGGGATCTGCAATTCAGCGCCCTGAAGCAGTTCGATGACTCGCTCAAGGCCCTGGTGAGTGCTGGCTGAACACCCAAATCAAAAATCGCAACGGCAGCGCCCGTGACGCTGAACGTTGCTTGAGAACCGAACCGTTTATTTTCAGGATTTTATCCATGCGTGCCTTTTTTATCCCTGCCATGGCGTCTGCCACTTTGTTGCTGACTGCTTGCGCCTCCGCACCGAACGACCCGACGCTGACCTTGCAGACCCACAAGACGCCCGCCCAATACGCCGAATGCGTTGTGCCGAAATTGCAGCACGGTGCGATGAACCCGACGGTCTCGCAGACCCAGCGCAGCTACCGGATCGTGGTGCCGAGCAAAGTGTCGGCGGACAACGTGCTGGAAGCCTACAAGGCGCAGGACGGCGGCAAGGTGTTTTTGTACGAGCGCCACTTGCTGGCTTCAAGTTTCACACCGTCGAGTTTTGAACGGGCTGCCCAGGAGTGCCTGTGACGCCTGACGGTTAACGCTTTTGACGATGCTCCTTTGGTTGGCCGCAACCAACCAATTCCTTTGCCCCGC